>NZ_JBFATZ010000017.1:0-148726 GCF_040678635.1 Thermopolyspora sp. NPDC052614
ACCGACGAGGGCGGACGCGGCCTCCAGCTCATCGCCGCCATCGCCCAACGCTGGGGCACCCGCTACACCCCCGACGGCAAATGCATCTGGACCGAACAGCCTTTCCCCTCGGAGCCGACCGAGTTGGCCGGGTTCGCCGGACTCACCCTGGACGATCTGGCCGAGCTGGACGAGGCGGCCGGGGCGGCCGGGGCGTGACATGAACGGCGGAAGGGGGCCGGTGTGGGTGGGCACCGGCCCCCTTCCCGCTTCTCGCCGCTCAGGCGTTGAGCGCCTTGCTGTCGGCCCGCTGGATCTCGACCTTCCGCGGCCTCGCCTTCTCCAAGACGGGGATGCGGACGGTGAGCACGCCGTTGGCGTAACCGGCGTCGATGTGCTCGCTGTCAAGGTGCTCGGGCAGGTAGACGCGCCGGGTGAAGTTCCCCATGACGCGCTCGCGGACGAACGCCCGGTCGTCCTCGGCGTAGTCCTCCTCACGGTGGGCGCTGACGCTGAGGACGCCGCGGTCCACGGTCACCTCGATCGAGTCGGGGTCGATGCCGGGCAGGTCGAAGTACAGGATCACGTCATCCTTGCGCCGGATGCCGTCCATCGGCATCACGCCGCCGTTGCCCAGGGCGTACCCGAAGGCCTGCCGGGTCAGCCGGTCGAACTGGCGCTCGAACTCCTGGACGAACGGGTCGATGGTCGTCAGCAACATCTCCGATCCTCCTCGGACGTTCCACTCACTCTACCTAGAGGAAACATCTAAGTTCAGTTGTATGTTACCTCCATGAACGAGGCTGGGCAAGCCGTGACACGGCCAGGCTGACCTGCCTGTGCAACGCGGCACATGCGCCAAGACCGGCGGACCCGAAATAGCCGACTTGACCACAAACCAGGCGAGTGCCTAACGGCGTCGCCTGGCGTTGCATCTGGTCGACCGGCACAGCCCGTCGGTGGCGGCGCGGGTGGCCTGGATGATGGTGGTAACGCGCGGCGCAACGGCGACGGGCAACGGCCCTCGCCTCGGGGGGCCGCCGGCGGCCTCGCCGACGTACGCGGGGTGCGGAAGCGGGCACGAGGCCGCGTCGGCGACGGGCTCAGGTCAGGGGGACCCGCCACTCCAAGCGGGTGCCGCCGTCCGGGCGGTCGGCGATCTCGAAGGTGCCGCCGAGGGACTTGGCGCGCTCGCGCATGTTGCCCAGGCCGCTGCTGCGGGTGGTCGCGCCCACGCCGCGCCCGTTGTCGAGCACCTCAAGGACCACCTCGTCGCCGGTGCTCAGCGTCACCGCGGCGGCCGTGGCCTGGGCGTGCTTGGCGATGTTGGACAGCGCCTCGCGGACGACCGCCAGCAGGTGGACGCCGATCTCCTCCGACACGGTGCTGTCGATCGGCCCGTCGAAGCTCACGTTCGGCGCGTAGCCGAGGTTCTCGGCCGCGTCCGCGGTGAGTTTGAGGATCTGCGCCCGCAGGCTGACCGTCTCCTGCGGGGCGGTGTGCAGATCGAAGATCGCGGTACGCAGCTCGCGGATCGTGGCGTCGAGTTCGCCCACGACGTCGTGCAGCCGTGCGGTCACCCTGGGGTTCTTGGCCATGCCCGCAGTCGCCTGCAGCGCGAGGCCGGCGGCGAACACCCGCTGGATCACCATGTCGTGCAGGTCGCGGGCGATGCGCTCGCGGTCGGCCATCACCTCGCGGTCGGCGCGGGCGGCGGCCAGCTCCGCCTCCATGCGCAGGCGCTCGGTGATGTCGCGGGCCACGGCGGAGAAGCCGGTGAGCGCGCCGTCGACGTCGCGCATCGCCGAGACGGTCACGGCCACATCGACCAGGGAGCCGTCCGCGCGGACGAGGCGGCCGTCGTAGTGGCCCGCCCGGTCGCCGTCGCGGACCAGTTCCAGCGCCCCGCCGAACATGCCGTGCGACTCCTCGGGGACCAGCACGTCCACGGGCCGCCCGACGACGTCCCGCTCGCGGTGGCCGAACAGACGCTCGGCGGCCGGGTTCCAGGTCTGGATCACGCCGTGCGGGCTGAGGGCGAAGATCGCGTCGTCGGAGGACTGCACGATCGCGGCCAGCCTGGCCTCCGCCTGCCGGGCCTCCTCCAGCTCGGCGTGGAGCGCGATCAGGCCGCGGTTGGTCTCCTCCAGCTCGGCGTTGAGCGCGGCGATCGTCCGCCGGTCGGCATCGAGCTCGGACTCCCGCCGGGCGAGCGCTTCGAGCACCTCGGCGAGTTCGGGATGGTCTGCGCGCTTCACGTCACCGCTCCCTGTCAATCCCGCCCGCCTTATCCTGTGCCCGCGTGTCCTGGACGACAAGCACGGTCGCGTCATCCGTGCCACGACCATGGTCTCGCTCCAGCGTGGCCGCGACAACCGTCGGGTGGCGGCGCAGCAGGTTCGGGTAGGCGAGCGGGTCCCAGCGGCTGGTGATTCCGTCCGAGGCGAGCACGAGGGCGGCTCCCGGTACCCAGCGGTGCGTGGTGGGGTGGGCGGAGGGCAGGTACGCCTGGGTGCCGAGGGTGCCGCCGCGGCCCAGCAGACGCTCGCTCACGCCGCCGACGATCACCCGGCCGGTGATGTTGCCGACGCCCGCGAAGGTCAGCTCGTCTCGTCCCTGCTCGATGAGGCAGACGCCGAGCACGCCGCCGCGGGTGCCGCGCATGGCCTCGTTGGCTCGCCGTACGAACGCCTCGATGTCGGTCAGATACCCGCGGCCGAACTCGGTCACGGCCGCGCGGGCCGCCTCCGCCGCCGCCGGGCCGTGGCCGAGGCCGTCGACGACGAGGGCGCCCAGCCGGGGGCCGGGCGACACGGCCCAGGCGTCGCCGGATTCGCCGGTTCCGCCGCGCGGGACGTTCACCCCGCCCCACCGCCAGGACGCGTCCGCCGGGGGTACGGCGGAGCCCACCCGGGCGAGGACCACGCTGCCATGGGGGGAGGCGTAGCAGTCGAAGACCGAGGACAGCCTGCGCACCCCGGCCAGGCCGACGCCGAGCCCTCCACCGCCGCCGGACCGGGGCAGGGGCGCGTCGCCGCCGCGTGCGATCGCCCAGGGCGGCACGCCGCCCGGCCGCATGCCGGGCCCGTGGTCGACGGCGACCAGTTCGATGCCCCCGTCGGCCTCACGGCACAGCACGTAGCCGCCGCCGGTGGTGTGCCGCAGGAGGTTCGTGGCCAGCTCGGTGGCCGCCAGCTCCGGCTCGCCGAGCCGCAGCCCGGGCACTCGACCGGCCATCGAGGCGACCGCCCGGCGCAACGCGCCGACATCCTCCTCCGCCCGCACATCGTGACGGCGATGAACCGCCTCGACCATCAACTCCCCCACTCGACGCCACCCGCCGCCGCGCCGCCGATCCTCATCGCGATCCGGCTCCCCCGCTCGCCCCCGACGGCGGCGGACCGCCTCACGGGCGGCGTGCCCGCTCGGCTACCGCAACCGCCACATCGACACGCAGGATCAAAACCCGCATCCCACCACCCACGGCCCCCGACGACGGACCTGCCCACGCTCAACGCGCCCACTTGACGACCGTCACCGTTGTGCCGGATCCGGCGGCGGAGGTGATCGTCATTTCGTCGCAGAGGCGTTTTGCGCCGGGGAGGCCGAGGCCGAGGCTGCGGTTGGTGCTGAAGCCGTCGGTGAGGGCCTGGTCGATGTCGGGGATGCCGGGGCCGTCGTCGCTGAAGGTGGCCTTCACGCCTCGCCTGCCTCGGTTCCGCACCTCCTCGATGCGGACCGTGCCACGTGAGCCGGTGGCGTAGGTGAGGATGTTGCGGGCGAGTTCGCTGCCCGCGGTGATGATCTTCGTTTGGTCGACGAGGCCGAGGCCGACGCGTTGGGCCACTGTGCGCAGCACCTGGCGTACGAGGATCATGTCGGACTCGGCGGAGACGGTGAGGACCACCGCCTCGGCGTCAGTAAGCTCGGCCGCCATCGTCACGCAGCCGGCCCAGCAGCGCCATGCCCTGCTCGGCATTGAGCGCGGTGTGCAGATGGCCCATCGGGACGCCCAGCTCCACCAGCGTGATCGCGACCGCCGGCTGAATGCCGACGATCACCGCGTACGAGCCGAGCAGTTGGATCATCCCGACGACTCGGGTGAGCACCCGGGCGATGAACGAGTCGACGATCATCAGACCGCTGACGTCGATGAGCGTGCCGGTGGCCCCGGTGCGGGCCACCTCCTTGGCGAGCTGGTCCTCGATGCGTAAGACGGTGGCGTCGTCGAGCTCGCCCTGCAGGCTGATCAGGAGCGTGTCCCCGATCCTCATGATCGGGTAGATCTCGTTCATGGCCGCCGCTGCCCCATGAGGGTGTCGGCGGCGGCCTGGGCGGCCCCGGCCCGGTCCGCCACGATCCGCAGCGCGAGCTGGAGCGCGTCGCGCAGCGTGTTGCGGCTGCGTAGCCGGCCGAGGTCGATGCCCAGGTGGACCATGGCCTGGGCGGTCTCCGGACGGACGCCGCTGAGGATGCTCGCCGCGCCCATCAGGGTGGCCGCCTGCACGGTCTTGAGCAGGTGCTGGGCGACCTGGGTGTCGATCGTGGGCACGCCGCTGATGTCCAGGATGATGACCTCGGCCTGGTTTTCGGCGATCTTTTCCAGCAGGCCCTCGGTCAGCCGGGCGGCACGCAGCGAGTCGAGGGTGCCGATGATCGGCAACGCCAGCACCTTGTCCCACACCTGGATGACCGGGGTGGACAGCTCCATGATCTCGTCGCGCTGGCGTTGCAGGCGGAGCTCCTGCTCGCGGCGCTCGGTGACGTCGCGGATCGCGGCCGACACCAGGGTGCCGCGGTCGCTCTCCAGCGGGCCCAGGCTGATCTCCACCGGGAACTCGGTGCCGTCGCGGCGCCTGCCGTACAGCTCGAGCCCGATGCCCATGGGGCGGGTCTGCGGGGAGATGATGTAGCCGTCGCGGTAGGCGTTGTGTCGGGGGCGGAAGCGCTCGGGGACGAGGATCTCGACCGACTCGCCGATCAGCTCGTCGCGGTCGTAGCCGAACATCACCTCGGTCTGCCGGTTCACGAGCAGGATCCGGCCGTCGGACTCGACGATCACCACGGCGTCGGGGGCCGTCTCCAGCAGGCCGCGGAACATCGCCTCGGCGGCGTGGCTCTCGGTGACGTCCCTGATCGCGACGCCGAAACCGGTCGGCTCGCCGGAGTCGTCGCTGATTTGGGCGAGCACCGTGTTCGCCCGGAAGCGGCGGCCGTCCTTGCGGACCCGCCAGCCCTCGATCTCGGCGCGGCCGGTCTCCGCCGCCTTCGCCAGGTCGCTGGCCGGCAGCCCGGCCGCCTGGTCCTCCTCGGCGTAGAAGATCGATAGCGGGCGTCCCACGATCTCGTCGGCCGGGTAGCCGAGCAGGGTCTCGGCGCCGCGGCTCCAGTCGACGACCTCGCCGTCCGCGTTCAGTTTGACGAACGCGTAGTCGGCGATCGCGTCAAGCATCGCCTCCAGTTCCCGGAGGCGAGTCTCCGGGTCCCGCTCACCGACGGGCGATGCCGCCATGCCCAGGCCTCCTGTTCCGCCCAGCGCCCTGACTCGTCATTCTCCGGACGGGCCGTCAGGCCCTTTTGGGGAAATGTTTAACTTCCGCTGGGTGTGTCAGATCGTACCCAAGCGCCACTCTCGTCACCATCCGCCTTCTGAGCGTGAGGGACCCGCTCCGCCGGGGCGCTCAGGTTTCGCCGGGGTTCTTGGTCGGGGCCGGGTTCTTGGGCGCGCTCGGCTCCGCGCGGCCGGGCCGTCGTGCGGCTCCTCGGGCCGCGTTGTTCCGGCGTCGGCCGTCGCCGTCGGGCTCGTGCGCCGGTTCGGGGTCCTGGCCGCGCCGCCGTTTCCGCGCCTGCCCAGGTCTTGGTTCGGGGCTCGGTTCGGGGCTCGGTTCAGGGCTCGGTTCGAGGCCTTGATCGGGGCTCTGTTTGGGCCTCCGTTCGGGCCGAGGTCCAGGCCGCCGCCCGGGTTCGGGTTCCGGGTCGGCCAGGGCGGGCTCGTGCCGCGTGGGGTCGGCGCAGTAGTCGCGTACGGCGTCGGCGAACCTGGCCGCGTGGTAGCCGTCGATGTAGCGATGGTCGAAGGTCGCGGTGAGGGTGAGCATCGGGCGTACGACCACCTCACCGGCGACGGCCACCGGCCGCTGGTGCACCGCGCCGACGAGCACCAGCACCGGGACGCGATAGTACGGCGCGAGCGGCGAGTAGGCACGCTGTACGCCCCACATGCCGACGGAGGTCACCATCGCGCCGCCGAACGCCTGCCGCGGCATGCCGAAGCGGCCGAGATCCAGGTTGAGGTCCGAGGTCAGCCAGGACGCGAACCTGAGCGCGAGCCGCAGCGGCACCGACGGCAGCCGGGTCAGCAGCGCCTTCCCCCTGGCCAGGTCGCTGTCGTCGCCCGCGTGGATCGCCGTGCGGCGGGCCTGGAGTTCCTCGGCGACCTGCGCGGCGGTCTTGCGGTCCACGTCCGTCACCTTCACCCCGGACAGTTCCCTGCCGCCGTCGACGTTGACGATGAAGAAGACGTCCACGCTCTCCCGTTCGCGGAACCGGCCGCCGGGCACCGCCCGCACCCGTATTTCGGGCACGACGGTCATCGCATGGGCGACAGCCCGGCCGACGAGGTGGGTCACCGTCAGCCGGATGCCCGTCGCCTCCCGGGTCCGCTCGACGTAGGACAGCAGCGCGGCCGCGTCGATGTCCATCTCGCCGTAGAACTGCGGATCGCTCGGGGCCGACCAGGCCGCGGCGGCCAGCTTGCGCCAGCTCGACAACTGCTTGGGCATGGGCGCACCCCACCCTCTCCTTCGACGGTATTCCGCCGTGTGAGACCCCTCGCAGGGCCTTCCGCCCGTGCCCGACCCGCCGAAATGCCTGTACCCCGAGGGCAATGCCTGTACCCCGAGGGCACGGCCGTACGCGGCCCCGCCCGTCCGTCTCGCGATCCCGCGCACCGGCGTGCGCCCACGCCGACGCCTCGCCGTACGCCCGGCCCGGCAGTGCTGCCGCTGGGCCGGGCGCGGCCTTCCGGCGTCGGCGCCGCTGGGCGAGGGGCCGGCCGTCAGCCGAAGGCGCGGCGGAGGGCCGGGATGCGGCGGAGCACCAGGAGGTCGAGGAGGAGGAAGGCGAGCATGGTGATGCCGGCGAGGGGGAAGAGCAGGCCGAGCACCGCCATGATGGCGATCACGCCGAGCGTGGTGCGGCGGTCGGTCGGGCGGGCGGGGGCGCCGACGCGGCCGGTGGGGCGGCGCTTCCACCACATCCAGGCGCCGGTGATGACGAGGGCGATCAGGGACAGGCAGGCGGCGAGCATGACGATCAGGTTGACGACGCCGTAGCGGCGGCCCTCGTGCAGCGCGATGCCCTGCTCGACCGCCTTGGCCATCAGGCCGTACTCCTCCCAGCCGAAGGAGACGAGCGCCCGGCCGCTGTACTGGTCGATGTGCACGGTACGGCCCGCGGCGGGATCGACGCGCGACTCCTTGACGACGGTGTAGACGCCCTTGGGACCGTCGGGCAGCATGATCTTGATGGTGCAGTCGGGCGGGGCGCACGGGCCGACGGCGGCGCGCCCGGCGGCCACGGCCTGCTCCACGGGCAGCGCGCCCGGCTGGAGACCGCCGGAGGCGGCATGGTGGCCGGCGTGACCGCCGTCGTTCGACTCGGGCACCGGCAGGCGCTCGGCGGCCCACGGGACCTTGGCGTCCGGGTTGTCGGACAGCTCGCCGGACAGCTTCGCGGGGACGGTGGACTCGCGGGCGAAGGCGGCGGAGTCGGGCGAGGTGGAGCCGGTGGCGGTCTGGACCTTCTGCAGGTTGTCGCCCCAGACGCCGGACCAGGGCAGGCCCGTCATGATCAGGAAGACGACGATGGCGCCGGAGAAGACGCCGGTGAGCGCGTGCACGCGGCGCAGCCGGGACCTCGCCACGCGGCCGGTGCGGGCGGTGCCGGATCGAGGGGCGGGGCGGGGCGTGCGTTTGCGGGCGGGGCCGCGCCACCACAGGTAGACGCCGGTCGCGGTGAGGATGAGGGCCCAGCAGGCGGCGGTCTCCACGATGCGGTCGCCCACCGTTCCGGCGAGCAGTTCACCGTGGATGGTGCGGACGACGCGCATGAACGTCGCCGAGTCGTCGATCTCGCCGATCACCTTGGCGGTGCCCGGGTTCACGTACACCGAGATGCCCTCCGCGTACGGGCCGGACTCGGCGCCCTCCAGGATCACCCGGGTGGTGCGGTCGGGCGCCGACGGCGGGATCACCGATTTGACCAGAACGCCCGGCCGGGTGGCCTGTGCGGCGGCGATCTGCTCGGAGAGGGGACGGGGGGAGGTCACGGGGGCGGACAGGGTCTGTACGTCGCTGTAGCGCCACGCCTCGAAAGGGTCCTTGAACAGGTAGATCGAGCCGGTGATGGCGAGGATGAGCACGATGGGGGCCACCAGCAGTCCGGCGTAGAAGTGCCAGCGCCAGACGGCCCGGTAGCGCTGGGAACCGGTGTCGCGTGCGGGCGGTGCCTGGGTGGACGGCTCGGTGGATGGGCTGTCCGTGGTTTCGGTGGTGGTCGTCATGGAAGGGCTCCGTTTCCGGCTGAGGCACGCGTCGGTGGACGCATGTGTTGTGCGGGGGCCGTCACGCCGGTGATCCGCGGGCTTGATGCCGCGCGGTGCTTGCCCGGTTTTAGGCGTGCTGAGGGTTTCGTCCTCGGGCACCGCTCGCCGGTGACGCGGGGCGTGCCCGGTTCGCCGACCGGCTCGTACGGCAAAGCGGCCGGGGCGGTCCGTCTGCCGTCGGCGGCGGTCAGCGTGCCAAAGCCGACGATCCTGGCCAGGCGCTATCGCCCGGTTCGACGCCGCTATGGGCGCGATGTCATTGCAAACAGCCGACGATCGCGACAGCGAAGGCGGCCCGTGCGACATGGCCTGTCCCGGCGGCGGAGGTCAACCCGCTGATCAAGGCGTGACGGGATCGGCCGCGCGCCGAGGCGGGCGCGGCCCATGGGCGAGCGCGGGACCGACCCCGCACCGGAGAGCCGATGTCACGAGGTCGGGCGCTCGATCAGGAAACGGGATGCCCGAGGGGCGGGCCGCGACGCCAGACGGTGGCGGCCAGCAGGCGCACCGTGGCCGTATCCGGCCGTCCGTAGACGGGGAGCCGGACGAATTCGGGTACGGCCACGGGAGACGGCGACGGCGAGAGCCGGGCCCACAGCCCGGACGCCGAGACGGCGAGCAGGTGCAGCATCGTGGCGAGGGCGCGTTCCTCACGCTCCAGCCACCACGCCGACACAATGGCGGTCATCGCGTGCAGCGCCAGCATCACGACATCCTGCCAGAGCCCGCCGCCGTGTTGATGCCCGGATAGTTCCACAGCGCCGGACATGCCGGACATATCGTGCGACAGGGCCGCAGCCGGTTCGATGGCCGCCAGGCTGAAGACCCGATGCATGCCGTACTGCGCGGCGAAACAGGCGATCAGCAACGCGCCGAAGCCCCGCTGCCGCCCGGCGAGCGCGAACGCCCCCACGGCGGTCAACGCGACCGTCGCGGCGAGCACGCCGGGCCGTACGGTGGAACCGCCGCCGGCGAGCATGTGCACGGCCAGCGACACGGCCACGCACACCACCGCGAACAGCCCGGCCCGCAGCAGCCGGAACAAGGACTGCCCGACCTGCGGCGTCCCCGGAAAGGCGTTCGCGGACGTATGCGGCCCCCAGCGGGCCCGCGAAGAGCCCGCCGAGCGCCCGGAGGAGTCCTTCACCCCGGCCCGCACCGCCCGGTATGCCGGCCGATCCCCCCGCGCGACGCCCGTGCCGGACCGCTCCGGCGGCGTCGGCCGCCGGAGCACCGGCCGACGACGCTCCGCGTCACGCCCAGGAGACGTGTCTGCGGAAGTTGCCGGGTCGGGACCGTCCACAAACGGTGATACGGCACCCGCGCGGCGAAGGTTCATCCCGACTCAAGAAAGATCCGAGGAAATCGCCGCGAGAAGACGCCAGGTCACCCGACGCGCGTACGGGCCACCTCGGCGGCCACCGCGCGGAAGACGGTCAGCGCCTCGGCCTTGTCCACCCGGCCGCGCGGGGACGTGATGATCGACTTGGCGATGACCACACCGTGTTCGGGGGACACGTAGACGTGCCGGCCGCCGACGCCGGCCGTCATGAAGTCCTTCTCGCCGCAACCGCCCAGCGACCGGTGCAGGTCCCCGTGTCATCGCGCCGCCCAGGTACGCCCCGCCGTACGGGAGACGCGGCACGTCCAAGACGACGGGCGAGGTCGCGCCGGAAGCCGGGCCGTGGGGAGAGCCCCCGCGGTCTCCCCGTTATCAGATGGTAATAGGAGAGTCATTGCTTTGTTGCCGTAATCCGACATTTGGGTGGCGGAGTCCGCTACGCACCGTCGGCGGCGGCCCGGGGGCTCAGATGGCGGGGATGAGGCCGAAGGAGACCGCGCCGATGATCAGGATGCCCACGATGACGCGGTAGACCACGAACGGCGTGAAGCGGTGGGTGCTGATGTACTTCAGGAACCAGGCGATCGCCGCATAGCCGACGCCGAAGGCGATGACGGTGGCGAGGATGGTGGGGCCCCAGGCGGGGCTCTGGTCGCCGCCGATCTCCCGCAGTTCGAACAGGCCGGACATCAGCACGGCGGGGATCGCCAGCAGGAACGAGTAGCGGGCGGCCTCCTCGCGCCGGTAGCCGAGGAGCAGGCCGCCGCTGATCGTGCCGCCGGAGCGGGAGACTCCGGGGATCAGCGCGAGGGACTGGGCCAGGCCGTACCCCAGCGCGTGCGGCAGGCCGAGGTCCCGGCTCAGGGTGAGCTCGTTGCGGGCCACGCGGTCGGCCACGGCCAGGAGCAGGCCGAACACGATCAGGCTGGTGCCGACCAGGCGCAGGTCGCGCAGCGAGGTCTCGATCGTGTCCTTGAACGTCACGCCGAGCACGCCGATCGGGATGCTGCCCGCGATCACGTACCAGCCCATGCGGGCGGCCGGGTCGGTGCGCAGCTTCGGCGTCCACAGCGAGCGCATCCAGGTGGAGATGATGTTGATGATGTCCTTGCGGAAGTAGATCAGCACCGCGGACTCGGTGCCGAGCTGCGTCACGGCGGTGAAGGCCGCGCCGGGGTCGTCCCAGCCGAGGAAGGCCGACACCACGCGGATGTGCGCGCTGGACGAGATCGGCAGGAACTCCGTGAGCCCCTGCACCAGCCCCAGCACCAATCCCTCGAACCAGCCGATCACGCCTCGACACCTTCCGGAAACGGGACCGCGAGAACCTCGTCGGGGGGACGTGAGCGGCTCGCGGCCATGCGTGTGCTTGCGGACAGAGCGCACCGCGTCACGGCGGTCTTCACCGCACGCCCGCCCCGGCGCGACACCCGGGCGAGGCTCTTCCGCTCAGGTGAGGTTAGCGGAGATCGGCCGTACGCGCGCACCGGCTGCCGCACTACATGATCACGCCGACATGGCGGGGAGGTGGCGCATGGGAATCCGGCGCCCTGCGGCGGCCCACCCCCTGCCCGTCGCCTGAGCCGTCCGCCCCCTCGGGACCGGGAACGCGACGATCGCCGCGCCTCGGGCGCGCCTTCATCCGCCCGAGGCGCGGACCGGGATCATCGCGACTGGAGCGCGTCCAGCGCGATGGCCATCGCGATGACGAGGCGGCGGTCGAGGCGCGGATCGTTGATGGTCACCGTGTAACGATCGCGAATGCTCCACTTGCGTTCCACGGAGAAGGCCAAATGCGCGCCCACCCCGAAGTCGAAGTGGTAGGGCAGCCACGACAGCTCGTCGATGAACCGGCGCACCAGGCTCACCGCGAAGTTGCGCTCACGCCCGGTGATGGTGGGCAGACCGGGCTGCTGCAGGTGCCAGGTGGAGCGCAGCAGGGACGCGCGGAAATCCTTCTTGAAATAGCCGATCGGCTGCCCGGCGTCGTCCACCACGTCGTAGCCGCTGCCCAGGTCGATCACCTTGCGCGCCTTGAAGCCGGCGAGCACCTGCCCGCGCGACTCGTCGGTGTAGAGGGTGACCTGCTCCTTGAACGCCAGCCGCTTCTGTTCGACGAAGGCGACCATCGGCCCCTCCGAGCCGTCGGCCTCCTCGACGTGTACGACGTAGCGGTTCACCATCAGGGTGATCTTCTGGCGGACGAGCAGGCGCTGCTGCGCTTGAAGCGCGGCCAATTCCATCGGTTACTCCATCTGGGGCAGGGGCTACCAACATATGACTCCCCCAAGCGGGCGAAATCCCACGTCCGCACGTTGTTTCCGGGGTGATATCGGGGTACGCCGAGCGTGCGTTCCGGGGGCGTTAGGGGGGCGTTAGGGGGGCGTCTCGGGGGCGCGTCAGGGCTCGGATGAGGGGCGGTTCCGGATCATCACGGGCGCGCTCGCGCCGCCGTGAAATGAGCCTCGACACGGGACGCTCGCGTTGGTGCCGTATCTTTGGTCAAAGGGGACCTCGCTTGACATCCGTCACTGGCGTCCCTGTGAACCCCCTGAATTCCGGGACGCGGAACCCGACCGTGAGTGAGCATGTTCTGCATGGAAGAACGGCCCCTGCTACTGCTGGACGTCGACGGCGTCCTCAATCCCCTGGGCAGGCACGAGCACGGCTTCCGGCGATACGACGTCACCGTGGAGGACGTGGTCTACACCGTCTTCCTCAACCGGCGGCACGGTGCCGCGCTGCTCGCGCTCGCCGAGGAGACGGGGGCGGAGCTGGCGTGGGCGACGACCTGGGAACATCTGGCCAACCAGTGGATCGGCCCCCGCGTCGGGCTGCCCCGCCTGCCCGTGGTCGAACTCGGCGGCGACGTGTTCGCGAGCCGCGGCGTGATGTTCAAGACCCCGCACGTGGCCGCCTTCGTCAAGAACCGGCCCTTCGTGTGGTTCGACGACGCGGTGGGGCCGCTCGACGTGTCGTACCTGCGGGAACATCCGGATGTCGGCGATTTCCTGCTCGTCGGGGTCGATCGGGACCGCGGGCTCACCGACGAGCACCTCGACCAGGCCCGCACGTGGCTGTCCCGGCTCGCCGCCGAGGGCGGGGACCCAATGCTGGAACGCTGAGCAATTCCCGTTCGTTGCACCTAATGCATAGCCCAAAACGGGGAGAAAGGGGCGCAAGATGCATAGGTCGCGCGAGTACAAGATCCTGGGCGGCGTGTGCGGGGGTATCGCGGAGAGCCTCGGATGGTCACCGACCGTGGTGCGGATTCTGTTCGTCGTCACCATGATCGTGATTCCGGGCTCGCAACTGATCATTTACCCGATCCTGTGGCTTATCCTGCCGAAGCGCCCGCTTCCTCAGTACCCCCAGCACTCGCCGTACGGATACAAGAGCTAGCGAAACAAGAGCCGGAGAACATTCGCCGCGGAACCCGTACAAAGACGTGGAACGTTCGCGCGGTACGGAGTTCGCTTATCCCTGGCAGGCGAATCAACGGGGAGCACGACGATGCGTGAGGGAGACGGTTTCCGCCGTACCACAAAGGTGACCACGGGGGACGCGGCGCAGGAGATCGCCGCCGCGGGCCTGCTCGGCGCGTTGGTCGCGGAGGAGATGCCCGCGGCGGGCGGCGAGTTCCTGAAGGTGGACTGGAGCGTGTGCGCCCCCGTACGGCCCGGCGACGAGATCACCGCGGAGGCCCGGGTGCTGGCGGCCCGCGAGGGCAAGCCGATCAGCCGTATCGCCGCCACCGTCACCAACCAGAACGGCGAGGTGGTCCTGCAGGGCACCGCCCTGATCTACCGCCGCGCCGCGTGAGGAACCACGGCACCGGCCGCGCCCGTGGGGGCGGACGCCGCCGGTCCCGCCGGACCCCCGGTTCGCGCGGTCGCACGCTCGTTTAGTCTTCTGATACGGAGACCGGCCCCGGTTGGGCCGAGTCCGGAAGGAGCGGTACCGTGCGCGAACGCCGTCTGAACCTGATCCAGGATGACGACCTCGTCGAGTACGAGCAGGCCATGCAGCGCATGACGGAGCTCGTCAAGGCCCGTCAGCAGGACGAAATCCCCGACACGCTCTGGCTGCTCAGCCACCATCCCGTCTACACCGTCGGCGCCCGCACCCGGCCCGAGCACCTGCCCTCCCCCGCCTTCGGCATCCCGGTGGTGCGCACCGGGCGGGGCGGCCAGCTCACCTACCACGGCCCCGGGCAGCTCGTCGGCTACCTGATCATCAAGCTGGATCCGGGCGAGGGCGTGGTCGACTACATCCGCGAGGTCGAGCTGCGCATGGTCGCCGCGCTGGAGAAGCTGGGCGTCGCCGCCGAGCGCCGCGAGACCCCCGAGGGCTCGGAGCTGCTCACCGGGGTGTGGACCCGCGACACCGGGCGCAAGATCGTCTCGATCGGCATGCGGGCCGGCCGGGGCGTCACCAGCCACGGCTTCGCCCTCAACGTGGACGGCGACCTGACACCGTGGACGTACGCGGTGCCGTGCGGCATGCCCGACGTCGACATGACCTCGATCGCCCGCGAGCTCGGCGACGCGGCCCCGGACATGAAGGCCGTCCGCGAGGCGGTGGCCGACGCGTTCGAGGCCGCGTCGTAGGGCGCTCGTGGATACGAGGCCGAGGCCGAGCGGGCCCGGGGAGGCGTGCGTCCCCGGACCCGTTCGAAGGTGATGCCTCAGACCAGGGACTTCGGGTCGAGGCCGTCCGGCTCGTCGATGGTACGGCGGGGCCCGGTGAACCAGTGCCGCGCCGACGCCACCCACCAAAGGATGACCCCGAGCATCACCGCGCCCACCACGATCGGCGCGTAGTTGACCGCCGTCCAGGTGAAGTCCGAGCTGAACGGCACGGCCGCGGGCACCAGCGGCATGATGAAGTACACGCAGACCACGGCGATCTCGATGACCGCGATCCAGCACAGCGCCTTGTACTTCGAGCCGAGCGTCCACGGCCCCGGCTCGAACCGGTCGCCCATCCGCAGCCGCAGCCAGATCGGAATGAGGAACGCCAGGTAGAGGCCGATGACCGCGACCGACACGACCGCGTAGAACGCCAGCGGCGCCCCGCCGGGCGCCGCCCACAGCGCCGGCAGGGTGATGATCAGCGCCCAGGTGCAGCCGAACACGATCGCGTTGACCGGGGTCCGGTTCCGGTCCACCTTCGACCAGAGCCGCCAGCCGGGGATGGCGCCGTCACGGGAGAACGCGTACGTCATCCGGGACATCGACGTCACGCAGCTCATGCCGCAGAAGAACTGCCCGATCGTGGAGATGCCGAAGATCACGGTCGCCATCGTCGGGGACAGCGCGGTGTCGAAGATCGCCCCGACGAAACCCCCCGCCTTGTTGATCGCCTCCACGTCCGTGGCCGCGAACAGGAAGGCGAGCAGCAGGATCCAGCCGCCGATCGCCGAGTAGAAGATCGACTGCCAGAGGCCGCGGGCCGCGCTCCTCGCCGCGCCCTGGGTCTCCTCCGACACGTGCGCGCACGCATCGAAGCCGGTGATCGTGTACTGGGTGAGCAGGAAGCCCAGCGGCAGCACGTAGAACCAGTACGCCGAGTCGGAGAACCCGGAGTTGTTGATCCGCTCGGTGAACACGAAGGAGAAGGACTGGTGCTGCTCCGGCCCGAAGATCAGAATCAGCACGACCACCGCCGCGCCGAAGACGTGCCACCACACCGAGACATTCTGCAGGATCGAGATCAGCCGGTGGCTGTAGATGTTGATCAGCCCGTGCAGGATGAGGATGATCGCGAACAGGATGAACGTGTTGAGCAGCGAGATCTCGAAGCCCGGCACGAACCGGTTGATCGTGATGTTCATGAAGGTGGCGCAGCCGTAGTCCACCGACGCCGTCACGCCGATGAGGCCGATCAGGTTGAGCCAGCCGGTGAACCATCCGTGGACGGGCCTGCCCAGCTTCGCCGCCCACCAGTAGATGCCGCCCGCCGTCGGATACGCCGACACCAGCTCGGACATGCAGAAGCCGATGATCAGAATGAAGATCGAGATGAGCGGCCAGCCCCACGAGATCGCGATCGGGCCGCCGTTGTTCCAGGCCTGGCCGAAGGTGGTGAAGCAGCCCGCCAGGATCGAGATGATGGAGAACGAGATCGCGAAGTTGGAGAACCCGCTCCAGGTGCGGGCGAGTTCTTGCCGGTAGCCGAGTTGGGCGAGTCGTCGGGCGTCCTCGTCGGTGGAATCTGGCGTGGGAGCGGGCTTGGCCATCATCAAGCCTCCTTGCGTGTGGCCGGGGGGTGGTGCGTCCGGACGGCGTCGATGAGCCGCCCGAAGTCCGGATCGTTCAGATCTCGTACGGCCTGGCCGAATTTATCGGCGGCCTCCGCCTCGTAGTCGAAGTCCACCGGCTCGCCGGCCTGCGCCCCCGCGGCGGCCCCAGCGGCCCTATCGGCGCCATCCAGGCCCGTGGCCGCTTCGGGCCGTACACCCGTCGGCGCGGGCATGCGTCGCACCAGCCCGTGGTAGATGGCGAACCACAACGTCCACGTGATGTTGGACGCGATGAGGTAGAGCCGTACGCGGGCGATGAACTCGGCGGGGTCCACCTGCCCCACCACCGGCGCCGGGTCGTCCAGGTAGGCGCGGACCAGCCGGGCGACCTGGTCGGGGTCGTAGTCCGCCTCGGCCGCGATGTCACCCAGCTCGAACCCCGGGTCGTTGTTCCCCGAGAGCTGGTAGTCGACGATCCGCACCCGCCCGTCGGCGAGCAGGAAGTTCTCGGCGAGCAGGTCGTTGTGGCAGGGCACCGTCGGCCCCGGCCGCTCCGCGAGCGCGGCCTCGATCTCCGCGACGACCGGCAGGCAGTCGGTGTACCCGGCGGGAATCGCCAGGTCGTGGCGGCGGCACAGCGCCAGCAACTCGTCGAGCTTGCGGAAGATCGAGAAGTCGTTGACGAAGCGCGGGCCACGGTGAAGCGTCCGGCAGGCCTCGGCGATGGCGGGCGTGAGGGCCGGATCGCGGACCGCCGCGGCGTCGAGCGTGCGCCCGTCGATGTACTCCAGCAGCAGCGCGCCCGGCATCTCGCACAGCACCCGCGCCCCGACCCCCGCCTCGGCCGCCCGTACCGTGTTGGCGATCTCCTGCTCCAAAGGGATGCCGAGCCCGGCCTCCGCGATCCGCGGGTCGAGGACGCGCAGCACCCACTGCTCCCCCTTGACCGAGTCGATCCGCGCGATGTAGTGGCTGAGCCCGCCTTTGAGCACGGTGTGCCCGACCTCGCACCCGGCCCACGTCGTGACCATCCCCAGTGCGTCGGTGAGCGCATCTGGCATGCCCGACTCCCTTTTGGTCTACCTTCAGACCATTGATCCGATTTTTGGGCTTTAGTGTTACATCGAGATGGCGATAGCGATACGTCCCCGCGACATGCGATCCCAATGTCGATCCCCACGGCCGGCCTCGACGGCCGGTCCCAGTGCCCCAATGGTCCCCCGATAGCCCCCGATGGCCCCCGGTCGATCGTCGTAGCCGGGCGATGCCGTCGGCGTCAGGCCAGGTGGTCGGCGGCCTCCTCGCGGAGCAATCCGTAGATCACCTCGTCGCGCCAGGTGCCGTTGTGGAAGACGGCGCCGCGCAACACGCCCTCGCGCTTGAACCCGATGCGTTCCAGCACCTTCTGCTCGGCGACGTTCGCCGCGTCGGTCATCGCCTCCAGCCGGTGCGCCGTGGTGAACCGGAACAGATGATCGACCAGCCAGCGCTGCGCCGCCGTACCCAGGCCCTTTCCGCGATATTCCGGCAGCAGCGCCAGCCCGATCTCGTAGCACACCCCCGGCGGGCCGCCCCGGTTGCGCTCCTGCCAGGTGGCGATGCCGGCCACGGTGCCGTCGGACAGCACCACGGCCAGCGCGCTCGACTCCGGGCTGATGTAGCCGTCGCGCTCCCACCGTTTGCGCCGGGCGCGTACGTCCATGAATCCGGGCCATTCGAACGCCCCGAGCGCCTCCGGATCGGTGGACAGCCGATCCAGAAAGGGGAGATCGAATTCCTGGAATGCCCGGAACACCAGCCTGTCATCCACAGGTAACCTCCAGGTCGCCCTCAGGTTTGAGATCGTTGCGATTGAGATTGTGGCGATGTTATGGGCGAACGTGTGGCGATCTAGCCTCTTCGCTGGCTTTGGCCGGACCGATTGTGAACGATCTTCGCCATCCGGCCGCCGCGATCACGCGTTTGCCCAGCGTGGCGGCACAGCCGTACGGGCGAACCGACGGGCGGATCCGGTCACATGAGCCAGCCGCCGAAGACTCCGGCCGCGGACGCACGGGTACGCGCCGACGCGCGGGTATGCAACGACGCGGAGGAGCGCGAGGCCCTTCCCGTGGTCCGAACACGACCGAGGAGATGATCATGGCGTACTACCGCCTGCTCGGTGACGTCCCGCCGAAGCGCCACACCCGGCACCACCGCCCCGACGGGGGCCTCTACTACGAGGAGCTGATGGGCGAGGAGGGCTTCAGCTCCGACTCCTCGTTGCTCTACCACCGGCACCCGCCGTCCGCGATCGTGGACGCGACCGCATGGCAGCCGCCGAACGCCGACACCGAGCCGAACCACCCGCTGCGGCCCCGGCACCTGCGGCTGCACGCCCTGTTCCCCGTCGAGGACGCCAAGCGGCACGACGTCGTGACCGGGCGGCGCATGGTGCTCGGCAACGCGGACGTCCGCATCTCGTACGTCGTCGCGGGCGAGCCGTCGCCGCTGTACCGCAACGCCCTCGGCGACGAGTGCGTCTACGTCGAGTCCGGCGAGGCGACCGTGGAGACCGTCTTCGGCGCCCTGTCCGTACGACAAGGCGACTACGTCATCCTCCCGCGCGCCACCACCCACCGCTGGCTGCCCGCGGGCGGCGAACCGGTGCGGGCGTACGTCATCGAGGCGAACAGCCACATCGGCCCCGCCCGGCGTTACCTCTCCCGGTACGGCCAGTTCCTCGAACACGCCCCGTACTGCGAGCGCGACCTGCACGGACCGGCCGAGCCGCTGCTCGCCGACGGCGCCGACGTCGAGGTCCTCGTCAAGCATCGGGGACGCGGCGGCACGATCACCGGCACCCGGTACGTCTACCCGCACCACCCCTTCGACGTGGTGGGCTGGGACGGCTGCCTGTATCCGTACACGTTCAACGTCGCCGACTTCGAGCCGATCACCGGCCGCGTCCACCAGCCGCCGCCGGTGCACCAGGTGTTCGAGGGCGACAACTTCGTGGTGTGCAACTTCGTGCCGCGCAAGGTCGACTACCACCCGCAGGCCATCCCCGTCCCCTACTACCACTCCAACGTGGACAGCGACGAGGTGATGTTCTACTGCGGCGGCGACTACGAGGCCCGCAAGGGCTCGGGCATCGGGCTGGGGTCGATCTCGCTGCACCCGGGCGGCTACGCGCACGGCCCTCTGCCGACCGCGTACGAGCGCAGCGCCGGCATCGAGTTCTTCGACGAGCTGGCGGTCATGGTGGACACCTTCCGCCCGCTCGAACTCGGCGAGGCCGCCGGGGCGTGCGAGGACCCCGGCTACGCGTGGACGTGGGCCGGTCGGGGGCCGAGCGGGGCGACGGGCGACTGAGGAGCCCGCGCCCGGCGCACGCGCACGCGCTTACGCGCTCACGGTGGCGGGCGGCAGCTCGTCGCGGGTGGGCAGGCCCTGCCAGTGGCTGGGGCTGGAGACCGTGTACGCGGCGAGCGCGGCCCCCCGGCGCAGCCGGGCGGCGGGATGGAGTCCTTCGAGCAGGGCGCTGAGATAGCCGGCGACGAAGGACGCCCCCGCGCCCCCGGGATCCACGACCGTGACGGGGGCCGCCGAGGCGTCGTACCGCATGCCGGCGACCGTCGCGCTCGCCCCCTTGCCTCCCCTGGTCACCACGAGCTCTCGGATCGTTCCAATCGCGTCCTGAATGAGCTGCAGCTCGTCGGCGTTGACGAACAGCACGTCGGCGGAGTGCGCCAGCTCGGTCAGCGCCTCCCTCGCCTCGCGGGGGTCGGGCCACAGCGCCGGACGGTGCGCGACGTCCACGGACACCGTCACCCCGGCGTCCGCGGCGATCTTGATGGCGTGGTGCACGGCGCTCCACGCGGTGCCGCTCAGCGCCGCCGTGATGCCGGTGACGTGCAGGACCCGGGCGGCCCTGATCGGGTCGGCGGGCACGTCGCCGGTGGAAAGCCGCGATCCGGCCGAGCCGTACCGGTAGTGGATGACGTGCCGCGAGCGGCCGATGCGGCGCTGCCGCAGGATCATCCCGCTGTCCGCGTCGCTCTCCACGCGGACGTGGGAGACGTCCACGCCCTCGCCGCGCAGCACGGTCAGCACGCGTGCGCCGATCTCGTCGTCGCCGACCCGCCCCAGCCAGGTCGTCGCATGCCCGAGCCTGGTGAGCCCGATCGCCGTGGTGAGTTCGGGGCCCGCGATGTCCAGGCGGGCGGTCAGGTCGTGACGGAGCCGGTCGGCGGAGACGACGCCGAGTGCCTCTCCGAGGGTGAAGACCTCTGTCATGACGCTCTTCCGTAGCCCACCGGAGGCCGTCGCCTCCGCTCGGAAAGCATGACAGATCAGCTACATCGCCTACAAACAAGGGGCATCGGATCACCGACCGTTAATCGGGCCCGGGATGGTCCGCATCCACCCCAGGCCCGCACGGTCGGTCACGTCAAGCGGCGAAGGCGTCCACGGCGGCCTGGCAGAACGCCTTCAGATCGTCGGGCCGGCGGCTGGTGACCAGCGTGGCGGGGGTGGCGTCGCAGACGACGACCTCCTCGTCCTGCCAGGTCGCGCCCGCGTTGCGCAGGTCGGTCCGCAGGCTGGGCCAGGACGTCAGGGTACGGCCGCGCACCACGTCGGCCTCGATCAGCGTCCACGGCGCGTGGCAGATCGCGGCGACCGGCTTGCCGGCCTGGAAGAAGTCCTGCACGAACCGCACGGCCTCGGGCCGCGTCCGCAGGTAGTCCGGGTTGGCCACGCCGCCCGGCAGCACGAGCCCGGCGAAGTCCCGGGCGGCCACCTGGCCGACGACGCCGTCGACCGGGAAGCGGTCCCCCTTGTCCAGGTGGTTGAACGCCTGGATCTCGCCGGGGCGGGTGGAGATCAGCCGGGGTGTGCCTCCGGCGTTCCGCACCGCCTGCCACGGCTCGGTCAGCTCGACCTCCTCGACGCCCTCCGGGGCGACGAGAAACGCTATCGTCTTGCCTTCAAGCATGATTCCCCCTTCTCAACTTCGTGCGCGCGGGCCCACCACCCGCGGAGCCACCGACGGGCCACGGCATTGGCGGTGCCGCGAGCGCCCCGAGGCGTGGGCCGTACCGACAGCCCCGCCTGCCCGGCCGGGGGCGATGTATGCGCCCGCCCGGCACGCCATCGTGACGGCGTACGGGCCCGCCGCGGAGAAGGGCGCGGCCGGAACGATGATCCAGCCCCGGCCGACGCAGTACCGGAGATCACGGATAGCGTTTCGTCCGTCGCCCGGCGTCCCCCGGAAATGGGTCCGCCGGGAATCCGCGCTGATGGGATCACCTTTTGGACACGATCGGCCGAGCCGCTCGCGCGATTACGGGTTGTGAAAAGAATGGGAATACGAGGACACTTCTCCTGCGGGGTGCGGGTCCTTCTCGTCCAGGTCCGGGGGAGGCACGAAGGGCGTTGACGAGCAGTTCTGGTCATGGCGGGCCGCCGATGAGCCTTGAGGGGGTCGATTACGCCCTCAACCTGCGGCGGACCGAGCGTGACAGGATCTCCAACGACCTGCTCGACCTGGAAGGACACTCCGGCCACCAGTTGCTCAAGGGCGCCGAGCTGAGCGGCGCGACGCAGCGGCGCTGGGAGGAGACGCGGACGCGGCTGGCGACGCTGTGGTGGCTGTTCGACGCCTACCGGAAGGTCGTCGAGGAGGCCGAGCGGCTGCGGGCCGAGCGCTCCCGGCCCGGCGCGGAGGCGCTGGCCGAGCTGAACCGGCTGCTCACCGGGGCGTCGGTCGAGCTGAAGCCCGAGGACGTGCCGGTGGAGCGGCGCTCGCTGGTCCGCGCCGTGGGCGAGCGGATCACCCTCGACGAGGTCGTCGCCCGCATGGACGCCGCCTACCAGGAGGTCGCGCGGGCGGTGGCGGCGGCCGACGACGCCTGGACGGCCCTGCTGCCGAAGGTGGAGGAGGCCGACGCGGCCCGGCGCGCGGCGGAGAACCTGCTCACCGCGCTCGGCGGCGCCGACCCCGAGCTGGAGCGCCTCGGCCGCGAGCTGGCGGACCTGCGGCAGCTCGTGCGCGGCGACCCGCTGTCGTTCGTCTCCGGCGACGCGGTCGATGTCAGCGCGCTTGAGCGGGTCGGCGCCGCGCTCGCCGCCCGCCGCGACCACCTGGAGCACGCGGTCCGGGTACGGGACGGGTTCGACGCGCGCGTCCGCGCCATGCGGGACCGGGTGGCGGCCGTGCGCGCCGCCGAGGACGAGGCCCGCGCGGCGCGGGACCGCGTCCTGGTGAAGATCGACTCCCCGGTGCTGCCGCACCTCCCCGACCAGGCGGCCGCGCTGGAAAACCGGCTGGCGGCCCTGCGCGCGACGCCCGCCGCCGGGGACTGGTCCGAGGTGGCGCGCAGGGTGGCCGACCTGGAGCGCGCCCTGGCCGACGCGCTGCGGCAGGCGCGGGAGGCGACTCAGGCGATCAACGCGCTGCTTGAGCGGCGCGACGAGCTGCGCGGACGGCTGGAGGCGTTCCGGGCCAAGGCGCTGCGCCAAGGCATCGCCGAGCACCCCGAACTGCTGCGGCTCTTCCGGCAGGCCCGCGACCTGCTGTGGACGGCGCCCTGCGACCTCCGCCAGGCGACCCGCGCGGTCTCCGGCTACCAGCGGGCACTACGAGCGATCGGAGCGGACTGATGGGCCAGTGCATGCAGCCCGGCTGCGCGGGCACGGTGCAGGACGGCTACTGCGACACCTGTGGCATGGCGCCTCCCGCCCAGCCCGTCCAGCCGAGCGGGCCGGCCCACTCCGCCCAGGGGTCCGGCCAGGGCGGCTCCTACGGCGGCGCGTACGCGCACCCCGCCGGGACGCACAACGCACCGACCATGCAATCCGCGCAACCGGCCGGCCATCCGTCGGGCCCTCCCGTGAGCGGCCCGGGTGGCGGGGCCGCGCCGTATCCGCCTCCGCCGCCGTCTCCGCCCTCCCCCGGCGGCTCGGTGCCGTCGACGCCGCCCGGATCCGCGCCCTTCCCTTCCGCGCCCTTCCCGTCCGCGCCGTTCACCGCCCCCGGCACCCGGCCGACCGGCTCGGGGCGCACCAGCACGAGCACCCGCTCGCGGCGGGGCATGCTCGGCGCCGGCCTGGTCGAGGTGCCGCCGGTGCCGTACCGGGATCCGGCGCAGGTGGTGATGCGGAACCCGCAGGTGCCCGAGGACAAGCGGTATTGCAACAACCCCCAGTGCGGCAAGCCCGTCGGGCGCTCCCGCGGCGACCGGCCCGGCCGCACCGAGGGCTTCTGTCCGCACTGCGGCACCCGGTTCTCGTTCACGCCCAAGCTGCGCGAGGGCGACCTGGTCGCCGGGCAGTACGAGGTGAAGGGCTGCCTGGCGCACGGCGGCCTCGGCTGGATCTACCTCGCCGCCGACCGCAACCTCGACGGCCGCTGGGTGGTGCTCAAGGGCCTGCTCGACACGTTGGACGCCGACGCGCTCGCCGCCGCCGAGGCCGAGCGCCGGTTCCTCATCGGCGTCGACCACCCGAACATCGTCAAGATCATCAACTTCGTGCAGCATCCCGACCCGAGCACCCACGCGATGGTCGGCTACATCGTGATGGAGTACGTCGGCGGCGAGTCCCTGCAGGACCTGCTGCGGCGGCGGCTGCGCGAGTCCGGCAACAGCGAGGCGCTGCCGCTGGGGCACGCCATCGCGTACGTGCTGGAGATCCTGCGCGCGTTCGCCTACCTGCACGACCGGGGCCTGCTGTTCTGCGACCTCAAGCCGGCCAACGTCATCCAGGTGGAGGAGCAGCTCAAGCTCATCGACCTCGGCGCGGTCCGGCGCGTGGACGACATGGACAGCCCGATCTACGGCACGATCGGCTACCAGGCCCCCGAGATCGGCCAGGACGCGCCGTCGGTCTCCTCCGACCTGCACACCGTCGGGCGCACGCTCGCCGTGCTGAGCTTCCCGTTCAGCCCGGCCACCCGGGACGGGGCCATGCCGCTGCCGCCGCCCGAGCAGGCGTATCCGCTCGCCCGGTACGAGTCCTATCACCGGTTCCTGCTGCGGGCCACGCATCCGAATCCGGAGCTGCGGTTCCAGGACGCCGGGGAGATGTCCGACCAGTTGCGCGGCGTGCTGCGGGAGGTGCGGGCCGACGAGGACGGCCGGCCGTACCCGGCGCTGTCGCAGTTGTTCGGGCCCGAGCGCACCGCGGCGGGGACCGAGCTCGCGCCCGAGGAGTCGGCGACGGTGTTCGCGCCGCTGGACCCGGCCGACCTGGTGGCGGCGCTGCCGGTGCCGCTGGTGGACCCGGCCGATCCGGCCGCCTCGTTCCTCGCCGGGCTCACCGCGCGCAACCCGCGTGAGCTGGTGGACGCGCTGCGGCAGGCCCCGGTGCGGTCGCCCGAGACCGATTTGGCGCTCGCCCGGGTGCTGATCGAGCAGGGCCAGGGGGCCGACGTCGACGAGCCGCTCGCCCGGGTGGCGCAGGAGCGGCCGTGGGACTGGCGGCCCTACTGGTACCACGGGGTGCGGGCGCTCGCCACCGGCGCCGACGCCGAGGCGGTGCGGATCTTCGACGAGCTGTACAGCCGGATGCCCGGCGAGGAGGCGACGAAGCTGGCGCTGGCGTTCGCCCGCGAGCGGTCCGGGGACGTGCGGGGCGCGGCCAGGCTGTACGAGACCGTGTGGCGCACCGACCACTCCTTCGTCAGCGCGGCGTTCGGGCTGGCCCGGACGCGGCTGGCGGAGGGGGATCCGGCGGGCGCGACGCGCATCCTCGACGAGGTGCCGCCGTCCTCCAGCCATCGCATCGCGGCGCAGATGGCCACGGTCGCCATCGCCGTACGAGGGCGGGAGGCGGCCCGCCTCGCCGCCGACGACCTGGTGGTGGCCGGGCAGCGGCTCGCCGACATCGGCCTGGACGCCGGGCGGCGCAACAAGATGGCGGCCGAGGTGCTGCGGACGGCGCTGAGCTGGCTGACGTCCGGCCCGTCCGGTTCATCCGGCCCGTCCGGGCGCGCGAACGGCGCGTCGCTGCTCGGGGTGCCGCTCACCGAACCCGGCGTACGGCGGGAGCTGGAACGCGTCTACCGGGCGATGGCGCGGGCCTCGCAGGTGGTGGAGGAGCGCCGCGAGCTCGTGGACCGGGCCAACGCGGTGCGGCCGAGGACGTGGGTCTGATGGCCGCGTTGTGCCCGGTGTGCTCGCAGCCCGGCCTGCCCGGGGAGAAGTACTGCGAGGAGTGCGGCACCCCGCTCGGCGCGGAGCTGTGCGCGGTGTGCGGCGCGGGCGCGGTCGATCCGGACGGCTACTGCGGGCGGTGCGGCGTGCGGCAGCCGAGCGGCCGCGACCACATCGAGATCGATCATGTCGCGGGTGCGACGCGGGTCGCCGGGGTGAGCGACCGCGGCCTGCGGCACAGCCGCAACGAGGACGCGATGGCCCTGACCCACGTCGGCGACGACTCCGCGCCGACGATCGTCGGCATCGTGTGCGACGGGGTGTCCACCTCGCCGCGCCCGGACGAGGCGTCGCAGACGGCGGCCGACATCGGGGCGGCGGTGCTCGCCAAGCAGTTGCGGGAGGGCATCGAACCTGTCGCGGCGACCGGGCGGGCCGTCCAGGCGGCGGCGCAGGCGGTGGCGGGCCTGGCGGCCTCCGAGTACGAGGCGCCGGCGTGCACGCTGGTGTCGGCGGTGGTGAGCGCCGAGCACGTCACCGTGGGCTGGGTCGGCGACAGCAGGGCGTACTGGCTCGCCGGGCCGGGCAGCGCGGCCCTCACCCGGGACGACGCCGGGCTCGGGCACGTGCTGACCGCGTGGCTGGGCGCGGACGCCGGCGAGGTCACCCCGCATGTGCAGAAGTTCGCCCCGGAGGGGCCGGGCGTGGTGCTCGTCTGCTCCGACGGGCTGTGGAACTACTACCCCGACGCGACGACGCTGGCCGACGCGGTCCCCGACGCCGCCACCGATCCCCTGGGGGCGGCCCGGACCCTGGTGACCATGGCCATCGAGTCCGGCGGGCGCGACAACATCACCGTTCTGGTGATCCCGTTTACAGGAAGGCGGCCATGAGCGGGCGAAGCCGGCGCGGCGTCCGGCTCACGGCGTCCAGCAAGGAGACGGCATGAGCGAGCAGGCACAGTTCACGATCCGGGTTGACCAGAACAAATACCTTCCGGTGGGCGGTCAGGAGGTCAACGCGATCGTGACCGTGGAGGCCACCGGGCCGCTGGAGACGGTCGCCGGGGCCGCCCAGGCCGCCGAGGTGATCATCATCGACACCTCGACCTCGATGGCCACCGAGCGGATCAGCGAGGCGCGCAAGGCGGCGCAGGCGGCGATCGACACGCTGCGCGACGGCGTGCACTTCGCGATCATCGCGGGGACGACCAAGGCCACGATGGTCTACCCGTCCCGCAAGGAGATGGCCACGATGACGGCGACGACGAGGGACGCCGCCAAGCAGGCCGTCAGCCGGCTGATCGCCGACGGCGGCACCGCGATCGGATCGTGGCTGCGGCTCGCCGCCGACCTGTTCGCCCCGTACGCGGGGGCGATCCGGCACGCCATCCTGCTCACCGACGGCCACAACCAGCACGAGACCGCGGCGCAGCTCGACGCCGCCCTCGCCTACTGCCAGGGCAAGTTCGTCTGCGACTGCCGCGGCGTGGGCACCGGCTGGGAGGTCGCCGAGCTGCGCAAGGTCGCCTCGGTGCTGCTCGGCAGCGTGCAGGACATCCCGGACGCCAAGGACCTGGAGGCCGACTTCCGGGCGATGGCGCAGCAGGCGATGGGCAAGGCGGTCGCCGACGTGGCGCTGCGCGTGTGGACGCCGCAGGCGGCCAAGCTGAAGTTCGTCAAGCAGGTCTCGCCGACGCTGGAGGACCTGACCGGGCGGCGTACCGACGCCGGGCCGCAGGCGGGCGACTACCCGACCGGCGCGTGGGGGCGCGAGGTGCGCGAGTACCACATCTGCGTCGAGGTCCCGCCCGGCGCCGTCGGCCAGGAGATGCGGGCGGCCTGGGTGAAGCTGGTGCAGCCGGACCTGGGCACACAGCTCGCCGCGGGCAACATCCTCGCCCAGTGGTCCGACGACCCGGCGCAGTCCACCCGGATCAACCCGCGGGTGGCCCACTACACCGGCCAGGCCGAGCTCGCCGACCTCATCCAGGGCGGCCTGCAGGCGCACAAGGACGGCGACTTCGCGACCGCGACCGCCCGGCTCGGCCGCGCCCGGACCCTCGCCGAGGAGTCCGGCAACGAGGGCACGGCCAAGCTGCTCGACCGGGTGATCGATTACGACGCGGCCACCGGGACGGCGCGGCTCAAGCCCAACATCGACCGGGCGTCGCAGATCGCCCTCGACGTCGGCTCGGTGCGCACCGTGCGCACCCGCAAGGATCCCGACGAGGGATAGAAGGAGTACGCATGCCCATCTGCCCCTCGGGCCATGACTCCGACTCCGGCGACTACTGCGACGTCTGCGGGCTGCAGATCGACGCCGGTCAGGCCGCGCCGGCCGCAGGGCCCTCCGCGGCACCCGCGTCCGGCTCGGCGTCAGGCCCCGGGTCCGTGCCGGGATCGGGGCCGGGACCAGGGCCGAGATCGGGGCCGGGGTCGGGCGCGGCGGCGGGCGTCGAGATCTGCCCCGAGCCCGACTGCGGCACCCCGCGCAGCGGCAGGTTCTGCGAGGAGTGCGGCTACGACTTCGCCACGGGCACGCCCGGCTTCGGCCCGGTCAGCGGCAACTTCGGGGCACCCACCGCGGCCCCCGCGCCCGGCGGGTACGGCCCCGCGACCGGCGGCTATGCTCCGCCGACGGGTGGCTACGCTCCGGGGACCGGTGGCTATGCCCCGGCGACGGGTGGCGGCCCTCCGGGCGCGCCCGGATACGGGCCGCCGCCGGGCGGGGCCCCGAGCGGCTTCCCCTCCGGCTATATGCAGGGCCCCGGAACGGGACAACCCGGCACAGGCCACCCTGGATCGGGCTACCCCGGCGGCGGCCATCCGAGCGCTCAGCAGCCGGGCGCCGGTCACCCGCCCGCCGGGCACACCGGGTGGCACGTGGTGGCGTCGGCCGACCGCCGCTACTACGACTCCGTCGTCGCCCAAGGCGGGCCGGACGCCGCTAAGATCGCCTTTCCGCCGTACTGTCCGGAACGCTTCTTCCCCCTGATCGGCGGCGAGATACGCATCGGGCGGCGCAGCCGGTCCCGGGGCATCACCCCGGAGATCGACCTGAGCGGTGTGCCGGAGGATCCCGGCATCTCCCACCTGCACGCCGTCCTGGTCGCGCAGCCGGACGGATCCTGGACACTGCTCGACCCCGGCTCGGCCAACGGAACGAAAATCAATGAATCACCCGATCCCATCGCCACGAACGTGCCGATTCCGGTCACGGACGGCGACCGCGTCTATCTCGGCGCGTGGACCGTCCTCGTCCTGCGCAAGGGCTGACCGGTCCGGCCGGGATCGGGCGGAGGAACTGCCATGACGACCAGCGTCCTGCCCCCGGCCCAGGCGGTCCCGCCGGCCCCTCCCCCGGCGACGGCGCCGCAGGCCAGGCCGCCGGGCCGACGCCGCGCGCCGCGTCGCCGCCTGCGCCTGCAGACGGTGCCCGGCCGCATCCGCGCCTGGACGGCGGCGGGCGTGGTCGCCGTGCTGGCGCTGTTCGGCGTGACCGCGATGGCGATCGGCGACGCCCGGGACGGGCTGCGGATCATCGGCCACGACGCGGGCCCGCAGGTGGTGGCGACCGCCGACCTGTACTACGCGCTCAGCGACATGGACACCCAGATCGCCAACATCCTGCTGGTCGGCGAGGAACGGCTGGGCGGCGGCCGTGAGGCGTCCATGGCCCGCTACGAGCAGCGCCGCGCCGAGGCCGCCCGGGCCGTGCTGCAGGCCGCCGACCTCGCCCGCGAGGACGCCATCGAGCGGCAGACGGTACGCGCGCTGCTGAATGGCCTGGGCCGCTACGAGCAACTCGCCGCGCAGGCGCTGCTCCTCAACGACCAGGCCGACCACGCCGCCGGGCCGCCGCCCCAAGAGGTCATCGAGCTGTACCGGCAGGCCACCGACCTGATGCGGTACGACCTGCTGCCCAAGGCGTACAACCTCACCCTGGACAGCGGCTCGATCGTGCGCCGCACCTACGAGGAGCAGCGCGCGGCGGTGCTGAACGGCGGCGTCGCCGTGGGCGTCGTCGGGGTGGTCGCACTGGTCGTGCTGGTCGGGCTGCAGATCTACCTTGCCCGGCGGTTCCGCCGCATCCTCAACCCGGCGCTGCTCGCCGCCACGGTCGTGGTGACCCTGCTCGTGGGGCTCGCGGCAGGCCTGCTCCAACGGGAGGCGGAGAACCTGCGCACCGCCAAGGAGGACGGGTTCAACTCGGTGCTCGCGCTGTCGAGGGCGCGGGCGATCGGCAACAGCCTGCACGGCGACCAGAGCCGCTTCCTGCTCGACCCCGAGCGGGCCGACACCTACGGTCAGGTGTACCTGGACAAGTCGCAGTCGGTGCTCTACACCCCGGCCGGAAACCTCGACAAGTACTACGCGGGGCTGCGCGGGATACTCGGCGAGTACCCCGGGAAGATCACCTTCCTCGGCTTCCTCGGCGACGAGGCGCGCAGCGCGGGCGTGGGCGACCGGCGAGCGCTGCTCACGACCACTCTGGAGCGTTACGAAAGCTTCCAGCAGTACGACCGGCAGTTGCGGGCGCTGAGCGCGTCGCGGCAGACCGGCCAGGCGATCCGCTTCCAGATGGGCCAGCTCAGCCGGGGTTTCGAGGAGTACGACACGGCGCTGGTGGGGCTCACCGACATGCACCGGCGCACGTTCGACGCGGCCATCGCGGACGGCGACCGGGCGCTCACCGGCTGGGACTACGCGCTTCCCGGCGCGATCCTGCTCACCGTGGTGCTGATCTTCGTCGGGGTACGGCCCCGCCTGCTGGAATACCGCTGACGCTGGAAGGGAGTTGAGCGATGCGCGCAAGGGTCGTGATCGCCGGGCTCGCCGCCCTCGCCCTGACGGCGGCGGCGTGCGGCGCCGGGGGCGACGAGTCGTCGATCATCGGCAAGGAGCGGTTGATCATCGGCGTGAAGCCGGACCAGCCGGGCCTGGGTCTGAAGAAGAAGGAGGGCGTCTACGAGGGCTTCGACGTGGACGTCGCCAAGGAGGTGGCGGCCCGGGTCGCGGGCAAGGGCGTGAGCGTGCAGTTCGTGGACGCGCCGTCGTCGCAGCGGGAGAGGCTGCTGCAGGCGGGCCAGGTGGACCTGGTCGTCGCCACCTATTCGATCACTCCCGAGCGCAAGACGAAGGTCGCGTTCGCCGGGCCGTACTATGTGGCCCACCAGGACACCCTGGTACGGCAGAGCGAGACCCGCATCAGGAACGTCCGGGACCTGCGCGGCCGGAACCTGTGCCAGGTGACAGGCTCCAACTCGTGGCGGCGGGTGCAGGAGGAGAAGAAGATCCCGGTCAACCTGGTGAAGGCCGCCTCCTACAGCATGTGCATCGACAAGCTCAAGTCGGGCGACGTCGACGCGGTGTCCACCGACGACCTCATCCTGGCCGGCTTCGCCGCCTCCGAGGGAAACCAGGTCAAAATCATCAACGCGCCGTTCACGGACGAGCGCTACGGCATCGGCATCCGGCAGGGCGACATCGACGGCTGTGAGGCCGTGAACAAGGCGATCACCGAGATGTACCAGGACGGCACCGCCCAGAAACTGCTGAAGAAGTGGTTCGGCGCCACCACCCTCACCCTGACGGAGACCGTCCCCCAGTTCGAGGGCTGCGACTGAGGTTCGGCGGATCGCCTACGCCGATCTCTTTGCGCGCCCTCCTCCGTTCCTCCGTTCCTCCTTTCTCCGGGCATCGTTCCTCAAGCACCGGGCCGACGCGAAGCGATCCGCGTCGGCCCGGTGCTCGTTGAGGGGCCGGCTCGGGCCGCTTTGCCGTGCCTCGATCCAGGCTTGACCGAGATCGGGGCGGTAATCCCCGCCCGACGACGGTAGGGATGCGCCGCCTACGGGCAGGACTGCTAACTAGGCGGACAAATAGCAATAAACAGGACGAAACCGACAGTCCCTCGCCGGTGGCGAGGAGCACTGCGCCGACCGTCAGAGGAGGAACCAGGATGAGCATGCTGATCCACCGTCGTGGCCGCGAGCTCGGCCGCCTGTCACCGATGCGCGAGTTCGAGGACCTGTACGAGCGCCTCGGCCAGCTCGTCAGCGCCACCATGGGCGAGATGGCCTTCCCCCGCGAGGGGACGGACATGCCGTGGGTGCCGTTCGCCGACGTGTCCGAGACGGATGACGCCTACATGGTGGAGGCCGACCTGCCGGGCGTGCCCAAGGACCAGATCGACGTGCAGCTCAGCGACAGGGAGCTGTGCATCACCGGCGAGGTGCGGGAGGAGGAGCGTGAGCGGCGGCACTTGCGGACCCGCCGTACCGGCCGGTTCGAGTATCGCACCCTGCTGCCCGGCGATGTCGAGACCGAGCGGGTGGACGCCAGGCTCCGCGACGGCGTGCTGACCGTCACGATCCCGAAGGCCCAGGCCGCCAAGCCACGGCGCATCGAGGTCTCCGCCTGAGACCGGCGCGCGCACCGGCCCGGTCGGCGGGCCGTACCGGCGGAACCGCCGACCCCCGGGCACGGAGGGTCGGCAGCGAAGGAGGGGGTTATGCCGGCGCCATCGATAGAAGCGATCACCCGGAACTATCAGCCGGTGGAGACCTACCGCAGTTACGAGGAGGCCCAGCGGGCGGTCGACTACCTGTCCGACCACGGCTTCCCCGTCGGCGGGACGCTGATCATGGGGGTGGATCTGCGTACGGTCGAGCGGGTCCTCGGGCGGCAGACCTACCTGACCGCGGTGGGGAAGGGCGCGGTCGCCGGGGCGTGGTTCGGCCTGCTGATCGGGCTGTTCTACGCGATCTTCACGCCGCGTGTGTTCTTCCCGCTGTTCTCCCTGGTGCTGTGGGGGCTGATCTGGGGCGCGATCGCCGGGGCGGTGTTCGGGCTGATCTCGCACGCGCTCAATCGCGGGGAGCGGGACTTCGTGTCCACCAACTCGCTCACCGCCGAGCGGTACGAGGTGCTCGTGGAGATCCCGAACGTGAACCGGGCGCACGAACTGCTGGCCGGGCTCAGAGGCTGACGCCCGCGCCCGCCGCGCGGGCCACCGTAAACGCCGACGAAGGCCGTGAAAGCCCACCAAGGGCCGAAAGCCAACGAGGGCCAAAGAGGGCCGAAGCCAAGGAAGGGAAAGGACGATGTCCAAGGCAGTCGGCATCGATCTCGGCACGACCAACTCCGTGATCGCCGCGACCGAGGACGGCCACGCGACCGTGATCCCTAACGCGGAGGGGGCGCGCACCACGCCGTCGGTGGTGGCGTTCACCGAGCAGGGGGAACGGCTCGTCGGACAACTCGCCCGGCGGCAGGCGATCCTCAACCCGAAGGGCACCGTCTACTCGGCCAAACGGTTCATCGGCCGGCGCTTCGGCGAGGTGTCCGGCGAGCGGAACGCGGTGTCGTTCGACGTCGTCGAGGGCCCCGACGGCTCGGCACGGTTCGACGTGCGGGGCAGGCGGTACGCGCCGGAGGAGATCTCGGCCCTGGTGCTGCGCAAGATGGTGGCCGACGCGGCGAAGTTCCTCGGCGAGAAGATCACCGAGGCGGTGATCACGATTCCCGCGTACTTCAACGACGCCCAGCGGCAGGCCACCAAGGACGCGGGGAAGATCGCCGGGCTGGAGGTGCTGCGCATCATCAACGAGCCGACGGCGGCGGCGCTCGCGTACGGGCTGGACAAGAAGGCCAACGAGACCGTGCTCGTCTTCGACCTCGGCGGCGGCACGTTCGACGTCAGCATCCTCGACATCGGCGAGGGCGTCATCGAGGTGCGCGCCACCTCCGGCGACACCCACCTCGGCGGAGACGACTTCGACCGGCGCATCGTGGACCACCTCGCCGACGAGTTCGAACGCGCCGAGGGCATCGACCTGCGGCGCGACCCGCAGGCGCTGCAGCGGCTGTTCGAGGCGTCCGAGCGGGCCAAGGTGGAGCTGTCGTCGGTGGCGCAGACGCGGATCAGCCTGCCGTTCATCACCGCCGACGCGAACGGGCCCAAGCACCTCAACACCACGCTGATGCGGTCCACGTTCGAGGAGATCACCCGGGATCTGGTGGAACGCTGCCGGGGGCCGGTCGAGCAGGCGCTGCGCGACGCCCGCACCACGGCGGCCGACATCGACGAGGTCATCCTCGTCGGCGGGGCCACCCGCATGCCCGCCGTGCAGAACCTCGTACGGCGGCTCACCGGCGGCAAGGACCCGAACATGACCGTCAACCCCGACGAGGTGGTGGCGCTGGGGGCGGCGATCCAGGCCGCCGTCATCCGGGGCGAGCTGAAGGACGTCGTGCTGCTCGACGTCACCCCGCTGTCGCTCGGCGTGGAGACGATGGGCGGGGTGATGACGAAGATCATCGAGCGGAACACCACGATCCCGGCGCGCCGTACCGAGATCTTCAGCACCGCCGAGGACAACCAGGCGGCGGTGGACGTGGTCGTCCTGCAAGGCGAGCGGGAGCGGGCGGCCGACAACCGGGTGCTCGGCCGGTTCCGGCTGGAGAACATCCGGCCCGCGCCGCGCGGGGTGCCGCAGATCGAGGTGACCTTCGACATCGACGCCAACGGCATCCTGGACGTGTCCGCGAAGGACTCCGACACCGGGGCCGAGCAGCGCATCACGATCAGCGAGAGCTCCAACCTGGACCGCTCGGAGATCGAGCGCATGGTCGCCGACGCGGAGCGCCACCACGCCGAGGACGTACGGCTGCGCGAGCTCATCGACGCGCGCAACGAACTCGACGCCGCCGCGTACCAGGTCGAACGCCGCCTGAAGGAGCTGGGCGACGCGGCCCCCGTGCACGAGCGGGCCCGAGCCGAGACGCTCGTCGCCGACGCCCGCCAGGCCGTCAAGGAGGAGGCGCCGCTGGACCGGCTGCGCTCCCTCACCGCCGAGCTGCAGCAGGTCTACCACGGGCTGAGTGCCGTCTCCACGCCCCCGCCGGGCGGCGGGCGGGAGCGCCCCGGCGGCCAGGGCGGCGCCGACGGCGGCGGTGACGACGTCATCGACGCCGAGTTCACCAGCTCGGACTGAACCGTCGCCGCGCCCGCCGGGCGGGCCACGGGCTTGTCCCGCCGCCCGCGGCCCACCCGGCGCGATCAACGGACTCTCGCGGCGACGCTCCACCCGTCCCATAACCTCGGATTGGCCATGGCTGGACACAAGGAACCGGAACACGGCCCGGAGACCCCCCGAGCGGAGCCAGGCAAGCGGACGCCTCCATCGGCGGGCGCGGCACCCTCGCGCGGGGTGACGCCGCCCTCGACGGGACCGCCGCAGGACGCGTCTCCGCCCACCGGCCCCGAGTCCACGGATGCCGAGCAGGGCCGTCCGGCCGAGCCGGGCCGGCAGACGCCTCTGGGCGAGCCCCTCGCCGCCGATGCGGCACCCGGCGTCGAGCAGTCCGCCCTCGCGGCGGAACTCGACGCCAAGATCGCCGAGCTGGAGGATCGGTGGCTGCGGGCGGTCGCCGACCTCGACAATCTGCGCAAGCGTACGGTCCGGGACATCGAGCGCAGCCGGGCCGAGGAACGGGCCCGGGTGGCCAGGGAGTTCCTGCCGGTGCTGGACAACCTGGACCTGGCCCTGCAGCACGCCGACGCCGACCCCGCCTCGCTCGCCGAGGGGGTCCGGGCGATCCGCGAGCAGGCGATCGGCGTCCTGGCCCGCCTTGGCTACCGGCGGCTGGACGAGGCGGGCGTGCCGTTCGACCCCGCCCGTCACGAGGCCGTCGGCACGGCGGCGGACCCCGACGCCAAGCCCGGCACGATCGCCAAGGTGCTCCGCCCCGGCTACGGCGACGGCGGGCAGCAGCTCCGCCCGGCGATGGTGGTGGTGGTGGCGACCGACGCGCGGCGGGACGGGCCATGACGGCGACGCGCGCCCAGGCGACCGGTCGCGCCCGTGCCGCCCGCCCCGATCCGGTCGCCTCGCGGGGCCGGATGCGCGGCGACGCCGTACCACACGTGGGAAGGGGCGGCGGCGATGGCGGCGCGTGACTTCTACGAGGTGCTCGGGGTGCCGCGGACGGCGAGCCAGGACGAGATCCAGCGGGCCTACCGGAGGCTGGCGCGCAAATACCACCCGGACGTGAACAAGGATCCGGGGGCCGCCGACCGGTTCAAGGAGATCTCCGAGGCGTACCACGTGCTGTCCGATCCGAAGACGCGCAAGCGGTACGACGCGTTCGGGCCGGACTTTCGGCAGGTGCCGGAGGACGTGGACCCGGACATGTACGCGCGGACCGGGCGGCCGGGCGGATGGCGGACGACGCGGGGCAGGGCCGCGGGGGCCGGGGTGCCGTTCGGGTTCGGCGGGTTCGAGGAGGAGATCGACCTGGAGGACCTGCTCGGCGGCGTCTTCGGGCGTGGCCGGGGGCCGATCCCCGGGGCCGACCAGGAGGCGGAGCTCGTGCTGACCGTCGAGGAGGCGTACCACGGCGGGCGGCGCACGGTCACGCTGCAAGGTCCGGCGGGGCCGCGGACGCTGTCGGTCACGATTCCGCGTGGCGTCGTGAACGGCCAGCGCATCCGCCTGGCCGGCCAGGGCGGCCGGGGCTTCGACGGGGGTCCGCCCGGCGACCTGTACCTCGTCGTACGGCTCGCCGACCACCCCCGCTACCGCGTCGAGGGCCGCGACATCCACCTGCGCCTTCCGCTCACCCCCTGGGAGGCGGCCCTGGGCGCGAGCGTGGCGATCGAGACGCCCGGTGGGGAGGCGAAGGTGAAGGTGCCGCCCGGCACTTCGAGCGGGCGGCGGCTGCGGCTGCGCGGCTGCGGCCTGCCGAACCCGCGCGGCGCCCCCGGCGACCTGTACGCCGAGATTCGGATCATGGTGCCGCGCGAGCCGACCGACGCCGAGCGGCGGCTGTTCGAGCAGCTCGCGGCCGTCTCCGACTTCGACGCGAGGAGGCCGCGATGAGCTACACGCTGGTGCGCGTCACCCGAGCCGACCGCCTGGACCTGGACGCCTTCGCGCGAGCCGCCGGCCTGCACGCCGACCTGGTGCGGCGCTTCGTCGCGCTGGGCCTGCTGGAGGCGTTCACCGACGAGGCGGGCCGGATGTGGCTTCCGGCGTCGCAGCTCGCGGTCACGGGACGCATCCAGCGGCTGCGCGCGGCGCTGCCGGTGAACTACGCCGCGCTGGGGCTCGTGATCGACCTGCTGGACCGCATCGCCGAACTGGAGGCGGCGCTGCGGCGTCGCCCCGCCGAGCCGGCACGCCGTACCACGGCACGCTCCGCCACCGGGCTTGCGCGCCGCCCGCACAACAACCGCACCGGAGGGGACCGCACCGGAGGGGAACCGTGGATCCGAACCGATTGACGCAGAAGTCGCAGGAGGCGCTGCACGACGCACAGGCCGGGGCGCTGCGTCTCGGGCACACCGAGGTGGACGGCGAGCACCTGCTCGACGCGCTGCTCGCCGACCCCGGCGGGCTCGCGCCCCGGCTCGTCGAACGGGCGGGCGGCGACCCGGCCCGGCTCCGGGCCGACCTGGAGGCCGAGCTGTCGCGCCGCCCCAAGGTGAGCGGGCCGGGCGCGGCCCCCGGCCAGGTGTACGTGACGCGGCGGCTGTCGGCCCTGCTGGACGCCGCCGACCGGGAGGCGCGGCGGCTCAAGGACGAGTACGTGTCGGTCGAGCACCTGCTGATGGCGCTGCTGGAGGAGGGCCCGCAGACGGCGTCGGGACGGCTGCTGCGGGCGCAGGGGCTGACCCGGGAGCGCTTCCTTGAGGCGCTGACGGCGATCCGCGGCAACCAGCGGGTCACCTCGGCGATGCCGGAGGTCGCGTACGAGGCGCTGGAGAAGTACGGCAGGGACCTGGTGGCGGACGCGCGGGCGGGCCGCCTCGACCCGGTGATCGGGCGGGACGCCGAGATCCGGCGGGTGGTGCAGATCCTGTCGCGCAAGACGAAGAACAACCCGGTGCTCGTCGGCGACCCCGGCGTCGGCAAGACCGCGATCGCCGAGGGCCTGGCGCAGCGCATCGCGGCCGGCGACGTGCCCGAGGGGCTGCGCGACAAGACGATCTTCGCCTTGGACATGGGGGCGCTGGTGGCCGGGGCGAAGTACCGCGGCGAGTTCGAGGAGCGGCTCAAGGCGGTGCTGAACGAGGTGAAGGCGGCCGCCGGGCGCATCCTGCTGTTCGTGGACGAGCTGCACACGGTCGTCGGGGCGGGCGCGGCCGAGGGGGCGATGGACGCGGGCAACATGCTCAAGCCGATGCTCGCCCGCGGCGAGCTGCACATGATCGGCGCGACGACGCTGCGGGAGTACCGCAGGCACGTGGAGAGGGACGCGGCGCTGGAGCGGCGCTTCCAGCCGGTGCTGGTGGACGAGCCGTCCGTGGAGGACTCCATCTCGATCCTGCGCGGCCTGCGCGAGCGGCTTGAGATCTTCCACGGCGTGGCCATCCAGGACGCGGCCCTGGTGGCGGCGGTCGTGCTCAGCCACCGCTACATCTCCGACCGCTACCTGCCGGACAAGGCGATCGACCTGGTGGACGAGGCGTGCGCGATGCTGCGTACCGAGATCGACTCGATGCCCGCCGAGCTGGACGAGCTGACCCGCCGCGTCACCCGGCTTGAGATCGAGGAGGCGGCGCTCGCCAAGGAGGAGGACGCCGCGAGCCGCGACCGGCTGGAGGACCTGCGCAAGGAGCTGGCCGACCTGCGCGCCCGCGCCGACGCGATGCGCGCCCAGTGGGAGGCCGAGCGGCACGCGCTGCGCCGGGTGCAAGGGCTGCGGCAGGAGATCGAGTCGGTACGGCGGGAGGCCGACCAAGCCGAGCGGGACTACGACCTGAATCTCGCCGCCGAGCTGCGCCACGGCAGGCTGCCGGAGCTGCGGCGGCGGCTGGCGGCCGAGGAGGAGCGGCTGGAGGAGCGGCTGGGCGGCCGCCGGCTGCTGCGCGAGGTCGTCACCGAGGAGGAGATCGCGCAGATCGTCTCGCGGTGGACGGGGATCCCGGTGAGCCGGCTCCAGGAGAGCGAGCGGGACAAGCTGCTGCGGCTCGACGAGATCCTGCACGAGCGGGTCGTCGGCCAGGACGAGGCGGTCCGGCTCGTCTCCGACGCGATCATCCGGGCGCGGGCCGGGGTGAAGGATCCGCGGCGGCCGATAGGGTCGTTCATCTTCCTCGGGCCGACCGGGGTGGGCAAGACCGAGCTGGCCAAGACGCTGGCGGCGGCGTTGTTCGACACCGAGGAGAACATGGTGCGGCTCGACATGAGCGAGTACCAGGAGCGGCACACGGTGAGCCGGCTCGTCGGGGCGCCGCCGGGATATGTCGGGTTTGAGGAGGGCGGGCAGCTCACCGAGGCGGTGCGGCGCAAGCCGTACTCGGTGGTGCTCTTCGACGAGATCGAGAAGGCGCACGCGGACGTGTTCAACACGCTGCTGCAGATCCTCGACGACGGGCGGCTCACGGACGCGCAGGGCCGTACCGTGGACTTTCGCAACACCGTGATCATCATGACGTCGAACATCGGCTCGGAGTACCTGCTGGAGGGGGTCACGCCCGGCGGCGAGATCAAGCCCGAGGGGCGCGAGATGGTGATGGCGGCGCTGCGGCGGCACTTCCGACCCGAGTTCCTCAACCGGGTGGACGACATCGTGCTGTTCAAGCCGCTCACCGAGCCGGAGATCGAGCGGATCGTCGAGCTGATGACCGGCGACATCCGCCGCCGCCTCGCCGACCGCCGCATCACGCTGCGGCTCACCCCGGCCGCCCGGCGGCACATCGCCCGGCAGGGCTTCGACCCCGTGTACGGCGCCCGCCCGCTGCGCCGGTACATCGCCCGCGAGGTCGAGACCCGGATCGGCCGCGCCCTGCTCACCGGCGAGGTCCAGGACGGGGCGACCATCACCGTGGAAGCGGCGGAGGGCGAGCTGCTCGTCCTGTTCGAGGATCCCGAGGACTGAGATGGGGGTCGCCGGGTGGAGTGGTCAGGGCCGCTCGCCCTTGGGGGTCAGCACGTGCCATTCGCCGCCGAACTGCTTGACGGCGTCGCCGGTGACCTGCCCGGGTTCGGTGTCCTTGACGTGGAAGTACAGGGGGCGGCCGGCGTAGGTCACCTGGGTGGTGTCGTCGGTGCGCTCGGCGGTGCCGAGCAGGTCCGACGTGGCGCCCTTGCCGGGTTCGGGCGCGCCCTGGGTGAGGTACGGCGTCCAGGTCGCGGCGCACTCGTCGTAGCAGCTTGGGACGCCGTCCTCCTCCTTGGTGAAGTAGTAGAGGGTGCGGCCGTCGGCGTCGACCAAAATTCGGCCCAGCGAGGAGTCGGCCGCCTTGACGGGGGCGTGGGCGACGGGCTGGGGCGCTTCGTCCCCCGTGTACGGCTGCGCCTTGTCGGCGGCGGCCTTGGGGGTCGACGTGGCCGCCGTCTCCGTCGGCGGCGACCAGCCGTCCGTGGCGGTGCCCGGTCCGCCGGTGCAGGCGGCCGTGAACGCGGCCGTGGTGAGGAGCGCGCCCGTCCGGGCCAGGAATCGTCGCATCATGCCCCTTTCCCCCGCACGGGCCCGCGTTTTGCCCGCGCCATGGCGACATGTCCGCGTCGCACGCCTCAACGAGAACAACTTCGCGGAACATACCAGACAAGTCGTTACACGTGAGGCATGCCGCCGCCGAAAGAGATCGCGGTACCTCATGCGCCTTCGGCCATGGGCGGCCCTCGTTCCGGCAGGCCCGTCTCCGACCGTGACCATTTCGCCGCAGCGTGCGGCCCCAAGAGCGGCCGAGATTCATTGCCAGGAGTTCACGATCGGAGGCATGCCGCCCACAAGGGGCCCCCATAAATGAATATTTCACATCCCTTTCATAACACCGACCGCGAATGATCAATATCTAAGCAGTTCAAGGCGCAGGCGACACCGTTCAGACATGGCGAATCAAAACCCAATGATAGCCTTCACCACAAATCAATCATCTGAACGGTATTATTCATGTCTCACCTCCGACGATTAATCGATTCGTCTTTCTCCCGGAAACGCGGATCGGGCGTCATGCCGCCCGCCGGATCTCCGCGCATACCCCGTACACACCCGACGAGAATCCTGACGGCCGGCGCCGTCCTGTCCGCTCTCCTGATCGCACCGGGGCTCGGTCCGGGCACATCCGTGCCCGATTCTCCGCCGCCCGTCCCCAGCCCTTCGGTTCCCGCGGTCACCCCGCGGCCGGCCACCGGTGCGGAGCCGCTCGGGTCGCAACGCGGCGAACCCATTCCCAACAGCTACCTGAGTCGTCCGCAGTGCTCCGGCCTTCAGGCCGGGGGTGAAGCGGACCGTCCCGCGTAGCGGGGCAGGGAAAGACGAATCGCCATCAAGGCGGTTCGTCGTGCGCCTCGTCGGCGGCGAGCGCGATCTCGAGCAGGTGCACGATCTGAGAGTTCAGGGATCTTCGTTCGGTCTCGGCGCGGGCGGCCACCCGGGTGTGGACGTCATCGGGGAGCCGGAGCGTAATCCGAATCATGACACCATCGTAGTGTCACACCGGGTAAGATCGAACCGTGCAGCTCAGGTACAACTTCCGCCTCTACCCGACCCCTGGTCAGCGTCGCGCGCTGGCCAAGGCGTTCGGGTGCGCGCGGACGGTGTACAACGACGGGCTGCGCGCCCGGCAGGACGCCTACGAGCAAGGGCTGCCGTACATCTCCGATGGCGAGCTGTCCAAGCGGGTCATCACCGAGGCGAAGAAGGCCCCGGAGCGGGCCTGGCTGGGCGAGGTCTGCGCGGTGGTGCTCCAGCAGGCACTGGCCGACCTTAACACCGCCTACCGCAACTTCTTCGCCTCCCTGTCCGGCAAGCGCAAGGGCCCGGGCATCGCCCCGCCCCGGTTCCGGTCTCGCAAGGACAACCGGCAGGCGATCCGCTTCACCCGCAACGCCCGCTTCGCGGTCACGGCGGGCGGGAGGCTGCGCCTGCCGAAGATCGGCGACGTTACGGTGAAGTGGTCCCGCCGCCTGCCGTCCGAGCCGTCGAGCGTGACGGTGGTCAAGGACGCGGCCGGTCGGTACTTCGCCTCGTTCGTGGTCGAGGTCGCCGCCGAGTCGCTGCCGCGGACGGCCGCCGAGGTCGGGATCGACCTGGGGCTGACGCATTTCGCGGTGCTGTCGGACGGCCGGAAGATCGGCAACCCCCGGTTTCTGCGCCGCGCCGAACGGCGGTTGCGCAAGGCGCAGCAGGCCCTGTCCCGCAAGGCGAAGGGGTCTGCGAACAGGAAGAAGGCCACCGTCAAGGTCGCCCGCGCTCACGCGAGGGTGGCCGACGCGCGCCGGGACTTCGCGCACAAGCTCTCCACGGCGATCATCCGCGAGAACCAAGCGGTGATGGTGGAGGACCTGGCGGTCAAGGGCCTGGCCCGCACGAAACTGGCCAAGTCCGTGTACGACGCCGGATGGTCGGCGTTCGTGAACATGCTGGCCTACAAGGCCGCCCGGTACGGCCGGACCCTGGTGAGGATCGACCGCTGGTTCCCCAGTTCGAAGCTGTGCTCGGCGTGCGGGGCGGTCGCCGGGTCCATGCCGCTGAACGTCCGGTCATGGGCCTGCCCGTGCGGGGCGGTCCACGACCGGGACGTCAACGCCGCCAGGAACATCCTGGCCGCCGGACGGGCGGACAGGTTAAACGCCTGCGGAGGGACCGTAAGACCCGCCGCCTAGCGGAGGGCAGGACCCGGTGAAACAGGAAGCCACAGAAGTGCCGCACACGCGGCACAGGCTGGATCCCCGGCCTTCAGGCCGGGGAGCGCGTCAAAGCGCGAGTGGCCTGCCCGACGGCCTGTCGATCGACGCCGAGACCGGCATGATCTCGGGCACCGCCACCGCCACGGGCACGTCGAAGGTCGAGGTCACGGCCACCGGACCGAACGGCCACACGTCCTCGGCGACGTTCCGCTGGCAGATCGCCGACGGGCCGATCGTCGGTCTCGACGGCATCTGCGCCGACGGAGGCGATCCCACCAGCGCGTACGCATGCAACTTCACCCAGCCGCAGATGTGGACGATAAGGTCCGACGGACGTCTGGAGGTCATGCGGCAATGCGTGACCGTCGCCGGAGGCTCCCGGGTGGTGGGTGAGGAGTGCGGCGACTCGGCCGCACAGGTCTGGCAGCGCGAGCCCGACGGCACGCTGCGCAACACCGCCACGAATCTCTGCCTGACGGCCCCGCACTCGTCCCGGGGGACACCCCTCACCGTCACCCCCTGCACGGGATCGGACGACCAGGTGTGGCGACTGCCTCCCGCCTCCTCGGCGTCCCTGACCAACCCCGGCCGACAGGATCTGGCGCTCTTCTCGCACGTCGACATCGCGGCCGGCGCCACAACCGCGGGAAAGACGTCGCGCAAATACGCCGCGACCGGCCTGCCGTCCGGGCTGTCCATCGACGCCGACACCGGACGCATCAGCGGCCGGACCGACCGCGCCGGCAGCGGAGCGGCCATCGTCACCGCCTCCGACGCGTCCGGCGCCGCCGAGCGGATCACCTTCTCCTGGAGCGTCCACCACGGCAACATCAGAGGCGACATCAGAGGGGGTAACGGCGTCTGCGCCGAGGTTCGCGACGCCTCGATGGCCGAGAACACGCCGATCGTGGCCAGGAGCTGCTCCCACGCGGGCGAGCAGCTCTGGACGGTCCGCGCCGACGGCTCGCTCGAAGCCCTCGGAAAGTGCATGACGGCCGCGACGGACGCCGACGGCGACGACACGCCGATCGTGCTCCGGCTCTGCGGCGACGACGACAACCAGCGCTGGCGGCAGACGGACCACACGCTCCGCCACGTCCCCTCCGGCAAGTGCCTCACCAGGCCGTCGGACCCCGAGGCCGGACTCATCCTCGGCGCCTGCACCGCGGACGACGCCCAGCGTTGGAGCCTTCCGCCGACCGACGGGCGGGACCCTGGGGAGGAGGACCCGCCACAGGATGACGACCCACCAGGTGAGGAACCGCCACAGGATGACAACCCGCCAGATGAGAATCCGCCAGGTGAGGATCCGCCGGCCGAGGAGGAGGACCCCTTCCCCGGCTACGGCACCCCTGGCGGCATCACCCACCGCAGCGGTTCCTGGTGCGTGGACATCCCGCTGGGCGTCGTGGGGGTCTTCGACTGCAATCACACGCCGCCGCAAACCTGGAGGGTCAACGCCGGTGGCAGGGTGCTCAACCAGGAGACGAAAGAGTGCATGACGCCACAGGACGGCAGGAGGGCCGCCGGCACCCCCGTCGTCCTCGCCCCCTGCTCCGACGACGACGCGGCGCAGGAATGGCGGCAACAGGCCAACGGCACCATCCGCAACGTCGCGTCAGGTCGCTGCCTGAGCACCCGGGAACTCACCCACGGGTCGCCGATGGTCCTGGCCGACTGCGCCGCCAACGCCTTCCAGCTGTGGAAACTGCCGGCGTCGTAGACGACGCGACCGCATGACGCCGACGGCGGCCGCGGCAGCCCGTGCCGTCGGCCGCGGGCGGTCAGGGGCGGCGCTCCGCGGGAGCGCCGCCTCGGCCTCGGCTCGCCGGATCGTCCACGGCGTCCGCCAGCCAGCCCATCCCCTCCTTGCCCGACACCACGGAGGCGGCCAGCGTGCCCACCTCGGCGATGGAGATGACGATCCCGTCGCCGGCGCGCAGCGTGAACGGCAGGTCCGGCACGAGGCACGTGCCGGTGGCGAGCACGGCGCCGTCGGGGAACGCATCCTCGCGGAAAAGATAGGCGACCAGATCGTCCAGCTTCCGGTGCAGTTGCCCCGTACTCGCCGTACCGGTCCATTCGACCGCGCCGCCCCGGTTGATCGTCAGCTCGATGGCAAGGTCGTAGGGGTCGGCCACCTCCCATGCGGGCCGTACGGCGGGGCCGACGCCGCAGCCGCCCAGATAGATCTTGGCCTGGGGCAGGTAGAGCGGGTTCTCCCCCTCGATGGTGCGCGAGCTCATGTCGTTCACCACCGTGTAGCCGACGACCTCGGCGTGCCGGTTGAGCACCAGGCCCAGCTCCGGCTCGGGCACGTCCACCTGCGAGTCGGCCCGGATCGACACCGACTCGCCATGGCCCGTCACCCGCCACGCCGCCGACTTGAAGAACAACTCGGGCCGCTCGGCGTCGTACACCAGCTCGTACACGTCGGCCGCCTGCTCGCTTTCGAGCACCCGCGCCTCCCGCGACCGCTCGTACGTCACGCCGCAGGCCCACACCTCCATGCGCCCGTCCACGGGCGGCAGCAGCCGTACCTGCGCGGACTCGTGGCGGGGGCCGTCCGCCGCCGCGCACCGCTCGCGCACCTCGGCGAGCGGCAGCCGCAGCAGCTCGCCCACCGTGGACAACCCGCCGAACTCGGTGATGGTGTCGCCGTCATCGACGCCGATCGCGCTCTGGCCGGTCGCCGGGCTGATGAAACGCACGATGCGCACGCCTGCTCCTTGGGGTCGCCGCACCTCGCCGGTGCGGTGTGCGGAACGGGATGGGACGGTGGAGCGCAGCTTCGAGTATGCCGCCCGGCACGCCGCGCCGAAGCGGCGGGTTGGTGCCCGTTCGCCGCCCAAGTCCCTGTCGGGTTCACGGCGTAACGATGTCCAATCGGGGTCCAATCGGGGTCCAAGCGGGGTCCAAGCGGGGTGCGGCAGGCTCGGCGGCGGCGCATACCGGGATAACCGTTCCGCGGCGGTTGCCGACCGCCGGTCACCGGCGTGGCCGATCCCTGATCAGGCGGCGACGACCTGCTCGTCGCGGCGTCGGCGACCGGCGGGGAAGAGCGCCTCGACCGCGCTGAGGGCCCAGCGCATGCGGCGGGCGGCGAGTTCGGGGTGCTCCCCGTACGCGGCGGCGACCTCGGCCGCGCAGCCGCGGGTGCCGCCGTGGGCGCGGACGGTCGTCCTGATCGCCTCGGCCGCCTCGGCGGCGGTGGGCCGGTGGGTCGCGGACAGGTGGCTGGCGAAAAGAGCCTCGGCTCGGGCGGCGAGCAGGCAGTCTCTCCTTGTCATGGCCGTGCCTCGTTCCCTGCTGTCGGGTGGTGCGTGGTGCGTTAGGTCCACCTTCGCGCCGCCGTTTCACACGAACCATGTCAATGTCCGCAGTCGGTAATAACGCACAGAAGACAGGCCGTACGCGGCTACCGCCGGTAAACCTTGCGCGCACAGTGAGCGCAAACCCTGCGGGCCGAGGTGAGCTGTGGTAGGGATGGCCGGGTGACGCCTCTGCAGACACTGCCGAAGACCCGCGACGGGGCCGGGGACGCGGGTGGCCTCCGGGGCATGCGCCGTCCGGCGGTGGCCGCCGCGCTCGCCCTCGCCGTACTGATCGCCGGCGGGTGCTCGGGCGGGGAGACGGCGGTGAGCTCGCAGGGAGCCGGGCAGGCCGGTGCGGCCGGCGGCGGGAACGATCGCACGTCCTCCGAGGCGGCGAGCCCGAGTGCGGACGGCGCGGATACGTCCGGCGGGGCCGGTCGGGTGCGAAAGGGGCGCGGCGGCGCGACCGGCTCGGGGAGCGCCGCGAGTGCCGGGGCCACCGCGACGGGCCTGGCGAAGCGTCCTCGGATTCCCCGGGGGGTGACGCCCGGCTACATGGTGTTCGACACCGCGGCCGGCAAGGTGACCACGCAATACCGGGCCCACGCGAGGTATCGGTCGGCCTCCGTCGTCAAGATCCTCATCGCCTTGGACTACCTGCAGTCACGTCCCCGAGGGTCCGCCATCCCCAAAAGCGACCTCGCGCTGCTCCAGCCGATGCTGCGGTCCAGCCACGACAACGCGGCCACCGCGCTGTGGCGGCGAGGCGGCCAGACGGCGATCATCAAGCGCATGGTGCGACGGCTGAAGCTGACCGACAGCGGGCCGCCGCCCGCCGACAAGCCGGGCTTCTGGGGATATACGGCGATCAGCGCGGCGGACATCGTCAAGGTCTACCGCTATCTGCTGGACCGCGCCGAGCCCGCACACCGCGACTTCATCCTCGGAAACCTCCGCAAAGCCACCCAATGCGGCGCCGACGGCTTCGACCAGTACTTCGGCATCCCCCGAGCCGTACCCAAGCCCTGGGCCATCAAGCAGGGATGGTCCGGCTACGGCTCGGTGCCACCGGTCCGTTGCGTCAAGGTACGGGCGAACAGCATGCCTCCCCTGCGCGCCGGAAGCGACGGCGCGGCCACGGCACGGAACGCGTCCGCGTCATCCCCGTCGTCCGCAGGAGTGCCGGGGGTCGATTTCACCCGCCCCGTGCTGCACACCACCGGCCTCGTCGGTACGGGCGACCGCTTCATCATCGTCCTGCTGACCTCCCAACCGGCGGGCGCCACGTGGCAGAGCTCGGTGTCCCGGATGACCACGCTCACCAAGGGCGTCTATCGCGCGGGTGGCGGCAGGTAGCGGACCGGGCAGGGTCGTGTCGGGACGCGACGAGACCGCCCACGACCGTCGAGGAGGCATCGGCCAAAGCGGGCGGGCCCTCGCCGAGGTCGCCGCGGTGTTCCTCAAGCTGGGTGTGATCGGCTTCGGCTGACCGTTTCAAAGGTCGTACGGCTGTCGCAGAATCCCGGCCCGCATGATTGCTGCCGAGCGTATTTGCCATGACACTTACGGACATGTCGTGGTTTGGACGCTCTGCAGCGGATATCGCCAAGGCCGTACGCACGGGAAAGACCACGGCGATGGCCGTGATCGACGAACACCTCGCCGTGATCGCCGCACGGAACGACACAATCGGAGCGTTCCGAAGGATCCGGGCAGAGGAGGCCGCGGCGGAGGCGCAAGCCGTACAGAAGCGGCCCGACCTGGCGAATCTGCCGCTCGCCGGGGTCCCCGTGGCGATCAAGGACAACATCGCGATCGCCGGGGAGGCGGCGAGGAACGGCTCCGGCGCGACGAGCGACGCACCCGCCGAGGCGGATCACCCGGTGGTCGCCCGGCTACGGGAGGCGGGCGCGGTGGTCGTCGGCATCACCAACGTGCCCGAGTTCTGCCTGGCGGGGGCCACCGACAACCCGTACGGCATCGCCCGCAACCCCCGCGATCTCAGCCGCACCCCGGGCGGCTCGTCCGGCGGCAGCGCGGCGGCGGTCGCGGCCGGGATGGTGCCGCTCGCGCACGGCACCGACGGGCTGGGCTCGCTGCGCATCCCGGCGGCCGCCTGCGGAGTCACGGCCATCAAGCCCGGCCCCGACCTGGTGCCACCCGTGGAGAACACCTGGTTCGGCCTCACGGAGAGCGGGCCGATCGCCGCCACCGTCGCCGACCTCGCCCTCGGCCTGAGCGTCATGACGGGCCGCGAGTACCGCGTCGGCGGCTTGGACGCCCCCGACGATCTGCGCATCGCCGTCGCCCCGCAGCCGCTGCCGGTCGGCTTCCGCATGGACCCCGAGTTCCGCGCCGCCGCCGTCGAGGCCGCGGAGACCCTCCGCACCGCCGGTCACACCGTGGTCGAGCACGCCAAGCGCTACCCCGTCGTCCTCGGCCTGGCCACCATCGCCACCTGGTACGCCGCCGCCGCCAGCGAGGCACGCGGCTTCGACCCGCACCGCCTGGAGCCCCGCACCCGCGCCCTGGCCCGCGCCGGCCGCCTGCTCACCGCACTGCGCCTGGACGGCACCCAGACCAGGGAACGTTGGCGCGCCTACGGCGCCGACCAGTGGTTCGGCGACGTGGACGTCCTCGTCACCCCGACCGTGGCCACGGTCCCGCCCCGCGCCGACCGATCGGGACGCCACGGCCTGCTCCGCACGACGCTCCGCAATGTCACCTTCGCCCCCGCGACGGGCGAGTGGAACCTGGCGGGCTGGCCCGCCCTGTCGGTGCCCTTCGGCACCCACTCCAGCGGCATGCCCATCGGCGTCCAGCTCATCGCCCCGCCCGGCGGCGAATCCCACCTGCTCAACCTCGCCGCCCAGCTCGAATCCGCCCGCCCCTGGAAACGGCACGCCTCCATCGAGTAGACATCCGTTCCCGGTCGCTCACCTTCTGACAGGCAGCGCATCGCGTGGTGCTTTACATGCTGACGACGAGTTTTCCTCTTGTGTGTTCGCGGACGAAGTCCACACATGCCTGCGCGCCCTGGTCGAGGGTGTAGCGACGGCTGATCACGGCCCGCAGCCGGCCGTCGGCCGCGAACTCGCCGACCTCCCGCATTCCGCCGTACGTGCCGTCGAGGTCGAGCACGAACCGCGACTCCACGTCGTCGCGGCCGATCTGCTCCTGGGACGGCGGCGGATAGACGATGGTGAACAGCCGCCCGCCGGAACGCAGCGCCCTGGTCAGGCCGGTCAGCCGGTCGCCGGGCAGAGTCAGGTTGAACGCGACGTCAACGCCACTGGGATAACCCGCTTCGTCGTACCCGATGATCTCGTGGGCCCCGAGATCGCGCAGGATGTCGGCGTCCGCGGCGGTGCCGGTCGCGATCACCCGCGCTCCGGCCGCCGCGATCAGGGGGATCACCGCCGTGCCCACGCCGCCGCTCGCGCCGACGACCAGTACGGTCTCGTCCGGCTTCAGCGGGGCCACGCCCATCAGGGCCAGCGCGGTCAGGCCGACGGTCGGCAGCGCCGCCGCCTCCTCGGGCGGCACCGACGGGGGCCGGTGCGCGATCATCGGGGTGTCGGCCTCGAACACCGCGTACTCGGCCAGCGACCCGGTGCTGAGCGACGGCCGCGTCGGGCTGGCCATCGCGCGCAGGACCCTGGGCACGGCCTGGCCGAAGATCTCGTCCCCCACCTGGAAGGCGGTCACCCCCGGCCCGACCTCGGTCACGGTGCCGGCGAAGTCGTTGCCGGGCACGTGCGGGAACGCCAGCGGCGCCTGCTCGTGATACACGCCGCTGGGCAGGGCGATGTCGGTCGGGTTGATCGCGGCGGCGGCGATCCGGACCTGCATCTGCCCGGGCCCCGGTCGCGGCATGGGAACGTCCGCCACCACGAACTCCTCCGGCGGGCCATAGCCGTTCACGACGACCGCTTTCATGTACGCCTCCATAAACGGACCAGTTGGTCACCTTACGGCCCGACCGTAGCCGTAAACGGACCGTGCGGTCAAGTTGTAGTCTGGCCGGGTGACCTCGCACCGCCCCCTCCGCGCCGACGCCGCACGGAACCGGGAACTGCTGCTCGCCGCCGCGGCCGAGGAGTTCGCCGAGCGAGGGCTGGACGCGTCCGTCGCCGACATCGCCCGCCGCGCCGGAGTCGGCAAGGGAACGGTCTTCCGCCACTTCCCCACCAAGGACGACCTACTCGCCGCGATCGTCCACGACCGGATCACGCGGCTCATCGAGGCCGCCGAGCGCCTGCTGGAGGCCGCGGACGCGGGCGCGGCGCTACTGGAATTCCTCGACCTGGCGGCCCGCCAGCAGCAGGAATTCGACCAGTCGTTTCTGCAGAGGTCCGAGCGCCTCACACCCGAGATGACCCGGCTCCGGGAGCGCCTGTTCCAGGTCATCAACGCGCTCGCCGACCGGGCCCGCGACCATAAGGCGATACGGCCCGACGTCACCGGCGAGGACGTCATCCTCCTGATGTGCGTGCCGAACCACGTGGTCGGCTACGTACCGAACCCCCCGCCCGACCTGTGGCGACGCTACCTCGCGATCATCTTCGACGGCCTGCGCCCCGAAGGCGCCCACCCACTGCCACATCCGCCGCCGAAGACGCTCTGACCGAATCCGCCTCGCACGATCCCGATCCCGCCAATGTCGGCAGGCGTACGGACCCGGCATCCGGGCGCACGCGGGGGCGGTCCCGCGCCCGTCATCAGTCGCCCGGAACCGCCGCATCCGTGCAAGCACCGCGTGCTGAGGGCCGGCATCGAGGCGTGCCGACGGCGACAACGACCCGCGCGCCCGCGTAGGCCCAGGCGATGGCCGCAGGCTCTTGCGTACGTGCCTGGCGTGCGGTTAACCTGCGATCCGCGTTACATAGAACGAAACGTAACGACGGTGGCGCCGGCGCCGCTCGCCGGGCCGAGATCGCGCCCTGCTTGGCGGCTGCCGCGCGGGGACGTACGAGGGAGACGATGGCTCGATGAGCACCACGACAATCAATGGCGACGTCATCCACTACGACATCGTGGGCGAGGACGGTGCTCCGGCCATCCTCTGGGGGCATGGCTTCATGATGGCGTCGCACCTGTACGCCGAGCTGGCCGCCCTCCTGCCGGAATACCGGCACATCATCCCCGATCTTCGCGGTCACGGCGGCTCGGCCAAGGCCGAAACCGAACCGACGTTGCGCAGGATGGCCGACGATCTGTGGGAGCTGGCGACCCGACTGGGGCTGCGCGAATTCGGTTACGTCGGCCATTCCATGGGCAATGCCGTGGGCGTCCGGCTGGCGGCACGGCACCCGGACGCGGTTCGCGCGGGCGTCAGCATCGCCGGCATTCCCGTGACCGGAAAACTCGAGGAGACCCGGGAGGACGTCGCCACGCTCGTGGATGTCGCCGGCGACGGCGACGCCATCGCCCAGGTGCTCGCGGGGCTCTTCGTCCACGAGGCGCCCGATTCCCCGCTCGTCGCGGCGTGCGGGAAATCGGGGAGCCTGGTGCCACGAGAGGTCGTCTCGCATATCACGTCGACCGAGTTCTATCTGAACGAGTCCGCCGAACTGCTGCCCAACCTCACGCAGCCGTGGCTGTTCCTGGTGCCCGCCGAGGACGCCACCGAACCGGAGCACTATCAGATCTCGCAGGCGGCCCTTCTGCCCGGCTCCACCGTGGTCCGGCTCCCGGGAGAGGGACACATGGTGCCGCAGGAGAACCCGGCGGCCCTGGCGGCCCCGATCCGCGACTTCTTCGGCGCCGTGGACGGTCTGCGGCCGTAGCGCCGTGCCGAGCGCGCGCGGACCGCGAGTGGCCGGCGGCGCTACGGGCTCATCCCCGATCTCCTCGTGCGGCCGTCGACCACGACGGTACGTCGACGGCCGCGAGGGTTCTCACACCGTCGGCCCACCGGCGACGTAGAGCACCTGACCGGACACGAACCCGGCGCCTTCGCTCACGAAGAACGCCACAGCGTGCGCGATATCGGCGGGCAGACCGGTGCGAGCCACCGGAATCCGGGCCACCGTGTCCTTTTTGAGCTGTTCGAACGACACACCGATGCGCTCCGCGGTGGCGGCGGTCATGTCCGTCTCGATGAACCCCGGGGCGACCGCGTTCACCGTGACGCCGAACTTGCCCAGCTCGATCGCCAGCGTCTTGGTGAAGCCCTGCAGCCCGGCCTTGGCCGCCGCGTAGTTGGCCTGACCGCGGTTGCCCAGCGCCGAGGTGCTGGACAGGTTCACGATCCGGCCCCAGCCCGCCTTGACCATGTACCCCTGCACGGCGCGCGCCATCAGGAACGAGCCCCGCAGGTGCACGTTCATCACCGCGTCCCAGTCGTCGGCGGTCATCTTGAACAGCAGGTTGTCCCGGATGATCCCGGCGTTGTTCACCAGCACGGTCGGCTCACCGAGCTCGCCGGCGATCCGCTCGACCGCGGCCCGTACGGCGGGCTCGTCGCCCACGTCGACGCCCACGGCGAGCGCGCGGCCACCCGCGTTCTCGATCTCCTCGACGACCGGCTTGCCGGCGGCCTCGTCCAGGTCGGCGACGGCCACGGCGAAGCCGTCGGCGGCCAGCCGCTTGGCGACGGCCGCGCCGATGCCACGGGCGGCTCCGGTGACGATGGCGGTACGGGTGATGGTCATGGGGGTGAGCTCCTCGAAGTCTTTCCGGTCGGGCCGAAGGAAACGCGTACGGTCATGACAACCGCTTCGGCACCATGGCCATGCCCTGGCCGCCGCCGACGCACATGGTCTCAAGCCCGAACTGCTTGTCGTGGTACCGCAGCGAGTTGATCAGCGTGCTGGTGATCCGCGCGCCGGTCATGCCGAGCGGGTGACCCACGGCGATCGCGCCGCCGTTGACGTTCAGCGACGTGGGCGACCTCGAGGATCTCGGCGATGGCGGCGCGTGGCGCCGAATCGGGGCGGTAGCCCCGGATGTCCCGGATGCTCTGGATCGGCCGCGCCGTCATCAGGGCGCGCAACCGGTCGAGGTCCGCTGCCCGCCGCGGGTCTCGGCGGCTCGTCCCATCGTCGCTCTCCTCGTCCGGTCGCCTCCGCCGGGTGACGTGGCGGCGACCGCTCGACATTAGTGCAAATCCTAATATGTAACATCCTGCCCGTCCAGGAGCGGGGGGTTCGACGGCAACCGCGGGTTTACGCCTCGGCAACAACCCGTTGACTCCCGAGGCCCGACAGCGTTACGTTCCCGGATTAGTAACACAAAATGCTGCGGGGGCTCACCTGATCCACCGGGGGGATGGCCTGTTGCCGTCCCTGCTCTCCCTAAGGAAATGTCATGACAAGACCACGTCGTCTGTGTCGTCTGTTCGGTCTCATGGCGGGTGCCGCGCTCCTCGCGGTCCTCGGTGGCTGCGGGTCCGGCGCGGCCGGACCCGCCGGCGGCGAGGCGGAGGCGTCCGCCGCCGTCAAGCGACTCGAACAGGAGCCCGTCGCGATCCCCATCACGACGCCGCTGCCGCGCAAGCCGGAGCCCGGCGGCACCATCGCCTTCCTGAAGTGCGAGGTCCCGCAGTGCACCCAGCAGGCCCAGGGATTCCAAACCGCCGCGAAGGCCGTCGGCTGGCGGGTGGTCGAGATCCCCTTCGTGACCACGGATCCGGCCTCGCTGGCCCCGGCGTTCCGGCAGGCGCTCGACCTCAAGCCGGCCGCCGTCGCGTTCGGCGGCATGCCGTACGAGCTCTGGTCGCGGTACCTGCCGGACTTCCAGCGCATCGGCGCGATTCTCGTGCCGAACTACGTCGGGCCGGTGCCACAGAGCGAGACCGTGCCGGTGATCGCGGCGGGGCCGGTGAACGACGAGGCGATGGCCAAGTCCATCGCCCGCTGGGTCGCCGACGACTCCGGCGGCAAGGCCCACGTCCTCGTCCAGAAGATCAGCGCGTACAAGGCCGTCGTGGGCTGGGCCGACGCGGTGAAACGCGAACTCGGCGGGATCTGCCCGGGATGCCGGGTCAGCGAGATCGAGAACTCCGCCACCCAGATCACGGGAGCGGGCGCCGCGCAGTCCATCGTCTCGGAGATCCGCCGCGATCCGACGATCGACTACGTCATCGGGTACAACGGCGCCTTCTTCGGCGGGCTGAACCAGGCGCTGGCGAACGCCCAGCTCAATGTCAAGGTCGGAGGCCTGTTCCCGCTCCCACAGAACGTCCACGACGTCATGAACGGATCGGGCGGCGCCTTCGTGGCGGTGAACAACCAGTACGCGGCCTGGTTCTCCGTCGACGCGGCCCTTCGCCACGCCCAGGGCGCCCCGCCGGTCTCACCGGCGGAGCAGGTCTTCCCGGAGAAGCTCGTGACCAAGGCCTCCGCCAAGGAGTCGGACGGCGACTTCGCCGGCCCGGCGGGCTTCGAAGAGCAGTTCCTGAAGCTGTGGAAGGTCCGCTGACGTGGCCGAAGCCGTGCTCCGCATCCGCGACGTCGCCAAGACATTCCCGGGAACGATGGCGCTCCGCGGCATTGATCTCGACCTGTACCGGGGCGAGGTGCACGCCCTCCTCGGCGCGAACGGCTGCGGAAAGTCCACCTTGGTCAAGATCCTCTCGGGCTACCAGGACGCCGATCCGGGCAGCGCGATCAGCGTCGCGGGCGCGCCGCTGCCGCCGGCGTCACCACGGGCCTCGTACGACGCCGGACTGCGGTTCGTCCACCAGGACCTCGCACTCGTCGACGACCTGTCGGTGGCCGACAACGTCCTGCTCACGAGCGGCTGGCCGACCCGGCTCAGGACGATCAGCCGCCGCCGCGCCCACGCGCGGGTGCGGGCGGCGCTCGACGAGCTCGGGGCGGACCTCGCACCGGAGGCGCCGGTACGCACGCTCTCCCCGGCCATGCGCACGATCGTGGCGATGGCGAGGGCGTTGCTGCGGGACCGAGGCGACGCCGACCCGATCACCGCCCTGGTCCTCGACGAGCCGACGGCCACCCTGCCCCGGCACGAGGTCGCCGTCCTCACGCGCGTCGTCCGCGAGGTCGCGCGCCGGGGGACGGCGGTCCTGGTCATCAGCCACCACCTGCAGGAGGCGCTCGACCTGGCCGACGTCGTGACGGTGCTGAGGGACGGCCGCAAGGTGCTCTCGGCCCCGTCGGCGGCGCTGACCCGGACCGACGTGATCACCGCGATGATGGGTGAGGACTACGAGGAGCGGCTGCGTGAACGGCCCGCCGTGTCCTCCGCCGACCCGCGCCTGGAGTGCGCGGGGCTGCACGGGACGTCCTTCGCCGACGTGACCTTCACGGTCCGAGCCGGCGAAGTGGTCGGGATCGCCGGGCTCGAAGGCTCCGGCCGCGATGACCTGCTTCCGACGATCTTCGGGGACCGTCCGCGCTACCACGGAACCATCGCCGTCGACGGCAGGCCGCTGCCGCCGGCGGGCCCCCAGGCCGCGATGGCCGCCGGGCTGGCGTACGTGCCGGCGGATCGCAACCGGCTCGCCGCGATACCCGAACTCACCGGCCGCGAGAACCTCACCGTGGCGGACCTCGCCGCATGCTCGCGATGGGGACGGGTGGACCGCGCCGGGGAACGGCGGTCCGCGCTCGACTGGTTCGACCGGGTGGGCGTCCGCCCGCCCGGAGCGATCGAGCAGCGCCTCGCGGACTTCAGCGGCGGAAACCAGCAGAAGATCGTGCTGGCCCGCTGCCTGCGGCGCCGGCCCCGCGTCCTGCTGCTCGACGAGCCGACCCAAGGAATCGACGTCGCGGCGCAGGCGGCCCTCCACTCGCTGCTGCTCGACGCCGCGCGGCGGGACGGCATCGGCATCGTCGTCAGCTCCTCCGACGAAGAGGAGCTGGCCGCGATCTGCCACCGCGTGCTGGTGCTGCGGCGCGGCCGGATCGCCGGCGAGTTGCGGGGATCCGCCATCACCCCGTCGGCGATTGCCGACCAATCGGCCCACGTCGTCCGCAAGGAGCCCGTATGAGCGACCGGATCCGCTTTCGCCTCCAGTTCGACCGGTTCGCCGGCCTGTATCTGTGGCTCGCCTTCATCGCGATATTCGGCGCGTGGAAACCGGATCTCTTCCTCACCACCGCCACCCTGCACAGCGTGGCGTCCGCCAACGCGGCGACCGCCCTGCTGGCCCTCGCCGTACTGATCCCGCTGTGCGCCGGCGCGTACGATCTGTCCGCCGGCGCCGCGATGAACCTGGCGACGGTGGTCGCGGTCTGGTTGCAGACCGAACGCGGCGTGCCCATGGTGCCCGCCGTCGTCGCCGCCGTACTCGTCGGCGTTTTGATCGGCCTGGTGAACGGCGTGGTGGTCGTGCGGTTCAAGGTGAACTCGTTCATCGCGACGCTCGGCATGTCCTCGGTGGCGCTCGCCGTACAAGCCATGATCGTCGGGGCCACTCAGCCGGTGCCGCCGAACTCGCCCGCCTGGGTGCGGCTGACCACCACGACGGTCTTCGGCTTCCAGATCATCGTGGTCTACGTCCTCGTCATCGCCTTCGCCGTGTGGTGGCTGCTCAGCCGCATGACGGCGGGCCGGTACATCTACGCGGTCGGCGGGAACGCCGACGCCGCGCGGCTGGCCGGCGTCCACGTCGGACGGCACGTGCTGCTCGGCTTCGTGCTGTCCGGGCTGATCGCCGGCATCGGCGGGGTCCTGTACGGATCGCTGTACGGCCCCTCCCTGACCTACGGCCCGGCCCTGCTGCTTCCCGCGTTCGCCGCGGCCTTCCTCGGCTCGGTGCTGCTGCGCGGCACCTTCAACGCCTGGGGCACCGTGGCGGCCGTCTACATCCTCGCCACGGGGATCCAGGGGCTCCAGTTCGTCACCAGTGCCCAGTGGCTGGGTGATCTGTTCAACGGGGTCGTGCTCGTGGTCGCGGTGGCCTTCGCGAAGTGGCGGCAGTCGGTGGCCGGCGCCAAGCGCGCCCGGGCGAAAGCCGAGGAGCTGCGGCTCCAGGTCGACGCGGACGGCGTCGCCGCCGGCCATCGGACCTGACCACGGGCGGTCCGCGGCGACCGGACCTCAAGCGGGAGATCTCCTGACCGGCCGCCGCGTCAGGACAACAGGGCGCGGATGGCCGCGCCGACCTTTGTGGCGTCCGGCTCACCACCGGTGATCATGTCCACGTAGCAGAACGACTCGGCGATTCGCACGATCAGGTAGGCGAGGTCGTCGGTGGGCATGCCGGTGGTGTGCCCGGGCAGCTCTTCCTCGAGCAGTGCCGCGACGTAGGCGATGAAGTTGCGCTGCAGGTCGGTGCTGTGCGTGGTGACGATCCGAAGCGCGATCTCGCCCTCCTGCCGCAGGAAGGTCCGCATGAAATCCGACTCCAGCACCGTCGCGATGAAGCCCTCGACCGTGCCGGCGACCACGTCGATCCCCGAACCGCGGGCCCGTTTCCGGCTGGTCTTCAGCGCGTGGTGCGCGAACGTCCAGTTGACATCGCCAAGGAGGCGGTACCGGCTCCCGACCCAGCGGTTCAGCGTCATCCGGCTGACCCCGATCTCCCGGGCAAGCGCCCCCATCTCGACCCGTTGACCGGCGATGAACTGCTGACGGGCGAGCTGAATCGCTCGTGCCCGGCCGCGCTCTGCCGCGCTGCGGGCGGAGGCATCCGGCCGGGCGGAGGCATCCGGCCGGGCGGAGGCATCCGGCCGGGCGGGGGCGAGATCGGGCACAGGCAAAGCGTATCGGTCGGCGCAGGCTGCGCCGAATGACGCGGGGGCCCCACGATCCGCGCCCCCGCCGCCTGACTCACACGCCGCCGGTGAGCCCCTGCCCGTACCTCCAGGAGCGGTCCTGGACGCGCATGCCCTTCCCGGTTCTGAACGCTTTGAGAGCGAGTCGGCAATAGGAGGGTGAAATGTAAGCAGAGTCGAGGAAGGCCATGACGACAGATGCGGAACTGATCGGCAGATCGCTGGCCGGGGACAACGACGCCTTTATGGAGGTGATCTGCCGCCACGAGGACGCCGTCGGGGCCTACCTCGCGCGGCGAGTGGGGCGGGAGGCGGCCGAGGATCTCCTCGGCGAGGTGTGGGTGACGGCCTTCGAGTCCCGCAGGACCTATGACCGGGCGTACCCGGACGCGCGGCCGTGGCTGTACGGGGTGGCCCTCAACAGGCTGCGGCGCCACTGGCGGTCCCGGCCCGCCGAGGAGCTCGTCCCCGACGTGACGATCCTGGTCAGCGGCTGGGATCCCTGGCCGTCGGTGGACGTCCGCGTGGACACCCAGGCGGGCCTCCGGGCGGCCCTGCAGCGGCTCAAGCAGGAGGAACGGGACGTGCTCACCCTGGTCGCCTGGGAGGACCTGACCGTCGCCGACGCCGCGCGGGCGCTCCAGATCCCGGCCGGTACGGCACGCCGCCTGCTCCACCAGGCCCGTACGGCGCTGCGAACCGCGCCAGAGGTGGCCGCGCTACTGATCGAACTCAACGGTGTGAAGGAAGGCCGGTGACCGTGGACGAGCTTGACCTGCTGGGTCGGCTGAAGGATGCCCCGCCGCTGCGGCCCGAGGCGTACGAGCGGGCGCGCAGGACGCTGCGGGAGACGATGGCCGCGTCCGCGCAGGCGCGCCAGACCCCGCCGGAGCCTGAGGCGGCTCCGGTGCGACATGAAAGATTCACCCGGGCGCGCGACCGTCGCCTCGGCCTCCGCGTCAAGGTCGGCATCGTCGCCGGCCTCGGCATGCTAGCGGCGGCGACGGCCATCGTGCCGCAGCTCGTCTCGGGCCGTCCATCGACCGAGATTTCGATCGCCGCCCCTCCGGTCGTGACGAATCCCTCGACGGGTTCCCCGGCGTCCGTCCCCAAGGCCGCGAACGCCAAGGCGGTCCTGCTGGCCGCGGCGAAGGTCTCGTCGAAGGAGCCGCTCCCTGCTCGCGCCTACTGGTACTCACGGGTGCGCCGGCTTGACCTGGTCCCGGAGTTTCGCGGGCAGGCGGAGCAGTGGGATTCCGAGGTCCAGGCCGCGGTCAGAGAGTTCGAAGACAAGCGGCAGGACCCGAATGCCACCGCCGCCGAAATCGCGACCGCGAGAGCGCGCTTCGAAGCCAAGGTCAGAAAGGTGAAGTCCGAAAGCTATCTCTACTCGGCGGTAAAGGAGCAGACCGTCGAGGAGTGGCGGCCGCTGGGCGACGGAAACGACCTCAGGGTGTTCAACCAGGACTTCAAGTTCTACTTCGCGAGCGCGGACGACAAGGCGCGGTGGCAGCGGCGGGGTTCCCCGAAACTGTACGGGAGCGATCAGCCGCAGAGGGAAGAGGAGAAGCCGGCCGGCGGACCGGAAGCCTGGTGGAACCCGAGCCTGACCTGGTCGGACTACCCCAAGCTGCCAACCGACAAGGAGAAGCTCAAGGCCGAACTCATGAGCATGTACGAGCAGAGCGACCTGCAGAAGGACGGACGCGACCTCCGCTGGTACATGTGGCACACGGGCGTGCAACTGCTGACCTCGCCGATCACTCCGGGAACGCGGGCCGCGCTGTATCAGGTGCTGGCCGACTCCGACCTGGGGCTGAAGTCCCAGTCGAACGTCGTTGACGCGATGGGGCGTACGGGCACTTCGCTGGAGACGCAGGGGCACGTACTGGACAGCTTGAAGGGCGGAAAGGTCACCCACCGCCTGATCCTCGACGCCGATACGGGCAAGGTACTGCAGCTAGAGACCCTGGAGGAGGGCTTGCCGCTCCCCACGCAGCGACAGACCTTCGTGACCACCGGGTACGTCGACAAGCAGGGCAACCTGCCGCAGTGATGATCACGTTCTGAGCGCGGGGACCGCTCCGGGCTGGTGCCATCGCCACCCGCCCGGAGCGGTCCCCGTCCGGGCGATCGCGCCTCAGCGAACCTCCGGGGTTCCCAGCACTACCGGAGGTTCACCGCGAAACCGGCCCCAGAGCTTCGATGCCCACCTGCGGCATCGCACCCGGCGGCGATCACGCCCGGCCCGACCCCGACACCGGTGAAGTCGTCACCGCAGGCGTACGCAGGTCCTTGCGCGAGAGGCCGTCGTCGTGCCCGAGATCGTGGGAGAGGAGGCGGGCCGCGTCACGGCTGGGCGGAGCGCCGAACTCGCGGCGGTACTCCCGGCTGAACTGCGAAGGACTGTCGTACCCGACCCGATGGGCGACTCCGGTGACGTCGTTCGGGTGCGCGGCCAGCAGCAGCCGGGCTTCCTGCAGCCGGACCTGTTTCTGGAACTGAATAGGGCTCATCGCGGTCACCGCCTGAAAGTTGCGATAGAACGCCGAGACGCTCATACCGGACAGACGCGCGAGGTCTTCGACCCGGAACGGTTCGGCATAGTGCCGGCGAATCCACCGCGCCGCCCGCGCGATGTGACTGAGGCTGCTGTCGGCCAAACCGAGCTGGCGCACGGCGCCGCCCTGCTCGCCGGTGATCAGCCGCCAGAGGATCTCGCGCTTGATCAGCGGAGCCAGAACGGCCTGGTCGTGGGGCCGGTCGAGCAGGCGTACCAGGCGGGTCACGGCGTCGAGCAGGTCGGCGGTCATGCCGGCGACGGCGATGCCCGGCAGCGCACCTCCCCTGGGGCGGGGCAGGTCACCCGGGCGGGCCTGCAGCAGAAGCTCCGCGATGGCGGACGGTTCCAGGACGAGCGCGAGCCCCAGGGCGGGATGCTCCGGATCCGTCTCGATGAAGTGACCGGTGACCGGCAGGTCGACGGACGCTACGAGATAGTCGCCGGGACGGTACTCGAAGACGCGGTCACCGATCGCAAGGCGTTTGGCCCCCTGGGCGAGAATCGCCAGCACGGTGCCGGACATCGACGGCGACGGCGGACCCGACCGCTCGATCCTCGCGATGTACAGGCCGTCGATGGCGGTGGTCTCGTCTTGCCGCACGTGCCGGGCCAGCAAGGCGCGGAGCTCATCGAATCCCATGCCCTGATTCCAGCACACGAACCCGCTCATGTCTCCCCCACGAGAGAGGATCGTGCAAGAGACAGGGAGGTTCGTTCTACTGTTTCCCCATGCCAGGGCGGTGAGATGGGACCAACGAACTTCCCGGCCGGTCAGACGACGAAGGGCCGGCCGGGAGGAATCCGCATCTCCATCCGAGACAGGAGCGACCCATGACCGTCCGCTACGGATTCAACGCCACCCTGACCGCCAAGCCCGGCATGGGCGACCGGCTGGCCGCCCTGCTGCTGACCGGCCTGGACGAGGGCAGCCCCGCCGCGAGCGAGCACTGCCTCGTCTACCTCATCTGCCAGTCCGCGTCCAACCCCGACGTCATCCACGTCACCGAGGGCTGGAGCAGCGAGGAGGACCACCACCGCATCTTCGCCAGCGAGGCGGCGCAGTCCCTGGTGAAGCAGGTCCAGGAACTGGTGGCCGCGGAGTCGCCGTACACCGACTACGTGCCGATCGGCGGCAAGGCCGTCCTCTAACCCGCCCGCCGAAGCCTCCCCTTCCCCCTCGAAAGGAACCCAAGCCATGACCCTGGCACGTCCCGGCGTGGACCCCGAACTGAACGCGCTGCTCTCCGAGATGCCCCTCGTCACGCAGATCACCCCGGAACTCCTCGCGCAGTTCCGCCAGATCCCCTCGGCGCCGATCGACACCCTCCTGAAGGGCCGCGCGGCCACCCACCGCGACCTCACCATCCCCACCCCCGACGGCGCACAGATCCCGCTGTCGATCTTCACCTCGGCCATCGCCGCCCCGAACGCCCCCTGCGTCTACTGGATGCACGGCGGCGGCATGATCATGGGTGACCGTTTCTCACAGATCGACATCCCCCTGGAGTGGCTCGACGCGCTCGGCGCCACCGTGGTCACCGTCGACTACCGGCTGGCGCCGGAGAACGGCGGCAGCACCCCGGTCGAGGACTGCTACCAGGGCCTGCTGTGGGTCGCCGAGCACGCCGACGACCTCGGCATCGACCCCGCCCGCATCATCGTCGCGGGCGCCAGCGCGGGCGGCGGCCTCACCGCCGGCGTCACCCTGCTGGCCCGCGACCGCGGCACCCCGCCCATCGCCGCCCAAATCCTGATCTGCCCCATGCTCGACCACCGCAACATCACCGTCTCCAGCCGCCAGTACGCCGGCGAACCCGGCATTTGGACCCGCGAGACCAACGAGTTCGCCTGGCGCTCACTCCTCGGCGACCGCACCGACGACCAGATCCCCGCCTATATCTCCCCCGCCACGGCCGACGACCTGTCCGGCCTGCCCACCACGTACATCGACGCCGGCACCGCCGAGGTCTTCCGCGACGAGTCCGTCGACTACGCCACCCGCGTCTGGGCGGCGGGCGGCCAGGCCGAACTCCACGTGTGGGCCGGCGGCTTCCATGGCTTCGACGCCCTCTTCCCCGACGCCGCCCTCTCCACCGAGGCCCGCCGGACACGCACCGACTGGCTCACCCGAGTCCTAAGCTCCACACCCGCGTCCGCGCGTACCGGCGGCCGTCCCGCATGACCTGGGGTGGGCCGGGCCCCTCATGAGCGAAACGCCTCAGGGCTTTCGGCCCACGCCGCAAAACGCGTCGACTTCGTCGGGGACCTCCCACGGCGTCGCCTCCGGCCGCCAACGGGAGACCGACACGATGCCCGGTTCCAACAGTTGGAGCCCGTCGAAGAATCTCGCGAACTCCTGCGGAGTACGCAACCGGTACTGGTAGCCCGTCTGCTTCGCCGCCGCCGTGGCGGCCTCCGGATGGACCACGGCCGTGCCATCCTCGAAGACCAGGAACCTGCCCGACGGCAAGGCCCGCACGAACGTATCCATGATCGAGTAGGCCCGCGCGTCGTCAGCGACGGTGCCCATGACGCCCATGACGATCAGGGCGATGGGCCGGCTGAAATCCAGCGTCTCGGCCGCTGCCGTCAATATCGTCTCCGGTTGCCGCGCATCGGCCTGGATGTAAGCACACGCCCCAAGCGGATGGCTGGTCAGCAGCGCTTGAGCGTGCACGTAAACAAGGGGGTCATTGTCGACGTACACGATGCGTGACTCCGGAGCCACACGCTGGGCCATCTCGTGTGTATTGTCAACCGTCGGCAACCCGGTACCGACGTCCAGAAACTGCCTGATGCCCTCTTCCTTCGCGAGGAAAGTGACCGCGCGCCCCAGGAAATTCCTGGATCGCCGCGCGATGTCCACGATGGCCGGGTACCGCTCCCGCACCTGCTCGGCGGCCGCGCGATCCACCGGATAGTTGTCCTTACCACCCAGCAGATAGTTCCAGATACGGGCTTGGTGCGGCGTGGTGGTATCAAGGTTCAATGGCTGGGCACCAGAGTCATCAGGCACGACTACGCCCTCCCTTTGTAGGTACCGGTCGTTCGAGATTATCGGTACGCCCACCTGAAATGCCGTCAATGCCCAGAAAATGACTTATATGTAGGTACGCACCGGCCTATCCCGTTTGACTGCACGACCACTGTCCGCCAATGCCCCTCTACAGCAACCTCCCGGGTTTCCTGCAGCACCGGAGATTCACCGCAAGACACCGCCGCAGTAGCCCGCCGGAAGAACCATGACCTGCGACTCTACTCTCGGGTCCGCGCGGCGACCGGCGATGGAACCCGCGGGATGGCCGAGTTGGGGTCATGGCCCCCGAACGCCAACCCGATGACGAACCCCGCGGCCTCCTCTACCTGCCGGGCCCGATCCAGTCCCCCCAGTACGGCAGGCACCCCACCGACGTCCCGTACCAGCTCACCGACAACCTCCAGCGCGGCCGGATCGTCCCCGCACATCGCCACCGTCACCGCGGCCCCGTCACCGCCGCCCGACCCCGTCCACTGACCGGCGGGAAACAGATGAAAGGCCTTCACCACATGCGCCCCCGGCGCCAGCCTGGCGATCCGCCCCGCGAACGACTCGCCGGGCCCCGTGAGCAGCACCCCGACCCCATGCTCGACGGCGTTCGTCGGATCGATCAGCGGCACCCCCGCCAGCAGCCCTTCGTCAGCCCCCGCGCTCCGCAGCATCTCCTCAACGCCCTCCCACGACACCGCCAGCAGCACCGCGTCCCGCCCGGCGACCACCTCACGCGGCGAGGCCGCACGCACCCCCCGCCCCAGCCGCTCCGCGAGCCCCTGCGCCCGATCCGGCGACCGCCCGCCGACCACCACCTCATGTCCGGCCCGCGCCCAGCCCTCCCCCAGCGCCGCCGCCAGATTCCCCGTGCCCAGGATGCCGATCCGCATCGCAGCCCCTCTCCACGCGTTGACCTGTCCGACGGCCACGGTAGACAGGCCGTCACGCACCGATCGGTACGCATCGAACTGCGACAATGAACGACACGATGAGCGATTGCGAAGACCACGGATTCGTCGCCGACTGCCGCCTGCGCGCGGCCACCGACCTGTTCGCCCACACCTGGGACCCCGTCGTCCTGACCGCCCTTCGCAAGGGCCCCCGCCGCCGCCGCGAACTACGCGCCGCGATCGGCGGCATCAGCGACAAGGTCCTGACCGAGGCCTTACGCCGCCTCCTCGCCAACGGCCTGATCGACCGCCGCGCCCACGCCGAGGCCCCACCCCGCGTCGAATACCACCTGACTCCCCTGGGACAGAGCCTCATCGACGGCCCGATGGCAGCGCTCGGCCGCTGGACGATCGAACACGGCGACGAACTCCTCGACGCCCAGGAACGCGCGGCGCGAACCGCAACGGCCAACTGACCGAACCGCCGTGACCACCACGCGCGGTCGACGGCGTCATCCAGGGAAGGGCCGCGATGATATTGGTGTCGAGCACGCCTTCTTTGTGCCGCACAGGCCGGTGCCTTCCAGCGGGTCGGACGGCAGCTCTTGATCGATGACGATGTCCAGGTCGGCACGTAGATCGAGGACGGGCGCGTTTGCGAAGATCGCCAGAACCTCTGCAGTGGAGACGGCGCGACGTCGTTTGATCGGGATGACATCTGCGAGAGGCTCGCCGTTGATCGTCAGCACATACGCCTGCCCTCGCCGAAGACCACGGGTGACGCTCCTCGAGTCGTTGACACGCTCACATCGACCGGCCGCGCCCCAGAACTCATCCATGCTCCCCCCATAGCGCAAGCCGTACCACATCGTGCCAAAGGTGAATCGAGGCAGCTCAGGACGATAACGCGGACGACGACACGCTGACCGATGATCTCGCGCTGGCATTGACCAACCCCGGACTCGCGGTGCGACCCCTCGCAGGGGCGATGAGGACGGGCTCTCGCGTCGCATGCGACCACTTACCACGCGTTGCGACCCCTCGTAGGGGCGATGAGGACCCGACCCGCTTCCGGGATACGTCCCGCCTGCACCTGCACTTCGTTGCGGCCCCTCGTAGGGGCGATGAGGACGTGCTCTGGATCGTCTCCAGGTCCTTGCCCCAACCGGGTTGCGACCCCTCGTAACGGCGATGAGGACTCGATGGCCAAGCATCTGGTCACGCCGGAGTGGATCGCGTTGCGACCCCTCGTAGGGGCGATGAGGACACGGGCCGGACGCGTGGGCGGCCTGCTCCCGGCTGCGGTTGCGACCCCTCGTAGGGGCGATGAGGACAGGTCCGCCACACGGCCGTGCTGCTGGTCGACCCCTACAAGTTGCGACCCCTCGTAGGGGCGATGAGGACCCGAGAGTAAAGCCGCAGGTGGGACATGCTTCTGTGGCGGCTTCGGGGGCGGTTTTTGCAGTGAACCTCCGGTAGTGCTGAAAACCCCGGAGGTTTGCTGCAAGACCATGATCGTTAAGGGCTTTTGTTGGCTGGGGGGTAGCGTAACGCGCTTGGCCGGGCCGGGGCCAGTCGCATTGCCGGGAAGCCCGGGGTGAGCTGGGCAGATGTCATGTGGGGGAAGAGGGGTGCTTGCGTTCGGAGGAGGTGTTGAGGCCGGAGCGGTCGGTGATGTGCGACCTGTTGGCTCGGGTGGTGCCGGAAGTGCGGAGCTTCATCGCCCCTACGACGGATGGCAACCGCCTGGCCAGTGGGGAAGAGTCGCTCCACAGTGTGTTGCCGTCAGCACGCGCGGTCGTTTCCCTTCGTGCCGCATGTGTTCCGGCCTCAGGCAAGTGGGTTTGCCTGTGGCCGGAACGTGGGGTTGGAAGGGTCAGGAGGCTGCCTGGGTGGCCAGTTTGATCAGGTTCCGGATGAGGGTGGTGGCCTTGGCGGGGGGGATGTTGAGGATTTTGGTGGCGGTGGTGATGAGGGCGGGGGCCGGTTGAGGGGTGTTGGCGGTGATGGCGGTCAGGAGGGGGCGGTAGGTGGGGGTGGTGAGGAGGGTGGAGAGGTGGGTTTGGGCTTCTGTGGCGGCTTCTGCTTGGAGGAGGAGGTCCTCGGGGCTCTGGACTGGGAGCGTGTCGTGGTCGGTTAGGGGGGTGTGGGCGGTGGTGGGGAGGGTGATGTTGGCGTGGTGGAAGGCGGGGTGGAGGGTGCGCAGGGCGGTTAGGGAATTGCGGAGGAGGGTGCGGGCGGTGGGGAGGTCGAGGTTGGGGGGGAGTTGGTGTGGGGGGATGTCGTAGGGGTTGGTGGCGCCGTTGCGGAGGCGGGTGATGGCGTCGAGGAGGAGGGTGAAGGCGTCGGGGTCGGCGCGGAGGGGGGCGGCCCAGGCGGAGGTGCGGAGGGCGCGGTCGGGGCGGGTGGAGAGGCCTTTGGCGGCGGCGTCGTCACGGCGGACGCGGGCGGCCAGGTTGGTCAGGACGTAGTGGATGAGTTGGGCGCGGGTGGCGCGCAGGCCGGGGGGGTCGGCTGGGGTGGGGGGTCGGCGGAGTCTGCGGGCGGTGAGGTCGAGGCTCAGGTGGGTGGCCTCGGTGGAGGAGAGCCAGGTGGCGGCGTCGATCATTTCGCGTACGGGGTGGCCGTTGGTGGTGGGCGGGTTGCCGGCCAGGGTGGCGCGGAGGCGGTTGAAGCCGGTCAGGAGGTGGTCGTCGATGACCTGCTCGCAGTCGGGGCACCAGTGCTTGCCGTCGGGGCCGAGGCAGGGTCTGCCGTGGTGGCGGGCCTGGCGGAGGGGGGTGGCGGCGGCGTGGCGGAGTGCCGGGGAGATCAGGCGGGAGTACGCGAAGAAGGCTTTTTCCCTGTTGGGGTCCGCTACCCGGGCGACGTACATTGTTGCTCCTCTGAGGCATGCGAAAACGGCGCGCCGTGAAGGCGCGTGATCGCGTGACTTTGACCTCGGGTTGTGAGGTCCTCAAAGGAGCGGCGAGGCGCTCAAGCTCGCGGGCGGCAGCCGTTGAACGGTTAAAGGCTGCCAGTGAGTGGAGGTGGCGTCAACCGCTTTCGCGATAGATGGTTTCCAGTGACTCGATGACTGATTTGTATGCCTTTAGGAGTGCATTGTCGTCGGGGTGGTGGCCGAGCTCCCGGATGGCTCGGCGGAGGAGTTCGCTCACCTGTGGGTCGGTTGCCGGGGTTGCGAAGCGGCCGTTCTTGGCGCGCCGGTCGAGGGCGTGGCCTTGCAGGGAGTTGGCGGCGAGTGCGGACAGTTCTTGCAGGGCGGGCAGTTGTTCGCAGAGGCGCTTCCAGGTGTGCCAGGGGAACAGCGCGGGGCGGAGCACCTCGACGGCGAGGTAGGCGGCGGGCAGTGGGCGGGTGCCGCATATCTCGGCGATCAGGGTGAGGCGCTGTCGGGCCAGGGCCAGGCAGGTGGCGGGCGACCAGGTGTGTTGGGCCGGGCCGTACAGGTCGTTTTGGAGGCGTTTTAGTTCGCGCATGACGCCGCGCAGTTCGTGGGAGCCTCGGCCGGTCAGGCGGACGGCGGTGCGGAGATCGAGGCGGCGGGTCGCGCTCGCCGTCAGGGCGGCGAGTACGCGGTCCGTGCCGAGGCGGGCGAGGACCGGGTGGGCGGCCGTGAGCTGGGAGCGTCCGTCGGGGAGGCGTGTCAGTTCGGCGACGATGAGAGGGCAGGCTGCCGTGAGCGACCAGCGCACGGCCGCCGCGATCATGCCGTGGTTGGTCGCGGCGGGGCCGGGGTTGAGGGCGACCACGACCTCGTCGACGTCACGGAGGCTCTCCGATCCGGTCCGGCCGGTGGGCGGGGGGCCGGACGCCAGGGCTGCGACCACCGTGTCGCGGACGGTTTCGATGTCGCCCGTGACGTTTTCGATCACCTGGATGTCGGCGTCGGGGGCGATCGTTTCCGCGGTACGGCGGGCGAGTCGGTGGGCGATGTCGCGGGCCTCGGGGCTGGCGAGGAGGCGTAGGCGCAGGCGGCCCGAACGCAGGAGCCGGTGGCGGCGGTGGCTCAGGGCGGCGAGCACGGCGCGTACGGCCTGCTCGTTGTCGCCGTTTCTGCCGGTCAGTTCGAGGCCGACGGCGAGCAGGCCGAGGACGTCGCCGCTGCCGAGGACGGGCCAGCCAGTGCGGTCGGTGTCGGCGACGAGTTTGTGGCCGGGGTCGTCCTTCTCCCAGCGGTCGGCGGCCTCGACGAGGGTGGCCGGGAGGGGGGTGTCCTCGCCGTGCTCGGGCAGCAGGTGGGCCTGATGGGTGGACGCGCGGGTGTACATGCGGGTGAGGGCGTCGTCGTGGAGCATCCGTACGGCGGCGCTGCCCGCGACGGCTCGGATGTCATGGGCGGTGGCGCGCAGCAGGCCCGCCAGACCGCCGTGGCCGTCGGCGCGGGTGCGCAGCGCGGCGGTCAGGGCGTCGAGTTTCGCCCTGGTGGGGGCGGGGAGCGTGTCGTTCTCCTTTTTGAGCAGGCGGCTGAGGTGCTCGGCGTACCAGGAGCGCAGCAGGCCGAAGTCGGCGGCCTCGCCGCGGCCGACGCGCTCGAACAGGGCCGCCTGAGCGGTGGGCAGCGGTTCGGTGAATTTGCCGATTGTTCCGTCAGGGAGGCCCGGGGGCAGGGTGCCGGCGTCGCGCAGCAGGGAGGCGAACGTCGTGTCTCCGGCCTGGCGGGCGGCGAGCAGTTCCCAGTGGGCACGGTGGCTGGGGTCCAACTCGGCGAGCGAGTCCCAGAAGCGGTGACGCAGCAGCCAAGAGTCCAGGTACGCGTCGGCGTCCTGCGCGCGGTCGAGCGTGTACGGCCTGCCGGGATGGTCGATGTGCAGGATGCGGACGCGATTGCGGGTGTGCAGGGCGGCGCACAGGGTGCCCATGCTGATCGCGAACGCTCCGGATCCGCAGGTGACGATGATCTCTTCAGGGCGGCGCCGGGCCAGCAGTTCGACCAGCGCCGCCGAGGTGGCGGCCAGGGTGGGCTCGGCCGGGGTGGCGACCACGACCGCGCCCGGCTCCAGTCGCCTGCCGCACAGACCAGGGTCGGCGGTCAGGCGGCGGCACATCTCCTCGGCGTGCTCGGCGAACGTGCGCCCCGCGATGATGCCCTCGCGATTGGTCGTGCCGACCAGGACGACGTGGGACAGGGCGAGGCCGCCCCCGGCGAGACCCTCGAAGATCTTGCGCAGCGGACGCCGGTCCCGGCCGGTGGCCGCGGCGTCGCCTTCGTAGTCGGGGGTCGCCCTGCCTTCCCCGCCGGCCCCGGCGTAGCCCAGGTCGCCTCCGCCGATCGCGTGAATCAGCAGCCTGCCTTCCGGCTTGCCCACGGCGACGCCCTTCCTCTCGCGGAACGAAGCAGCACGACGTCCCCCGATCGCGAACGGCTGGACAGTCGGCAATCTCCGCGAGTGGGGAGGGGACGACGGCGTCAGGCCGGAGCCGGCCGCGGCTCGCGCCCGGATGCTCCCCACCGGCAGGAGATTATCTCGACGGTAGCGCGGAAAAGGCCACACCCAGCGCGACTTCACATAATCATGGCTATCTGCGGTTGTTTCCCCCCGATCCTCCCTTACGCCCTGTTCAGCCGGAACGCTTCGGCTTTCGGCCGCCGTTCGCGCCTCTTGGAGAACGTTCCGCCTTTTCCGGATACGGATCGAGAGGCGTGTCGTTCCCGAGCACGCTAGGCAAGGACCGCCCTCGACCAGGGGCGATATTTCCCTTTACCAGCCTTTCGTTCTCACTGAACCATTTGTAGTTCTCGCCACGCGGATCCGGAGGAACCGGAATGCCAGGCCGCAACTCCTCCGGACGGGTCCGCGGATAGTGCACAGGAAGATCACGTCCCCGCGCGGCCGCGAGCATCGAATCCCGCACCGTTCTCAGCTCGGGCGACGATTCGACCACCTCCTCGAACCTCTTGCGCGCGTCCGCCAGAATCGCGACCCCGTCCCTGCCCGGCAGCTCCCCCGCGAGCGTCCGGTAGTACGCCGCGTAGTCGGCACCGGAATGCAGCTCGACACCGGCGTCGTCCACGCTCAGCCGTACGCTGCCGAACCCGAGCGGACGCCCGAACCCGAGCCGGTGAAAGCACCCCTCGGGCAGTGTGAGCAGCCACGCGAGCGCGCCGAGCTCGTAGTCGTCGACGTCCCGGACCTCGATGGTGAAGCGGAACGTCGTGCCCGGGGTCACCCACCCCTCGATCGAGCGGTTCTGGCTGTCGCGCTGCGCCACGCCGGTCGTCGCGTAGCGCCGCTTGTCGCCGGTGAGCGTGCCCTTGTCGTCGACCGGCGTCCGGGGACGGAGATACTCGCGATATCGGCCGCCCACCATCGCCTGGCTGGCGTCCACCCCCGGAACCTCGGGGTTCCAGTGCTGCCCGGCGTCGAGCCCGGCGTGATGCCAGTAGACCTTCCGGCCCCGCAGGCCCCGCCCCCGCCGGTACAGGTCGGCCTTGGCGGTGCCCGACCTGACCGGCTGATCCGGCCGCGCGGCGGATTCGGCCAGGTAGAAGCGGCCCTGCTGCGGCTTCGGCGTGCTGAGGATGGCGAGCGGCAGCCCGTCCCCGAACCGCCGTACGGCGGTGCTCGCGTCGTCGTCGCACATCACCGGGCCGATGCGGATCCGTCCCCGATACGCGGCCGGAGGGACGCGCTGCTTTCCGCCGGGTGCGACCCATCCGAACAGGCGGTCCGCCGGCGACAGCTCGTGGTAGGTAGGGGCAGGTTTCAGATCGGCAGGGAGCAGGTCTGCGGGAGTGACCGGATACAGATCTCTCGGCACCATGACCGGGTACAGCCGGTCCACCCGCCCATTGACCAGCCGGGCGAAACACACCGAACCCGGCGTCAGCGTCAGCCAAGTGTCGTCATGCAGGTGCGGGCTCCAGGCGAGTTGTCCCGGCCCCGTCCCCACGCGCTCCCCCGGGCCGGCGATCCGGCCGTCCGGATGGTGGCGTTCACGGTACTCCTTCGGGTCGTGGGCCGTCCGGTAGTTCTCTATCAGCCGGTTCCAGTCGGCGGCCAGTTCCTCCCACGGCCGGGCCAGGCCGAGTTCAGGCGGCGAACCCTCGGAGAAGAAGAAACGCTCGGCCGTCTTCCCCTCGATGTTGGGCCCGGTGATGTACGCGATGCCCGTGACGGTCCGCTCCCCCAGCCCGGCGGGCAGTTCCTCGGAGAGGTCGCGCGTGAAGCCGACCACCCGATCACCCGCCCGGCCGCCGCTGATCAGCGCCTTGATGCGCTCACGGTGCCTCGGCATCCGATCCGGCGGATACAGCGCGCCGCCGTCCCGGTCGTACAGCCGCAAATGCGCCATTTTCAGGCGGAAGAGCCGCCCCCCCGACCCCACGTACACCGGCACCATGCCGAGCGCGAAGCCGGCGTCACGCCGAAAGCCGAACCGCTCGTCGTGCGGCTCGAAGACCCCGAAACGCGAGTTCGTGATCGCCTCGTACGCGGCCCGCAGCATGCCTTTCACCGTCGTCACCGGCAGGTACGGCCTGCCGTCGCGCAGCCGTACCGGATAGACGCGATGGTCCGGCTTGCCCTCGCCATCGCCCTCGCCGAAGGACCGGTACCGGGCGGTGTCCAGGAGCAGCAGCGGCGTCTCGGTGGTGAGGGTGACGGCGATGCGGCCGGTCCAGGCTTCGGGGCGGAGCTGGTTCCTGGGGGGAGGCGCGGCGTCGCGCAGCGGCTCCGGCAGGTTCTGGCGGGGGAAGGCGGGGATGAAGGTGTAGGGGTTGAGGAAGGCGTCAGACATCGGATGTCCTCTCCTGGGACAGGGGCTCGAAGCGGAGCAGCCGCTCCTCCGCGACGTAGGCGTTGCCGTGCGCCTTATCGGCGGCGATGTACTCGCGGGCGGCCAGCCGTACCCGTTCCCGGCCGGTGTGGGCGACGGGCACGGTGATCACCCCGACGCGGCTGGAGTGCAACGACGTCCAGCCGGGGACGAACGGCGTCGCCTTCCCCCATACCAGGTAGGCCGTCTCGTGGACGGCCTCGGCCTCCAGCGGGTCGATCCTGTCGGCGAAGGCGGCGGGGATGAGGTCCTCGCGTTCGGTGAGCACCACCGCGTGGCCGGGCTCCACCCAGCGCAGTTCAAGATCTTCGGTGAAGACGCGGGCCTCGTACACGGCGGACACGTCCATCGGGCCGGTCGGGTGCAGGCAGCGCCCGTCCTCCACCAGGCCCACCCGGTACGCCGACGGGGAGGTGAGCAGCGCGCAGCCGCCGGGCACCTCGGCCAGCGCCTCGGGCAACGGCAGGTTCTCGGCCGTGGCCGCGAACAGTTTGATCATGACGCCTCCACGTAGCGGGTCCAGGCGTCGGCGATGTCGCGGACGTGCGGGCCGCGCAGCGCCTCGGCGAGCGGGGTGGGTTCCGGCCAGCGTTCCCGGTCGGTGAGCGTGATCTCGGTGACCTCGATGTCGCCGAGGCCCCGGTTGGCGGACGCGCCCAGCGGCACGCGCCCGGCGGCCAGGTCGCGCAAGGTGAGCAGCAGCAGGGCGAGGGCCGCGCCGTCGTCGCCCAGCCGCGTCAGGTCGACGGACAGGTGGATCGGCTCCCAGGCGACCGCGTGCGGTTCCAGGACGCTGAACAGCCGCCCGTCGGCCGCGCCGCCCGTCCAGCGGTCGAGCCCGACGTGGTCCGCCTGTGACATCCCCAGGTCCTCCAGCCGGTCCCGCACCTGCTCGGGGAGGCGGCCGTCGTCGCCCGGAAGCGTCTCGGCGTCGGCGCCCGTGACCGAACGCCACAACGCCTCCGGGATCGTCGCCAGCGACGTGCACTCCTCCACGCGGATCGCCCCCGAGTGTCGCGGTTCGTCGCCTTCATCGGGTTCGGCGTCGGCGCGGGCGCTGCCGAACAGGCGGCGTACGGCGGGCAGTTCGTCCAGTTGCTTGCGGAACGCGGCGCTGTGCCAGGATGCGGGCGCGCCGGTGGCGGGGGCCGCCGCCGGTTCCAGGGCTCGCGCGGTGCGTTCCACCAACTCGGCGTGGCTACGCAAGGCGCCCTTGATCGAGGAGCCGGGCAGGACGAGCGTCAGGTGACGGTCGTCCACACGGGTGGTGAGCGGCAGCGTGTCGATGATCAGGCCGCGTCTGCCCGAGCGCACCATCACAGGGGCGAGGGGCCGCCACGCGACGCGCACGTCCATACGCCGTCGCCGCGGCGGCAGCGCCGCGTCCGCCCGGCGCAGCGTGTCCAGGGTGCGGACACGGTCGCCGGACGGGGTGCCGCGCAGGGCGGCCAGCAGGCCCTCAGGGGAGTCGAAGCGGTCCACGACGAGTTCGAGGGTGTCTTCTAGGAGTCGCACCGCGCCGAGTCCTTTGCCGGTGCCCACGCCGATCCGGATCTCGCCTCCGGCGAGGGCGGTGAGCATCGCGGCCATGCGGGCCTCGTCGCCTTCGCCGTCGCCGTGGGACTCGATGTCCAGCGCCAGGCGGATGTAGTGGCCGGCCGGGATGACGACCCTGCCGTACAAGAACTCGGTGGCCGCCGCGCCGGTGACGCGGTCGATGCCGACCGAGGGGCGGAACTCCAGGCGGGCGGGGTCGAGCGGCGTCGCGGGCAGGCCGTAGTCGCCGAGCCGGGTGTCCACGGCGATCAGCGCGTCGGCGACGACGACCCGGCTGGCCTGCCCCTGGTTCTCCGCGTCGCGTCGCGGAACGTATCCCCACAGCCCACGCAGGTCCGCGATCAGGGATTCGTCGACCGGCCCGGATCTCTCCTCGGGGGATTCGTCCACGTATGTCGCCGCGCCGAGCATCCAGTGGCGCAGCACCCCGGCCAGAGTGGTGCCCGGCACGTACGGGCGGCCCAGGCCGTCCACGGCGATCGGCAGCGCCTCAGACGGGTCGTCGCCGAGGCCGCCGACATGCAGCGGCGACTCGGTGCGCAGCCAGCCACGGGCCCGGATCCTCGCGGTCACCGGCCTACCCGCGCGGTCACTCATGTTCTCCTCCTTCGTCGCGTGCGGACGCCTCCGCGCGGGCGTGCTCGCGCAGGCAGGCGTTGAGCAGGACCCGGATCGCCTCCGGGCGCAGCTCGTCGCGGAGCGCCCGTCTGCCGTCGGTGGTGACCACGAGCTCGCCCTCGGGCAGGTCGAGCAGCGTCCAGACCCGGTCGGGCGCGGTGAACAGGTCGGTGACGGTCTTGACGGCGGATTCGGGCCACGACGGACGGCCCTCCTTCTTCCTCGTCAGCCACGCCAGCCGGGCCTCGATCGTGGCCGAGGGCAGGTCCGCGGCGAGCTCGCGCAGGTTGTTGAGCTGCGAGTTCGACGGGCCGTCCGGGGTGACCTGGCGACGGCAGGCCGGGTCCCCGCTGATCGTCTCGGCGGCCCGGTAGATCGCGGCCCGCCAGGCGGCGCGCTCGTACACCCGGGCGGTCTCGTGGCCCTGCTCACCGGGCGCGATCGGCCGCGCCTCCGGACCGGGATTCGGTACGGCGGGCTCGTCCGGCGCGTCGCCCGGCTGTGGGCCGTCGAGCACCGGATGGTCGAACTCCACCTGGCCGAAGCCCTCCGCTCGACGCTCCCCCACGCCCGCCGCGCGGACCTCGGCGAGCGCCTCGGCGGCGATCGTCCCGCCTGCCACGGTGAACGTGAGGCAGCTTCCGGCGGCCAGGCCGTACAGGGTGGGCCGAGGCAGCCCCCAGCCGCGGTGCCAGCTCTCGGTACGGCTCGTGCCCAACGCCATCGGCACGCCGAGTGTCGCCGGCCCGGCCTCGCCGTCGCGCACCACCGGCCCGGGGCCGCCGTGCTCGATGCCCTGACGGGCGGTGGTCGCTGCGCCGGACGTCATCGGGGACGCGTCCGCGTCGTTTCGCTGCGGCGGCACCATGTCGAGCACCGGAGTCAGTTGCACCCCGGGCGCGCCGGCCCTCGCCAGAGCCGACTGCAGCGCCCTGGCGACGTCCTCCGGCCGGGTGCTCAACCGCAGCCGCTCGTCACGGACCAGCAGGTCGGAGAGGAGCCACACCCGAAGCACACGCCGAGCTTCGGCACGGGACGGCGGAGCCTCGATTCTGCGCGCCTCCACCTTCACCTTGCCGTAGTCGTCCTTGGCGGAGCGCCCCACGCGCCAGTGCTCGGGCCCGGACAGCTTCCGCTCCCAGGCCGGTCCCAGCGCGCCCGCGCGCACCCGCACCTCCGCGCGCAGCCGCGTCCCGCAGGCAAGCGCCCGATAGATGTAGACGCCGCCGATCCTGCGGAGCGGACGCTGCTCGGCGTCGCTGATCGTGTTGTGCATGCGCACGGTGAACGTGGGTTTGCTTACCCACCGCCCGTCCAGCGTGACGTATCCGTCGCGGTACGGCTTGCCACCTTCCACCGGCCCGCGCATCCGGCTGCCGATGACCTTGGATGGGTTGCCTTTCGCGTGCTTCAGCACCCGGGGCACCGGTAGCGTCGGCTCCCCCGCCGGCGACAGCGGCGTCGCGGCGGTGACGACGAGATCCCCGGTGCGCACCAGCGCGTGCGCCGGGCCGCCGAGCCTGCGCGCCACCTCGGGCATGAGGCACCAACCCGGGATGTGGTCCGCCCCCGACACGAGGTTGCCCTCCACTGTCGCGGCCACCAGCACCGGCTGCTCCACCGTGATGGTCAGCTCGGCGCATTCCCAGCCCTGGCTGGTGCCGCCCGGGGCGGGTTCAGGCCGGTCCTCCACTGTGTACGGCCGACCGGCGGGCGGCGAGGCGATCTCACCATGCTGCGGCAACGTCACCTCGTCGGGGAAGCCGTCCCCGGTGACGGTCAGCAGGCATCGGCCCGCGCCACGGCGACGCTTGCCGCCGATCGTCTCCAGCAGTCGCGCGCCGGCGCCGAGGATGGTCACCACGGCCCGCCGTTGCCGCCCGTCCAGGTCCTCGAAGCCTTCGATTCGCGCCTTTCCCGTCAGCGTGACGCCGGCCCGCGCGAGCTCCTCGAAGCGCAGCATCTCCGCCTTGGCCGTACCGGTGACCGGGTCGATCGCGACCCCCGGCTTGCGGAAGGTGGCCGCCAGCGCCACCTGCGGCCTGGTCAGCAGCAGGTCGGTCAGCCTGCCCGGCGGCCGCAGTGCACCATCCACGATCAGTGCGGCGGGCCGCAGGGCGTGCTGCTCCGCCTTGTACTGACCGCCGAACAGGAAGTCCACCCACTCGTGCCACACGCCGATCGGCCCGGCGTCGAGGGCGTACGCGGCCAGTTCGCAGGAGTCGCGCCACACGCCGACGAGCGTCTTCGCCGGCACGATCGGCGGGCCGGGCGTCGTCCCGTCGCCGCGCGGGTCGCGTTGGACGAGGCGGTCGAGGTACCCGGGCGCTCCGGTCCCCGTGCCCACCTGCCAGTCGCTGATCATGAACAGCGTGAGATCGAGATTCACCGTTCCCCCCGTGCCTTCGTGTCCGTCCGCGGCTCCGCGTCCGCCCGTCGTTTCACGTCCGCCTGTGGCTCCGCGTCCGCCCATGCCTTCACCTGCGGCAGGAAGGGCACCGCCGCCATCGCGTCCGGCAACCCGCCCAGCGAATCCGGGTCCTTCGCCAGCCGGTCAAGCGCGTTCCGGTGCCTGGTGCCCTCGGCGTACCGGCGTTGCAGCACCCGCAGCCGCGACGCCGCCACCTCCGGCCCGAGGGACAACCCCTCCCGCAGGTCATGCGCCACGCTCCGGGGGACGAGAAGCCCCTCCCCCTCCGGGTCCGGCGCGTTCAACGCCGCGACCCGCCGCTCCAGGTCCTCCCACCGCTGGACGCCCGCGATGTCCCCCTGCGCCGCCTTGCCCACCAGGTACGGCGAGCTCGACTTGCCGGAGAACGACCGCCGCAGCCTCTTAAGGTCCGCCGCCGCGCTGTCCAGCAACACCGCGAACGCCACCGCCGACCCGAGTTCCTTGACCGCCTTGGCCTCCTGCTCCAGCAGTTCCTCGGCCAGCTCGTAGGCGAAATGGAACGGATAGTTCCGCTTGACGATCGCCACACCGGCCGCCGCCGTCAGATGGTCGCGATCCCCCGCCTTCGTCCAGCCGCCCTTGGCGGTCTCCTTCTCGAACTCCTCCAGAAAGTGCCGGGTGAACGTCAACGCCACGCGCCCCTCGCAGACCACCGTCAGGTCGTCGCCGCCCAGCACCAGCGGCAGCACCGGCGGTTCCCCGGACACGAGGACTTCCGGGTCGTTCCGCACGAATTCATTTCTGGTGTTCCGCCAGGCGGCCCGGAACGCGGCCTTGGCACAGTCATCCACGGCTTTCGAAACGTCCCGCAACTGCTTGGCGTAGGCCGCGTCGCTCTGGCCCTTCGCACGTTTACGCAACCGCTTGAAGAAGTCACCGAGGGCGTTGCCGTCCGCGTGCACCACCGCGACCCAGTCGGCCTCCAGCCCCAGTCGGTCCACGATCTGGCCCATGACGCGCCGCTTCCGGCGATCAACCTCCTCCTGATCTCCTTTTGCCCCGGCCTCGCTCGATGCCTCGGCGATGGGAGCGAGATCGGCCAGGCGCTCGAACGCCGATCTGAAGGCATCCAGCTTGCTCACCGCCACCTTGGACCTCGGCTGGGCGGGTTCGTCCCCTTCCCGAACAAGTTCGTATGCCGGGAGCCCGTTCGACGCGCATTCCTCGACCAGCGGCAGCCGCCCGAACCTGGCCTGCGGGCCGGGCCTGCCCTCCCGTACGACGGCCAACTTCGCCTGGGCGTCGTAAATGGCGTCGGCCAGAGTTGTGCTGCCGGACCCCGCGTTCGCGTCCGCGCCGTATCCGATCACCACACCGCAGACATCCAGCCCTGGCGCCTTCTCCAGGGCCTTGCGGGTCAGATGAGTGACCAGCTTCCTGGCCGCCGCCGCGTCCCGAGCCTGCACGGTGATACCCCCGGCCCCCGCCATGAGCAGCTCGGCCGGGTGGCCACCGTCGATACGCCACTCCTCGCGGTATCCCGTAAAAGCCTCCCGTAAAGCCTCGTGCACCCACACCCGGTCCACCCGGGAAATCAATTCCGAGGCGCCGACGATCTCCTGCCGCTTATTCGAGGAGAAGATGTACCGCTGATTTCCCGCCGTACGTATCACGACGACGTTCATGACCTTCCTTCCTGATACGGATGCGGAATCACCCGCACGGTGTGCCCGAGCAACCACCCCAACGCGAACGCCACGCTGGCCGGCGCGGCTATGAACAGCCGCGTCTGAAGTTCCGCGTATTGCGGCCGGGCCGCCGCCCATTGCCGCCACGCCCCGTACACCCGTCGCACGATCAGCTCGAATTCAGCCGCCGACTCCGGGATATTTCCCGCCCCGCCATCGACCACCAGCGCGTCCCGGCACCTCTCCACCCGCCCCCGCGTATCCGCGCACCCCTCCCCAGCGGCCCGCAACGCCTGCGCCACCATCAGCGGGTTGTCCGACAGATGCACCACGAGCGCGACCGCACCCCCGTCCGGCGCACGCTCGAACTCCGGCTCCTCCACCACCCGGACCAACTTCTCCGCCCGCACCAACTCGGCCGGGCTCAACTCCCCCTTCAACTTCCCGCTGATCCAGATCGCCGAGAAGAAGGCATCCCGCCCACTCTCCGAACGCTGCACCACCACCGGCTCATCGGCACTCGCCCCTCGCCGCGCCGCAACCCCCCGAATCCCGCGCTGCACGTTGAACTTGAACATCGCCCCAAGCTCAAAGGCATCCGGCAACGCCGCGTTGACGTACAACGAGACAGGTGCCGCCGGATCGGCCTCCGAAATCTCCGTCAACCGCGCACTGACCAGCTCAAACGCCAACTCCAGCGCATCTTTCCGCAATTCCCGCCGCACCCTGGCGTCCGCCTCCGCCGGTATCGTCCGCCGCACCGCGAAACACGAATCATGACTCCGCCGAGCATGATCGACGGCCGCGTGCGTCCACTGCTCACTCCACGGCGCCCGCCACTCCTCCCGCGGCAACGCCAAAACAATCCCCACCCCCCTATTCCGCTGCTGCCACCGGTTAATCCCCGCGAAAACCCCAGCCGCCCCCAAACACAAAACCGTCAAAAACCACCGATGATCCCCCCACCATCCCTTGATTACATCCGGCACCGTCCCCGCCGCCACAGCCCCCGCCACACCAGCCAAAGCCGTAATCCCCCACCCCGAAATACCTGTGATGATCCTCATCATTTCTTTCCCTTTCTTCCCGCTAGAGATCCTGACGCGCGAAGCGCTCACTAGTAAGGCCCTTCATAGGGACGATGAGAACTGGTTCCTAAGCGAGCGGGTTCTCTCGTCCGACTCGTGTTGCGACCCCTCATAGGGGCGATGAGGACGCGAGTCGATCATCGCCGGCCTGCGGGAGCTGGCGTTGCGACCCCTCATAGGGGCGATGAGGACCGCCGTCCCCGCCAACGGATCGTGGGGGGGCAGGTTGCGACCCCTCATAGGGGCGATGAGGACCAGAACACCCCGGCCAGTTCCCCGTCCGGGAGCAGTTGCGACCCCTCATAGGGGCGATGAGGACGCGACCGGCCCCGGTTCGAGCTGCGGCGCGTGTCCCGGTTGCGACCCCTCATAGGGGCGATGAGGACGGGTACGCCTCTATGAACGTCAGCCCGCCGGGCAGGTTGCGACCCCTCATAGGGGCGATGAGGACCCGTGGTGTGCACTACGGCATCGGGTGGGAGCCGCTCGGGTTGCGACCCCTCATAGGGGCGATGAGGACGGTAGTCCCCCAGCATGCCGCTGTGGCGGCAAACAGAAGGGTTGCGACCCCTCATAGGGGCGATGAGGACCATACACCTCCGAGCTGGTCGCCAATGACGTCAATAGTTGCGACCCCTCATAGGGGCGATGAGGACCCGACGGTAAAGTCGCAGGTCAGCCGGAGTCTCATCGAGGCTCGGGGAGCTCATTTTGCAGTGAACCTCCGGTAGTGCTGAAAACCCCGGAGGTTTGCTGCAAAGTCTACGCCCAACGCGCGGCATCGGTGGCTAAAGGATGTCGCTGGGCGCGGGCTGGGCGACACCCCATTCTTGGCGTTCTGGGGTTGTGCCGGGTGGGAAGGTGAAGACGAGGACGCTGTCGTAGGTGGGGTCGATCACGGTGTTGACCTTGTGGTGGAAGTGTTTGAGTTGGGCGGGGCTGAGGGAGCCTTCGAAGACGCTGCGTTGGACGTGGTGGAGGTATTGGCGGCATAGGCGGAGGATGGCGGGGTTGCGGGCGGCGAGGGTGTCGTAGACGAGCACGACGTACATGTCCGGCTCACCACCAGATGCGGAAAGGCTTGTAGGGGGTGCCTTCGAGGCAGGTGCGGGTGAGTTGGAGGGCCTCCAGGTAGGGGAGCTCGTCGTAGGCGACGGCGCGGTTCAGGGTGCGGTGCTGGATGGTGACGGCGAGTTCGTCGCGTACGGTCTGTACGACCAGTTTGCGGCCCGGCTCGCTGAGCATGGCCTGGTTGACGTCGATGTCGAAGTGGGCTGGTTTGAGCTGGCCTCGGCCGGCGAGGCGTAGCAGGAGGCGTTCGGCGAAAAGCGGCTTGAACACTTCGGCGAGGTCGAGGACGAGCGAGTGGCGCTGCCGTTCCATGGTGCTGTGCAGGAAGGACAGGCCCGTGTGGAGCGGGGTGAGGCGCAGCGCCGACAGGACCCGCGCGTACACGATGCCGTTCACGTAACTGATCAGGGCGTTCCCCGCGTTGGCGGGCGGGCGACGGCTGCGGCCGTGTAGCTGCAGCCAGTCCGGGAGGCGGGTGTCGAGTACGGCCCAGGCCGCGCGGCGGAAGTTGCCTTCGGCGCTCATGAGCTGTTCGCGGGTGGTGGCCTCGGCGACGGACGCTTCCAGGACTTCGAGTGGACGGGCGAGCAGCCTGCGGTCGATCACTCGGCGGACGTTGGCGGCGGCACCGGTGACGATGGCGCGGGCGATTACGAGCGAGGCGGCCGGGTCGTCGGTGAGCCGGGCCTGGGCCAGCACGGTCTGGCCGGAGGTGCTGGTGTCGGAGGTGAGCAGGGAGCCCGCGTAGTCGCCGTAGTGGCTGAGGAAGTGCACGTTGATCCGATGCTGGTTGAGCAGGCTGATCACGGCGGTGTTGATGTCGGCGGTGTCGCAGCACACGATGTCGCGCACGTCGGTGATCGGGATGTGTACGGGGGCGCCGTCGACGCGCTCGATCAGCAGGGACTGGTCCTTGCGGCGGATGCGGCACGGCGTGGTGAGCCAGTAGGTACGGGCGGCGGCGGGCATCTACTCGTTCCAGCAGTAGTCGAGGTAGGAGCAGCCTCGGCAGGCGCTGCGGGCCTGACGCGGCGGGGACGTGGGGGCGGCGACGACGGCGAGGACTTCGGCGATGTCGGCCTCCGCCTGGGCGGCGGCCTGCTCGGTGTACGGCAGGCGGCGCGTCCGCCTGGTCTTCGGATAGCGCAGCACGCCACCCTCGGCGGGGACCCCGACGGCGTGCAGCCGATAGCAGTAGTGCCTGACCTGGGCCTCGTCGCCCGGGCTCGGCTTGGCGGACGACTTGACCTCGTGCACCCAGGCCGCCCCGTCGAGGTGGTCCAGTTTGGCCGCGCCCAGGTCGATCGGCGAGTTCCGCGTGTAGGAGGTCTCGTGTACGGCCTCGCCGAGTTGCACGGCCGCGCTGAGGTACTCGGGCCGCACGCCCCGCGCGTACAGCCACAACTGTCGGCGGCAGTGATAGAGGTACTTGACGTGCACCCCGCCCACGTCCTCGGGCCCGATCACAGCACCTCACCCGCCTGGTACACCTGCGCCACCGGCCCGTGGATCTCGCCCAGGCCGAGCCGCTCGTCGTATTCGGCCTCGACGACCCGGACACCGAGCCGCTTCTCCCATGTGGTGAGCGGCGCGGCCCAGTACGGCATCGGGATCAGGTACCGCTCGGCGAGCAGCCTCCCCGCCGCGCGTACGTCGTCCACCTGCTCCAGCGCCGCTTCGTAGGCGTCGCGGTCCTGGGCGAGAACGGCCTCGGTGCCGTCGAAAAGCTGGTCGAACCGTTCGCCGAGGTCATCCCGGGCGGCGAAAGGGTGGGCGAAGGTGAGGAAGGCGTCCTCGAACCTGGTCAGGTGCTCGCCGACGGCCTTGCGCCACCCTCGGCCCCAGTCGCTCGCGTACACCTCGTCGAGCCACACGCGCGCCTCGCCCTCGTCCACCTCCTCGCCGTCATGCCGCGTGAGGATGTCCCACCCCATCTCCACCGGCAGCCTCGGATAGACCCCGTCGGCGTAGTCCTCGCCGCCCTTGCGCCGGGGCCCGTACGCGGGGGCGTGGACGACGACATCCGCGGCCGGCCGCTCGGCGACCCGGTTGACGCGGCCGAACCGCTGCAGCAGCGCCTCCAGCGGCGCGGCGGAGGTGAACAGGCAGTCGAAGTCCACATCCAGGCTGACCTCGACGACCTGCGTCGCCACGACCAGCCCGCCGCATCGTGGCCGCCCGACGCCGAATCGCCGCCGGATGCCGTCCTCGATGGCGGCGCGGTCCATGCGGCGGAAGCGCGAATGCAACAGATACGCCGTTTCCGCCCGCGGCGAGAGTTCGGCGAACACGTGCTGGGCGTCGGCCACGTTGTTCGCCACCACCAGCACCGACTCGCCGCCGTCGAGTCGCCCGGCGATTTCCGCGACCGTCTCCGGGTCGGTGAGGTGCCGGTCGCGCAGCCGGAGCCGATGCCGCCGCGCGGCGCCCGAGGCGTCCGCGTCGATTTGGTGAATCGTTCCATCGAGTACGTCCCGGAACAGGTCAGCGAGGGACTCGGGCAAAGTGGCCGAGAGTACGGCGACGCGCCCGCCGAGCCGCTCCCACAGCCGGGTCATCGCCAGGATGTAGCCGAGCCTCAGCGGGTCGTAGGCGTGTAGCTCGTCCAGCACGAACACCGAGTTGGCCGCATCGACCAGGACGCTTGCGTACGCCGGCCCGGCGAGCGCGCCGCGCAGAAGCTGGTACGGCGTGCCGACCCGCACGGTCTCCTGGAACAGCCGCGTCGCGGCGGCCCGCGCCACCGCCTTCTTCGCCGCCTCGGCCCGCTCCTCGTCGCCGTCCTCGGGGCAGATGGCGGTGGCGAGATGGTAGGAGGCGGCGCGGGAGTGCATCACGCCGACGAGGTCGCCGTCGCCGAGCAACTCGCCAAGCCGTACCGCCATCGCGTTGATCGACGCCAGGTACGGCAGCGTGAAGAACACCCTGGGCGTCCCGCCCACCGCCCGCGCGATCGCCGCCACCTGCGCCGACGCCCACAGCAGCCCGGATTCGGTCTTCCCGGACCCGGTGGGGGCGCGCAGCAGCAGATGCCCGTCCGCGGCACCGGCCTGACGCTGATGCGGCCGCAGCCGATGCCCTTTCTCGGCGAACCGCGCGGCCAGCAGCCGGGGAAAGTCGCCGTCGAGCGGCTGGCGCGAGTGCAGCGTTCCGTGCGCGGACGACAGGTGGTCGGCGAGCGTCACCGCCCCCTGCACGAGTACGGCGGCGAGCCCTTCCTCCATCGACGCGGGCGGCTCCCACCGCTCCACCACCTGCTCGAACACTTGCCGGGCCGCGCCGGTGACATCCATTCCGACCGGCACGTCCGGACGCACCGGCAGCCCCGCGCGCCGAGCCGTGCGCGAGAGCCATTCGGTCAGTTCGTCGGCGACGTTGCCGGGCACCGGCAGCCGCTTACGCCACTCGTCCTCGTCAGCCCGGCCGTAGGCGCGAAGCAGCGACCGGCCGCCGCCCTCGATCGGACGGTGATGGGTGACCACCCCGGTCGCGACCCACAGCCGCATCGGCCCGTCCGGCAGCAACGCGGGAAGGAATCCCAGCGAGACCGCCTCATGCCGCTCCCCCCAGAATCGGGACCGCCCCCGGAGCATCGCCTGAAACCCCTCGGGAATCTTCCCAGCGTCGTGGCACAGTGCGGCCAGCCGTACCACGATCCAGAACACGTCCTGGATGACCGGTTCGACCGCCTTGATCCTGCCGATCCGCCGCCGCAACGCCTCCGCGCCCGCGAGCGTCGCCTCCAGATGTGCGGTGAGGGTTTCGCGCGGGGAGCTTTTCGCCAGCATCTCGTGCAGGCTCACGCCCCCACCTCCGCGAACTGGCCGGGATGCGTGCTCGGCAGCAACGCGACCGCCGTACCGTCCTCGTCCGCCCACTCCGACTCGGCCTCGGCGTCCGAGCGACCGGAGACGTCGAAGCGGTACCCGTCCCACCGCGTGCGCTGCCGGTCGAACGACACCGCCGTGGGCAGCCGCAACAGCCTTCCGCCCGCCGCGGACCCGACATCCTCCGGCAGCACCGCGCCGCCCTGACGCCCGGGCCCGGGTCGCAGCGTGACCCGCCGGGCCTGCACCGACACCAGGTCCTGGCTGCGTCCCAGCCGCAGCGGCCACACCGGCCTGCGCAGCCGCCGCCACCACAGATCGACGTCCTCCACCAGCCACAACGTCAGGGTCACGTCGGTGAGGAACTCGCGGTTGCGCGGCGTCCGCTCCGCCTTCTTTCCGGTGGCGTCCAGCGGGTGATAGGTCTCCAGGTCCACGCCGGTGCCCCGCGCGTGAAACGCCATCGCGAACCGGGTACCGGGGTGGACGGCCTGCCACCCCCCGGCCGCCGCCGCCAGCATGCCCCCGACGGTCGCCGGAGGCGGGCACGGCAACGCCACCTGCACGCCGGCGAACAGCGGATTGCGGAAGGAGGCGACCGGCGCGCACACCGTCACCCGCAGGGCCTGGACCGTCATGCCTTCGGGTCCTCGAACCACGCGTCGTGCTCGCCCCGCTCGATCCGCTCGGCGAGCCGGTTCAACAGCACCCGGGGATGGCCGACGACCAGCTTCTCGGCGGCGACGAACTCTGCCAGCTCGGCCTGTACGGCATCGCGCTGATCGCCGAGGAAGCCGGGCGACCAGCCGAGCAGCACCTGCCCGTCGATCTCGTCGGCCCACGCCTCCATCTCGTCCCGCAGCACCCCGGCGTCGAACCGGACCCGGTCGTTGCGCACCCCGAACACCCGCGTGAACGGGTTCACCCCGCCCTTCATCGGCGCGAGCAGCACCAGCGCGGGCGTGCGGTCGCCGTAGTGCATCGCCTGCTTCGCGCCGCCGCGCACCGCCGCGAGCGTGCGCAGCAGCAGCGCGGCCCGGCGTCTGCGCTCGGCGATGTCCAGCCGCAGTGCCGTACAGCCGCGGAACGTGACCTGCTCCGCGCCGTTCCTCCTGGCCTCCTCGGCGACGGGCTCCGGCAGGGCGACCTTCAGCCCCGAGCCGTCGATCTCGAACACGCCGATCCGGGGCACGTCCAGCATGATGTCCCCGGCGAGCTCGGCGGTGTAGAACTCGTGGCCGTGCAGCACCGGGTTCTCCCCCGCCGCGAACCCCCTGCTCATCGTGCCGAAGTCTTGCTCGGGGCGGCGCGGCGCCACCGAGACGAGCGTGCCCGTCGCCAACACCGTGTCCCGCTGGCACGTTCTGCTCTTGTCGCCTTTGACGGCGACCATGTAGCCGAACAGGTCGTCGTCGAAGTAGAGGTCGGGGCGGCCGTGCGTGTACGCCTGCTGCTTCTTGCCGCTGCCGGACCGCACCACCGGGGAGGCCGGCTCGCCGGGCGGCAGCGAGTCGCGCAGCCAGCGGCGGAACGCCTGCGCCGACACGTACGGGTGCACGTCGCGGCCCACCCGGAGCTGCTTCACCTTGGCGACGTTGTCCTCGCCCAAGCCGTTGTTCGGCGCTCCGGCCACCACGTCCAAGGCGATCTTGCCGACCAGGTGGCTCATCTATGACTCCTCCTCGTTGAGGAACACCCGGTCCTCGGGGTGGTCCGTCTCTTCTTCCTGCAGCTCCGCCGCGACCTCGGCGCTGTCGGCGGGCTTGAACCCCAGCTCGTGCAGCCGCTGCACGACCGACACCAGCAGCACCTCCCGGTGCAGCCAGGCCGACTCCACCTCCGGGTCGAACAGAAGGCGGTACTGGTACTCGGTGATCAATGGCCCGTCGGACCGGCCGTTTCGGTTGAGCAGCCCGTCGAGGTCGCGTCGGCGCAGCCAGCTCCGCATGCGCCGGGGATCCTTCAACGTCGCGTAGAAGGCGCGGAGCGGCCCGGCGGAGTTCTCGGCGTACAGCCACGCGGCCACCTGCCGTCCGACGGCGTTTATCTCATCCACTTCGCTCTGGTTCATCCGCATCACCTCGATCAGAAAGGACATGCACAGCGCGGCGAGCTCGCCTGTGTCCGGCCGCACCACGCCACGGCCGAGGTTCGCGCTGAGATACCGGCTGCACACCCCGGCAATCCGCTCCGGCGCCTCGAACGCGTTCCGTGCCAGACCGGCGATTCCCGGGCGATCCTTGGTGGCGTGGGCCCGCAGCAGCGCGGGGAACGCGCCCCGGTGCGGCGGCCGGGCGGTACGGCGCAGCCACTCGGCCATCGGCTGGTCCATCGCCTGGATCTCCAACCTCTGGTTCCGGTTGTCGTTGCTGAACAGCAGCAACTCCACGCCCGCAGTTAGGCGGTCCTCGTAGCCGCGCAGCGCCCGCAGCGCCAGCACCTCCCGGTCGGCGATACCGCCCTGCTCGGCCGCATTGAGCGCGATCAACTGGCGGTTCCGTTCCACGCGCCGCGACAGCGTCCGGGCCATGAACCGCTCGTCCCAACTGTGCAGCGCGATCGCGGGGCCGCCGGTGAGGCGGCAGCCGTACGGCAGGGCGCGGAAACAGCACAGGCACGGCCGGCATAGCGCCAGCCCTTCGTGCCCGCGCGGCGTGGTGTTCCGGTACAGGTCGCTCTCCGCCAGCGGGACGTCCATCTTCCCGAAGAACCCGACGGCCGCCCGGCCGCACAGCACGCACGCCACGCCGGGCCGTACGGGGGCCTCCGGCGTCGACAGCCATTTCTCGACCGCGTCACGGATGTCCGCGTCGCTCTTCTTGCCGTTCCCCGGATGGTTCATCTTTGAATTCGGAAAGAACGAGAGGCTGCATTTAAGCCAGAACCCCCGCTCGCTCTTCGTGTCACGCACCAACGCGGCATTGACCGAATCCGCGACGACCGTGTCCATCGCCCGCCGGAACCCCTCCACCGTCAACGACTCCGGCCGCGCCGCCTTCCCCAGCGTGGCGAGCGCGTACGCACCCACCCGCTGCAGCGGATGCGCGGTCAGCACCACCCGAGACTGCTCATCCGCCGCCCCCTCGGACACCCACGGCGCGTCCAGCTCCGCGGCCGTGTCCTGTGCCGCCGTCACGCCGCCACCCAGCCGAACCCGGCCATGTTCGCCTGCCCGAGCCCCCAACTCCAGATCGCCTGCAACGTCTCCGGCGGCCCGCTCAGCTCGACCTCGACCGGCGCGCCCGGCTTGCTCCCGCCCCCGACGGAGAACGACCGCTTCGCCCCCACCCAGGTGACGTCCACCAGCGACACCTCCGGGTCCAGCCCCAGCGTCTCGGCCTTCCGCCGCAGATTCCGCTGCAGAAACACCGGATACTCCCGGTCCCCCGGCAGCAGCCACGCCTGCCGCGTCGTCCGCTCCCCCGCCGCGTCCCGCCCGGTCCCCTTCAACACCACCGGCGTACTCGTCCGAAACCGCCCCCGCCCGCTCTCGAACGCCGGCGGATCCACCGGCACGACGTTCAAAATCCGTAACGCCGCCCCACCCCAGTCCAGCAACTCCCGCTGCTTCAACCCCTGCGCGAACGCATTGACCACCTCAAACAGCGGACTCCCCAGCTCCACCCATCCGCGCCCCCCGACCGCGTAAATCCCCCGCCTCTTCTCCGCCTGCGGAAACACCGGCGCCCCATGCCCCACCGGCACCATCCCGTACGGCCCGGCCCCCTGCCCGTGAAACTGCCGCCCCACCTCCGGCACCACCCGAGCCAGCAGGTCATACACCATCGACCGCCCCGGCTTCAGCACCTCCTCCCAAGGCAACTGCGTCGCCTTCGTCGTGACCTCAACCCGCAGCCGCATCGCGCCTCCCTCCTTCGGCCTTCACCAGATACAGATGGACAACGAACCCCCACCCATACCCAATGGGCATACATGCAGGTCAGAGTGCCTCTCCGAGACAACACCCGGCCCCGCTCCATCCCGAAGCGCTACGCTGTCGCCAGACACCGGGAGGCTGCTTTTGATCTTGGTTCTGCAGCAAACCTCCGGGGTTTTCAGCACTACCGGAGGTTCGCTGCAAAACTCGCGCTTGAGCCCGCCGCAAAAGCACCGCCCACCTGCGGCTTTACTCTCGGGTTCTCATCGCCCCTGTGAGGGGTCGCAACAGAGCGGCCGGGGTGATGCCGCCCTCGTGCTCAACAGTTCTCATCGCCCCTGTGAGGGGTCGCAACCCGAAAGCCTCTATGGCCGGGCTTTTCTTCGGGGTTCTCATCGCCCCTGTGAGGGGTCGCAACAGGTGGAGGTACCCGAACGAGATGAGGGTGATCAGTTCTCATCGCCCCTGTGAGGGGTCGCAACGCGACGCCCTGGGCGTCCTCGAAAACGCTGCCGAGTTCTCATCGCCCCTGTGAGGGGTCGCAACGCGAACGCGCGGTCGGCAGCTTCGCGGATCTGGTCGTTCTCATCGCCCCTGTGAGGGGTCGCAACACCAGCAGGAATGACGCGACCGGCGTACGAAAGGCGGTTCTCATCGCCCCTGTGAGGGGTCGCAACGCATGAGAGAGTCTCGGTTGCGTCAGCCCGGCCGCCTGTTCTCATCGCCCCTGTGAGGGGTCGCAACACGAGGCCGGCATTCAGCGGCGGGTCCAGGCCCGCGTTCTCATCGCCCCTGTGAGGGGTCGCAACGATCTGGACCTGCCCACGGTGCGGGCCCGTCCAGCCAACGGTGTAACTCGGGTTGATCAACTATCGGGTGGTCGGGGTCAGGCGGCCTTCGAAGGTGATGGCGAAGGCGTTGAGGGCGGCCTTCCAGCGGGTGACCCAGCGTTTGCGGGCCTTGCCGGTCGGGTCCGGGTCGATGCGGGTCCTCATCGCACCCTGTGAGGAATCCGGGACAAAATGAAATCCCGCCGAACTACCCCTCGGCGGGATTCTGGATACCCACAATAATCAGGCTCGGTGGGATCTATTCTCCGCTGTATGGTCGCTCTTCACTCAGAAGTCGAACTCGGCAGCGCGTACACCCGCCAGAAAGGCGTCCCATTCGGCTCGGGTATAGACGATCACGGGACCGTTGGCGTGGCGGCTGTGACGGACAGCGATACGGCCACTCCCGTCCAGGAGTGGTCCGGCTTCAACACAACTGGGACCGCCGTCGGGGCTGAAGCTACTGATGTGCCATGCCACCTCGGGCAGTTGGCTAGGGCTTGACATCACCTGTCGTCTCCGATCAACGATTAGTTGAGCCTGTCCACAGCCGCCTCGATCAACTTGATTGATTGTGACGGATCTAGCGAACGCTGACGGATGCAGTCATACCTGAGAATAAGTCGCCGCACGCCCTCTGTCTCTACGTAGAGGCCACCTACGGGCGTATCTATATAAGCCGCTTCGGGATAAGGCTCGGACATGTCGAAGATCCGGAATGCGCCTTCAGGGCTGGAGTGGGCACCAGCAGCGAAGGGCAGGACCCGGATATCTATATTTGGGCGGCCGGAAAGCTCGACGAGGTGGCAAAGTTGATCCTTGAGGACTGCGGCTCCCCCGGTCTCGCGACATAGCAGACACTCGTCGAGGATGGCTTCGAGTTGCGGCGGCTCTGGCCTGTCAAGCAGGTTCTGGCGTTCCTTACGAAATTGGAGCCCCACGGCCCGAGGGGCATCATCACCGACGACCTCCCGCATGGATGCCTCCATGTACGCGGGAGTCTGAAGGAGACCGGGGATCACGACCGCATCGAACGAGCGAATGCGGGAGGCACGGGACTCCAGCCAGGCGTAGTCAATGATCAGGTTGGGGAGCTCCTCACGGTAGTTGTCCCACCAGCCCTCCTGCCAGACGTCTGCGGCGAGGCGCATGAGGGCGGCGCGGTGGCTGGGGTTCGCGACGCCGTACAGGTCGAGGAGGGCACTGACATCCGGGGTGCGGGCAGGATAGATGCCCGCCTCGAAGCGGCTGATGGTGCCGCCGTCCCGCTGTATGTAGGTTCCGGCCTCTCGCAGGGTGAGGCCGGCGGCCTCTCGGAGCTCGCGCAACTGACGGCCGAGCCACTGGGCGCGCAGGGTCATGCCTCGCTTCGCGCTCATCAACCGATCCTTTCGTGGGGGTTGGGGGCAACTTCTGACTGTTTTGCGTCACACAACTTTGCATGACTTTCAGTGAGCGGCCTTCAACAATGAGCCATGCATGCCATGCTCACCGTGAGGGATCGTACACACAGAGTTCTCATCGTGGAGCCTGCTTGAGAACTGTCCGCGGTCCCCGCCCTCGACATGTGGAGGTAGGTGGACAATGGCAGCCCATCCAACGGCGTTCGCCGAGGACGTCGCGACGCGCCCGCCCTCGACGGGCGGCACGCGCGAGCCCGCCCCGACCCCGGCCGTGTCCTACTACGGCTGGAACATCTGGTACGGCCCGGCGACCGGACGGTGGTGGGCGATGGCCCCCGCCTGGTACGGCCACGTGCCCGGCCTCCTCGAGGCAGCCGACCCGGACACGCTCGCCAGTCTCATCCAGCAGGCCGAACAGACTCGTCCGCGTTTCGACGACGCGACGCGACAGGGCCGCACGACCGTGGCACGCAGGCAGCAGGAGCAGACCGACTCGGGCGTCGGCTCAGCGGCGGATGGGCGGTGGGAATAGTGCGGGCGACACTGGCACGCATGTCGACGCGAGTCCTGGGCGTAGGCGCGATGGTCGCCCGTCTGCGGGTGGTACGGCGGCGCAAGCGCAACGAGCCATTCGGAACGGTGTGGCCACATCGGGCCGCGCGCCGAATGGTGACCGTGAACCGCGTGTTTACGGCGGTACCCGAACAGGTTGGGCGAGCACGGCATTTCGCGCGTGAGGTCGTCGGCGAGGAGCACGCACGCTCGTACGAAGTGGAACTGGTGGTCAGCGAGCTAGCAGGCAACGCGGTGCGGCACGGCGGTCAGGGGGCGGGGCGGGAGTTCGAAGTCTCGATGGCCGTGGGCGGAGGCGCGATCATCGTGGCCGTGCGGGACGGCGGACTGACGGGCACGCCACGCGCAGGAACGTGTGACACGGAGTCCGACAGCGGGCGAGGGCTGGCCTTGGTGGAAACAGTGGCGCGGCGATGGGGCTTCCACCGAGATCCGGCAGGCACCGTGGTCTGGGCCGAGTTGGACTCGGTTCCCTCCCCTCCCTCATAGAACAGGGGACTGGTTCAAGTGCCGGATGCGGCCGAGGGCCCACGCTGCTCGGCCACGACCACCTACCTGATCCACGGTGATGTTGCGGCCCCTCGTAGGGGGCGATGAGGACACGGGTCGCCCGTGACGGGCTGCACAAAGATCAGGTTGCGACCCCTCGTAGGGGCGATGAGGACATGATCACCGGCAGGGGGTTACGCGGGACGTGCAGCAGTTGCGACCCCTCGCAGGGGCGATGAGGACCTATCGAGATGAAGGAAATAGGCGGAGGGATGGGGTTGCGACCCCTCGCAGGGGCGATGAGGACCCAGATATGCGGGCGCGGAGACGAAAAGCCCCTCATGTTGCGACCCCTCGCAGGGGCGATGAGGACCCGACGGTAAAGTCGCAGGTCGGTGCAGCTTTGACTATGGCGCAAAGGTGTACTTCTGCAGCGAACCTCCGGTAGTGCTAGAAACCCCGGAGGTTCGCTGCAAAGTCTACGTCTCTAGCCTGTGGCGCGTCTGTGCCCTGGATGTCGATGGGAGCGTTTGGGGCCTCGGCTCTCGGCTGATGGGTCAAGTGGTTGATTCGGTGACGAGTTCGATTTCGATGGCCAGGACTCCGAGGGCCTCCTTTTCGGGGCCGTAGATGCGGCGGATGTTGGCGAGTTGTTGATCCCGAGGGCTGGTCGGGTTGACCTTTTCGGGGCCCTCGGTGTCGAGCATCTCCTCGAAGGAGGTGTAGCGGGCGACACGTTTGACTCGGGTGAGCGCATCGTCGCGTCCGCATATGAACCGGATGTGGTCGCCGGCTTTGAGGTTGCGGAGGCTGGGGTATTGGACGCGGACTTCGATGGTCTTGCTGCCGTCGGCGACCAGGTCGAAGTAGCGGCGGTAGAGGTTCATCTCGCGGGCGCGTACACCCGTCTTCGCAGCGGGTCGTGCGGTCATGATCCTGTCTAGTTCGGCGGTGGTATAGGAGCGGTAGAAGTGTTTGGGGTCGGCGAGCATCTTGCCAACCAGCCACACCATGGCGTCGATGTAGGAGTCGGTATCGCCGGACCATTCGGTGACATCGAGCATCCACGGGTGGGTGCCGGGCGGCGGCGCGACCTTGCCCTCGCGTATGAGGGACTTGGACAGCTTGGCGCCGGTGTCAGTGAGCACCATCGGGGTGAACACCCGTGGCGGCGGTGCCAGACCGGGTAACTGTGCGAAGGCTTCGTCGACCAGTTGGCAGCCGTACGCCCAGTCGCCTCCCTTGACCATCACCGACAGGGTGACGTGGTCGCGTACGGCGAGGCGTTCCTTGACCAGGTTGCGATAGAGCGTCGCAAGGTCGAGGTAGGCGTCGGTGTCGGGGGTGACGGCGACCTCGTAGTCACCGTGGTCGGTGCATACGGCGACGAAGTCCGCGCCCCCGGAGCCCGTCCGCAGCAGCCGGGTGCGCTCGGCGCGCTTCTCGGCCCAGCCGCACTGCGGGCAGGGCAGCCGGATGTGGACCTGGCCGTGCGACGGCGCGAGCGGCCAGCGGATCTGGTCCAGGCGGCCGAGCGTGGCGAGGAACTCGTGCCGGAAGGCCGGGTCGGCCTGCTGGGCCGAGTAGGTCTCGATCTCGTAGTCGACGCCGGTGGCCTCGGCGAGGGAGTCGAACATGGCTCGGTAGAACTTGGTGATCAGCTCCGCAACGGTGTCCTGGCCGAGGGCGTGAAAGTAGGTCTGCTGGTAGGCGTGGTGGGTCTCGGGGTCGAGCTGAATGTCGTACGGGGCGTTGTCGAGTGCTCCGAAGCGGACCACCGCGTCCACGTTAAAGGTCCGTTTGGTGGCCTTGGCCAGCAGGAACGCAGCCGTCTGCACCAGGGACGTGCCTAGGTGCGGTGCCCCGTTGATCTGGGTGCCGACGCAGAAGGCGACCCGGTCAGGGTTGGCGGCCTGCAAACGGGGGCGGACCATGTCGACGCTGCGCAGCATCGCGTTGGCGAGCACGTTGTTCGGGCTGATGATGTCCACACCGTCGGTACGGCCGCGCATCACGCCTCCCCAGATCAGGTCGTCGGCATGGGCAACTGGGCGAGCATGAAATCGACGCGGCGGCCTGGCTCGTCCGCAGGGACGAAGATGGGCCGGTAGCCGGCGTCGTAATAGCCCTGGATGATCAGCTCGTGGACGCGGCGAATCTCGCGTTCCTTGGCCCACACCAGGTCGTCCTCGGAGTCGAAGTCGTCAAGCGGGTCTAGGACGAAGACGGCGTCGTACCGGTAAATCCTTGTGGCCTTCTCCAACTCCGAGTAGGGGCCCAGGCCGAAGAACGCGTCCCACCCGTACCCGTCGGGGATGCCGCGGTTGTAGAAGCGCAGCCCGAACTTGTGGTCACAGTACTCAGCGATGAACGCCTCCAGCACGTCACGCGAGTAGTCCCGCCGGTCGCCAACCTGCAGGTGTCGGCCAAGCCGGTCGCGATGCTTGCGGTAGATCTCCCGCGCGGGTTCGCCCTCGGTCGCGGGGATGCCACGTGCGTGCAACTCGCCGAGCACGGCCTCCTTGCCGGCCGAAGGCCCACCGGTCACGACGTACCGGCGGGGCGGAGTATTCGGGGCAAGGAGTTGGTCAAGGCTCATGACATGGATACCTTCTCCTCGGTGCCGCCGTCACGGCCGGACAGTGCCCGCCGCCATGTGGCGACGAGTTCGGCACCACCTTCGGCTGCGTCCAGCCGTGTGGTGAATTCGGCCAGTCCTGCGGTGGGGTCGCCGAGCTGGGCCAGCAGGAGCTCCTGAGCGGAAGTGAGCGGGGGCGTCCACCCGGCGTGGGCGGCGATCTCCTGGGGACCGTAATTCGCCTCGTGTAGAAGCACCGCCCCGTAGGTGGCTCTGTAGTGCGCGCTTGCGGCCAGGACTTGGGCGTGACGCCATAGCGCCACCCCTGCCGCTTCGTGGATTTCGGCTCCGGAGGCGTCCATGCTGACCAGCCGCGCGACCGTGAGCAACTCGGCCCGTAGCAAGTAGACCGCGCCCCACAGCGCCGCCAGGGCATGCTGATGCCCGACCGCCTCCCATGCGAACACGTCCGCCGGCAGGACCATGCGGGTAGAGGCGGCGTGCAACTCCGGAGGGGCGACGTGCCGGGAGGCGAACTCCTCGCTGTCGCGACGTAGTTGCCAGGCGACCAGTTCCAGCACCTTGGGCTCGATCCGCTTGCGAAAGTGGTGCACCTCATATCGCGCGGCGGCAGCCGCGGCCTGGCGGCGGGCCGTCAACGTCGCCCCGGACGTCGCAGGTTCCGCACCGAACAGCAAGCGAGCCGCCGAGGCCAACTCGACGTTCTCAAACCGATCAAGCTGCTCGCGCAACAGCCCGTCCAGCGCCCGCGCCCGACTCGCCGGGTCCTCTGGACGCAGCGCCCGCGCCTTCACACTCTGCAGCCCCAGCAGCACCGGCCCACACGACTCCGGCCGCACCGGCAGCCCGCCGCGCACCAAAACCCGCACCTCATCCTGCAACGCGTCGTCGGCCAAGGGCCCCCTTCTTCCAACCGCCATGGAACCAGTGTGGCAACCATGACCACCAGATGCCCAGTCCTACGCCCAGAAAATACCCACATAATGGCTGGCTCTCATGCGCGCTACTCCTTGCTTCCCGCCAGGGTGCGCGTTCCGATCCCCCTCGTAGGGGACGATAGGGGACGTCTGTTCGCCCGCCGCGAGCGTCGACTGGGAGCTATTGCGACCCCCTCAGGGGCGTCTCCCTCCGACCCGACGGCATCCGCGCAGGTCAACGTCACTCTCCGAGGCAACAGCTGGCCGCACCTCACCACAACGCGTTACGCTGCCACCAGCCAGCGCAAGGCCGTACACGATCATGGTTTTGCAGCAAACCTCCGGGGTTTCCAACACGACCGGAGGTTCACTGCAAAACTCGCCCTTGAGCCCGCCGCAAAAGCACCGCCCACCTGCGGCTTTACTCTCGGGTCCTCATCGCCCCTGCGAGGGGTCGCAACCTGGTGACCAGCTCAGCACGGCCGAGGGTGCGCTGAGGTCCTCATCGCCCCTGCGAGGGGTCGCAACAGGCGGAGACCTACGGCTTGGATCTCGCCGACGTCGAGTCCTCATCGCCCCTGTGAGGGGTCGCAACGATCTGGACCGTGCCACGGTGCAGGTGGCGTGGGAGCACTGTGTGTGGCCTGTTCGGCGGTGGTGGCGGAGGGCTGGTGGCAAGGCCCGCAAACGCTGGGCCACCCGCTGGAAGGCCGCCCTCAACGTCTTCGCCGTCGCCTTCGAAGGCCGCCTGACCCCGACCAGCTGATAGAACAAATCAAGATCGAGTTAACCGGACACACCCGGCAGGGGCGCACGTCGACCACCTGATGCCGCTCGTGCCCGGCCACGGGCGCGCCCGCCGGCGGTTGCGCGCATTCCCGGCACCGGACCGGCTCGATCACGACCGTCTGATCGCGACTGGGAATCAGTCGTCAGCCGCCTGGACGGGGGAGACCGAGATGAGGGTGACGCCGAGGTCGCGTACCTTGGCGAGCAGGCCGTGCAGCTCCGACTGGTCCGTCACGACGCCGCGAATGGTGCTTGTGCCGCCTTCCTCGTGGGTGATGGTGAGGCCGCCGAACCAGCTCGTCCACTGGTGGTCGAGGTGTCCCTCGATGCGGATTTCGTAGCGCATCGGTGCACGACGATCTTTCGGCATGGTCAGGAACCCGCTGTCGCGGCTCGTGCTCGCCGTGCCCGGCGGGCTTCGGGGCGTCGGATGACCCATTCGGCGACGGCCGCGTTGATGACCCAACCCGCGCTGACGGACAAACCGGTGCTGAGGTCGCTGGTGCCGAAGATGCCTTCGCCGATGCCTTGGGTGAACGCCTGGGTCCCGGCGGCGACGGCGAGGGCGTAGGCACGGATCATCCAGGCGCGGTGCGCGGCGATGTCGCGGCGACGGATCGCGGTGAACCCGAGGACGATGCTGGTCGCCGTCGCGGAACCGACGACGAGCCGGACGGTCCACAGCAGGTCGCCGCCTGGCGCGCCGGGGTGGAACAGAGTCATCCAGAGCCCGGATCCGGCGACGACCAGCCCGGCTCCGATGAGCACGCGGCCGGCTCGGCGGTGCCAGGCGCGATGTTCCTGGCGTATCCGGGAAGGGAACTGGAACGCGCCGGCGATGACGTACCCCGCGGCGGCGACGACGTGCAGGACAAGCGGGACAGGTGAGGCGTCGATGCGCGGGTTGGCGGGCAGTGTATGCGGCCCGCCGACGACCTCGAGGACCCGAAGTGACCCGGCGATGAGCGGGATGATGGTGAGGGCCACCAGCGCGGCAGGCACCCGCAAGCTCGATCGGTCCGGGGCGCCCGCACGGCGCCGGGGCGCCGTGCGGGTTCCGGGGGCGATGCGCTGGGTCATTTCGCGCTCGCGGTCGTGACGCCGCGGCCGCGGACCTCGGTGGTTTGAGTGGAGGTGTTCCCGCCGGCCGTGCTCCACAGCGAGTAACCGAGGCCGATCATGGCGATGCCGTTCGGGAAGGCCAGCAGCCGGTAGAAGGCGTCCGGCATCACGGAGAGTGCGATGGTGACGAGGCCACCGACCGCGAGGAGCGCGGTGGCCCACCGCGCGAGGACCCTGGCCCGGTACAAGGCGACGCCGAGGATGAGGCCCCCGGCCAGATACATGAGTCCCTGGATCTGGAAGACCACGTCCAGCGCTCCGACGTCGTCCGTGGCCGTGCCTCCGGTGGCTACGGCGAGGACGCCCCGCACGTACGAGGGGTCGGTCTCAGCGATGGAGGGCAATACGAACGCGGCGGCGAAGGTGGTGCTCATGGTGAAGAGGTAGCCGGCGGCGAACACCAGGTAGCCGATGAGTCCGAGGACTCCGTTCCGGCGGACCTGGCTCAGGTACATGCCGGTGATGCCGGCCAGCGCCAACGCTGCCATCAGGACCTTCAGCGAATTCCGGATGGCGACTTCGGTCGTGGTGATGGAAGTGATGTCCAGATGGGGATGGTTGATCTGGACCCCGATGAAGATCAGGCCCGCGGCGACCGCGGATGCGCCGGCGAGGCGGGTCAGAGACGTAGTGGTAATGGTCATTGCGGTGCTCCCGGTCGTGGGGCCGGGCAGGGTGCCCGGCGTTGTCCGTGAGCGTAGGAAGCGACCTGGTGACCGCACATCACCACCTGATGTGACGGGTTGGTGATCCGAACGCTCGGCCGTCGTCGGGCTTGGACCGCAGTGGCCGGTGCGGATCACATGAGGCCGAGTTCCGCGGCACGCCGTACGGCGCCCGCGCGGGTGCTCGCGTTGAGCTTGGTGAAGATGTGTTTAGTGTGGGTCCGCAGTGTGTTGACCGACACGAACAGCCGGCGCGCGATCTGGGGTCCGGTCAGGTCTGTCGCGAGCAGTCGCAGGACCTCGAGTTCGCGTCGGCTTAGTGCGTCGTGCGGTACGCCCGTGACGGCCGGGGCGGTGGCGGAGGTGCGCCGCAACAGCGCCAGCGGATCGGTCGCCAGCCCGCGTTCCTCGACTGCCTGGAGCAGTGACTCCATGGGCGGGCCCTCGTCGAGGAACAGCCGGGCGTGACCGGCAGGCACGGCCGCCTCCAACGCCCGGGTGAGCGGGGTCATCGCCTCACCGACGTTTCCCCCGGCTCGGTGGGCGAGTGCGCGGAGCATCAGGATCTCGATCACGCCGCCCTCGCGGCCGGCGCCCTCCGCCGCGGTGAAGAGCCGCCCCAGCAAGGCGAGGGCCTCGTCAACCCGCTGCTCAGCGATCAGAAGCCGGACGAGCGTCAGGTGGTCGCACTCGGCGAGGTAGGACAGGTCGCCGTCGGTGGTGACGCCGTGCTCGCGAGCCCAGCGCCGGGCGAGGTCCAGCCGGCCTCGCGCGATGTCGACCCGGGCCCTGAGGGCGGGTATCGGGCGTACGTCGGGAAAGAAGCCGGGGAGGTAGTGCGCCTGGGCCTGCTCGAGAAGGCCGGCCGCGAGGTCGAGGTCGCCGTGGGCCTGCCGGAGCCCGGCCATGGCGACGTACCAGCGGTGCCGGTTCTCCGGAAGGGAACCGACATCGCCGAGTTCCCACGCGGTCTGCAGGTGCTCCGCGGCGGCATCCAGGTCGCCGCGCTCACGCAGCGCGTCGGCGAGGCCCACGTGCAGGTCCCCGGTCACCGGCAGCGCGACGTCCGGGCGCTCCCGGGCCGCGGCCAGCGCGCGCTCGTGGAGGTATCCCGCCTCGTCGGGGCGCCCGCGTGCCAACCACATCCCGGCCAAGACGACGGTGCCGCCGAGCTCGTCGGCCAGGTTCCCCGCGGCATGCAGGCTGCGTACCGCCTGGGCGAATGTCTCGACCGCGGCGTCGAGCTCGCCGGCGGCCCACAGGGCCAGGCCGAGGAACCCGGCCCCGGCCCCCCGGGCGAAGTGATCGTCGGGGCGCGCCAGGTCGAGCACGCGCCGAGCGTGTTCCGCCGTGCCCGCGCTATCGCCACGGGCCTGGGCGACGGCGGCCCGGTACATCGCGATCATCATGGGCAGCTGCCGGAGCTCGTCGGTCGCGTTCCTCGTCTCGTCGGGCCGCATCCCGGCCAACGAGTCATCGGCGTCGCGCAGGCGGGCGTCCGCGTCGTCCACCTCGCCATCGCCGAGTCGGCTCCACGCGACCGTGACGTTGAGGATCGGACGGCGCTTCACGACGTCGTCCGGCAGCCTTCGCAGCCAGTGCCGGATGGTCCGGTCCTGCCGCTGTCTGCGGGCCATGGGCAGTGCCTGCTCGATAAGGTCGGCCGCGTACACGTAGTCGTGACCTGCGACAGCGTGCGCGATCGCATCCTGAGAACGGCCGTGGTCGGCGTACCACCTGGCAGCCGCGCGGTGCAGGACCGGCACCCGGTCGGGCCGCTGGGCCGCCAGCCGGGCCCGCAGCGCGTCGGCGAAGAGGTGGTGGTACCGGTACCACTGCCGCCGGTCATCAAGGGGTACGACGAACACGTTGTCGCGCTCAAGCGCCTCGAGTACGTCCCGCCCGTCGTTTCGACCGGTGAGCGCGTCGCACAGCGGGCCGGTCAGCCGGTCGAGGACCGCGGTGTCGAGGAGGAAGGCGCGAGCGTGTCGGGGTTGGCTCCGCAGAACCTCCTGGACGAGGTAGTCGAGGACGAAGCGATGGCTTCCGGTGAACGCCTCGATGAAGTAGCCCGCGTCGCCCCGGTCGCGCAGCGAAAGGGCCGCGAGTTGGAGGCCGACTGCCCATCCCTCGGTTCGGTGCTCCAGGGCATCGATGTGACCGGGTTCGAGATCAAGGCCCATGACATCGTTCAGGAAGGCCGCCGCCTCTGGCTGTGTGAATCGGAGGTCCGCCGCGCGAAACTCGACCAGTTCACCGCGGGCCCGCAGGCGCGTCACCGGAAGCGGAGGGTCGGCGCGGGTGGCGAGGGCGACGCCGGCGTACGGCGGGAGGTGGTCGATCATGAAAGTGACCGCCTTGTGAACCTCATGGCAATCGATGACGTGGTAGTCATCAAGTGCGACCACGATCGGTCCGTCGAGGCCGTCGAGGTCGTTGATCAGGCTCACGATGACGCTGGAGGCCGCCGCGGCGCCGTCGCCCCGCACCAGTGCCGCCGCGTCGACGCCGACCTGTGGTGCGGTGGTCTGGATCGCGGCGAGCAGGTTGGCCAGAAATCTACGTGGGTCGTTGTCCTCGGCCTCAAGCGAGAGCCAGGCGACCCGGCGGGGCTCGGAGTGCTGGACCGTCCGCCACTGACTGAGCCATTGGCTCAGGAGCGTTGTCTTGCCGAAGCCGGCCGGCGCGGAGAGAAGGATCATACGAGGCAGCGGGCTCGCCCGCAGCGGCATCTGATCGGTGAGCCGCGGCCGAGGAACGAGCCGGCGCCGCGGCGTCGGGATGCCGGTACCCATGAACGCCACTCGGCCAGCGTAGGGCCGACTTCCGCGAACCACCACCGCACTGGGCCGGCCAACGCCGAGGCGGCGACACCCGGCTCTCAGCCGAGGTGGGGATCGGGAAGCGGTCCTGACCCGGTGCCGTCGTCGGACGCGCGGACCAGCATGCGCTCACCCGGGCGGCCGAAGATGCTCAGGACCTCGGCCGGCCCGTCGCCGGTGCTTCCGAACCAGTGCGGCACCTGGGTGTCGAACTCGGCCGCCTCACCGACCCCCAGGACGAGGTCCCGGTCGCCGAGGATGAGGCGCATCCGACCGGACAGCACATAGAGCCACTCGAATCCATCGTGTGCGCGCGGGTTCGGCGTTGACTGGGACGCCGGGATGATGATCTTCCACGCCTGCACCCCGCCCGGGCCGGTCAACGGGAGCACGGTGCGGCCGTTGACGCGGCGAGGCTTGAGCCGGATGCGTGGATCGCCGACCTCGGGTGCGCCGACGAGGTCGTCGATCGGCACGCGGTAGGTCTGCGCGAGCGGCAGCAACAGTTCCAGGCTGGGTCGTCGCTGTCCGTTCTCCAGCCGGGACAGGGTGCTCTTCGAGATGCCGGTCCGTTGGGCCGCGACGGTCAGCGTCAGTCCGCGCTGCCGGCGCACACGCCGCAGCCGCGGGCCGACCAGGTCCAGCGCCGCGGCAATGGGCGTCGCAGGGTCCGGCGAGTCGCTGGAAGGAGCGGCCGGACGCCGGCTCCGCTTCGTCGTCACCGGGCAATTGGAGCACGCGGTTCCCGGAAACGGCAACAATCGTTGCCCGGCCGGCGACAACCAGCGAGGCTTCATGTCATGAACGAGTACAACGAGTGCGACGTAGTGGTCATCGGCGGAGGCGCTTCCGGCCTGTCCGCGGCCTTGGTCCTGGCCCGTGCGCGGCGCCGGGTCGCCGTCGTTGACGCCGGTCGGCCGCGCAACGCCCCGGCGGGCCACATGCAGGGCTTCCTGGGCGCTGATGGTCTCCCGCCGGCCGAGCTCCTCGCCGCGGGCCGGGCGGAGGTCGCCGGGTACGGCGGGCAACTGATCTCCGGAACCGTCACGGGCATCACCCCCTGCCCGGCCCCCGCCGGTGCGGTCCGCCGTCGCTTCGTGGTCACCCTCGACGACGGCCCGGCGCTGCGCACGCGCCGGGTCCTGGTGACCACTGGTCTGCGTGATGACATCCCCGACATTCCCGGCGTACGCGAGCGGTGGGGCCGCGATCTGCTGCACTGCCCGTACTGCCACGGATATGAGGTCCGCGACCGGCCCTTGGGCGTGCTCGGCGGCACCCCGGAGGCCGTCGCCCACGCCCATCTCGTCAGGCAGTGGTCCGACGACGTCGTCTTCTTCGCGAACGGCGCGGTGCTGGCCGCCGATCAGCGCGAGCGGCTGGCCGCGCGCTCCATCGGTATCATCGACGCCCCAGTCGCGCGCCTGGTCGTCGAGGACGACCACCTGAGCGGCGTCGAGCTGACCTCCGGCGAGATCGTGCCGCGCAGCGCGGTGTTCGTCCGGCCCCGGTTCGTGCCGAACGACGACCTGCTCACGTCCCTGGGATGCACCACCCACGACAGCGGCTGGGTCGTCGTCGACGCGACCGGGCGGACGAGCGTCGATGGCATCTGGGCGGCCGGGAACGCGGTCAACCCGCGGGCCCAGGTCATCACGGCCGCGGGTGAAGGGTCGGCCGCCGCCATCGCCATCAACAATTCCCTCGTCGACGAGGACGTTTCGATCGCAGTCACCGGCTTCCGGCTCGGACTGCCCGTCTGACGCCGCTCCGGGAGCCACACCACCCAACCACCCCCTCCAGTCCGATAGGAGCATCACCATGTCCAACGCCGACTTCACCGACCCAGCCGACTTGTCCACCAGCCCGACGTCGGGCGACCTTCGGACCGCCCACGCTGTTTCACCGGCCCCCGTCGGTCCGCCGACCACGCACCAGCTCGCGCTCATGATCTGGATCGCGGTCTTCCCGACCCTCATGGTCCTCAACCTGACCCTGGCGCCCTGGCTGGCCAACCTCGGTCCGGTCCTGCGGACCTTCGTCCTCGCGACCGTCGCGGTCCCGATCGTCATCTACGGCCTCATGCCCCGGCTGCACCGGATCCGGGCCCGCATCCTTACCCGGCGTGCTGTGTGACCCGCACTGCCGAGCCGTACTTCCGCGACACCCGGAGGACATCGGCGACACCTTCGATGAGGCGCGACCGGGTCGCCTGCCCCTTCGGCGTCAGCACACGTCGCATGGGCCTTGCTCCCCGCCCCGCCGGACTTGACCGTCCAAGCTAGTGCGCTTCAGCCGGCCCTTCTGATGGAGGCACCGATGGTGCTCCAGGGTGAGAAGTCGGGGCGCGCGGGCGGCTGGGGCCGGTCCCCGGGCCGCGCCGTGTGCGAGCGCGGCCCGGGGCGGGGGGCATGTGTCCTGTTTGGCCAGGTCGCGTAGGTGGTTCTTGAGGATCTTGCCGGAGGCCGGCAGCAGTCACGCCTGCCGCGTCATCCGCTCCCCCGCCGCGTCCCACCCGGTCCCCTTCACCACCACCGGCGTACTCGTCCAAAACCTCCCCCGCCCGCCCTCGAACGTCGGCGGATCCACCGGCACGACGTTCAAAATCCGCAACGCCGCCCCACCCCAGTCCAGCAGCTCCCGCGCCTCCCTCCTTCGGCCTTCCAGATACAAATGGACAACGGACCCCCACCCATACCCAATGGGCATACATGCAGGTCAGAGCGCCTCTCCGAGGCAACACCCGGCCCCACTCCATCCCAAAGCGCTACGCTGCCGCCAGACACTGAGAAACGACGGTTGATCTTGGTCTTGCGGCAAACCTCCGGGGTTTCTCTGCTGCAGTTCTCGGCACGCCCTACAGCTCCTGAAGGACGTGATCTTTTCTCCTCGGTATGATGAACGGTATGACAACGAAGAAGTACACCGTCACCCTGCCCGAGGAACTGGCCGAGGCCATTCGGGCCGAGGTGGGCTCCGGTGGCTTCAGCCGCTATGTCGCCCGTGCGCTCGAGCGCCAGCATGAGCGTGACAGGCTTCACGAATTCGTCGGCTGGTGGGAGTTGGAGCACGGTCCGGTGTCCGACGAGGACCTCGCCGAAGCCGAGGCCGAACGCCGCGATCTGGAGCGCCGCCATATCGAGCAGGCCCGGACCCGTGGGCTGCTTCGCGATGCGGGATGAAGTTCGAACACAGCTACCTGCTTGACAGCGAAGGGCTGTCCCAGGCCGTGCGCGGCGAGCGTCGCATGGGCGCCCGGCTCAAAGACGCCGATCGCTCGGGCATCCGCGTCATGACCACGTCCATGAGCCTGATCGAGGCCTACCACGGCAAGATCAATCGAGCGGCTTGGCGGTGGGCCTTGTCGCGTCTCCATGTCGAGCCTGTGACGGAGCGAATCGCCGACGAGGCGATCGACCTGCTCCAGGACGCGGGCCTGCACGGGCACAAGTACGCCATCGAGGCCGCTCTGGCCGCCATCGCCCTGCGTCAACGTGGCCCGGTCACCATCTTCACGTCCGATGCGGACGATATGCACAAGCTGTGCGGAAACCGGGTTTTGATCGTCAAGCTGTGACGAAACGATCCGGGGCAGAGGCGGATCAGCGGCAAGGCCGCGGCCCTTGCCAGCCCGATGACGACATGCCTCTTTGGCTCGGCGACCTCCTGCGGTTCGTCATACCGCCCAGATGGCACTGGGCCTGTAGGGGCTCGACCGTGGTTGTGCGCGGCGACTCGGTTGATGGGACGGGCGGCCGTATGGCGGGGGGTTCGGTCCCGCCGGCTCGGCCGAGCCCGTACGGTTGTCGTCCTCGGCCTACCCGTAGGCGGCGCGCAGCACGGTGCAGGCGCGCAGGGTCACCCACTTGGATGGCAGGCCCTGGCGCTCGATGTCCATCACCAGCTTGCGGTTGGAGGCGGCGCGATTGAGCCATCTGCCCCATTGGTTCTGGTGGGCCTTGAGCCAGCGGAGGGCGGGGGCGAGGCGTTCGTCGGTGGCGTGGCCGAGTTCGGCGAGGACCTCCAGGGTTTGCAGGACGTCGGCGGCGTACAGGACGGGGAAGCCGGGCTTGAACCACAGGCGGCTGGGGACGGTGTCGCCTCCGCCCATCGGGTAGTCGGCGACGACCGGGTCGCGGGAGAACAGGAAGCGCACGCCCTCGTCGATCGCGCGCTGGAGCTGGGGTGCGCGCCGGGGCGGCGGGATGCGGGCGAAGGCCGCCAGTTCCTTGATCGCGCCCCAGGCGCAGGGGTGCCCGTCGTTCCCGCCGCAGGCGAAGCCGGGGCCGCTGCTGCCCGACGGATACCAGCGGTCCACGCCCTCGCCGGTGATCGTCCTGGCCGCCCAATCGACGGAGGCCTGTACGCGTTCGTCGTCGAGGTGGCCGAAGCCGATGAGCGCGCGCAGCAGGTTGCCGTTGAGGCAGTGCATGACGGTTTCCGGCGGCGGGGGCTCCTCGGTCTTGGCCGTGGAGGCTCCGAATCCTCCGGTGGAGGCCTGGGTCCAGGTGAGCACGTAGTCGCAGGCGGCGGCGATTTGCGGGTGCCGGCCGTCGGCGCCCAACTGGTCGAGGATGATCAATTGCCAGACCGTGCCGGTGAATGCCGAGCCGTACCCGGAGCCGGGGCTCTCCCACCAGCCGGCCGGGTTCTGGGCGGCGAGGATGGATTTGATCGGGTCGGTGTCCATCGCCGCGTCGCGTGCCTCACGAACCTCCGGCGAGTCGGGCGGCAGGTCGAGCAGGCGCTGCAGGGTGGCCGCCCGTACGGCCGGAGTGTTCCATTCGAGCAGCCACGGCAGCGGATCCGCTCGAACATGATCGAGCCACGTCATCCCCTCATAAGAGCCTTACCGGACAGGCTCCAATAGGGCCGAAGGTCCCGAAAGCGGCGTCACGGGCGAAGCGTCGGGTCCGAGCGGAGAGGGCACCGGCGGGCGTGACTGCAGGATCGACGGCCGGACCCGCGACATGACGAAGTCGTAGGCGCGACGCCCCGAACACCCGCCCGGTGACGACCCCGCAACCTCCGCCCATCCGCTCCTGTGCGGCCTTCGAACCCCGTCGCCGCCAGTTCGGCAGGTGCGGGCTAACGGGGTCGCGCGTCGGAGTACGTGATCAGGGGGCGATGCCGACGCGGAGGAGGCGCCAGACCGCCTCGGCGGTGGTGCGGCGGTCGGCGGGCGCGGTCTTGCCGAGGGTGCCTGCGAGCATGCCGAAGGCGAGCATCAGATCGTCGACGGTGATCTCGGGGCGGATGCGGCCGGCGCGGCGGGCGGCGTCGAGGTGGGGGTCGAGCAGGGCCGCCACGCGATCGCGGATGCGCAGGACGCGGGCGTCGGCGGTGGCCACGTTCACCATCTCGATGAACGCGGTCGAGGCGATGGTCTGCTCGGTGATCAGCGCGAGCAGGTCGTCCAGGGTGGTGCCGGGCAGGGCGGCCGCCGCCTCCAGTTCCCTGACCCCGTCCTCGAACACGGCCAAGGCGAGGCTCACCCGGTCGGGAAAGTGCCGGTAGAGGCTGCCCTGGCCGACCCGGGCCGCGCGGGTGACCGAGGCGAGGGGCGCCTGGTAGCCGTCGCTGGCGAAGATCTGGCGGGCCGCCGCGATCAGGGCCGCCCGGTTCTCCGCCGCGGCGCTCGGCCCTCGGTTGGTACGGCGCGCGTTCTCGCGGTGATCCCGACGGACGTCTCGACGGGGGTGGGACATGACGGCTAGCATACAACCGGACGACGTTGTCCGGTTTATCAGTGACCCCATCCCCGACCCTCCCGACCGGGGGCGAAGCCACCCCCAGCAACCGGACAGTGCTCTCCAGTTAGTGGGCCGCATCCGGATGGACAACTCCGCCGCACCGCCCTCGATATCGGCCGAAAGGGTCGCATATGAGCACCTCCACCTCCACCTCCGAACGCGTCGTGCTGATCACCGGGGCGGGCTCCGGAATCGGCCGCGCGATGGCCATGGCGTTCGCGGACACCGGCGCCCGCGTCGTCGCCGCCGACCTCGACTCCGCCGCCGTCGAACGCACCGCGGCCGACATCGGAAAGGCGGCCGTCGCGGTGGCGGCGGACATCTCCGACGAGGCGTCCGTCGCCGCCATGGTCGAGACCGCGATCGACGCGTTCGGCCGCGTCGACGTGCTGTGCAACAACGCCGGAATCATGGACGACATGGCGCTGCCCGCGAACCTGGCCATCGACCTGTGGGAACGGGTGCTGAAGATCAACCTGACCGGGACGTTCCTGGTCACCCGCGCCGTGCTGCCGCACATGCTGCGCCAAGGCGGCGGCGTGATCGTCAACACCGGCTCGGAGGCCAGCCTGCGCGGCGGCACGGCCGGTGTGGCGTACACGGCGTCCAAGCACGGTGTGGCGGGGCTCACCAAGAGCGTGGCCTGGGCCTACGCCAAGGACGGCATCCGCTGCAACGCGATCCTGCCCGGCCCCACCATCACCGGCATCGGTCGCGGCACCTCCTTCGACGAAGCCGGCAGCGCCAGGCTCGCCCCCGTGCTCGCGCTCGGCGACCGGATCGCCCAGCCCGAGCAGATGGCGAGCGTCGCCGTCTTCCTCGCCTCCGACGCCGCCTCGTTCGTCAACGGCGCGCTCGTACCCGTGGACGGAGGCTGGGCGGCGGGCTAAGCGTCCTGCCCCGCGCCATATGCCCCGGGATCCCCGACGACCCCAATCCTCTCCGCACGGTCAGGCAGTGAGCACGGTGGCTCCTCCGCTTACTGAAGGAGCGGCTTCTCGCTAAGCCGCTCGCGCAGCGTCGCGAAGGGCAAGCCCTGCCCTCACGATGGTGATCGCCGCGTTCACGTCGGCGTGCGCGGCGTGCCCGCACGCCGTACAGGCGAACCCGGCCTGGTGAGGCGGTTCTCCTTCGGGCGGTGCCCGCAGCGGGCGCAGGTGCGGGTGGTATTGCGGGGATCGACCGCGATCAGCTCTCGACCGGCGCTTTCAGTTCTGTGCGATAGGACCGTCAGGAATACCCCCCAACCCGCGTCCCGTCCAGGATGCTCCGGTTGAGCCCGGACCTGGCGGCGACGCCCCGGCCGGGCCGCTCGATTGTGCCGGATGCCGAGCGGGGTTATGTCCGCGATCCGCAGATCCTCATGCACGATCACGTCGTAGCCACGCACAACGGCGAGCGCGGCCTTTTCGCGCCATCCAGGCACCGGCGGCGGCTGAACGTCCGAACGCCTCGCCGACCTCGTCGGCGGTTCACCGTGAGCGGTCGTACGGATATGCACGGCCCTGGCCGCTAGGCCCTTTCTCTACGAGACGAGTGGGTCGCGGGGCAGGCCGAGGAGGCGTTCGGCGATCAGGTTGCGGTTGATCTCCGAGGTGCCCCAGGCGACCGACATGATGCGGCTGCGCAGCGTCAGGAGGGCGGCGGTGGCGCCGGGGCCGTCGGTGAAGGCCAGGTCCGGGCCGGTCAGGGCGGCGAGCAGGGTGGCCGTCTCGTGGCCGTGTTCGGAGAGGACGAGTTTGGTGACGCTGCCTTGGGCGCCCGGTTCGGCGCCGGTGAGGGCGCGGCGCAGGTTGAGCAGGCGCATGGCCTGGCGTTCCGCCAAGTGGTGGCCGATGCGGGCGACGCCGCCCGGCACGCGGTCGCCGTACCGGAGCAGGTCGTCGTGGCCGTAGACGTCGGTGACCTCGAAGGGGTCGCCGTCGCCGATGGCGATGCGTTCGTCGGCGAGAAGCGCGCGGGCCACCGGCCAGCCCTTGCCGGGCTCGCCGACCACGTCGCCGTCCGGCACGAATACGTCGGTGAGGAACACCTCGTTGAAGTCGGCGTCGCCGGTGATCTGGCGGATCGGGCGGATCTCGACGCCCGGGGCCCGCAGGTCGATGATCATTGTGGTGATTCCGGCGTGTTTCGGCACGCCGGAGCCGGTGCGGACGGTCGCCAGGGCGCGCCGGCTTCGGTGGGCGCCGCTGGTCCACGCCTTCTGTCCGTTCACCAGCCAGCCGCCTTCGGCCCGTACCGCTCGGGTCTTGACGCCGGCCGCGTCGGACCCCGCCTCGGGCTCGCTGAACATCTGGCACCAGGTCTCGTCTCCGGCAAGCGCGGGCCCCAGGTAGCGGTCGAGCTGGTCTTGGGTGCCGTGCTGGATGAGGGCGAGCATCAGCCACCCGGTGATGCCGAGCCTCGGCCGGGTCACGCCCGCCGCGGCGAACTCCTCGTCGATGACGCGCTGCACGCCCGCGCTCGCGGCCCGTCCCCATGGGCGGGGCCAGTGCGGCTGGAGGCAGCCGGAGTCGATGAGCGCGCGACGCTGTTCGGCGGCGGGGAGGGCGGCGATCTCGCGGGCGATCGTGCGGATCTCCGTGCGGACGGCCTCCTCGTCCGGGGTGATGTCCGGGAGGACCTCTCGGCGTACGCCCTTCGCGCTCAGCTTGATCACGTCCTCGTCGGCGGCGGACGCGGGGAACACGGCCGCGAGCGTCGCGGCCCGGCGCAGCAGGAGCTGGGCGTCGTGCTCCCAGGTGAGGCCGATGGCGCCGTGGACCTGGATGCCGAGCTGGGCGTTGCGTACGAAGGCCGGGACGGCGAGGCCGAGCGCCACGGCGGCGGCCAGCTCGAACTCATCCTGCGGGCCCGCCGCCGCCCGAGCCGCGTCCCATACGGCGGCGGTGCCGATCTCGGCCGCGACGTACATGTCGGCGCAGTGATGCTTGACCGCCTGGAATGTGCCGATCGCCCGGCCGAACTGCTTGCGTGCCTTGGCGTGAGCGGTGGCCATGTCGGCGCATTCGGCCGCCCCGCCGACGGCCTCGGCCGCGACCAGCGTCCGCGCGATCGCCTCGGCGCGCGCCCGCCCGCCTCTAATGAGATCGTCCTCGGTCACTCGGACGTCGCGCAGACGGACCCGGGCCGACCGCCGCGCCGGATCCAGGCTCGGCGGGACCTCGACGCTCACGCCGGGTCTGTCCACAGGGAGCACCACCAGGTCGTCGCCGGCGGCCAGCACGAGCAGCCGGGCCAGGGCCGCGCCGAGCACCGGCTCGGCGCTTCCGGTGACCACGCCGGTTCCGGGTTCCGTTCCGGGGTTCGTTCCGGGGTTCACGGTCAGCGAGCCGGACAGGCCGAGGGCGGCGGGCGTGCCCCCGGAGGCGAGTTCGGGGAGCAGGCCGGCGCGCTGGTGCTCGGCGCCCAGGTCGGCGATCACCGCCGAGGCCATCATCGTGGGCAGGAACGGGCCCGGCGCGACCGCTCGGCCCAGTTCCTCCACCACCACGACCAGTTCGGGCAGGCCGTAACCGCCTCCGCCGTACTTCTCCGGAAGGTGCAGGCCGATCAGTCCGAGCCCGGCGAACTCCGGCCAGAATTCGGGGAGCCGTCCCTCTTCCGCCTCCAGCAGGGCACGCGCGGCGGCCCGCGCGTCGTGCGCCGCCAAGAACGACCGTGTCATCGAGGCAAGTTCGCGGTGCTCTTCGCTGATGGCGACGGCCATATCCCCTCCGACGTAGATGTGTAACGCGCTCTCCAATCTTCTACCGCGTATACGCACGTCTTCCACTAAGGGCACCCTGTGGACATCGCGCAATTGGCGTACGGGGAAGCACAGGGCAACTGCCCGATTACCCGATTTCGGCGACCCTCCTTGTGGGTGAGCGACCGTCGGCGGCATTTCGGCTACGCCAATTACGTGGAATTAGACATGTGATTTCCTCGGCCTCGCCAACGAACGTCGGCCCCGGCGCGGCCGACTCCCGACGCCGCCCGCCATGTGCCCCTCGGCGCGCGGGTCCGGCGAGCGGTTGACCCGCGGCCGGGTGCGCCGTAAGGCGAGCGTCCGCAGGCTCCGTTTCCGGTCCGCCGCACGGGTCAGTCGCGCAAGGTGAAAATCAACTCGTCGATTTCCTCGCCTCGGGCGTTCGCGAAACCCCGGTCGTTGCCGGTGACCACGAATCCGCACTTCTCCAGGACTCGGATGGAGCCGCGGTTGTCCGCGGCCGCGCGAGCATGCACCGGACGCTCCGATGCGAGGCGGAGCAGCTCACGCAGCGCGGCGGTGGCGATTCCTCTGCCCCAGTATCGCCGCCCGATCCAGTACGTGACCTCGCGTTCCTCGGGTGGGCCGAACACCGAGGCGTGACCGGCGATCTCACCGGCGTCCTCGATGACGGTGCGCACGAGCGTCGTTGGATTTTGCAGGATCCGCTCCCAGTGGTTCTGGAAGTAGGCGTTGTCCGACGGATCCTCGGCGGTGAACGCCGCCATCCACATTCCCTCGGGCTCGTTCATCTGCGCGTAGAACACGGGCAGGTCGCCTTCCCGCACGTCTCGCAGCGTTACCCCCATCGGCGCCCTCCCGGTTGGTCCGTCAGGCGCGAGAGGCAGGCGCGCCTGGTCGTCAGATCGACGATGTGACATCCCTCCCCCGAAACCTAACCGCGGGCCGCGAAAGGCCGGGCGGCCGGGTTCCGGTCGTGGTGGTCAGACCCCGCACGGCATGTCTTCGAGCAGGCGGGATGACCATGCCGTTTATTGACGATCTCGGCGTTGAGGACCGCGTTCCCGGAGGTCAGCCCGCCCACAAAATGTCGACGATACGCAAAGTGCGGGTCTCCTCGTCGAGGATGAAGGTCAGCATTCCTTGAGCGTTCTCGCCGAAGAAGGCATGCCGTACCAAAGACTGGTCGGGGCGTTCCGGGACCGCGTCCCAGGGTGCGTGAAGGAGGTCGAGGAGGCGGTCCAGCAGAGGGCCGTCGCGTACGTCGCTGGGGAGACCGTTGAGCTCATACAGTGCGCGGCCGTGAAAGCCGTCGAACTTGTAGGTCACATGCGGCCTTCCCACTCCTGGGGGGTGTAGCGGGCGAACATGTCGGCACGGCCCTGGATCGCGTCCTGAACGGCTTCTTCGTATCCCGGACGGGCGTAGGCGATCGCGCGGAGACGCCACTGCCGCAACAACACCTGAACCTGCTTGAATCGAGCAAGATCGTGAGCTGCCTCCAACGCCTGGTCATACTCGGCGCGGAACTGGGCGCGATGCGACAGCGGGAGCGCGTCGAAGATCGCGGCAGGATCCTCGCCGGGATCGCGTGCTCGCTCAGGTTCCAGAGGCTGGGCGGTCATGTCAACCAATGTATCTCCCAGCACCGACAGCGGCTCCACATCCTGTGCAGGCGCAGCACCCTGCGTACGTAAGGGGTGCGTCTGGCCGTCCCCCGGCAAGCGAAGGGTGGTCTCTGCCGCCCATGTCAGGGTGACCGACGGGCGTTTCGGCTACCGGTCGCCCATTACGGCTCGGCGATCAGGTGGACGACCCGAAAAGGTGACCCCTGCACCGAACCGAGGTTCTGGGCGAACCCACCCGGGCGAGAGCCTCAAGCCCGCCGCCGCCACACCGGCACTCGTGAAGAGCAGGGGAGGGATCGGTGAGCGCCTCTCGGAGGGTGTGAACCACTTGCAACCTCTGGCCCCGCGCGATCTGGACGTCGATGCTCTGTCGAGCTTGTCCTGACAGCCTGGCCCGGAGGGGATTCGTCATATCGATGTTCAACCGTGGCCGCCCCTGCCCGCAGTCGCCCACCACCTCGTGATCGCGTTGCCGTCCAGAAGCGAATCGCCGGCCGAGCGGACGGCCGGTCGGTTGTCCGGCGCATATCTTGACGGCCGGTGTCACATCCGGGGCGTCGGCGGTGCTCTGAAGATGTGAAGAGATATGTGGAGCTCGCGGGGCACGGTGATACCGCACCGGCCGTCGTGGTGCCGGTGGTGCCGTCCGTCGGCGGCGGCCGGGCCGCCAGGCGGGCTGAGCGGAAGGATGCCGTCGCCATGTCGACTCCTCAGCGACGGGGGGCCGTCCGCACCGATCTCGAGCAGGTATTCCGCGCCGCCTATCCGCGGGTCGTCGCGGTCGCGGCCCGCGTGCTCGGCTCTCGTGACGCGGCCGAGGACGTGGCGCAGGAGGTGTTCCTGACGTTCGGCCGCTCCGCGGTGCCGACGGAGGATGCGCCGGCCTGGCTGTCCGTCGCCGCCGCGCACACCGCGCTGAACCATATTCGCTCCGGCCGTCGGCGCGCCTCCCGTGAGGAGGCCGCCGGCGACGGCGACCCCGTCGCCCCGGACGTCGCCGACGCGGTCGTGACCCGCGACGAGCGCCGCCGGGTGCGGGCGGCGTTGGCGCGGCTGCCCCGCAAGCAGGCCGTCGCCTTGGTCCTGCGGCACAGCGGCCTGAGTTACGCCGAGGTCGCGGCCGCCCTCAATCTGTCTCCCGGCAGCGTGGGCACGATCGTGCGACGCGCCGAATCCGCCCTACGCAAGGAGTTGAACCGTCATGCGTCATCCGACTGACGGCACGTTGCGTCGGCTCCTGGACGAACCGGACGGCGTCGCCGACGCCGATCGTGAGCACGTCGCGGGATGCCCAGCGTGCAGGTCCGGGCTGGCGGCGGCCCGTGAGGACGCGGCGCTGACCGGCGCGGCGCTGAGCTTCGAGGTCGACGCCGACGTCGAGGAGGGGTGGCGCCGCCTGTCCCGCGCCGTGGCCGCCGACGAGCCCCGGCGGGTGAGCGCGTCCGCCCGCGGCCTGCGCCGACGTACGGCCATGCGCAGCCCGGTGATCGCGATCCTCGGCGTCCTCGTGCTGCTGGCCGGGGCCGGCGCGGCGGCAGCGGCGGGCTGGTTGCCGATCTTCCGCGCCGAGCGGGTCGCGCCGGTCACGGTGACCCAGGCCGATCTGCTCCGGATGCCCGAGCTTTCCGCGTACGGCAAGGTCGAGGTGGAGGAGAAGGCCGAGGTCCGCCCGGTCGCCGACGCCGCGGCCGCGCAGCGGACCAGCGGCCTGTCCGTCCCGCGGGTGGCCGAGCTGCCGCGTGGCGTGACGGGCGAGCCGCGGTTCTTCGTCGTCAACCGGGTGAGCGGGAAGTTCACCTTCGAGGCGAGTACGGCGGCGCGGACGGCGGCGGCGGCCGGAGGGACGCTGCCGCCACCGCCGCCGGGGCTCGACGGCAGCGAGTTCCGGATGACCGCCGGCCCGGGGCTCGCCGCGGTCTGGCAGGAGGCGCGCGGGGTGCCGGCGCTGCTCGTGGGCCGCGTGGTCGCGCCCTCCGCCTACTCCTCGGGCGTCTCGTTCGCGACGGCGCGCGACTACCTGCTCTCGATCCCCGGCCTGCCGGAGTCCGTCGCGTCGCAGCTGCGCGCCTTCTCCGGCAACGGGATGACGCTGCCGCTGATCGTGAAGGCCGGAAAGGAGACGGGATTCATCGCGGACGTCCGCGGGGTGCCCGCGACGGTGCTCACCACCCCCGACGGCGTGATGTCGGGCGTGATCTGGGTGGAGGACAACGTGCTCAACGCGGTGGCCGGTTCGCTCAGCTCCGACGAGGTGCTGACGGTGGCGCGCGGATTGCGGTGGGGCCGATGAGCGGCCTCGCCGACGCCCCCTCCTTGGACGAGGCGGAGCCGCCCACCGGCCTGCCGCCCTCGCCCGCGGTATGGTGCTCGGGCCTGCGTAAACGCTTTCGGCGGCGGACGGCCGTCGACGGGGTGTCGCTGGCCGTCGCCCGCGGCGAGGTGATGGGCCTGCTCGGCCCCAACGGCGCCGGCAAGACCACCGTCATCAAGATGCTGCTCGGCCTCGTCCAGCCCGACGCCGGGGAGGTGCTGCTGCTCGGGCGGCCCGCCCGGGACCCGGGTTCCCGGTCCCGCGTCGGCTACCTGCCCGAACTGTTCCGGTACCAGCCGTGGCTCACCGCCGCCGAGGTGCTGTCCCTGCACGTACGGCTCGCGGGCGTCACCATGCCGGACGCGGAGCGGCGCGAATGCCTGGCCCTCGTCGGCCTCGCCGACCGCGCCGGCGATCGGGTGGGCGGCTTCTCCAAGGGCATGCAGCAGCGCCTGGGCCTCGCCGTCGCGCTGGTGGCCCGCCCGGAGCTGGTCATCCTGGACGAGCCGACGAGCGCCCTGGACCCGGTCGGCCGGGCCGACGTCCGCGACCTGCTGCTCTCCCTCAAGGACCGCGGCGTCGCCGTGCTGCTCAACTCGCACCTCATCGGCGAGGTCGAGCGGGTCTGTGACCGCGTCGTCATCCTCGACAAGGGCCGCGTCGCCGCCTCCGGCACCCTGCCGGAGTTGCTCGGCCGCCGCGAACTGCGGCTGCGGCTCGACGGGGTGGGCGCGGAGGCGGACGCCCGGCTGGCGGCCGTCGGCCCGTTCACCCGCGCCGGGGACATGTTCACCGTCACGCTCCCCGCCGAGCAGGACGGCGCCGTCGTCCCGGACCTCGTGGCCGACCTGGTCGCCCTCGGCGTACGCGTGCACTCCGTCGAACCCGCCCGGATCACCCTCGAAGAGCGTCTGCTGGACATCCTGCGCACCGGTTCCAGCGAGGAGCACCGATGAACGCCCGCACCATCCTCACCGTCGCCGCCCTCACCCTGCGGGAGGCCGCACGCCGCCGCGTACTACGCTCGCTCGCCGCCCTGACGATCGTGCTGCTCGCCCTCAGCGCCTGGGGATTCTCCCGCATCCACGCCGAATTCGGCGGCCTCACCAGCGGTGAGTCCCGGATCGCCGCCGCCGTCGTCCTCAACCTGGTGATGTTCGGCCTGAGCCTGATCTCCGCACTCGGCACGGCGTTCCTCGCCGGCCCCACCCTGGCCGGTGAGACCGAGTCCGGAACGGCACTGGCGATCCTCGCCCGCCCGATCCGCCGCTCGGCGGTGCTGCTGGGCAAGTGGCTCGGCCTCGTCCTCTTCGGCGGCGGCTTCGTGGCCCTGGCGGGACTCACCCAGTTCCTCATCGTCTGGACCACCGCGGGCTACTGGCCACCCCAGCCCCTGACCGGCCTGGCCCTGCTCACCGCCCAGGCCATCGTGCTGCTCACCCTGGGCCTGCTGCTCTCCACCGCCATCTCCCCCATGGCGTCGGGCATCGTCGCCGTCGGCCTCTTCGGCGCCACCTGGGTCGCCGGCGTCGTCGGCGCGGTCGGCGAAGCCCTCGCCAACGACAGCGTCGCCCGGGTCGGCACCGTCTCCCGCGTACTGCTCCCGACCGACGGCCTGTGGCGCGGAGCCATGAACGCCTTCCAGGATCCGACCCTGCTGTCCCAGTTCAGCGAGGCGTTCGAAGGCCACCCGTTCCTGAGTACGGCGTCGCCCACGGCCACCTATCTCGCCTGGGCCACCCTCTGGGTCGCCCTCATCCTCGGACTCGCGGCAGTGTCCTTCCAGCGCCGAGACCTGTGAGCCGTCCCTGACCTGGCACCCATCCGTGACCCGCCCGGCCATGCCAGGAGCCGCTTGGCCAGGAACTGGGCATCTGAGCATGACCTTCGTAGTGGTGTACAGCGCCGAGTACGTATGACCGGTTCGCGTATCACGTCAATGATCTTTGGTCGGACGGGACGTCCGGGCAGGTGCCGGCACTCTCCCGTGACCGGTGCCATGAGGTTTTATGCGCATGCGACAGGCAGAACTTTCGGATGCTGAAGGCGCTCAACGACCGGCCGTGATCGGGTTGTTTTCTGGACGACCGAGTTACCTGCTCCTTCGGCGATAGTCTCGGGTCATCATGAGCCGAGGAAACCGGATGGCTGAGCGATCGCCGGTGTGGGCTGCTTTCGCGCGTATGCGGCGTGGTTTCCGTCGGGTGTTCGCCGCCGGGCTCGCGGTGGGGTTGGCCGCGGTGGTGACGCTTGGTCCGATGTCGGCTTGGCGTCCGGAACATCCAGGGGGCGGCGGGACGGTTTCGGACATTTCGTCCTTGCCGGTCGCCAGGTTGAGTAATGCCAAGATCATTGACAAGGAGCAGGTCATCGAGGTCGTTGGGCTGGAGGGGGATCTCACGGCTGAGGCCTTGGTCCGAGTGCTCAGCGGGGGATGCTCCCGGGACGGCGACAAGGTGTTCTGCAGTGGGGTCGTCCCCGCGACGGCGACCCCTGGGGCTGCCCACTCTGGCGAGCCCAGCGACGTGCGGGAATTGTTCGACGCCATGGAGGAGGGCCGCGCCCGGAATGGACATCGTCCTGCGAACGACGGTCGCGGACGCGAATAGATCCGAAAAGGCCCCCCGGCTCCCATGGGACCCCGCCGGGTTCGGCGTTCGTGCGTGAGCTGTCGTTCCGTCTCGCCTCACGGGTGCTGCGGCTGCGGGCGTCGCTGGGCGGGAGGAACGCGCGGTCGCTGCGTGAGCTGGCCGTCACTCTGTCCGGGATGCAGCAGGCCATGCGGGAGACCGCCGATGCGCGTCGGGACATCGGGATGCCGCCCGTACCCATTCGCGTGATCACCGCCGGTAGACGACCGAAGATGCCCAGGGCCCATATGACTCACCTGAACGCCGACTACCACGATCTGGCCGGTCAGTCACCGTACGGGCAGGTGATGACGGCGGAACGGGCCGGCCACCAGATCCCGTTCGAGCAACCCGAGATCATCGTTTCAGGCGGTCGACGAGGTGCTGAGCCCGCCGTCGCCGATGGCTCAGGAAGAGCCCGCCTGAGACCGGAAACCGGGTAGCCGACCGTGAGCCCCGGCGTCCACATACACGACCAACCCAGGGAATCCGCGTCCAGGCCAAACCCACCGCGCCGATCGGACGGGTATGGCATGCCCGATCGGCGCGGCGTGCGGCCCGTCAGACGCCCATGGGGTGCCAGACGGTTTTGACCTCCAGGAAGGAGGTGAGGCGGTCGGTGCCGGGGTCGGCCGTCCAGTCGGGGGTTGAGGGGCGGCGGACGCGTTTGAGGTTGGCGGTGGCCTCCTTTTCGCAGGTGAGGGCCAGGTCCGGGTCGGTGATGCCGGTGAGGTCGATGGCGTTGACGTCCATGTGGGAGGCGAGCCACGGGGACAGTTCGGACTGAAGGCCGGTGAGGATGTTGACGACGCCGCCGGGGAGGTCGGAGGTGGCGAGGACCTCGGCGAGGGTGATGGCGGGGAGGGGGGCCTGTTCGGCGGCGACGACGACGCAGGTGTTGCCGGTGACGATGACCGGGGCGATGACGGAGACGAGGCCGAGGAGGGGGTCGGCGGGGGGTGCGACGACGGCCACGACGCCGGTGGGTTCGGGGGTGGAGAGGTTGAAGTACGGGCCCGCTACCGGGTTGGCCGCGCCGTAGATTGAGGTGATCTTGTCGGACCAGCCCGCGTACCAGACCCAGCGGTCGATGGCGGCGTCCACGTGCGTCGATGCGGCGGTACGGCTCAGCCCGGTGGCCTTGACCTCGTCGACGAACTGGGCGCGGCGGCCCTCCAGCATCTCGGCGATTCGGTAGAGGATCTGGCCGCGGTTGTACGCGGTGGCGCGGGACCAGCCCGAGAAGGCTTTGTGGGCCGCGACGACCGCGTCCCGGGCGTCCTTGCGTGAGGCCTTGGCGGCGTTGGCGAGGAAGTTGCCCTTGGCGTCGTTCACCGGATACGACCTGCCGGACTCGGATCGGGGGAAGGCTCCCCCGATGAACAGCTTGTACGTCTTGCGCACGGCAAGGCGCGCGGGCTCACTCATCGCCCCTCCAGATCGGCTCCGACTCGGTCTGCGGCCGGGCCGGCTTGTACACCTGGCCGCACCGGCACACCCCGCCCCGGTGGGCGAACCAGCCCAGCCGTACCTTGAACCGGCGGCTGCGGTGCACCCGGGAGTACCCGTTGCCCGCCCCGGCCACGGCGCGCCGCACCCAGCGGCGGCGTCTGACGTGCGCGCACTCAAGAGACATCGAGGTACGCCTCCAGCCCGTGACGCCCGCCCTCGCGCCCGTACCCCGACTCCTTGTAGCCGCCGAACGGCGAGGTCGGGTCGAAGCGGTTGAAGGTGTTGGCCCACACGACGCCGGCGCGCAGCCGGTCGGCCATCCACAGGATGCGCGAGCCCTTCTCGGTCCAGATGCCCGCCGACAGCCCGTACGGGGTGTTGTTGGCCTTGGCCACCGCCTCGTCGGGCGTACGGAACGTGAGCACGGACAGCACCGGGCCGAAGATCTCCTCGCGGGCCACGCGGTGCGACTGCGCGACGCCCGTGAAGATCGTCGGCGGGAACCAGTAGCCCTTCTCGGGGATCGGGCAGGCCGCCGACCAGCGCACCGCGCCCTCGGCCTCCCCGGCCTCGGCGAGCTCGGTGATGCGCGCGAGCTGCTCGGCCGAGTTGACCGCGCCGACGTCGGTGTTCTTGTCGAGCGGGTCGCCGAGCCGCAGCGTGCCGACGCGCCGCTTGAGCGCCTCAAGCAGCTCCTGCTCGATCGACTCCTGCACCAGCAGCCGGGATCCGGCGCAGCACACGTGGCCCTGGTTGAAGAAGATGCCGTTGACGACGCCCTCGACGGCCTGGTCGATCGGGGCGTCGTCGAAGACGATGTTCGCCGCCTTGCCGCCGAGCTCCAGCGTCAGCCGCTTGGAAGTGCCCGCGACCTGGCGGGCGATCAGCCGCCCGACCTCGGTGGAGCCGGTGAAGGCGACCTTGTCCACGCCGGGGTGGGCGACGAGCGCGGCGCCGGTGTCGCCCGCGCCGGTGATGATGTTCACCACGCCGGGCGGCAGCTCCGCCTGGCGGCAGATGTCGGCGAACAGCAGGGCGGTCAGCGGGGTGGTCTCGGCCGGTTTGAGCACGACGGTGTTGCCGCACGCGAGCGCCGGGGCGACCTTCCACGCGAGCATGAGCAGCGGGAAGTTCCACGGGATCACCTGCGCGGCGACCCCGAGCGGGCGCGGCGAGGGGCCGAATCCCGCGTACGCGAGCTTGTCGGCCCATCCGGCGTAGTAGAAGAAGTGCGCGGCGACGAGCGGCAGGTCCACGTCCCGCGACTCGCGGATCGGCTTGCCGTTGTCGAGGGTCTCCAGTACGGCGAGCTCCCGCGAGCGTTCCTGGATGATCCGGGCGATGCGGAAGAGGTACTTGGCCCGCTCGGAGCCGGGCATCCTCCCCCATACCCTGTCGTACGCCTCGCGGGCGGCGCGGACGGCGCGGTCCACGTCGTCCTCGGCCGCGCACGCGACCTCGGCGAGCGGCTCCTCGGTGGCGGGGTTGACCGTCTTGAACGCGGGCCCCTTGCCGTCGACGACCTCGCCGCCGATGAACAGCCCGTACGAGGGCCGGATGCTGACGACGTCCCGGGACTCGGGCGCCGGCGCGTAGTCGAATCGCATGGCCGCCCCCTTTAGTCCTGGGTGAAGTAGTCGGCGCCGCCGTACCGGCCGGTGGCGAGCTTCTGACGTTGCATGAGCAGGTCGTTGAGCAGGCTGGAGGCGCCGATGCGGAACCAATCGGGCGTCAGCCAGTCCTCGCCTGCGGTCTCGTTGACGAGCACCAGGTACTTGATCGCGTCCTTGGCGGTGCGGATGCCGCCGGCCGCCTTCACGCCGACCATGCGGCCGGTGCGGTCACGGAAGTCGCGTGCGGCCTCCAGCATCACCAGGGTGACGGGGAGGGTGGCGGCCGGGGAGACCTTGCCGGTGGAGGTCTTGATGAAGTCCGCGCCCGCGAGCATCGCCAGCCAGGAGGCGCGGCGCACGTTGTCGTAGGTGGCGAGCTCGCCGGTCTCCAGGATCACCTTCAGGTGCGCGCCGTGCTCGCCCTGCGCGCCTGCGGCACGACCGCACGCGGCCTTGGTCGCGACGATCTCCTCGTACACCTTGAGATAGTCGCCCGCGAGGAACGCGCCCCGGTCGATCACCATGTCGATCTCGTCGGCCCCTGCGGCGACGGCGAGGGCGGTGTCGGCCACCTTCACCTCCAGGGAGCTGCGCCCGCTGGGGAACGCGGTGGCGACGGCCGCGACCTTGACCGGCGTGCCGCGCAGGGCGGCCACGGCGTCGGCTACCAGATCGGGGTAGACGCAGACGGCGGCGACGGAGGGCACCGACGGGTCGGCGGGATCGGGATGGACGGCCTTGGCGCACATCGCCCGCACCTTGCCCGGGGTGTCCGCTCCTTCCAGGGTGGTGAGGTCCACCATCGAGATGGCCGCGTCGAGGGCCTGGGCCTTGGCGGTGGTCTTGATGGATCGGGTGCCGAGGGTCGCCGCTCGCTGGTCCGCGCCGACTCGGTCCACACCGGGCAGGCCGTGCAGGAAGGCCCGCAGTGTCCCGTTCGAGCCGGCGACCTCCGCGAGGGGAGTAGTCACTGTTGACACCTCCCCAGCATTGCCGACGATGGCAATGGTTTCCAAACCGGGACCGGCCCAGGAGAGGCCCCGGTTTTCGGCAACTTCCGACGAGAGGCATGCCGACCAGGTCATCGACCGTCCGCCGCCGCCCCGCCGACCGGTGCGGGCGTTGCGCCGACCCGCCCGTACGTAACGGGCATAAGGCACCTTAGGCCGTTACTTCGCCCGCCTAAGCAGCCTTATGCCGACGCTGCCCGGTCATGGAGCGATAGATAGGGAATGCGCCCGATGTGGGCCGGGGGGCCCTACCCCGAGTCTGGAGATGTCGGAAAAGGCAGAGGCCAGAGCGAGGAGATCCCCCGTGGACACGGAATTCCGGTACGAGATCATGAAGGGCCGATCGGCCGACCTGTACGAGGAGGCGGCCGAGTACCGCCGGGCGCGCGAGGCGCAGGCCGCCCGCAAAGAGCACCACCGCGACGGACGGTGGCGCCTGCGCGCGGTCTTCGGCAAGCGGCGCACCTCGTGATCCCCCGCATGCCGCCCGGCCGGGCGCTCCCTCCCGGCCGGGCCGTCCGCCCTCCGTGAGCCGCGTTCCGCTGCGGGAAAAACGGGAAGAAAACGCCACCGGGCACGTGACAAGCTGGAGGGCATGCTGGGCCGGGCCGTGAGCCCCGTCTTCGTCGGGCGGGAAGAAGAACTGGCGAACCTCCTCGACACCTTCGACCGGGCGCGGCGGCGCGAGGCGTCGGCGGTGCTCGTCGGCGGCGAGGCCGGCGTCGGCAAGACCCGCCTGGTCGCCCGGTTCGCCGAGCTGGCGGCCGAGCGGGGGGCGCGGGTGCTGGTCGGCGGCTGCGTCGAGCTGTCCACCGAGGGCCTCGCGTACGCGCCGTTCACCGCCGCCCTCCGCCAGCTCGTACGGGAGACCGGGACCGGCGAGATCACCGCGCTGCTCCCGGACGGCGCGGCCCGCGACCTGGCCCGCCTGCTGCCCGAGTTCGGCGAGCCCACCGGCGGCGACCGCGAGACCGACACCGGCCGGGCGCGGCTGTTCGAGCAGTTCCTCACCCTGCTGGAACGCCTGGCCGAAAAACGCCCGGTGCTGCTCGTCATCGAGGACGTGCACTGGGCGGACCGTTCCAGCCGCGACCTGATCGCCTTCCTCAGCCGCAACCTGCTCACGCCGCAGGTGGTGATGCTGCTCACCTACCGCTCCGACGAGCTGCACCGGCAGCACCCGCTGCGCCCGGTGCTCGCCCGGCTCGCCCGCATCGAGGGCGTGCTGCGCATGGAGCTGCCCCGCCTCACCCGCGACGAGGTCGCCGCGCAGATGGCCGGCATCCTCGGCACGGTCCCCGAGTACGCCCGCGTCAGCGACGTCTACCAGCGCAGCGAGGGCATCCCCCTGTTCGTCGAGGCGATGGTCGACTGCGACGACGAGGACGAGTGCACGGTGCCCTCCTCCCTGCACGACTTGATCATCGCCGCCTTCGAGCGGCTGCCCGAGGAGACCCAGCGCGTGCTGCGCGTCGCCGCCGCCGGCGGCACCCGGGTCGGGCACGCGCTGCTCGCCGCCGTCAGCGGCCTGTCCGACGTGGACCTGGAGGACGCGCTGCGGCCCGCGATCGCCGCCAACGTCATCCTGATCGCCGACGGGGACGCCTACGCGTTCCGGCACTCGCTGATCCGCGAGGCCGTCCACGAGGAGCTGCTGCCCGGCGAGCACATCCGGCTGCACGCCCGCTTCGCCGAGGAGATCGAGCGGGACCGCGGCCTCGTCCCGCCCGGCCGGGCCGCCTTCGAGATCGCCCACCACTGGTATTCGGCGCGCGACGACGTGTGGGCGCTCATCGCGGCCTGGGAGGCGGCCGGCGAGGCGGCGAAGACGTTCGCCTACACCGAGCAGATCCAGTTGCTCGAACGCGTGCTGACGCTATGGGACAAGGTGCCCGACGCCGCCGAACGCCTCGGCACCGATCACGCGGGCGTGCTCGACCTCGCCTCGGAGGCCGCCCTCGCCTGCGGCGAGCTCGAACGCGGCATCAAATTCGTCAACGCCGCGCTCGGCCTGCTCGACGAGGGCGCCCAGGCCGAGCGGGTGGCGATGCTGCTGGTCCGCCGCTCCCAGCTCAGCGTGCAGAAGGGCCGGCCGTTGCTGGCGGACCTGCGCCGGGCGGCGGACCTGGTGCCGCTGCCGAGCGCGGCGCGGGCGCACGTGCTGGAACAGCTCAGCCGGCAGATCATGCTCGGCACCGACGTGGTGGAGGGGGCGGCGCTCGTCCAGGAGGCGCTGCGGATCGCCCGCGAACTGGGCGACGAGTGCCTCCAGTGCGACCTACTGCTCGATCTCAGCATCGGGCAGTGCCTCGGCGGCGATCCGGAGGAGGCGCTGGCCACCAACCGCACGGCGCTGGAGATCGCGCAGCGGGTCGGCTCCGGGCGGCAGATGCTGCGGGCGCTGTGCAACTCGGTGGACGTGCTGAACAACCTGGGCCGCACCGAGGAGGCGCTGAAGCTGGCCGACGAGGCCGAGACGCTGGCGCGCGAGTACGGGCGGCACCGGGTCCAGGGCATCTTCGCGGTGGGCAACCGGGCGGAGACGCTGGAGGCGACGGCCCGGTGGGACGAGGCCGAGACGCGGATCGAGCACGCCCTGGCGCTGGATCCGACCGCGCTGCACCGCCACCACCTGTTGCGCGTACGGTGTGACATCGCGTTGGCGAGGGGCGACGCCGACCTGGCCGAGCGCATTCTGCGCGAGGTCGGCGCGCTGGGACCGCCGGCGGCGTTCACGCAGGACGCGGAGACCAACGTCAGGCTGCTGATGGGCTGGCATCTGCTCCGGGGCGACGCCGCCGGGGCCGCCGCGGCCGCGCACGCGTTCCTCGCCCTGCGCCCGCCGTCCAGCAAGGCGATGCTCGGCTGGCGGCTGCTCACCCAGGTCGAGGAGGTGTGCTGGACGATGGCCGCCGTCGATCCGGCCGGGGCCGCGGCGCTGCGGGGGCGGGCCGACGCGGTCGTCGAGGAGATGCGGACCGGGGGGCCGGTCGGGGAGGCGTACCGCTTGGCCTACCGGGGGGAGTTCGACGCGGCCGCCGTCGCCTGGGACCGGCTCGGGCGGCCGTACATGCGGGCCAAGGCGCTCACCCGCGCGGCGCACGCCGTCGCCCGCGCCGGGGACCGGGACGGCGCGGCGGCCCGGCTTCGCGAGGCGCTGCCGCTGGTCGCGCCGCTCGGGGCCCGGCCGCTGATCGCCGACATCGAGGCGCTGGCGCGGCGCGTCGGGGCGACGCTCCTGGGGGACGGAGAGGCGGACGGCGGCGCGGCGAACCGCCGCAGGGACGGCGGCGAGCTCACGCCGCGCGAGCGGGAGGTGCTCCGACTGGTGGCGCTGGGCCGCTCCAACCGGGACATCGCGGACGAGCTGTTCATCTCGACCAAGACCGTGAGCGTGCACGTGTCCAAGATCCTCGCCAAGCTCGGCGTCTCCAGCCGCGGCGAGGCCGCCGCCACCGCGCACCGCCAAGCCCTGCTCAACTGAGCGGCCGGGGCTCTCGGGGGTCGCCCGTGCGCCTCCGTACGGGCGGCATCTGGGCGGCGGCGTCGTGCTGGGAAGCCCGAAGGTTTCCGTGGGCGATTCCGGGTTGACTCGTGCAGTCCGCCCAATTCTTTCTGAACCCGACTTCATCGGACTTGGGGGATAAGGGCATTCGGCGGGGGCACGGTGGCCGCTGAGGCACGTGTTCGTGCCGGGGCCGTTTCGAGGCCATCGCGCGGCGCGCCGGGGTGCCGCCGTGCGGACGCCCGGCCGCTGGAGCCGATGGCCCGTGTGCCTTTTCTTGGCGAGCAGATCGCGGCCTGCGTTCGCCGATTCGTCTTCCGTGTTCCCGGCGTACCAGGTCGCGTGCCGACCGAAAGGATGATCATGACGAGGAGATCGGAAGCGGAACTCGTGGCGGAGGCCGTGGACATCCACGACTGGGGCCCGACCGAGCCGGACGAGGAGCAGGTCCTGGTCTCGCTGGGTTACGTCCTCAACCCGGAGACCGGCGTCTACGAGCGAAGGCCCAACGGACGGAGGACCTGACATGACGGCGGAGAAGATGGTGGCCCGGGCGAGCGACGACCTCGGCCTGTCGGGGCGGCCGAATCACATCACCCGCTGGTACGCGGCCCGGCACGGCTCGGAGTTCCTGGAGGCGCCCTGGTGCGACATGGCCGTCACCTACTGGGCGCGGCACTCCGACAACGCCGCCGCGGTGCTGCCGAACGGGGATCGCGCCTACACCGTGTGGCACGCGCAGGACGGCGAGAAGCTGGGCCGCTGGCATCCGGGGACCGCCGCGAGGATCAAACAGTTCGCGCGTCCCGGCGCGCTGGTGTTCTTCGACTGGGGCGGCACCGACTCCATCGGCCGGATCGATCACATCGGCATCGTCGAGCGGAACCTCGGCGACGGCCGAGTGCAGACGATCGAGGGCAACACCGGTGACGCGTGCAAGCGACGGGTCCGGGACTCGTCGGTGATCGCCGGGTTCTGGAACCCGGACTACGGGGAGACCGAAAGCTGGACGGAGGCCATCGTGAGAGAACTCCCGCTGCTCAGGCAGGGCGACCAGGGACAGCACGTGCGCACGATGCACTACCTGATGATCGCCAGAAACGTGCCGGGACTGGCCGGCGTGAGCGACAGCACCTTCACCCCGGCCCACTCCATGGGCATCCGCGACCTGCAGAAGGCCGCGGGCATCGAGGTCGACGGCGTCGTCGGGCCACAGACCTGGCCCGTCCTGCTCTCCGTGCACTGAGCCGCGCGGCGTCGACGCCGGCCATCGATATCGCCCATTGATACCGGCCATTGATACCGGCCACGGCCCGGCGGGCCCGCACGCCCGCCGGGCCGGCGCCGCGCCTCGTGGCTCGGCGGGCATGGCCGTGGCCGCTGAAGGGGCCCGCCGTCGGCGCGGTCGTCGTCTTCGGGCGGTCGGCTCCGGGACAGGGGCTCCGGGCAAGGACATCGGGACAAGGGCATCGTCGAGCATGCCTGGATCGCGTCGGCGTGATGGGGCGACCGCTCACCTCGCCGCCTGATCGCGTTGTACGTCGCCGGGCGTTTCACCGTCCCCGAGACGCAGGCCGCGCCCACGGCCGCCTGCACGTCCCGGCATGCCCCGCGTTCGCCGCCAGGGCACTGCCGGGGTCGCCTCTCGGGCTGATCGGCGCGTTCTCATCCGTTCGGGCCGTCGGGCCTCATACCGCGCCCAGCGCCTCGGCGATGAGGACGACGCCGAAGACGGCGAAGGCGGCGGCGGCGCCGTACCGGACGAACCTCTCGGGCAGGTGACGGCCGAGCAGGGTGCCGGCGAGGATGGCGAGGGCGTCGGCGGCGACCATGCCGACGGTGGAGCCGATCCAGGTGCCGAGCCAGCCGTGTCGCGTGGCGAGGGTGATCGTGGCGAGCATGGTCTTGTCGCCGAGCTCGCTGAGGAAGAACGCCGTGCTCACGGCGAGCAGGGCGCTGCCGGTGGCGCGGGTGGCCTTGGAGGACTCGTCCTCGCTCAGTTCGTCGCCGCGCAGCGTCCACAGCGCGAAGCCGAGGAACGCCACGCCCGCCGCGATGGTGATCGCCGTGGTGGGCAGCGCCTCGCCGATCACGCCGCCGAGGGCGACGCTGAACAGGTGCACGACGGTCGTCGCGATCGTGATGCCGGTGATCACGAGCAGGGGGCGGTACCGCAGGGCGAAGGTCATCGCCATGAGCTGGCTCTTGTCGCCGAGTTCGGCCACGAAGATCACGGCCAGGCTGATCCAGAAAGCTTCCACCGGGGGCGCCCTTCCATCGGGTGCGGCCGGGCCTCGACGACGCCCCGGGGAGTGTTCGGGCACGACGGCTTCGGCCCGGCAGCGTTTGCGTACGTTGCCAGGCCGAAGGTCTCGTCCGCCCGTCCATGTGCGGGCCCGCGTGACCGGGCGCCCGGCCTTGGTACGGCCCGGCGCCAGTATGTCGATCACGCGATTGGGACTACTCCCCTTCGGTGTTCTCTGAAACTAACATCCCCCGCCGGGCGAGGATTCCCCGGGCATGGGTAAAGCCCGGCGAATGCCGTCCGAGAAGGTGCGGTTCACTGCCGATATGACCGACCTCCGCCCCGGTCGCAGTCCCGCCGCGACCAACGGCGCCTGACGGCACCAGAAGGTCGGCCGCCGGTTGGCGGCCCCGTCGGGGGGTGCCGGCTCGTTGCGGCATCGGTCGCCCCCCGCAGGGCCGCAGAGCCCGGCCGGAGGCGATTTCGGCCCCATATGCCCAGGTCACCGGGTCAGCGCGGGCTCAGAGAGTGACGCCGATCATGACCGGTTCGTTGACCAGGCGGACGCCGAACTTCGCCTCCACGCCGTCGCGGACCTCCCGCGCCAGGGCCAGCAGGTCGGCGGTCGTGGCGCGGTCGTGCGCGCCGCCGCGTCCGCCCGGGTGGGTGAGGGCGAGGGTGTGCTTGGTGGAGATGCGGACCGGGCCGCGCCGGTAGCCCTTGGGGAAGCCGGCGTGCTCGATCAGCCAGGCCGCGGGGACCTTCACCGCGCCCTCCCCCATCTCCCAGCGCGGGTAGCCGGGAACGCGCGCCTCCAGGTCGGCGGCCTCGGCGGCGGTCAGCACGGGGTTGGTGAAGAACGAGCCGGCGCTGCAGGTGTCCGGGTCGTCCGGGTCGAGGACCATGCCCTTGCTCCGGCGCAGTTCGAGCACGGCCGTGCGGGCCTCGGTGAGGCGCACGCGGTCGCCGAGCGTCACCCCGAGGCGGGTGGCCAGCTCGGCGTAGGCGATCGGGCCGGACATCGGGGAGCGCTCCAGGGCGTACGTCACGGCGAGCACGACGTAGCGGTCGAGGGCGTCCTTGAAGGCGCTGTGGCGGTAGGAGAAGCCGCAGCTCGCGGCCGGGAGGTCGAGCACGTCGGCGCGTCGCCGGTCGTAGACGCGCACGCTCACGACCGTCTGGGAGACGTCCTGGCCGTAGGCGCCGACGTTCTGGATGGGGGTGGAGCCGACGAGGCCGGGGATGCCGGACAGGCACTCGACGCCCGACCAGCCCTCGGTGACGCATCGCCGTACGAGGGCGTCCCAGTCCTCCCCCGCCTCGGCGGTGAGCAGCACCCGTCCGCCGTCCTCCACGACGGTCACGCCGGTGGAGGCGACCCGGACGACCAGGCCGTCGAAGCCGTCGTCGGCGAGCACCAGGTTGCTGCCGCCGCCGAGCACCAGCACCGGCTCGCCGGCCCGGTCGGCGTCGGCCACCAGGCGCACGATCTCCTCGGCCGTGGCCGCCTCCGCGAACGCCTTCGCCGGTCCGCCGAGGCGCAGTGTCGTGTACGGCGCGAGCCGTACCCCCTCTGATCGTCGCTCCACGGACGTCCAGCCTAGGGGGTCAGGCGGTGCGCAGCAGGCTCAGGACCCGGTCGTAGGTGCGGCGGGACTCGCGGTCGCGGTAGCCCGGATCCACGTCCTCGTGGCCGCAGTGGCGCTCGGCGTGCACCGGCAGGCCCGTGGCCGGGACGATCTTGCGGCCGGGCAGGCCGAGGAAGAACTCCAGGTCGGCGTTGCGGTGGTAGCGGGCCTCGGCGGGGAAGCCGCCCGCCTCCAGGGCGCGGTCGCGGCGTACGGCGAAAAGGTGGCCGAGCAGGGCCCGCACCTCGCCGGGGCCGGCGTCGTGCCAGTCGTGGCCGTCCTCGCCGGGATCGACGCCCCGCCAGCCCGCCGCGACGACATCCCCCGTCAGCGCCTCGGCCAAGGGGGTCAGCGCGTCGCCGTCGAGGATCGTGGAGGTCTCCATGACGACGTGCACGTCGGCGTCGTCCATGTGCAGCAGTTTGGTGCGGGCGGCGCCCCAGCCGGCCGTGCCGCCGCGCCAGTGCGGGGTCTCGGCCACGTGCCAGTCGTCGATCCGGCCCGGGTGCTTGGCGGCGAGCTCGTGCAGCACGGTCCCCGCGCCGTCGATGTTGCCGAGGTCGAGGGCGAGGATCCGGGCGTCGGTGTGCGCCACGATGCCGTCGACGCATTTACGCACGTCGGACGGCCGGCCGTCGATGATCAGCCCGACGGTGACGCGGTCGGTCGCCTCGGTCGCGTGACCGGCCCCGGCGACGTCGACGCTCTCGTTGATCCGCGACGTCGCCAGGCTGCCGTCCCAGAGCACCTGGGCGGCGACCGTCTCCTCGGTGCCGACGGCGGCTGCGGCGTTCTCCTTGCGGCCGGTACGCCCGGGCTCGTCCCGCCTGTCTTCGGCGAGCGCCGGGACGGGCAGGGAGGCGACGGCGGGCCAGACGGGGAACGGCGGCTTGGGGGCGAGTTCGAAGCCCTCGTCGGTGTCGCGGACCAGCCAGCCCGCCTCCTCGATCGCGGCGCGCAGCACGTCGGCCTGGGCGTAGTCGCGGTCGGCCCGCGCCCGGGCCCGCTGCTCGGCGAGCCCGCGCACGTGCGTGGGTGGTTGGGTGGGTGGTTGGGTGGTTCGGTGGGTGGTCGGTTCGCTCACGTCCGCACCGCTACCCACGGCGCCGCCGGCTAGCCCTGGTCCGGGCGTCTTCGCAGGCGGGAGGCGGGGCGGGGCGGCGGGCCGTGATCGTCAGGCGAGCCGGACGACCGCGCGGGCCTTGGAGAGCACGCGGGAGCCGCCGGACTTGGCGGTGAGGACGATGACGGCCTTGTTGTCCTCGAGCTTGCTCTCCACGACGCCGCTGACGGTGATGACGGCGCCCTCCTCGTCGTCGGGGACGACCACCATGGAGGAGAAGCGCACGCCGTAGTCGAGCACGGCGCCGGGGTCGCCGACCCAGTCGGTGACGAAGCGGCTGCCCTGGGCCATCGTGTACATGCCGTGGGCGATGACGTCGGGCAGGCCGACGGCCTTGGCGAAGCGCTCGTTCCAGTGGATGGGGTTGAAGTCGCCGGAGGCGCCGGCGTACTTGACCAGGTCCACCCGGCGCACGCGATAGTCGACCGCGGGGATCTCCTGGCCGACCTCGACCTCGTCGTACTTGATCGTCGCGGTCATCTCAGGCGGCCCCTCCGCGCTCGACGATGGTGTTGTAGGTCGTGCAGACCAGCTCCCCGTCGGCGGCGGTGACCTCGCTCTTCACGGTGAGGAACTCGTTGCGGCCCACGCTGCGGATCTCACTGATCATCGAGGTGTGCCGCAGCTCGTCGCCGGCGTAGATGGGGCGGCGGTACTCGAAGCGCTGCTCGCCGTGGACCACCATGGCGAAGTTGAGGCCGAGGTCGGGGTCGGCGAGGGCCTCGCCGGCTCCGGCGAGGGTGAACACGATGGGGAACGTCGGGGGGGCGACCACATCGGGGTGTCCGGCGGCCTTCGCCGCCTCCCGGTCCAGGTAGATGGGGTTGTCGTCGCCGATCGCCGCGGCGAACTCCCTGATCTTCACCCTGGACACCTCGTACGGCGCGGCGCACGGATAGCTGCGCCCGATGAAGTCCCGATTCAAGGCCATCGTGTCGGTGCCCCCTCGTGAACTCGGCATTTGACGAGGCCGACGGTTACAGAACAACGTTCGGCCCGGTCTCGTTCACGAGAACGTTAGCCGAGGGACGGGATGTCGCCGGATGCCCGCGCCCGCCAAGATCTGGCGAGCGGATCTGTCCGCGAACGACAAACCGGCGTCCACCCGCGAGGGGCTCCGCCGGTTCGCGAATCGGGTCAGCGGGTCTCGCGGTGCGGCTGGTGGCGCTTGCAGTTCGGGCAGTACTTCTTCAGCTCGAGCCGGTCGGGGTCGTTCCGCCGGTTCTTCCGCGTGATGTAGTTGCGGTGCTTGCACTCCTGGCAGGCCAGCGTGATCTTCGGCCTAACGTCTGTGGCAGCCACGTGGGGAGTGCCTTTCTGATTCGGGACACATGGACAACCCAAACCTGATCGTCCCGTGACGGGTGATCAGGAAGGGTAGTAGCGGAGGCCGGACTTGAACCGGCGACACAGCGATTATGAGCCGCTTGCTCTGCCTGACTGAGCTACTCCGCCTTGGGGCCGGTGAAGCCTACCGGCCTGGTTAGGATACCCGACCCGAACAGCTTTCCAGCACGGCGCTGGTGCCGACCGATCGCGGCTGGGATCCACATCCGGGAACGCCCCGGAGCCCCCGCTCACGCCAAAAGGCCCACTCGAATCACCGTTCAAGTAGACCCTCCGGACGTGGAGCCCCTTTACGGAATCGAACCGTAGACCTTCTCCTTACCATGGAGACGCTCTGCCGACTGAGCTAAAGGGGCCTGTCCTGCGGGCTTCGCGCCCCGGACAGGTGTAACCATACACGGACCGCGCCCACTACGCGAAATCAAATACGTCCCCGCCCGGGACCGGCTCGTCCGGACCCGGCCCGACCTCGGGTTTCGCCCGCGTCGGCGGCTCGGCGGCCGCCGCCGGGCGCAGCGTCACGACCTCGCACAGTTCGGCCAGGTCGACGAGCCGGGCGACCTCCTCCACCGAGCGGCAGTCCGCGACGGGCCGGCCGTGCCGGCGCACCCGCAGCACCTGACGTCCGTCGAGCACCCCGGGCACCACCTCGTACCCGTCGGGTCCCACCCATCGCACGTCCATACCGACACAGACTATGCGTTTCTCCCCAACAGCCACCCAAGACATCCCGAGTCTCGCCATTCAGGCTTGGTATGGCTCCTAGTGACGCCCAAGTCCTGATTAAGACCGCTCCCGCATCGTGGTTCCACACCGCAGCCCCGGCCGACCGGGCCGGGCCCGACCCACGAGGGAGACCCATGTCCAAAACCGACGCCCGCCCCAACCTGATCGGCTTCCGCTGCGCCCACCGCACCATGCGCGGCGACACCCGCCTGCTCGCTCACGCGATCGCCGCCGTCGCCGACGGAACCGACCCGTGCGACCAGGCCCGCGCCGAGGCCGTCGCCGAGTACGTCGCGAAGGTCTGCGCGGGCATCCATCACCACCACACGCTGGAGGACAACAGCTTGTGGCCGATCCTGGAGCGCGCGGCCGGGGCGATCGTGGACCTGAGCGAGCTCACCGAGGACCACGGCCAGCTCGACCCGCTGCTCGACGAGATCACCGAGACGGCCCGGCTGTTCGCCCGCGACCGTACGGCCGCGCCCCGCCTCGCCAAGTCCCTGGGCGAGCTGGCCGACCTGCTCGACGAGCACATCGAGGAGGAGGAGCGCACGATCTTCCCGATCATCGACGCGTACGTCTCCGTCGAGGACTGGGAGAGGCTCGAGGCCGAGGTGCGCCGCGGCGGCGACATACGCTTCGAGCTGCCGCGGATCGAGCGCTACGCCCGCCCCGAGGAGCTCGCCGAGCTGCGCAGGGCGGCCGGTCCGGTGCTGGCCGCGCTGATGGCCCTGTTCCGCCGCGGCTTCCGGCGGCGTCACCGGCTCGTCTTCGGCAGCCTCTCCGACGCCTGACGCGCCCGCCGCTCCCAGTGCGGCGACCCGACGGCCCGGGCGACCTCGGCGGCGACGGCGTAGTGCCCGGCCGCCGCGTCGGCACGGCCCAGCAGCTCGGCGACCTCCCCCAGCGTGTGCGCCACCGGCCCGGCCGTGACCGAGCCGCTGTGCAGCCCGGCGAGCTCCCGCTCCCAGGGCAGCAGCAACGCGTAGCAGTCCCGCGCCGTCTCCTTGTCGCCGAGGGCGACCGCGACCTCGGCGCGCAGGGCGTACCGCAGCAGCCAGTAGTAGTCCTCCTGCGGCACCCGGCGCGGCAGCCAGACGTCCCGGGCCTCGTCGAGGCGCCCGGCCGCCACCAGCACCCGCGCGAGGAAGTCGGCGACCCCCGCGGGGGCGATCTCGTACATCATGCGGAGCTCGGCGAGCGACTCGCCGCCCCCGCCCCGGGCGAGGCGCACCATCATCCGGCCCAGCACGCCCATCGGCACGGCGTTCACCGCGCCGGCCCGCAGCATCCGGTCGGCCGCCTCGGTGTACGCCCGTTCGGCCCGGTCGAACTCCCCCTTGATCACCAGGTTCAGCGTGTCGAGATAGGACAAAATCATCAGGGTCAGGCCGAGCTGGCCGCTGGTGGAGTGTTCCAGGGCGCGGTCGGCGTGGTGGCGGGCCGCGGCGAGGTCGCAGCGTCCCAGGCTGACCATGAACAGCGCGTGGTGGCCCTGCATCTGGTATCCGGGCATGCCGGCCGCCGCGCCGAGCTCGATCAGCTCTCGCCCGATCGCCTCCAGCTCGTCGCGGCGGCGGGGGGCGAGCACGAGGAAGTACCGGGCGTTGAGGGCGAGGCAGATCAGCGCCGGGTCGCCGATCCGGCGCGCGATGTCGAGCGCCTCCGCCGACGCCGTCTCGCAGTCCTCGGCCTTGAGGCCCTCCAGCTCGAAGGTGAGCGCGGCGAGGAGGCGGCATCGGGTCGCGTCGTCATGGGCGGCGTCGAGCGCCTCCCGCAGGGCGGCGACGATGACCTCGTCCATCTGGTTAAGCGGCTTAAGGGTCCAGGTCACCGGCGCGTCGTACGCGGTGAGCGCCCGTGCGGCCAGCCCCGGATCGCCCAGCCGCCGGGCGACGGCCAGCGCCTCGGCCCTGGCCTCCAGCGCGCCGTGCACGTTTCCGGCGTGGCCCCGGGACGAGGTCAGCGAGCACAGCAGGTCCAGCCGGACGCGGTCGTCCCGCTCCCGTTCGGCGGGCGTGCCCGCGGCGAGGCCGAGCGCCGTGAGCGCGCCCTCCAACAGGGCCGCCGCCTCGGAGTGGGCGTACATGCGGGCGGCCTCGGCGGCGGCCTTCGCGGCGTACTCGACGGCCTTGCCCGCCGTGTTCGTGGTCGCGGCGGCGAGGGCGTGGTGACCGAGCGCGGCCACGTCGCCGGGCCGTACCCGCTCCACCGCCGCCAGGGCCCTGGCGTGCAGCCGGGAGCGGCGCAGCCGCGGGATGTCCTCGTACAGGGTCTCCCTGACCAGCACGTGGGTGAACCGCACCCGGCCGGGCAGCGGCTCGGTCAGCAGGCCGGTGACCACGCCCGCCTCCAGGCCGGTCAGCACGCCCTCCTCGTCCTCGTCGTGCATGGCGATCAGGACGTCGGCGTCCACGTCCCGGCCGAGCACGGCCGCGTGCCTGAGCATGGTCTGCGCGGCGGCGGGGAGGCGGGCGACGCGCCGCCGGATGAGATCCCGTACGCCGGGCGGCAGCGCCCCGGCCGCGGCCAGCCCCTCGACGGCGAGCACCCGGGCGATCTCGCGGACGAACAGCGGGTTGCCGCCCGTGCGTTCGGCGACCTTGGCGACGGTGGCGTCGTCCACGGCGGTTCCGGAACGTTCCCGCAGCAGCAGCGCCACCTCCTGCGTGGTCAGTCCGGGCAGCGGGAGGTGCTCGGCGACCGCGCCGGCGAGCGCCGCCCAGGTGGCGGCGAGCCCGTCGGTGGTCTCGGTGGGGCGGTGGGTGGCGAGCACGAGCAGCGGCGCGGCGGCGAGCTGGACCGCCAGGTGGCGCAGCAGGCGCAGCGTCTCCTCGTCGCCGCGGTGCAGGTCCTCAAGCACGATCAGCAGCGGCCCGGCGGCGGCCACGTCCTGCAGGTACTCGCCGATGGCGCGGGCGACGGCGAACCGGCCCTCGCCCGCCGCCTCGTCGTCGAGCAGGGGGGCGAGCCGCTCGTGCAGGTCCGGGCGGATCGGGCAGGTCTCGGCGAGGGTGCGCACGATCTCGCTCCACGCCCAGGCGGGCGGCGCGCCTCCGTCGGTCTCGGGGCACCGCCCGGTCGCCGCGTTCCAGCCCTTGCCGCGCAGCCGCCTGGCGATCTCCTCGGCCAGGACGCTCTTGCCCAGGCCCGCCTCGCCGCCGAGCCACACGACGCGGAAGCCGTGGGCCGTGGCCTGGCCGGCAACGCCCTCCAACCGGTCGATCTCGCCCGTCCTGCCGATCAGCCCGGGGGACGCCGGCGTGGAGTCGGCGCGGGGGACTGCGGGCGGCGGCGGTGCGGCGTCCGCAGGCATTCGCGTCCGTGTCAGCGGCGGCGACGGCGCGGACGGCGGGGGCGGGGCGGTGCGCGGGGCCGCGGCGAGCTGCAGCGACGGGGCCTGGGCGAGGATGTCGGCCTCCAGCGCGCGCAGCGCGGGCCCCGGGTCGACGCCGAGCTCGTCGGCGAGCGCGGAGCGGACCGCGCGTAGCGCCGCCAGCGCGTCGCCCTGGCGGCCGGAGCGATAGTAGGCGAGGGCGAGCAGCCTGGTGGCGTTCTCCCGCAGCGGGTGGTCGGCGACGTGGCGCTCCAGGTCGGGGACGGTCTCGGCGTGGCGGCCCAGCTCCAGCGCGGCCTCGGCGCGGCGTTCCAGCGCGACCAGGCGCAGCTCCTCCAGTTGGGCGGCCTCGGGCGCGGCCCACTCCTCGGCGGCGAACTCGGCGTACGCGGGCCCCTCCCACAGGCCGAGCGCCTCGTCGAGCGCGGCGACGGCGCGCGCCGGGTCCCGCTCGGCGAACGCGGCCTCGGCCAGGGCGCGGAACCGCCAGGCGTCCACGTCCTCGGCGGCGAGGTTGAGCCGGTAGCCGGGGGCGGCGCTCACCAGGACGGTGGCGGGGGTGCGGGGCCGCCGATCGGGTTCGAGCGCCCGCCGCAGGTTGGAGATGTAGACCTGGAGGGTGGCCAGGGCCTTCGGCGGCGGCTGGCCCCGCCACAGGTCCTCGATGAACCGGTCGGTGGACACGACCTGACCCCCGGCGCACACCAGCCGGGCGACGACGGCGCGCTGCCGCGCCGGGCCGAGGTCGGCGGGCGCGCCGACCACCTCCCCCGCAGGGGACCGAGAACGCGCAAACGCACCACGGCACCCGAGCATAAGGGCATAAGTCGCAATCAGTATTTGCCGCCGTTTATTGACATCTATCGGTATCAACTGGGCAACCAGAGAGTGCGGAAGGGGGCCTGCATCAGGAGGACCAATGCACGTGAGCCTGGCGACCGAGGCGGCACCGAGGGGAACCTACCCACGCGGGGCCAACGGGGACGCCCCGGATGATCCACCGGGCGGTAGGGCACCGGGCGTGAAAGGCAGGGAGAACGAGGACTTCGTGGCGGCGACGTCGGACGCGATCGTCCTGCTCGACGGCGCCGGGCCGTCCCCGGGGCAGCGCTCCGGCTGCTCGCACGGCGTGCCGTGGTACGTGCGCTCGCTCGGGGCCGTGCTGCTCAGCGAGCTGTCCCAGTCCTCCTGGCCGCTCACCCAGATCCTCTCCCGGGCGATCAAGCACGTCACCTCGCTGCACGACTTCACCTGCGAGCTGACCCGGCCCGGCGCCCCGGCGGCGTCGGTGGTGATGATGCGCAGGACCTGCGACGCGGTGGAGTTCCTCGTGCTGGCCGACGCGGTGATCGTGCTGGACGTGGGCGTGCCCGAGCCGCTGGTCATCTCCGACCAGCGGGTGGACCTGGTGGCCGATCTCTACCGCTCGGCGGCGGAGTCCCCCCTCGCCGGTACGGCCGAGCACGCGCGGGCCCTGCGCGACTACCAGGAGGCGATGCGCGGGCACCGCGACCGGGACTACTGGGTGGCCTCGATCGACCCGCTCGCGGCCGACCAGGCGCTGACGGGCTCGGTGCCGCTCGACCAGGTGCGGGCGGTCGCGCTGCTGTCGGACGGCGCGGCCCGGCTGGTCGATCGGTTCGAGCTGGCGTCCTGGCGGCAGTTGCTGGCGCTGCTGGCCAGGCATGGCGCGCGGGAGGCGATCCGGCACGTCAGGGCCGCCGAGGAGGCGGACAGGACCGGTGAGCGGTGGCCGCGGGCGACGGTGCACGACGATGCCACGGTGGCCTACTGGGAACCGTCGTAACGGAAATATCCGATAAATCCCTTCACGGCGTCGAGGCGGTCCACGCGGACGCGCGTACCCGTACGCAACGCGTTGATCATCCTCCCGCCGCCGATGAAGATCCCCACATGGCTGGTCCGCGGCCTGCCGCGCTTGGCCGTACCGAAGAAGACCAGGTCACCGGGCCGCGCGAGGTGCGCGGGCACCCGCCGGAGCAGGCGGATGTGGTCGTCGGTGTTGCCGGGGCCGAGCACGTCCCGCCCGAACGCCAGCCGGTACACCCACCGGGCCAGTCCCGAGCAGTCCAGCCCGACGGTCGCCTCGGCCGGGCAGGGCTGCACCGAGCCGCGGTAGCCCTGGCACGTTCCGGTGGACGGCCCCGGCGCGGAGGCGTGCCCGCCGCCCCAGGAGTAGGGGACGCGCCCGCCCGGCCAGTCGGGCGCGGGGTACCCGAGCATGATCTCGTAGGCGATCGTGACCGCCCTCGGCAGCTCCCCGCCGCGGATTCGCGTCGATCCCGCCGCGCCGACCAGCACCGTCGCCAGGACGACGGCCAGGACCGCGCGCCGGCGCCGCACGGTCGTCATTGCTTCGCCCCGACGTCGTACCAGCTGCGGTAGAGCATCCGGTTGTACCAGTCCTGGTACGGGATCGACTCGGCGGAGAACACCGGATACAGCCACCAGAAGTTGATCACGGCGAGCAGGGCGAACGCGCCCACGGCGGACGCGCCGAAGAGCCTGCGGGTCGTCAGCGACACCCGCCCGATCATCAGCCCGGCCGTCAGCGCGAGCGCGATGATCATGAAGGGGAGCGAGGGCAGGGCGTAGAAGATGAACATCGTGCGCTGGTCGGCGATCGCGAAGTAGACCCAGGGCCCGATGCCCGCCGCGTACGCCAGCAGCACGGTGCCGGCCCGCCAGTCCCGGGTGGCCGCGAACCACGCGATCATGACGATCAGGGCGAGGATCCCGGCGTACCAGATGACCGGGGTGCCGACGCCGAGCACCTCCTGCGAGCACGACTCGACGCCGCAGGTCCGCTTCGACTCGTAGAAGAACGGCACCGGCCGCAGCAGGAACGGCCACGACCACGGCTGGGACTCGTAGTCGTGCGGCGAGGACAGGCCGGTGTGGAAGGCCAGCGCCTCGCGGTGGTAGGCGGCGAGCGAGCGGATCGAGTCGACGACGAAGTGCACCGGCCCCTGCGCGGTGGCCCGGTCCCAGTCGCGTCCCCAGCCGCCGTCGGAGGCGAACCAGCCCGTCCAGCTCAGCAGGTAGACGGCGGCGGGCAGCAGGCCCAGGGCGGCGACCAGGCCGAGCCCGCCGCGGGTCACCGCGCCGACGTACGGGCGTCGCACGGCCAGGGCGCGGCGCGCGCCCGCGTCCCAGATCAGGACGAGCACGGCGAACGCGATCAGGAAGTAGCCGCCGCTCCACTTCGTCGCGACCGCGGCGCCCAGGCACAGCCCCGCGAGGATCAGCCACGGGCGCGGTCCGATCGTCGGGCCGGTGTCGGGGCCGTCGGGCCTGACCCGGCGTCCCAGGCGGAGGCGGGTGCGGTCGCGGTCGGCGATGAGGCAGGCGAACGCGGCCAGCACCCAGAAGGTCAGGAAGATGTCGAGCAGCGCGGACCGGCTCAGCACGAAGTGCAGGCCGTCGAGGGCGAGCAGGAATCCGGCGAGGCACCCCAGCAGGGTCGATCGGGTCATCCTGCGGGTGACCCGGACGAGGATCAGGATCGACAGGGTTCCGGCGAGGGCCGCGGCGAACCGCCAGCCGAAGGGGGTGACGCCGAACAGCCACTCCCCCGCGGCGATCATCCACTTGCCGAGCGGGGGATGCACGACGTAGTCGGCGCAGTCGGCGGTGTGCTCGGGCGCGCACTGGACGAAGATGTCGGTGTTCCCGGCGATCAGGCGGCGGTCGGCGATCGGGTCCTCGGCCGTGCCCAGCGTTTTGCGGGCGACGCCGTACCGGAGGAGGGAGTAGCCCTCCTTGGCGTAGTACGTCTCGTCGAACATGACGGCCCACGGCCGGTCCAGCGCGACGAACCGGAGGACAGCCCCGAACAGCGCGACGACCACGGCGCCCAGCCAGCCCCACACGGGCTTGTCCGGCATCGGCGGCACCAGTCGCCGCGCGGCCTCGGGCCGCTGGTCGGTCCCGTTCCCGGCGTAAAGAACGCCCCCGCTCGCAGCCATCCGGCCATCCTACGTACGGCACTGCGGAACGTAAGCGGAATTACCACAACATAACCAGTCAGGCCACCTCGGCCGGTTCGTCAGTCCGTTGCAAGGCGTCGCCATCGGCCTGCAATGCGCCGTCAAGGAGCGTGAAAGAGGCCCGGCACACACTACTGCCAAGCCAGGAAGAAAAGGAAACACCCCCATGATCGGCACTCGAACCCTCACCGGACTCGTCCTCGTCGCCGGCGCCCTCGCCCTCTCCCCCCTCGCCACCGCCCACGCCGCCACCGCCCACGCCGCCACCGGTAACGCCGCCCACGCCGACACCGCCGCCGTCACCGCCGAGACCTCGGCCGCCAAGAACTGGGGTGTCTACTACGCTCCCGGCCGCAAGGCCAAGGCCTACGGCACGATCTGGGCGGCCCCGAAGAACGACCCGAGCGAGCCCACCTCGCTGGTGAAGGTCCGCGGCAAGGTCGTCGACCGGACGCTCAAGGGCAACGGCTGCGGCTGGGCCGTCTTCCGCGTCTCCTACGGCGACGGCAAGGGCGGCGTGCCGAACACCCTGCGCACCTTCACCACCTGCAAGTACGGCAAGGCGAAGGACATCGCCTTCGACTTCAAGAACGTCTACCAGGTCGAGCTCAAGGTCTGCTCCGAGCCGAAGGCCGCCAAGCCCTCGCTGAACTGCCTCTACGCCGGCTCCTGGAAGTCCCTGTACGTCTACTTCAAGTAGGACGTCTGCTTCGAGTAGGACGCCGAGCCCTTCGGCGGGCCATGTCCATATCAGTCGCGGGCAGGACGGACGACCGTTCTGCCCGCGCCCCTTTTTCGCCTGTTCGAACCCTTCCGGCGATCAGGAGCGGAGGTTGTCGCCCCAGCCGGACTGCACCATGGTCTGGAACCTCCACTTACCGTCGTTCTTGATCAGCAGATCGGCGTACCGCGTCCGCGTGCTGCCGCCCTCCCAGGTCATCGTCGCCTCGGTGATCACGACGACGAGGCCGGCGGACAGGAAGTGCGGGGTGCGGACGGACTCCATCCGCACGTCCCCGCCGCCTCCCATGACCTGCGCCATCGTCTCCACGTACCGCTCGCGCGTCCACTGGGCCGCCACCCCCTCGCCCGCGGAGTCGTCGCTCACCACGTTGAGCGGGAAGACGGCCATGTCGGCCAGTCGCTCGATGTCCGCCTTCGCGGCCAAGGCGTCGTACTCGCGGAACCACGCCTCCACGCTCGCCCGGTCCTCGTCGGTGGGGACGTAGGGCTCCGCCACGGGGGCCGCTTCCATGCGCCTCATCTCCGTACGCAGTATTATGTTTACGTCGTACGGAGTTTAGAGGCACGGCAGGGCACCGTCAAAGCCCTATCCACCTCGGCCCGGCGAGCGGCGAGCCGTACTCGACGGCCCTCCGGCGTCAGATCCTGTCCGCCTCGCTGTGGGAGCTTTCGAGCGCGCGGGCGAGGGTCTCGGCGTCGAAGGCCCCGGTGTGGCGCCGGCCGTTGACGAAGAAGGTCGGGGTGCCGCGGGCGCCGCTCGCCTCGGCGCTGGCGATGTCGGCCCGCACCCGCTCGGCGGTCTCGTCGGAGCCGAGGTCGCGCAGGAACTTCTCGACGTCCAGCCCGATCTTGGCGGCGTAGCCGGCGAGGTCCTCGTACTCGAGCTGATCCTGGTGGCCGAACATCTCGTCGTGCATCTCCCAAAAGCGCCCCTGCAGGTCGGCCGCGATCGCGGCGCGGGCGGCCAGTTCGGCGTGCGGGTGGACGTCGGGCAGCGGCAGGTGCCGGAAGACGTACCGCAGGTCGTCGCCGAAGCGCTTTCTCAGCTCACGGGTGACGCCGGTGGCCCGGGCGCAGAACGGGCACTCGAAGTCGCCGTACTCGACCAGCGTGTACGGCGCGTCCACGGGACCCCTGATGTGATCGACGCCCACCTCGACCGGCCGGTCGAGCACCCGGGGCAGATCCGCGTCGACCTGCCCCTTGAAGGTCGCGTACGCCCAGAACACCAGCCATCCCAGCAGGGTCGCGATCACCGCGGCCAGCAGCACCCCGACGACCGCCTCGTCATGCATCACCGGGTCGGCGAAGGCGATGCCGGCGATCAGCAGCGAGACCGTGAACCCGATCCCCGACAACGCGGCGCCGCCGAGCACGTGCCCGGGCCCCACCCCCTGCGGCAGGTTGCCCAGCCCGAGTCGGGAGGCGATCAGGGCGCTCCCGCCGACGCCCACGAGCTTGCCGCCGGCCAGGGCGAGAACCACTCCCCAGGTGATCGGCGAGGTCAGCGCCTGCCCCAGCACCCCGCCGCGCAGATCGACGCCCGCGTTGGCGAGCGCGAACAGCGGCACCACGAGGTAGCTGACCCACGGGTGCAGCATCACCTGCAGCCGCTCGTTCACCGAGACCGCCCGCTCCACCTCAAGCCGGGCCGACCGTCCCACATCCACCAGCGGCGACTGCCGGAAGGCGCGGAAGCTGCGGGCCGCGCTCTCCACCTGGTCCCGGGCGGGGGCGCGCGCCGCGATCAGCAGGCCGCCGAGCATGCCGGCGATCGTCCCGTGCAGCCCCGACGCATGGGTCGCCAGCCACAGCGCCACCCCGACGATCGTGTACGGCGCGGCCCGCCACACCCGCAGGCGGCTCAGCAGCGCCATCGCGCCGCACAGCACCACCATGGCGGCGATCGCGGGCCAGTGCAGTTCCTCGGAGTAGACCAGCCCGATCACGCTCACCGCCACGATGTCGTCGATCACCGTGAAGATCAGCAGAAACATGCGCAGTTGCGTGGCGAACCTCGGCCCCACCAGCGCGAGCGCGCCGAGCATGAACGCGGTGTCCGTCCCGATGACCACCCCCCATCCGCCGGTGGCCTCGCCCCCCGGCGCGATCGACAGGTACGTCAGCGCGGGCACGAGGATCCCGCCGAGCGCGGCCACGATCGGGACGGCTGCGCGCCGCGGGTTCGTCAGCTCGCCGATGGAGAACTCCCGCCGCACCTCCAGCCCGACGACGAAGAAGAACAGCGCCATCAGGCCGTCGTTCAGCCAGTGCCCGAGGTTCATCTCCAGGCCGGCGTCGGAAAACGACACCGATGCCTTGGTGGCCCACAGCGCCTCGTACAGCCCGGACCAGGGCGAATTCGCCCACACCACGGCCAGCACGGTGGCCGCGAGCAGCAACCCCGCGCTCCCCGCCTCCGTGCCCATGAAGCGCCGCACCGGCCCGGAGAGCTGCGCCAGCAGCGCCGCCTTCCCCGCCCGCGTCTCCGAATCCGCCTGCCTGTTGATGCGCAACGCCATTCGCAACCCGCCATGTTCGCCATCGCCCGGACCTAGAGCCTAAAACGCCCCGGTTCGTGAATGTTTTCCGAGCGCTGGCGTGACACCGGCCACGATGAGCGCCACACGGCGGGCGTTCCCGGCCGTGGCCGGACGACGAGTCGCGCGGCTCACCCGCCCGGCAGGGCCGCCCGAGCGGGGCAGCCGATCAGAACCGCTCGATCGCGACCGGGACTCAGCGGTCGATGCGGCCGACGCCGCACACCCCGGGGATGTCTCTGAGGGTGGACGGGTCGAGGGGGACGACGCCGTCGTCTCGCCGGGTCGGCGACGGCGGGTCGCCGAGGCTCCAGTCGGCTAGGTACGTGAGGCCGGTGCCCACCGGGGTGAGCCCCTCGAAGAAGCGGGCGACCTCCGCCAGGGAGCGCAGGGTGATCCCGGAGTTGGCGCGGTTGTAGACCGCGACGGCCTCCTGCTGGGCGCCCTTGATCCTCTCGGCGGTGGTGGCGTGGGAGAGGACCACGTACGACCCCGAGGGCAGGGCGTCGTACAGGGTGGAGGCGATCCGGGCGGCCTCGTCGGTGTCGTCGATGAAGTGCAGCACGGCCACCAGCAGCAGCGCGACCGGCTGGGAGAAGTCGATGTGCTCGCGCAGCTCACGCCGCTCCAGCAGGGCGCGCGGGTCGCGCAGGTCGCCCTCGATGACGGTGGTGTTGGGCGTGGTCGCCAGCAGCGCCTCGGCGTGCACCCGCACCAGCGGGTCGTTGTCCACGTACACGACCCGGACGTCTTTGTCGATGCTCTGCGCCACCTCGTGCACGTTCTGCTGGGTGGGCAGCCCCGAACCGATGTCGATGAACTGCCGGATGCCGGCCGTCTCGACGAGCCACCGCACCGAGTCGATCAGGAAGCGCCGGTTGACCCGGGCCACGTTCCGTACCTGCGGCATGACCTTGATGATCTGCTCGGCCGCCTCACGGTCGGCGGCGTAGTTGCTCTTCCCGCCGAGGAAGTAGTCGTACATCCGCGCCACGTGCGGCGTGGAGGTGTCGATGTCCGGCGGCGGCTGCTCGCCCGTGCCCTGCGGAGACGGCCCACCCGGTACGGCGTTCGCCGAATTCTCGCCGCCGGTTTCACTCTTCGACACGAACGAACCTCCTCGCCGCCCACGAGGGGCTCCCGGCCACGATGGCCTCCCGCGTACCGGCCCTTTCCGTGGCCCCCACGGCCCCGAAATCCTTTGCCCCATTATTGCCGACCCAACAGACGATTCCGACGAAAGCGACCGTCTGGAAAGCCCGCCACAGCCCTCCGCAATCTACTCAAAGCGACCATCTCGGGATATTCGTCGTGGACAGCCGATGGACGAGATGATTTTGGTCTGGCCCGAGACACATGATCGTCCCGCCGATCCTCGTCCTCGCCCTAGTCTGCCGAAGTCGAGTGGGTGGCCGACGAGTTCCTCGGCACGTCGCCGTACGACCGTCGCCATGGACGGCGGCCCGGTAGCGACGTCGGCCACGCGACGTCGTCGATCGCGAGCCACGGCGCGGCGGCCACGGCCGCGGGCGTGAGCCCGGCGAACGTCCTGGTTTCGCGGTGGAGGTGGGACTGGTCGACGTAGCCGCTCTCGGCGGCGACGCTCGCGGCGGCGTGCCCCGCCGCCAGAAGGTGGGCCGCGTGATCGAACCGCATCAGGCGGGCGGCCCGCTTGGGGCTGACGCCGAGCTGGGAGCGGAAGCGCGACCACAGGCGCTTGCGGCTCCAGCCGACCTCGTCCGCCAGGCCCTCGACGCGTACGCGTCCCCGCAGGCCGCGCATCCGGCGCCAGAGGTGGATCACCTCCGGATCGGCGGACGCGCGTGCGTGCAGTCGTCGGCCGAGCATGGCCGCCGCGATCGCGAACCGTTCGTCCCACGACGCGGCCGCGCGCAGCCTGGCCTCGGCTCGTCCCGCGTCACGGCTCCAGACGTCGGCGAGGGACACCGCCGTTGCGCCGAGGTCGGCCGCCGCGCCGAAGACCGCGGCCGCCGCGGCCGGCTCCAACCGGATCTGCAGGCATGCGCCGACACCGCGGCCGACCACGCGAAACCGGCCGGGAAGCAGGCCCACGACGACGCTGCCGCGCTCCCGTCGGCCGTCGACGTCGTAGACGATGCCCTCGCCGTCGCTCAGGTCGATGATCAGGGTGACGGAGGGATGCGCGATCATGGCGATGTCCACGAGGTCGGGAACGCGCTGGTGAAACCCGGCCATGCGGATCCCCGGCAGCCGGATCTCCGGGCGCGGGACTGCGACGTCCACCCGCGTCCAGTCGGGTGGTGCCTCGATCGACGGCACGGTGACCAGTCTAGATCTCAGGTGTCACGGGGCGGGGCGCCCGCCGTCGCCGTGAAGTCCAGCACCAGTTTGCCGGTCGGCTCGGGCGCCTCCAGCATGGGGGTGTGCCCGACGCCGGGCAGCAGTTCGACCCGTGCGCCCGGCACCGCGCCGTACCGGTGCGCCGAGGACGGCTCCCAGCGGGGGTCGGCGTCGCCGAAGATCACCAGCACGGGGACGTCGAGGGCGGCGAGCCGCTCGGGCAGGCTCCGCTCGGCGATGTACTCCATGTTCCGGCGAAGCGTCGTCCGCAGAGCGCGGTACTTGATGGCCCGCATACCGGCGACCGCCTCGTCCGGCACGTCCACCGGGCCCGCGGCCGTCGCCTGGATTCCGCCACGGATCATCGCGTTCGAACGCAGCGGCCACAGGAGCGGGCCGAGCGGCGGCGCGAGCAGGATCCGCAGGAGGAGCGGCTCCGGCAGGAACGCGTCCGGGCCGGGCCCGCTGCTGATCAGCGTGATCGACTTCACCAGGTCGGGGCGTTGCTCGGCAAGCGCGGTGGCGATGTAGCCGCCGCTGGAGTGCGCGGCCACGGCGACGCGACGAAGGTCGAGCTCGTCCAGCAGCGCCGCCACCCGTGCCGCCTGCATGGGCACCTCGTACGACGACGCGGGTGGGGACTGCCCACAGCCGGGCAGGTCGATCCGGATCACGTGATGGCGTTCGGCGAGCGCCGGGACCATCGGTTTCCAGAAGCCGCCCGAGGCCCCCGATCCGTGGATGAGCAGCAGCGGCGGCGCCTGCCGCGAACCGTCGTGGACCACATGCATCCGATGCCCGTGCTTGGTCGCGTGCTTCCTCATGCCACGCATGATGCGCGGACCGCCGTACCTCGGTCTTGGACAAATGTCGCGCCCCGGCACGCATTCCCATGCCCATGCCCGGCATGCCGGAGACCGGCGCTTTCACCGGCGAGCGGCCTCAGAACGCGTACCGGACCCGGCAGTAAGGGAGCTTGGCGGCGAGCAGGCCGGTGAGGGCGGCGACGTATCGCCCCTTTTGACCGGTCCGGTAGCGCACGTTCCGGCCGCTGGTCTCGGACCGTTTGGCCTGTTGGAGCTCCGGCCGCCAGAGCACCTCCTCCGCCTTCGGATGCCACCCCAGGTTGATCTCATGGAGCCGCTCGTTGTGGGTAAGGAAGATCACCTCGGCGGCGAGCTGAGCACGCGCCTCGGGAGACAACGCGTCGTCGAGCCGCTCGAACAACTCGGCCCAGTCCTCCAGCCAGCCGTCCCGCACCACCACCGGGCTCAGGTTGACGTGCACTTCATACCCGGCCGCCACGAAGTCGTCGATGGCGGCCATGCGCTCGGCGATCGGCGACGTACGGATGTCCAGCAGCTTGGCGTCGGCGGCGGGCATGAGACTGAAGCGGACACGCGTACGCCCTCGCGGGTCCCAGTCGAGCAGGTCCCGGTTGACGTACTTGGTGGCGAAACTGGCCTTGGCGTTCGGCAGGCCGCGGAACAGCTCCACCAGGTCGCGCACATTCTCCGAGATCATGGCGTCGACCGAGCAGTCGGAGTTCTCCCCGATGTCGTACACCCAGAGACGAGGATCGACCTGGTTGGGCTCAAGCTTGTCGCCCTGACGGCCCGCGTGCCGCCGCAGATAACCGCTGATCTTCTCGATGTTGGCGAACACCGTGATCGGATTGCTGTAGCCCTTGCGGCGCGGCACGTAACAGTAGGCGCAGGCCATCGCACACCCGTTCGCCGTCGACGGGGCGATGAAGTCGGCCGAACGCCCGTTGGGACGCGCGGTCAGCGACTTCTTGATCCCGAGCACGAGCGCCTCGGTCTTGATCCGCACCCACCGCGCCACATTAACCTCATCCCCGTACAACTCGGGAATGCGATGGTGACTCTCGATCTCGACGATCTCGGCCCCAGGAAAACGATCGAGAATCTCGCGCCCGCGCGGCAGCGCGGCCGCCTCCGGCTCCGCGTAGACGCGCCGAATGTCGAGGAGCGCACTCACTGCCGCTCCGGCTGGTCCATGGGACAACAATATGCGGTCCTGGAAGCAAGTTGCCAGGTCAGGACGGGTGCGCCACACCTGCGGCAGTGCTCGCGCTTATACACCCACCGCTCGGACGGCGCGTCCGGATCACTCACCACCTGCCCGGCGTCCCTGCCGAGGGCGAGGTACTCGACCGCGATGTCCCACAGCCTCCCGGCGGCCCCGGCCCCAAGGCCACGAGCCCCCGGATGCAGGTCGGCGAGGAAGAGCAACTCGGCCCGCCAGGCGTTCCCGATCCCGGACCAGACCCTCTGATCGAGCACGGCCGCGCCCACCGGCCCGTTGAAGCCGGTCAGCCGCACGACCGCCTCATCCCGTACGGCGTCCGCACGCAGCGGATCGGGCCCAAGCGACCCGCGCAACGCGGCCACCTCGGCCGCAGACATCACCTCACACCGCGCCGGCGCGATGAGGTCGTACGCCACCTCGTCGGTCGCCAGCCGCAGCCGCGTCCCACGCCGCGACGGCGTACCGGGGTCGTCGTACCGCAGAAAAAGCCCCTGCATCCCCAAATGCACATGCACGATGGGCGCATCCTCGAAGTGGTAGAGCAGATGCTTGCCGATCGCCTCCACCCCGGTGAGCACCCGCCCATCCCACGGCCGCGCGTCGAACCGCCCCTGCGGCCCGGCCGCCCGCACCGCCCGCCCGGCGAGGTCCGCATGCTGCTCGGCCGCGTGACGATGGATGAGATGTCCTTCCGGCATGCCCGATGAACTACCCCGTGACCTGCACCGACGCGCATCGTGAATGTCGTCGTAAATGTCAAGGTGCTGCCCGGCGCGGCCGGTTACGCGCCGACATCCGTCGGCGCCAGCGTCGTGTGGGCCATGGAAGCCAGGAGGCGGAGCTTCTCGTCGCTCTCGCTGCCCTGATCAGCGTAGTAAAGCACCAGGAGCAGGCCGTCCACGGGCAGTTTGTCGCGGTGCAGGCGCAGCTCGCCGACGACGGGATGGTTCACGGTGGTGGTCCCGCCGTCGAGGGTGCGGATGTCGTGGCGCGCCCAGAGCGTTCCAAACAGCTCGCTCGACAGGGAGAGCTCCCCCACCAGTTCCACGAACCGCGGATTGTCGATGTCGTCCGTCGCCGACTTTCTGAAGGCGGCGATGAACCCTTCGGCCGAGCGCATCCAGTCCTGCTGAAACGCCTGTTCCTCGGGATCGAGCAGCAGCGACCTCAAACGGTTGTACCCGGGCTGCAGACGCGGAGAGAGCGCGACCGCGAGCCGGTTGGACGCGAGCACATCAAACGCGCGCCCCTCCACAAAGGCCGGAATCTGTACGCTCGCCAGGAGCTGGTGCAACCGTGGGGGAACCCGTTCGGGCTTCCTACGCCTCCGGTGCCTGGGGCGCGCGGCGGCCAAGCTGAGAAGGTACTCCTGTTCGACCTCATCGAGCTGCAAGACGCGCGCGAGGGATTCGAGCACCTGCGGCGACGGATTCTTGTCGCGTCCACGCTCCAGCCGCAGATAGTAGTCGGCGCTGATGCCCGCAAGCATGGCCACCTCTTCCCGGCGAAGCCCCGGAACGCGCCGGTTCGGCCCCGGCCGAAGCCCGGCTTGCTGCGGGGTGACCAGCGCCCGCCGGGCACGAAGGTAGCCGCCGAGCAGGTTCGCGCGGTTGTCGTCGCTCACACCCGCCATCGTATTTCGGGCATTCCCCCCAAGGGTGGCCCTGACAGGACCCCGGAAAACGGGGGCACTGCCGTGGCCGAGTGAACGAATCAACACTGAAGACGCCGCCGCACGGAACCGTCACCCACGACCGCGCCAGCGGCTTCGTCGCTGACCCATCCCGTCCTGACCAGGAGCAATAAATGGACATCGCCAACCGCACCGTCTTCATCGCCGGCGCGACCTCGGGAATCGGTCTCGAACTCGCTCGACGCTTCGCCGCGGCCGGAAGCTCCGTCATCATCGGCGGCCGGCGAGCCGACCTGCTCGACCGGCTCGCGACCGAGGGATTCGACACCGTCCGCATCGACGTAACCGACCAGGACAGCGTCGCCCATGCCCGCGACACAATCCTCGGCAGCCACCCCGGCCTCGACACAATCGTGACGATGTCCGGGATCGGCACCCGCGAGGACCTACGCGATCCCGCACACTTCAGTGCCGCGCAGCAAATAATCGACACCAACCTCCTCGGCACCATCCGCGTCATCGACGCGTTCACCCCGCACCTGGTCGGGCGCGGTACCGGCACCATCATCACCGTCAGCTCGGGCATCGGCTTCCTACCGTTCCCGCTCATGCCGACCTACGGGGCGTCAAAGGCCGCCGTACACGCCTACACCGAGGCGTTGCGCGCGCAACTGAACGGCACAGGCGTCGAGGTATCCGAGCTCATTCCCCCGGCTGTCGCCACCACGCCCGAGCAAACGCAACTCAACCCCGCCGCACTCCCCCTCGCCGACTTCGCCACCGAGGTGATGGACCTACTCAAGGCCAACCCCACCCCCCACGAGATCCTCGTCAAGGGCGTGCTAATGCACCGGTGGGCCGAGCGCGACGGCACCTACGCCGACCTGGTCGCCCAGCGGTCACGAGCGCTCGCCACGCTGCCAGGCCGTCAGTAAGCCTCGGCCGCAGGTAGCGCCCCCTCGACCCCGTACGGTCGAGAGCTAGAAGGCGGCCCGCCATGCGCGCGGCGTCGATACTGCGGGTCCATGCGCGCTCTCGGTGGGACCGAGCTCGGCTGTGGGCTTCCTCGGCTCCCTGCGAGAGCTCGACCGCCTGGCCGTCGCCGAGTGCGCCGGCTCTTCGGCTTTGCGGGCGAGCAACCATGCGCGGGTCGCGTCGTCGCCTCCGGCCGGGAGGAACCGCTGGGCGCGTCGGATGTGCCCGACGGCCTCGGGGCCGGTGGTGGCGTACGACCGATAGGCGTAGATGCATGCCTGTGATGACGCGGTGTCCTGACCGTCGAAGCAGTGTGTTGGCCCAGATGCATCAGTACATGGATTGACATCGTCAGGGCTTCTCCGACACCTTCGCCTGGATCGCCCCGTCCTCCATTCCCGCGTTCGTCGCCGCCCAACTGCTCGGGAGCGTGAGGCCAGGAAGAAATACGAGCTGGCTAAGTTGGAGTTGGCGGATGCGCTTCACCTCGATAATGAGGAAGCCCAAGATCTCTTGGCCGCGTTCAAGCCGCCCAGTTAGAGGGACACGGCTACTTGCGGCCACGACGACATCTGCGGAGCTGTAATGGCAGATCTGATCGAGGTGCGCGTAACGACAAGCGTGCGAGCGGAGGCCGACGCCATCTGTTCCAGGGTCGTGGCTCGGCGTCTGGCCGCCTGTGCTCAGGTGGTTGCGCCCATCTCGTCTACCTATCGGTGGGGTGGTGAGGTTCAGCGGGCGGAGGAGTGGTTCCTGCTGATGAAGACGACTGCCGATCGCTTCGGGGACCTTGTGTCGCCGGATCTTGAAAGCTGACCCCCTGGGGTACTTTGAAAGTTAACCCCCCTCCGAGATCTTGGAGGGTGCTGAAAGTGGAGGACTGGGCC
>NZ_JBFATZ010000018.1:0-131437 GCF_040678635.1 Thermopolyspora sp. NPDC052614
GACGGCGCAGATCGGGGATGATGAGGGGGCAGGCACGGTCTTCTCTCACGATCAAGGCTTCGACAACCTCATGATCGCGAAGGTCGTGCCTGCTCGCGTATTCCGGCCGCCGCCTCACAAGATCCGGACATCAGGCCTCAAACTGCGACTACGCCGGAGCCCTGGGAGCGAGGGGAGAAATCACCGACGCCAGGAGGTCCTGTCGCTGACGGGCCGCTTCGATGCCATCCGACTCCTGGCGCTCCCCCAGCACGCATCGCTTAAGCGAATCAGGAAGGCCATTGCGAGATGGACCTGAGCAACGTTAAGTGGATCAAGAGCAGCCACAGCGGCGTGAGCGGCGGTGATTGTGTCGAAGTGGCGGCCCTCCGCCCTGGAGTCGTCGTTGTACGGGACAGCAAGAACCCCTCAGGCGCCACGCTCTCCTTCACCTCGGAGGACTGGAACGCCTTCCTCCTTCGACTTAAGCACGGCGTGACTGTACGAGGTCGGCATCATCGGCCACCGGCCCGCCGGTCAGGGCCTGGCGGAGTCGGTAGCTGAACAGATCCGTGTCTGGGACTCCGAGTACCGCGCAGGACAGGTTCGATTCGAGCTCCCCGACACGCCCGCAGACGGCGACCCCGCCGCCGGCCGATACGTCGCCGACTCCTTCGCCGGGCTGGACTTCGGCGACCTGGCCGCGAGCGGCATCCGCGCCAGTTGGTCGAAGACCTGGGCTGCGGGCAGCGCGTCCTCTTGATCCAGGCAGCCGGCCAGCGCAATTCGGACGAGCACCGAACCGCGGACCCGGTTGCCCCGGGGTTGCAGGCGATTCATCCAGAGACGTTTCGCTTTTTCGAGCGTTTCACCCTGGCTTGTCGCTTAGCACGATGACGCCTTCACATCAGGTAAAGAGTCTCGCCCAGAGCGTCACCTCCGCTCCGCGCCATCGACATCCGCAGTCTCGGTCACCGTCGCCGGAAAACTCCCACTAATGAGCATTTAGGGCAGATTTTCGATCATCTCAAAGATGTAACGAGAACCCGGGAATCTGTTACCAGACCTTAAGATTGATCAATTTGAGGACCAAGGCCTTCTGGACTGAAAGCAGTGCGCACACGATGAGCAGCAACGTCCACCTCTCGGTTCGTGTCCCCTGGCATGACTCCGGCTGGTCCGGGCAAGTATGCCGAGACCCGCTGGGAAACGCGTCCTGCATCCTGCTCGGCAACGTGGGGGAGCGCAGGCAGGACGACTATGAGGTTGCCAACGCGGGGAAGCCCCTGAGCGAAGTGGACGTGTCTCGCATTGGCTGTGTGGGTGAGCGTGGCACTTTTCTCAGCCCTGTCCCCTACCAGTTGATCAGCGAGCATCCCTACCGATACTCCTCGGCGCTGAAAGGACGGATCCAACCCACTCCCTTGACGGTTCCTGCCTACGGAGCTCACGCGATTCCCTACTACTGGCTGCTCCGCAAGGGCATCGCCGACGTCCTCAGCGAGTTCGACGTCGACTACGACGAGGAACTCGAGGACAAGGTCGACGATGCGCTGGGGTTCACACCGACATGGGTGATCCACGGCGACAACCAGCAGGCAGTGATCAAGCGATTCTTCGACGACGTGAGTCCGATGCAGTCGCTGGTCTTCTTCTACGTCAAGCACTCGCCCTTTGACGATGTCCGGATCGGCGGCCCCTTGCTGGTGGGCGCCGCCCGGATCACGGACATCCAGTTGCCTGGACCGTGGAAGACGGAGGGCAGGACCGCGTTTCCTAACCACATGTGGGAGACGACGGTTCTGCACTCCCTTCGGCCTGATGGCTCTGGAGGCGTCCTGCTGCCGGTGGCGGAACTAGCCGAACGCGACGCACGAGGCGAGGACGTGACAGACGCCCTGGCCTGGGCGCCGGCGACCGGAGGGCGCGAGTTCTCCTACGTCACCGAGCACATCGCGCACGACACCGCGATCGACGCGCTGGAGCGGCTGTATCAGGCCGCCCTCCGATGCAGAGAACTCGGGATTGACGTGCCGGAGTCTTCCCTGAAGTGGCTCGACGATCGCATTGGCGAGTTGTGGCGGATGCGCGGTCCGGCCCCTGGCCTCGGGGCCGTGCTCGGCGCGTTGAAGTTCAAGCACAGCAAGATGATCGCGAGGGCCATCGCGCGGCGTACTCCTGAGAACGCAGATCCATGGGACCTGTTCACCGAGGCGATGGCCCACCCAGACCGCTTCCCCGCGGACATCAGCAACCATCTGTCGGATTCCCATCGCCAAGCCTGGTTCACGTTCAGCGACGAGCAGATCGCTGTTCTGCGACTTCTCTCGCGTTTCCAGCTGACCACAGAGCAGGCCGAGGCGCTCTTCCGCCGCACCACTGAAATTGAACTGGACCACGACGAACTACTCGAAGACCCCTATCTCGCGCAAATCTGCACAATTGACGGGAAGGCGTCCGTCCCCTTCGATGTGGTGGATCGCGGCTGTTTCCCGCGGGCCGCCATTCGGACTCGTTTTCCCCTCCATGCGCCAAGCGCCATGAGCGACGGCGGAGACCCCCGGCGTGTGCAGGCACTGCTGGTAGCCGTGCTGGAAGAGGCCGCCGCCGATGGCGATACTTTGGTCACGCTGCCAACCGTCCTCGAGAGAATCGAGTCCCGCCGACTTCCCGAGCCCTGCCCGGTCTCCGAAGAACTCCTGCGAGCGCACGGCCTCCACCCTGACATGCTCCGGTTCGACGCCGACTCCCCCTCCTGGCCGCCGGTGACCGGCACCAAACTCGAGGATGGAACGCCGGCGTTCAAACTCGCCCGACTGGAGACCACCGCATACGTGATCAGGCAGGCGGTTGACTACCTCATGGACCGTCCCCGCCTACCCGTTCCGGCAGGACTGGGCGACCAACTTCATCAGGTACTCGGCCCGTATCAGGCGGAAAACGACTCCGACGCCGAAACTGAGCAGCGGGCGCGTAAGGAGAAGGAGGCCGCCCTCACCGAACTGTACGCGGCGCCGTTGAGCGTGCTCAACGGCCGGGCCGGCACCGGCAAGACCACCCTCGTGAAGGCTTTGGTTACCCGGCAGGAAGTTCATGGCAAGGGGGTGCTGCTGCTCGCTCCCACCGGAAAGGCGCGGGTACAACTGCAGAACAAGGTGGGGCTGGAAGCCCAAACCATCGCCCAGTTCCTGACCAAGCATGATCGATACGATCCAGAGACCGGCCTCTATCGCATCCGTGGTGGTACGGCGCGTAAGGCGCCGTTCTACGGCACGGTGGTGGTCGATGAGTCCTCCATGCTCACTGAAGAACAGTTCGGCGCTCTGCTTGACGCACTTGTACTCCCCGATCGCCTGGTCCTGGTCGGAGACCCCCGCCAGCTTCCACCGATTGGGGCAGGCCGCCCGTTCGTCGATCTGATACAACGCCTCGTCGCCAATGCCGACGTCCCCCGGTTTCCTCGGGTCGCGCCTGGTTATGCGGAGTTGACCGAGCTACGCCGCCAGAAGGGACAGATTCGCGATGATCTGATGCTTGCGGCCTGGTTCTCCGGGGACGAGGTTCCTCAGGGGTTCGAAGAGGTCTGGGAACGGCTCCGTACCGGTGTGCCGATGGATCGACTGGCGGCCCTCTCATGGGACAACGCCCGTCCCCTGAACGTGGTGGACCGGGCACTGGCCGACAAACTCGGTGTGGACGGGCCGGATGCCTCCGCCCGCTTCGAAGTCTCCTACGGAGGCCGCGTGGCCGGGCAGTGGGTCCAATTCCCCAAAAGCACGGGGGGCGTGGATGGGGCCGCGTCACGGTGCGAAGAGTGGCAGATCCTCTCTCCTACCCGCGGTCACGGCTGGGGAACAGTGGAGATCAACCGGCATTTGAAACGAGCGCACCGGCAGCAGGCGCTTCAGGCCTCGACCAAACCTGACTGGCAGCGCACCACCCCCAGACCCATCGGGGCCGAACAGATCGTGCTAGGCGACAAGGTGCTGAACAACCGGAACGGCAACCGCGCCGGCTACCCGAAGGGTAGCGGCCTGGATTATGTGGCCAACGGTGAGATCGGCGTGGTCGTCGGCCAGATCACCAAGCCTGGCGGGAAACCCAGATGGACCCATATCGAATTCTCTTCCCAGCTCGGCACGACCTACAGCTATCGAGGGGACGATGAAGATGACCCTACACTTGAGTTGGCTTGGGCGATCACGATCCACAAGTCACAGGGCTCGGAGTTCAAGAAAGTCTTCGTCATGCTTCCCGGTTCGGCCCGAAGGCTGTCCAGAGAGATGCTCTACACCGCACTCACCAGGCAGCAGGACCAAGTAATCCTCCTGCACGAGCGCTCGATCGACGAACTGCTGGATCTCACCGTCTCGACGAGTTCGGAAACGGCCCGTCGGCTGACCGACCTATTCTTCCTGCCGGCCCCGAAGCCCGTCTTCTTCCCGGACGGGTCCCCAGCAGGCACGCTGGACTCCAGGCTCATCCACCTCACGGGAAATGGCACCCTTGTCCGCAGCAAGAATGAGGTGATCATCGCCGAGATCCTCGACGAACTGGTCCCCGGCTACTGGCGTTATGAGGCGCCGCTGACTCTGAATGGGAAGACATACCGCCCTGACTTCACCATTCAACTCCCCGGGCGAACGCTCTACTGGGAACACCTGGGCATGATCGAAAGCCCTACCTACCGGGAATCCTGGGAGCGGAAAGCGCGCTGGTACGAACAAGGCGGGGTGCTCCTCCATGAAAAGGGCGGCGGTCCACAGGGCGCACTCATCCTCACCTCTGACTTCGACGGCGTGGACGTGCCGCAGTGGACGGAGTTGGCGCGAAAGGCCATCGGACCGATCAGCGCGCCGCCTGTCCTGCCGTCGAAGAAGAAGGTCAAGAAGACGCCGCCGGGAAAGCGAACGTAAGGCGACGTACGACCATCCATTGGCTCTTGTACGTCCTCCGGTCACGAAGGCTCCAACTCATGGGCGAGTTCGTCATGGTGGAGTTCGGCATTGAGAACAGGCACTGAGTTGGCGCCCTCGGGCGACGATGTCGGCGAGCCCGCTCTGGCCCAGCGCATCTAGGCGGCTGCGGCGGTCTGCTACGGGCGAGGTGCCCACTGAAATGCCTTCTCATCAGCGTCCGCGTGATTATGACGACATCACTCTTTAGGCTTAGTGACGGCCTTTAGCGCATCGTTGCAGTGCTTCCACTGCCGCTCGCAGCAGTGACGCGGACCCAGAACCGTCCGCAGTCATTATGACCTTGTCATTGCCAGCGTTTTCCCGAATTGCGCCAGTGGCAGCATGTTTGGCACAGCGAGTGGCCAGCACGATGATATCTGCGTTATGGGCATGCTGACGTAACTGGTCACTATTTACGCGATTCGCGCTCTTGACCACTTTCACGTTGGGGGCCATAGGCTTAAGCGCGTCCTCCGTCCTATTTAGGACAGCCTCATCGAGCGAGTAAAGCAGCATCGTCAGCGCACGCAGGTCCACATGTGGACCTGCGGCATCGGCCGGGTCCTCCGGCCAAGAAAGATCTGTCCGCAGTTCAGTGGATAGTCGTCGGGCAAAGGAACGTTCTTCTGGCTTCAAGCGCTTCTGGTGCGCTGAGAGGGGTTGCAGTAGCGCGATGGCGAGTCGAAGACGCGCCTCCGGATCCGGACTTGCAGACCGCGCGAGTAGATCGGCGAGGTCGAGTGCGACCGTGGCCCTATCTGGGCTGACCCAGCGTTGAGCCTCCGCCCCGAGGTCGTTCAGCAGAGCGCTGTAGTCCTCAACGTCCGGGGCCCCCCGCAGCATTATTTCGGTGAGGGCTACGATGCCAGCGAGGTCGGCGGGAGTGAACCGGTCGTTGATGAGCGCATTGCGGAGGAACTCACGAGCACTCCGCCAGGCCGGTTCACGATAATCGTCGGCCTCGACAAAGGGACCGACCACGCACCAGATCTTGTCGGCTCGGACATTATCGAGACCAAGCAAGAAGTCGGCGATCTCGCTGTCGTGAACGACAGGTGGATCCCAGGTTGACCAGGTGTCCCTGTCACGCAATGTGCTTTCGGCTTCCTGATCGCCATCTGCCACCAGGCGCATGAGGTTCAACCAATTGTCGATCGAAGCCGGCGCAGCCGTATGCCCTTCAGCAGGTTGCTCCGGAACATCGTCCTTGATCGAAGGTAGACTCTGGACCAACTCGACCAGGCTGGGAGAGCTCGAAGACAACCGGCTGACAAGCTCTCGGTTGCTGATCAGTTGGCGTAGGGATGTTCGATCTTCTTTGAGAATCGCGTTGAGAGTCCACACGGACAAGGCTTCGGCACCCAGAGTCTCAGGTGCTCCAGCCAGGAGATTAGCCAACGGCAGGTTTCGTGAGTGGTCACAGATTCCGGCCCATGCCTCTTCCAGATCACCGGCATCCAAGTGAGGGTGAGGATCTGCCGACCTGTACATTGATGCAAGCAGAGCGTCCCTCAGCCATTCCGGCGCTCCATCGGCCACTACTCTTCGTAGCCCTGCCAGATTGAGGAGATCGTCGTCTCGTCCCTGCTGCACGAGGAGTCGCGCACGGAGTCGAGTGAGGTTGGCATCCGTCAGGCCGCCGGAGAGAGTGATGTGGTTTAGGCAGCGTCCGGCACTGGTGATGTCGCCTGCGGCAAGTGAGAGATCAAAGTCCTCCAGGAGGCGTGCAACCGAGCGGTGGTGGAAGGACAAGCTTGCTCGTGGACGCTGACGCATCGTAGTCAGCATGAGCATCAGCAGGTTCCAAGCCCGCGAGGCAGCCGCCGAGTTTTGTCCGCTTTGAATCTTGAATGTGAGATTGGGGCCCGCCAGTTGCAAAATGGCCTGCTCGGGCGGGTCGGAGGAGTCCAGACGAGTGGGTTTACCATTGAAGTGACTGACGCTGTACCCGACGAAAGCTGTGATCACTTCACTGACCTGACGCGCTTGTGCTGGAGTCCAAGTGATCACATAACTGATCAGGTTTTCGTCGCCAGGAACTCGCCGTGGCAGAACCACCGGGAGTCGGTTCGCACGAGGAGTGCGCAGCTCCTCTAGCAGAGGACCTAGATTCTCGTCAGACGGGGTATCGACACCGTGACCGATCACGTTGCCTGGGCCGAAGAACTTTTGGAGAAAGGCGAGTTCGAGCGGAGACCAGTTACGCCCGAGGGGGGACTCGTTCATGCGTCTTCGATCTCTTTCCTTTTACTGATGAGAGTGTGGCTTGACGCTGCAGCATCCACCCGATAAGAGGTTGGCCCTCGGTCGGTTCCTGCATCGCGAACCACCGCATTCAACGGTCCGGTCAGCACCCATTCGTCGCCACAGAACGTTGTTCCGTATACATCATCCCTTTTATGGACCTTGAGGCGACTTGCGTCGGCGTATCGGTATACACGTTCAAGAAACGCGTCGCTGCGCTCACCGGGCCGAGTGATGATCGCGACTTGTGTCCCCCTGCCGGTCGCCATAGCGAGCGCCTCTGTCAGGGTGAGAACCTGAGGGTTGGCATCGGGGAAGACGTCGTCGAAGTTGCCACTTTGATTGTCGAGAACCAGCATGTCGTCGAGGGCGGGGCACTCTAGAAGCACTTGATCGCTGGGTGAGATCAGTTCTGCACAGATCACTCCTCGGAGCAGTGCGTCGATGGCTTCCGTACTACCTGCCGCAACGTGCAACATCCGTTCGAAGGGTCCGGTAGCCTCGTCACCGATCTGCTCGAGTTCTATGCGCGCGCGCACCTGCTGCCCATCGTTAATGAAACTACGTAGTGTGCCGAATGCCGGCAAGGTACCGACGTCGATTTGGAACGCCAATGTACGTCGGATAGCGGCCGCCAACTCTTTGCCGTTCTCGGCTGGAGTAACCAGGTACACTACCTGAGACGAGGTGATCCCCTCTCGGTACCGCTCCTGCCACTCCTCCTCCATAACGGAGATCTCGGGATGCCGTTCGTCGAGCGCAGCGACAGCGAGTAGCCGGTCAAGGACAGGCGAACCGGAGTACGGTTGATAATGATCGAGCTTTTGGCGGCGCGCTTGGGCCCCCCTCGGCCAAAGGAGGCTGAAGGCCTGGTCGCTGGAGAGCGTTTGCTGGGCACCCGGCACCTGAAGCCTCTTCGAACCGACCGCGAAGGCCAAAACCCTGGCGTCGATCTCGAAACCCAGGCGATCCTCCAGAGCGGTCCAGGCTTTGATGAGACCAAGCGCAGTGTGATCTGTTGCTGATGTGGAACCAGGCCGAAGTAGCCGTGTGGAAAGAGCAGCGACCGCGGCATGCCGCGGCGGACCCGTCAGCTTCGACCACGCTGCACGGAGTTCACTGAGTGCCCTTTGGGTTTCGTGTGACGCTGAAGCGCGACGAATATCTTGGACCGCCGAGGCCGCGGCACCTGCGGGATGTTCGGTGACTTCCACCAACAGCGCGGTCACTGTTGCATCCACGTACTCGTAGTCGGTCGGAGTGAGTGCGTTCGAGACCAAGCCCCAGAAGCGGCGTGGGTCGGCGCTGTAGTATCGGGCCAACTGCTCGATCACCCCCAGCCCGCCCATTGAAGTCTCGCTGAGCCACACCGTGGCGCAATCATTGTCGGTAGCTAGCACATCGGCGATCAGGTCTCGGTCGTGAGCATCCGGGCAGGCCCTTTGGGTCGCCGCCAGAAGTGCTGCCGCCATGGTCTCGTGATACACCCGGTGGGCCAGGGTGCTGGTGCGGTCGCGAATGTCAGGTTCGACAAGCAACTCGCCGTGTTTGTCGAGGCGTTCTCTGACCTTGGGGTTGTGACCCAGTTCGGTCAATGCGGAAACCAAGCGCTCCGGGGCCACACTTGTGCCGTTGATTTCGGGCTCTCGATAGAGCACCTTTAGGACTTCATCAAGATCGCCGCTCCAGGCGCCGTTCGCCAAAGAAGCGTGGATCTGCCTGCCCGTCGCACTGCCGTCTAGTCCGCGAAGCGCGAACGCCGCCAGATATACAAGGCTTAGCCATCCACGCTGAAAAGTATTGACAATGCCGTCCAGTTCGGTGTCTTCCGCGAGGCTAGTGGTAAAGGCTAGGCTACGCCAGGATGGACTGCTCAAGTAGCGGCATACTTCGGGATTATCGAGGTCCAGTGGGGCAAGGTCGAACCGTACAGCGTCTACTGCGAGCGAGAACCCTAAGGCGGCAGGGTTGCCGTCAAGTACGTAACGCACCCGACGATTCTGCGTCTTGCCGTTTTTGAACGACGTTTCGACCTGTGCTCCCGTGGTCATGCGCCGGGCCTCCAACGGGGCACCATTAGCGTGCGTGGCGAACGCCATGCCAACGACCTTGCTTTGCCACCACGCGGGCACATCGGCCTCGTCGAGTGACTCGGCCGGCAGGAACTGGCTAGCCCAGATAGGGAACCCCTGCGCGGAATCCCTCACCTCAGGGGAGGGCTTGTCGAGCTGTAACGAGAACGGCTGGACGACATCGACCGGAGTCCCGCCGTCTATCTGCCACTGGCCTAGGCTCGCATACTCCGGGGCTATGGTGGCAACGTCCAGCGTGTCCCCTGTCTGGGGAATAGGCAGCCAGGTGCGATCGCTGTCTCGACGGTAACCGTATCGGCGACTTACTTTGCCCGGCACAGCCTCCCGCAGTGCTTGCTCGATCGTGAGGGTCTCCTCGTCCTCGTCCCACTCGAACGGGAGCTTCATGACTACTTCCGGTACGTTCAACTGCTGGAACAGAGTCCGCGTTACGAATTCAGGAAGCATGTCACCCGGCTTAGCGCCAGGATCGCGGATGAGCGGCGTCCAATTGGATAGCAGCCTGCGAATAGCCGTAGGGATCACGGCCAGCATTAAGGATCGCGGCTGATCCCACAGGACTGCGCGTACCTCCTCCTCATCGATGCTCAACGCATCTTGCAGGTGGCTGGCAAGACCATCTCGATACTGAGGATCTCTGAGCACTTTCTGGAGGATATCCAGCAATTTCTTCTCGTTCACCGGGAGATTGCGCGGGCGCTCCCGTGGAGCGGTCAGCAGTTTACGCGGGTCGGCATTGGAGCCCTCGGTGGCCAGCTGCTCACCGAGCCAGTCGAGAAGGGCGTGCGTAGCTTGCATCTTGAGGATGAAACGGTTCCCGATGGCGAGGCTACGGGCCTGCAACTCGGGGTTGAACAGCGAATCATACGCCTGGTAGGCCAGTCGATCCCGTCCGTAATCGGAAAGTGTGACCACCGACCAGGGGCGGGTTCTCCGGTCTCGTCCTGCACGACCGCGGCGCTGGATGAAAGCAGCGGGGTCGTGAGGAGATTTGTGCTGGAGAATGAATCCGACAGTCGGGTCGTTGAAGCCGACCTCCAGGGACGCTGTGGCAACGATGAGATCCGCGTTCGGATTCACGCCTGAGTCCTGTGAGGAGGTACGCGTCACTGTCAACCAACCGTCGTCCGCTTCCGGCGGCAGTGATCGGCCGATGCGCTCTACCAGATGCCATGCCTGAGCATCGCGAAAACGCTCGTCTGCCTGTGGCGCGCTTGAGGATCGAAGAGCAGCAAGGACTGGTTTCGTCTGGCGACGGTACCGCCCTGCACGGTATTGACCGCCCTCGGCGTCCCTTAGGTTGTCATAGAAGCGATTGGCCACATCCAGGGCATCGGTGAAAAGAAATCCCTTGGATCCATAAAGGTATTCGTTGCCGGGCACATCCATGACTCGCCCAAACAACATAGCGGTCTGTATAGAGGTCGAAAGCAGATCCGCTCCGGATACAGGATCGCCCCTCAAGGCGATTGCGTACTCGCGTCCTTCAGCCTCCATCTCGTCGAATTGCGGCTCGATGTAATCGACTGTGCTCTCCTCAAGCCCAGTAAGTTGCGAAAAGAAGCGCCCGGCGTCACGCAGCGTAGCGCTTAATCCTACGAATGTCGCTTGTGAACCTGTCCGATGCCTCCACCGGCGAACCATTAACGCGACCTGCGCACCGTGTGTACCACTGTACGTATGAACTTCATCAAACAATACGAGGCGAGGCGGCTTACGACCGTACCATCCAAGAAGCGTTCCCATCGCTCGATCGGTGGCGTTGCGATGGAGCATCTCGGTGGTGGTAAAGAGGAGGTCTGGGGGGCTCTCTTGCAGAGACTTCCTCGTAAGCGCGATCACAGATTTATCGAGTTTGACCGGACATTTGATACAAGCCAGTAGCTCAATCTCCTTCCGCCGCTCCGCCTCGGGCCAGACCAGGTCCGCACCGCACTCAGGACACGGTAGGTAAGGACAGATCGTGGACCCGTTCGGCCCTGGGCGCCACGCTTTGGCCATGTGCTTCAAGTGCTTGAAGTTGTGATCTTGTGGGACGTCTCCGTACAAGGCACCGATGCGAAGAGTCCGGAGACCGCCCTTTTTGAGCACCTTGTTGACCTGGAGGGCGACAGCGACAGCGTCCTTCATCTGGTCCCGCAGCAACTCAGTGCGCGGGTATAAGGCCAGCGTCTGGACCCCGCGATCATTGCCGCGCCTGGCCTGTTCCGCCATAAGACAGAAGGCCGGTAAGTAGAAGGCCATGGTCTTACCGCTACCGGTCCCGGCACCCACGATAATGCCTCGGCTCCGGTCGTCGCCGGCAGCCTCGAAGATCGCACGAGTCGCGGCAACCTGGAAACGCGACAGCGGGCGACCTTGAATTTGAGCATTTGCCACTGCCGACTGTAGGCTCCCCCACCTGCGAAGCGTACCTAGCTCCGACAGAACCTTATCCGGTGGGATATTTCGCTTCGGATAGCGTCGCGGCGAGACGAGCAAGCGGTAATCAGCGACCAGCTTCTTGCCTTGACTCCACCACCTGGCGGGCGGGTTCGCCAGATCTTTGGGTGCGAAGAGTTGGCGCAGCCCTGCAGCCAAGCGAACCGTTTCGGCAAGCCTGGTCCGGTACGTGGGCGGCGAACTCCCTGGAATCTTCAGCAGCAATCCTCGAGTGACGAGGATACTCAGCGCCTTCTGCGTATCTATCTGTCCCTGAGCATGACGTTCAATGGTGTCGCGTACTTCTTGGTCGGAAAGTTCCACTGAGGTGACGCCCCAGGAAAGCAGCGGAAGTTCCAGATCTTCCAGGGCGTCAAGTATGACGGGGATGATGTCCTTAGTCGGCGCCTGACCAGTCAAATGTCCCTCCTGAGTACTTCAAATTGATCGTCCACCTGAGCTCGTCTGAGTAGCGCAATTTCCTCATCTGTCAGGCTCGCAAGCGTCACCCGGGCAGATTCGAATTTTCGGAAGAGAACGTCCAACGCGGGTTCAGGGTCTGGCAGTTGCTCGAGAGCTTCGCGAAGGATGGTGAATGTTTGGTTGAATATTTGCATATCCGAGCTTGTCGGCTGCTTCATCTGCGCCAACTTGCGTAGATCGTCCAGACGGTGGCGTTGGCTCCTGCGCTCGGCAGCAGGGAGTAGAGCGATCCTGCGAAGAGGTAATTCGCTCAGACGGCCCTGAGTGAACTCCGTCCAGGCAGATTCAACTCCTCGTAGAATGGCAGACGCAGCGCCTTCAATCTTGTTTCGGGCGGCAGTGAAAGCCTGATCCACTGGGCGGCCGCGTCGGACGTGGGCGGCGAAATTGGCGAGTCCGTCGGCGGCCACGCTGAGGTCGATGAGATTTGGGGTCCCTGCCAGTCGGTGCAGCTGACGTGCAGCGTCGACCGCTCTCTCAAGCTTCCCGAGCGCTGGTTTCAAAAGTTCAGTCTTCTTGGTGATGCGTTCGGCCTCGCTTTCGGCCTCTTTTCCCTCGTCTAGTCGAACTGCTTCACGGCGTAGTGCATCTGCCAGTTCAGCAACGGTGGTGGTCGGGCTCATGGCATATCCACTCCTGCTGCAGTAGCCCAGCGTTCCAGCAACCGATCAAGTTCTCGGAGGGCGCCCTCGCCGCTGTTGCTTTCTCTCATTCGCGCCTCCTCGAGGCTGGCGCTGAGCCATGTGTGGCTGTCGGACAGGAAATCCATCGAGAACTGGAGGTGCTCGCTTCTATCGGTTGCCGCGGCGACGACTAGTTTTCGCTGCCGGGTCTGGTCATCAACTGAGGTCTGATTTAGGCGATCCAGGTCTTGTTCCAGACGGTGAACCACAGACCACTCGCAGTTGAGGGCACGCTCGTTCATCTCTCGGACGGACCGAAGGTCATCTGGTACCTTGATCCCCACCTTCACCGCGGACTCCAGTGCGGCCTTCACCGATTCGACAGTCTCGCGTCCGCGCGCTCCCTTCGGGAGCAGTGCTCGGATACCTTGTAGCAACTCATGCAGCGCAGCTGCTTGTTCCTCTAGTAGGAGGTTCCAGTCGGCGAGTCCTTTGGCGGCAGTCTTAGCCCACTCAGGCACGTCGTCCTCCTGAACATCCCAGGCCCAAGAGTCAGCGGCGTCATGCAAGTAGGGCAGGATGCGCGCTGTGTCCAGCATCGTCACTGCACCGCGACCTTGCGCGACCCCAATGGCTTCGCGGATGCCGGCGACGAGTTGCGGACGTCCCCTCCTGTGCTGGTCCCAAGCGTTGCGCCAGGCAGTGGTGCGTATGTCTTGATCGTGGCGCACCCACCCATGGCCAGGGTCGAGTGACGCATTGAGCAGTCCGGTGAGGGACATTCCTGGAAGCGCTCGGCCTGCTAGCGCAGCACCGAACAACGCTACCCTGACGGCTGTGGCAAGATGATTTTCATTCGCTTCCCTCGCCGCGCATATAGCGTCCTGGAGTCGCTTCCGATTCGTTTCGGCTATCTCGTTGAGTCGACGGATGTGGGCTACGTTGCCCTCGATGATCCCGGCTCGGGCTTTGAGAATCCCCTGGAAGAAGACCGCATTTCTGTCGCTGCGCGTGAAACGTATCGCAGCATTTGAGACGTTTAGGGCCTCTCCGACGGCGCCTTCGATGGATACGATCGTAGATCTGTTCGGCCAGACCTTCTTCATCAGCTCGCTAGACGGTTCAGGCGCCAATGGATCCAACCACTGGGCTCGCCGAACCACTGCCTGTGAAATAACGGACCGTAGCTCACGTGCAGTGCCCTGGGAGAGTTCCGCTCCGCCGTTCGCCCACCGCTCGATATCGTTCATAAACTTCACCAACGAAGCGGGCATTTTTTCATCCGGGCGAGGCGCGGGGTCCTGAGTCCTGTCAGGGTCCGGACGTTTGTCCTGTTGCTTCCGCCGAGGGCTCGTTTGGTCAGTAGTTTCCAGATCCTCAAGTCGTCTGATTCTGAAGGCGTCGTGCAGGCTGGGGTGAAGGTTGACTGGTCTGTCAGGCGCTCCACCCCAGAATTCCACGAAGGTGATCCGACGGTCCGCATCCGTGGGGTCGAGTTCGGTCAACTCCTCGCGTACCGCTGCCAGCATGCGTTTTCCATTCGCTCCGGCGGGATACTCCTCCCGGAAGCGGGGTTCCGGAAATGCCCCCGAGCGAATTGCATCCGCATGCTCAACAAGCACGTTTCGGACAACCTCGCCCACCACTGACCGGGGGTTGAAGAGCAGGTTGCCACTGGAGTCGAGTCGCGCCCTGCTGCGGATCAACCTCTCGAGAGCCTTTTCATTGAACGGGTAAAGACCGTGACCCTCTCGCGAGACCCCAAAGCCCGCGTGACACTGCTCTCTGAAACGGCAGTCGTCACATCTGTTGGGGACTGCGTTGGTTGGGTCCGCCCTTCCTTCGAGACCTTGCACCCCGACACGTGCGGCGTTGAGATACCTGCCCACGAACGAGGCGGCGTCTGCGATAGCGTCGGGACCACCATCGAATTGCTGCTCAAGGTAGTAGGCATAGGGTGTAGTAGCCTTGATACGGGTGGTCACCGTGTCCACAAGGTCTCGATAAGGACCTGGCGTGATCGCGAGAAGTGTCCTGATAGGAGCGAGGACTTCGCTGCCGTCACGCACCCCCACCTCGATGATTGATTCCAGCAGGTCACGCTGAATCCCCTGAATCAATGCGAAGTCTTCGATGAGCAGGACTATCTCCTGCCGACGTCGGGCGAACTCCTTGCGTATGTCGATCATGGCGTTCTGGAGGCGGCCCACACCCATATTTGTGGCGTTCATCACCGCGACATCCAGATGCCGGTTCAGTAGATCCAGGGCAGCCTTCTGAAGATCCGGCCTTGTCTGGATCAGGGTGCACAAGCGCTTTGTGGCGACGGCAGCGTCGTCGATATTGAGCAGATTTAACGGCAGGTCGTCTTCGGTGAACGAGAGTTGCCGTTCAGGGTTTCCTGCGCCGCGGTCCGCCCACAGATGCTCGGCCAATCTAGGTATAAGCCGGCCTTCCTGGAGCATGTGTTCACGCAAGACGGGGTCGAGCAGGATTAGTTCGAGCTTCCCAGGGCCGACAAGCAACCGTTCCGGGCCACTACGGGCTTCCGCCTCGGTAAGTGCCTCCTGTAGGTAGTTCAGCAGACGCTGTTTGAGCCCGGCGAGAGTGATCTCCGCGCCCATACGCAGTACGTCTGACCGGAGTTGATCGAACTGAGACCCTTCTACCTCGGCAAGAAGGGCGTCCACAATTGATTTGAGGCTTGTTCGGGCCTTTTCCAAATAAATGACGTGACGTTGCGGAGTGCTTTCGGTACATTCCTTTACCCAGCGCACCAGGTGCGACTTGCCACTCCCAGATCCGCCGACGACGGGCATCAGGAGAACGCCATTGGCCATCGTCCTTCCTAGGAAGTCCCGGCGTACGTCCTCTTCTCCAACCACCTCGCCGCCGTACTCCTGGTCGACGTTGTCGGACGCCCGGCGACTGATCCGCAGGGGTGCGTGAGTGGCGAAGAACACCGCGCGCGATGGGCTCACCGCCTCGGTGCTGATGACGTTTCCCGCCTCTACTTTGTCCCAGCAGAGGTGTCCTGCGAACTCACTCACCGTTGCTCCCGTGAACTTCGATATCGGTGACACGCTGGGCGCGGTCTATTCGATCTGCGTCGACGAGCACTACGTCGCGCTGGGAATCCTGACGCCGGATCAAACTGATCCAGCCTTCATCGCGCCCGCTAAGCAGGGCGAACGACAAGACTGGTGACAGCCTTCTTGGATCGCTCGCCGATAGGCCCAACTGTCTGGCGTACTCTCCTTCGGGCAATACCGGAAGTTCCGCGGCCAAGTGAGCGACGAAGTCTTCGGCTTGTAGCCGCGCACCCGTCGGCCAAAGGCGTTCGCACGTCGCCCGGACCGCTGCGGTGCAGTCTGGGATAAGTGTGCGCGCCACGTCGTTGCCGAATAGTGTCGACTGAGCGGAGAATCCCAGAGCTGGGGCCCAATGGGTAAATCGGACCCACCGTGTGTCGTTCGAGAACACGAGTCCCGATGGCCAATCCACGGATGACTGCAACACTTGCACCTCGGCCCATCCAAGCGGCCGACCCATCGGGTCCTGCGTCAGGAACCAGGCCAAGGCTCTGGTCAGGTCGAGTGCACCCCGGTCGCTCTCGCCTAGGAGGCCATCGTTGTGCTTGGTCGCCAGACATGCCATGCGCAGCCTATCCAAAAAGGTGCGCAGGGTGGCTCCCGCCAACTCCTGATGTTCTACAGATAGTTTGATCTCATCGCCGGATTTCTCCAAGATTCCCAATTCTTGCAGTGTGTCGACCGCGCGCCGGGCAGGGGACTTTTCCCTGGCATCCTCTTCCTGTTTATGCACTGATGGAGGGCTGAGCAGCAGCAGCAAGTCATCTATTTGATATCGAGTGGATGGCGTGGTGAACATTCGTACGGTCGCCCACATGGCATTGGGGATCGACGCACTTGTATTTATCAGTGTCATCAGAATTCTCCCAGGGCAACGCGGACGGAGACGGCTGCCCGACCGCTCCACAGTCGGTGGTCTTCAAAGGGCACTTCCTTGTGCGAGGGGGCAGGGCGTAGAACATAGGTGATCTCGCCGCTGCCTACTCGGTGAGAGATTACACTACTGATCGCTCCAAAATCCTTAGCCACCCACACCACAGGAAGGTCGGAGTAGGTTATCAAGTCCTCGTCGTCGTCCAAGATTAACGGAGTCGGATAGACGTCCTCCTGGACCTGCCTCAGCAATTCACGGTCGGCCCCAGGACCGGCGACCACGGGCATGCCACGCCGGACCAGGTTCGCCAGCAGCTCCGGCAACAAATCTCGGCGTTCTTGATCTCCATTCCACTGTATGCGTAGTCCACCGGAATTCCCACGCAGGCGGGCGAGCGGGTCGGGCCTCGCCGGCCATGAGGGGATCGCAGGGTTGGGATCGTAGCCGCCGCGCATCAAGCCGCGACGCGGAGTGTTCTGTGCCTTCCTGCAATGTGGGCATCCTCGGCAGTTCACCACCGTGCCGAGTCGGCCACCATTCCAGCGGGTGCGATATGCCTGAGCCAGTGTTTCTCCTACACAACGAACCGGACTCAAGACTCCATGCATATCCGCAAGGGCCTGCTTTTGGGCAGCAATGATGTCACCGCGCTGTGCAGTGATCGCGGAGGACCACTTGGCAAAGTCGTTCGTTCCACCATCCACTATTGAAACGTCCAGGCGAGCGGCCGCAGAACTAAGAAAGCGCTCCATGCGTAGCTCCCAGTCCGCGTCGGGTTCGTGTTTCTCCCGCTGCGGAGGCTCTACTGCCTGAATTGTGATGAGCTTGGCCAACTTCATCAGGTTGAGCGTCCGCACGTTCCACTGCCGTCCCTGCTTGCTGCTTTCCATCAGATGCGGGGGGTAGAGGTCGACATCGATTGTGGCAGTGCCATCAGGACGGATTTGAGCGTTGCGGTACATGTGCTGCCAGCGGTCCCACCCCTTATCCACTCCGATGATGGTTTGCGTGTTCATTCGCTCGGCGAGCTCGAAGTCTTTCGGGGCGAGCACTAGGTGAGCGATGGAGGCATGACCTGCCCGACCGCCTCTGCCGACCTCCTGGTAGTAACGATCGATGGTTTCGGGCAGGCAGGCGTGCACCACGCTCCGGACGTCCGGCAGGTCCACGCCGAGTCCAAAGGCAGACGTTCCAACCACAATGTCGTATTGAGAACCGGCAGTGTCGTCGTTGCGCCAGCCGGCGACGACCGCCTGGCGCTGCTCCTCGCTCGAGTTGCCAGTCACTTCGGCCACTCGGCGGATACCGGCCTGGCGAAGCAATCGAACCCACTTGTGCGCGTCATCCACAAGGGTGGTGTACAGCGCTAAAGGCCTGGGTAGCAGGCTGACCGCGCGTAGTACCTCTTCGGTCCGCTCCTCCTCTGTGGGCAATCGATGGACGTAGTAGCTGGGTTCCTTTCGCAAGGCCGATGCCCATATCAGCGCGGTATCCTCCTGCCCTGCACCGAAAAGATCGCAAATCGTACGAATCTGACGTTCGGTCAGCGTCGCGCTCATTGCGATGGTGATCGGCTGCTTGCCGTGCGGAGCCTTGTTAATCCAAGCCATGCGGTGTGCTGCCATGGCTTGGAACTCTGGACGAAACTCCGAGCCCCACTGCTCGACCAGATGTGCCTCGTCGATGACCAGATAACGAAGGTAGCCATTCACAGCGGCGTCCATAACGGCTACGCTCAGCCCCGTGACCAAGGCCTCAGGGGAAGTGAAGACTAACTTCTGCGTTCCTTCTCTGATTCCTCGGCGGATCTCCTGTTTGGTGTCCTCTGAAAGACTGCCGGTGTAGGCGAAGCGGCCACTCGGCGGCAGCTTGATCCTTGCTTCTTCAACAAGTCTTCTAGTGCGGCGCTCCATATCGAGCGCCAACACCACCGTCGGCACCACCACCACGGAAACCGTCCGGCTCGCGGCCGACGCCATGATGATTGAGGCCAGCACCACATCTGTTTTGCCCTGGCCCGTTGGCAGGGAGATGATCGTGGTGCTTCCGGGCGGGGCGAGCGCCACAGCCCGAGCGGCCTGCCGTTGGCCGGGTGAGACGTAGAACTCATGACCGAGCGCAGTGATCCAGAAGGGATCTGCCTGGCGATGTTCGCGTGTACCGGGCCGCGCCTTTTGATAGACCTGCCGTAAATCAGCGCGGGCGAACTCTGGTCTTTCGTCAGGCCCGATGGGCGGATGCCAGATGGCCGCAGAGACGGAGAAGCCATTGTGGCTTGGAACGGCGACGCAGCGCAGTTCGCTCCACTGGTCGCTAGTGGGCATCCCCTCGGCAGTGGGCACGACTAGTGATGGCTGCACACCGCGAGCTGCCTCCGTCTCGAGGAGGATCTGCCGAACCAGAGCGGCCAGGTCGCGCCATCCCGCATCGCCGGTTCGCAACCCCTGCAACGTATTCTTCAGGCGCAGGCATGTCCCCGCCGCGGGGATCGCGGCGAGTTCTTCCGCCGAAGCCGCTCTGAGCAAACTCTGGGCACAAGCCCAGTCATCCGGAGCCATCACTGATCTCCTTGCACATGCCCACCATGAGAACGGTCACCGAGACGGGAGAGATTTGTGGGGTGGACAGGCCCGTTACGAGGGCTTCGGTGACTTCGACTTCCATAAGTCGACTCTCAGTGTCGTTGACCAGGCGGCCGGCGGCCCGCCTCGCCTCGGCTTGTGCTCGAGCGCTCGCGAGGGCTCGCATGGCCTGGTGCTGCGCTTTGCGGCAGACCTCGGCGAGGTCAGTGACTCTGACCAACTCATCCCGGGATCGCTGCTGAAGGACCTGCAGGTCCAGGGCAAACTGTGCCCGTCCGCCATAAAGGTCATATAGCGGTCCAATCCGGTTGACGTTTAGGTTCACGTCACCCCGGTGGGGGTCATACGGCCTTTCGAGTAGCTCCAGGAGCAAAGGGGTTGTGACCGCTCTGCCATTGGCCGCCAGCCAAACGTGGCGGAGGAAGGGAGCGAGGATCCTGTCGGCCTGGCGCCTCAGGGCTAGCTCGACGTCTCCCTGTCCACCGGTCATGCTGAGGACCGCCGTGAGATCGGCTTCGACGAGGTAGTCAAAACGAACGTAGACCTGTGGTTCGGGCGACCGTAGTCGGGCCGGCCGAAACAAGACGGCTGCCTGCCCGCGGTCATCGATGGTGACAACCTGCGCGAGCAGGTCGACAAAGGGTTGACCGATGCGGAATAGGCGCGTTCCTGGCCGACGCAGCATCGCGGTGCGGCTGAACAGACCTTGCATTTGCGTGGGCTGGATGCGGTGTCCGGCAAGGGTGAACATTCGTGGAGGCATCAACGGGGGCTTCCCGCCTAGCTCGAACTCCACCACAGGGTGGTAGTCCGACCCCCTCCGACGCACCACGAACCTGAGCCCGCCCGGACTTGACCCTGCGTAGCCGACCAGAGCCGCTTCAAAGTCACGCCACTCCTGCGATTCGAACGTGTTGATCGCAGCCGCGATGTCACGCAGGTCGGCCGGGGAGTCATGGATAGACTCCAGCATGTCCATGGCGTCAACCTCCTTGCGCTCCTGCTTCAGGAGGTCGACGACCTTCTCACGAATGGTGAGCAGTCCTTCCGGGCCGTTTTCGGCTGCCGACTGCCATACCCAGGGCAGTGCCCCATCGATGGCATCCTGTAGTGCTGAGACAGACTCCCTGAAGATGTCGAAGCCCTGGTCTAGGAGTGTGAGCCAGGCGCTACAAAACCCCAGATCGCTATTGGTCCCCACGATGACGTACTGTCGAGCAGGTTTTCCGGGGTCTTGGCTGTAACGATCGACTCTACCGATCACCTGTTCCAGCCGATTGGGCGATGCAGGCAGCCGACAGTGGATTACCGCGTCAGCCTCCTGCAGGTTCAATCCTGCTTCTCCTGTGGAGTCCACTATAAGGATGCCGCCCTTTTCCCTCCAGAACCGTACCGCCTGCTCGGACATCTCCCGGCCCACTCGGCGAGAGTGTTCGAGCACGTGCGGGTCGGCTCCTCTATCGATCAGTGCACTGCACAGCTCCGCGCATAGGCTGCCCGGACCGCTGAAGACGACAGCGTGACGCGCCTTGCCCACGACGGGGGCGATGACCTCGGCCAAGTGAACGTGTCCGCTGGCGGAACCAGAGAAGGCGCCCGACAACTCATCCAGGAGACGGCGCTCAATGGGCTGGATAACTGGTGTGGCCAGCGCAATGCGTTCATCAAGGCTCAGGAAGGCACGGTCAGCGGCACCAGCGTCTCTCTCGACGCGCCAGCGCAATGCATCGATAAGGTCCGTGACGCTGCCACCTGCCCGGGAGACCAGGACAGCAAGCGCACGCCCGAGATCCGTGAATGTGCCATCCTCCGGATGATCGAGCAGCCACGTCGACATCTCTGCTTGCCAGTCGAGCAGCGCTTCGTCAATTGCTTGCTGCTGGGCAGAGCCCAGCGGTAGTGAGTGTGGCCGCCGACGTCCCCTGACCTCGAAAGGCGCGATCTCGGAGTCGTCACTCCTCATGAGCACCTTGGCTCGCCGGTGCCTGATCATTCGGCGGTGGAGTCGGTACGTCTCACTGATATGAGCCTGAAGCGCATCGACGGCGGCCGCCAACCTTGGCCGTTCTACGGCATCACGCAACTCTCCGTCGACGGTGAGGAATGATCGGACCTCATCGGCCAGTGCTGCGAGCCTGACATCGTCCGGTGTAAGTGCCAAGATGTCGTCGATCACCGCGGGCAGCAGGACCTCAAATCCTTCCTCGGCAGTGAGGGCGTACAGGTGGTTGGCGAGTTCCTTGCGCTGTTCGAACCGTGCGCGGAACGCTTCCCTGTCCTCCCACTTGTATAGGTCTTTGTCCAGCAAGTGCAGCAATCCCAGGTGAGTGTTCAGCCGACGAGTGGCGGGGGTCGCGGAGAGCAGGAGAAGCTTGGGGCAGGAGTGTGCGAGCGCCTGAACTTCGCGGTAGGGAGAGTCCTTGGGATCTGCAACCTCGACAAGTTGGTCCGCTTCGTCGATGACGACTAGATCGAATCCGTGGTAGTCCTTCCAACCCGCCGGATTCTCATGCGCAGAGATTTTGATCACTGCACCTGGGAAGTCGTCGATGTGAAACTTGGTGATCAACTCCTGGTTCCACTGCCGCCGCAATGCGTCTGGGGCAATGATCACGACCCGGCTACCTGGATCATCCAGCAACGTTTGCCGGATGACGAAGCCGGCTTCGATGGTCTTGCCAAGTCCGACCTCGTCAGCAAGGAGATACCGTTGCACCGGATCCGATAGTACGGTCAGTGCGGCCTTGACCTGGTGGGGATGGATCTCCACTGCAGAGGACAGTAGAGCGGTCGCGCCGGCGCAGGCTCCGCGCTGGGTGATCAGACTCTCCAATAGAGGCAATCGGGCGTCACGGAAATATGGAGTCTCGTTCGCTCCCGCCAGCAACGTGTCGACAGGGTCCTTCGCTGGCCGATCCCATCGCACACGAACGTCTCGCTCTGGAACAATTATGTCACTATCCGTGTTGGGAGGCCGCACATAGTAGCGGTCACCGTCATGGCCAACAACGCGCCCTGCGCGCCAGTACCCTTCTTCGGGATCTTGCCAAAAGATCCGAGTTTCTCGTTCGAGCACCACCGGCTTACATGCCTTACGGTCCACCCACAGAGACTCACACACCGGTGTGCCAGCAGAATCAAAGTAGTCGACCCTGACTTGTGTGCTGTCGATCTGGCCGACGCGCCCTATGCCAAGTCGGTTGGGCAGGACCACCAGATTACCCAGATGCAACTTCCCACTTAGTCCGCGCACAGTAAGCCCCTCTGATCGTCTGTCCACCTGTACGAGTATCGCAACCCTCAAAGCACTCGGAAAGCTGTGGACGGAAGACAGTCACGATATAGCACTTGCTCCGGTAACGGTACATAGAGATACCTCCCCCCGGAATTATGGCCAATCTCACCTATAGAGCACATCGCCACATAAAGCAGTCGATAATTGGACATGGCACTGAATATGAGAGGTGTTCAAGATCTGGGCACCTTGACGGCCATACGGGAAGTTGGCTAGCTTTGAATCGTCACAATGGGAGAATTGTGCCACTAGGACAGGACGAGAAGAGATCGCCCTGCCACCAACTGCACAAATGCCGCTTCTCTTGTGGCGTCGACGTCTGTCGCCACCCCTTGTCCGCTTCGCTTGGATCGACTAGCGAGTGGATTGTTACCCATCAGATATCGACTACTTTCCGTAACTCATCAGTTGATATTCGTGCTGGTTTTGGGTCACGACTAGGGATTCCTGATGCTTTTCGGACGATCCTTTTCAAGCCCGCAGGTGCGATCACCTGGCCGGTGGAGCCTGCCACTCGATCGCCGTGCGTTCGGTCGAGTTACTCCCGAGACACCTGTGAACTAGGGCCACAACCCTACCGTAAGCCGGAGGCCTGTTCCAGGGGTGAGAGCTGCGCTCCGCCGCAAAGACGAGCGGTGGTAGGCCTGATGCTGGTAGGGCACCACGGCCCGGCGATACAGCCTTGCTGGTCCGCCACCACCTGGAGGCCGAGGAGCTTCCCTCCGTTTGGACCAGGCGGGCGTTCAACTGAAACGCGAAGTGCGTGAGTTGGGCCGCGCCAGCGAAAGGCTGGCCGCGTCACGTCCAGCGAAGTGGTGTACGAACTGCCATCGCGCGGTACGTTTTTGAAGGTTAAGCGGCGAGGGTCTCTGGAGTTGTTCCTGGTCCGGTATGTTGCTGCGGATCACCCTGATGCGGGCTTTGGCCAGCAGGTCCAGGCCCATGTAGCAGATTGCGCAGGTAGAAGGTGCGGCAGCGCTGCCAGGCCGCGCCCGGGCAGGGTGGCCCCGATCGCCTCTGTCAGCCCCGGATGGGCGTCGGAGATGACCAGCTGCACGCCCGGCAGGCCGGGAACGACCAGGCCGCGCAGGACCGCCAGGCAGCCCGCCCCGTCCTCGCGGCTGGTGACCTCCAGGCCGAGGATCTCGCGATGACCGTTGGCGTTGACGGCGGTGGCGACCAGGGCATGCAGGTTGACAATCCGCCCGCGCTCACGGACCTTCCGGGTGAGGGCGTCCAGCCCACGAAGGTGTACGGGCCGCCGTCCAAGGCGTGGGCGCGGAAGGTTCCACCTGCGCATCCAGCACCTTGGCCAGGGCCGAGACCTGGCTTTCGGAGATCCCGGTGATGCCCGGCTGCTCGACCGGCTTGTCCACGCGGCGGGTGGACAAGCCCAGCAGGCAGGAGGTGGCTACGACGCTGATAGGTGGTCGCCGCTGCGCAGATGGACGAGCACGAGCAGGGCTTATGACCTACGCCACCAGGTTGGAAAGGCCTCGGTGATTATCGTCGGCTCTCGCGGTCCATCTGCCTGCGTGAACGCGTAAAGGCAGAGCAGCCGACGAAGGGCTGCTACTTAGAAGAGAGCCTCCTGATTGATCAGATAGAGCAAACCGTCCGTGAGCAAGCGGACATCGTTTGGTGTGTTCTGGAAGCTGTTCCACTTGCGGGCCTCGCCTGATCCGAATCTCCAGGAGCCGCCCGTCCAGGCAGCTCCTGCCTCAATTCGTTTCAGTGCATCGTTGACCGCGCCGGCGATCCTCTCAGGGAGTAGGTCCTCAGTCAGGTGATCCATGACGAACCCCATCGCCTGGATTCCTACGCCGTGGGTGAGGCGCGAGAGTCTGGGAGGCAGGGACCAGGCTTCGGGGAACGTCTCGCGTACCAAACCCCAGTAGGTGTTGAGATGAGCAAGCATCAGTTCGACATCGCCGGCGCCGTCCATGGGGTCACGATATTTGTACAGAGCGCCCTGATACAGGCTGTGCTCGATCATCCTGAGGATGCTGTTGTCCTTGATGTATCCATCGGGCGACGTAGGCGTGGCAATGGCTCGATAAAACGGCCCGCCAAACGTCCCATTGAGGCGGGTCATCAGAGCCGCAGGCAGTTGACGACGAGCATACGTGGGCGGCAGATGCGTGTTCGTGTCTGGCAGGAGTTCGTGAATCAGGCCCTTAGGAAGAGGCTTGGTGTTATTAACGAGTATGAACTGAGCCCGCTGCTCGGCGTCGTTGTCCGCTATAAAGCCGACGACCGCAACAGGGAACTCTCCGATGTCGGCATCCCGGATGGCAGCACTACGCTGCTGACCGTCGACCACCCATGCGGGCTTTTCGTCATCCTTAAGTGTCTCGTCTAGTGGAACGAGGAGGTCCCCCGGCACCGAGTAGCCGACCTCGGCGCCGACGACTGCGGGTTCAAAGCGAACACGGCTGTCGAACGCAAGTACCAACGCGTTCGGTAGCATGGGGTTCTCGGACTCAAGGTAGCGCTGGATAGCCCGTATGTGGCTGGCAACCTCGGGGCGTTGGTACCCCTGAAGTTGGTCTTCCTCATTGCGACGTATCCGGGAGACAGCAGCGAACTCGTGCAGTCGCTTCCCGTCGACGGCGAAGCAATATATACGGCGCGCCCCCTGCCGGACCTCCAACGCTGGGAGACGAAGGATCTGGCGATCGGCCATTAGTTCTCCTATCCAAGGGGGCGCTTGATGCGATGCATCTTAGTGGCAAAGACCGACAAGTTGTGGAATCCGCGCCTCTTGTTACGTTCGGATCCACGGAAGATGACTATTTCGATTCCATGCGTCGAGCAGATAGTGCACTTACATGACTTCCACGGCTTGGCTTCGAGAGTGACCTTGTAGTCCGAAATCTTACTCTTCTTCTTTTCTGGCTCAGCCAACTGCTCGTACTCTTCGAGGATTTCGATGACACGGTCCACGGTCTCGGCGCCTGCATCATATGCGCGCAGACGTTTCATACATTCCCGCTCTGCGGATTTGGCCTTTGCTTGGGATACCGTGCCGGCCAGAATACGCCGCTTGAGGGCAGGGTTACCGTCGACCTGCGGCACACGAATAGCCGTATACGACGCACTCTCGGTGTGGTAATTGTTACGGTCATCCATGAACGACTGTCGGAACGGCGATGTGCTGTCGAAGCTAGTCACTCCGTACACAGCGAACTCTTCCATCGACGCTACACGGGTGATTCCTAACAGGTGCAATTCAGTCTCCGGCCGACGCACCTGCTCAATCTCTTTCAGACAAGCAAGAATGTCGGGCGTCTTCAAAGGCACCATGCCGCCCAGCGCGATACGCTTGTAGCCAATGTCCTGCAGACGTCGCACGCTGTCCGCGTAACTGGCAGGACTCCAGCCCTGGGCAGCTCCAACAGGCTCGATCTTGTTTCCCCTGCGTACAACCGCCTCATAGAAGTCCTCGGCGTACCGAAGTGAGATCTCACGCCGTTTCTTCCATGCCGGGTTCACGTCGGCGTCGGAACCCTTCGCGTCATAGCCGAAGATCACATGGTCGATACTGATGCCCGCGTTGAAGCCACATCGCTCATAGAAGTCAAGGACCTCATTGATTGTGTAAGGAGGGAGCTCTTCGTCAACATAATTGAACGCTCCGCAGTCCCCTAGAGTCAGAATGTTCTCTGGGAGTCTGAAATAGCGGGCCACACCTAGCCGGTAGAGTCGCTCCCGCTGCGGCATAGAGTACTTGCCAGCCCCCTTGACGGAACCATCGACGATCGCTTTGCTAACGAGAAGACCATCATAGGGCAATGGCTCAAGAATCTCGTGCGCATATTTGTCATCACGCTGTCGCACTCGGTATGGAGAGTGTTCCTCCGTGATGAAGTTGAAGGTCGGGCTCACCTGATCTTGGCTGTCTGGAAAATAAAACTTCACCCGAGCCCCCTACGTGCGATCTGATAGACACGGATGAGATAGTTCGAGAGTTCGTGAACATGTTTACTCACATTCTCGATCTCATTCCAGCGATGCCCTAGCTCCTCCCAGGTTCCCGACGTCCACCTACATTTTGGAGCGACAAGCTCCAAGTGCTTTCTCACCGTCTCAGACGCGTCGCTCCGCGTGGGGTCCACCACACCCAGAATTCGATCCATCAGGCGACCCATCGCCCTTATACCTGCGCCGTGCATGAGACGACTCTTTTCTGGCGGTTTCCCCCAGGCATCAGGAAAAGTTTCCTGAACCGCTGTCCAATAAATGATCAGCGCCTTGATGACCCCGTCGAAATCAGTCTCTCCTCGGCCGATGTCTCGATAGGGGTAGAGAGCCCCCGACGGAGAGGTCAGGCTCTCCTGAATCATGTCCACGATCCCTGTGTCGGTGACTACTGCACCGGAATTTCTGTTACCCGCCGTGGAGGCCCGTTTCACTAGACCGAAGAAGGGCGAATCCTTGTCCGAGTTCAAGATGTCGCATAGTTGTGACGGTGCCTTCCTGATGGCAAGTCGCGGGGGGAGTGGACTGTCAACCTGAGGCAGAAGTTCCGTCACCAATCCACGCGGTAGCGGTTTGGTGTTATTGATTCGAACAAACTGATCTCGCTGCAGGTTGACCGTATCGGCGATGAAGGCAACGATCGGCATAGGAAACTCCTGGCGGCGTGCCTGGGAGAGCGCGAGTGCGCGCTGCTGACCGTCGACAATCCAGGCCGGCTTTGGCCTCCCCTCTGCTGGGCGCGGAACCACAAGCCTGCCCGTATCCGAGACACCGTCGTCTGGATGCCTATTTCCACCACGTGTGCACCTGAATTGCACCCGGGAAGACAAGGCCATGATGATCGGATTCGGAAAGATCGGCAGGTCACTATCCAGGTATTGAACAATTTCTTGAATGTGTTTCCTCACCTGGGGACGCTGGTAACCGATCAACTTCCCTGCTTCGTCCCTGCTCACCCTGGAGATATCGGCGAACTCCAGCACCTGACCCGCACGCAGCATGAACACGAAGAGCGGATAGTTCTTGACTTGAATTATCCGCAAAGCACGGATCTCGACCATGTCCGGTACCTGTGATGCTGTCACTGCCAACCACCTGCCGAAGTACGCTGCACTTCAATGAACAGGTGCCTGAAACGGGCCTGCTCGCAGGATAGTCCTGCACTCCGCAGTTCGCGTAGTAGAGGTGTGGCTGAGGTGGGACCGTATTCCAATCGTCGACGAATAAATGCACGAACCTCTTCGTCTGTCATGCGAATTCCAGCCATCTTTTGCGGGGTCGCAGGCGCCGCGGCGAGGGTCTCCTCCATAAGCTTGATCAGTAGTGGACGCTTTAGAGCGTCCCCACGCAAACGCGATTCCTTTAGTAGATGTGCGGCTGCTCGGACATTCAATGAGAGGAGGCTCCCCCCAACCACAGACCGGAGTGCCGCTCTTACGGGAACCACCAGGTCATCGATGTCTGCGCAGCGCCCTGCTGGGCCGATGACTGAGAGGCTGTCGCTATTGGATAGCCGCGAAGCTGCCTCTCTCAAATCGTCAGCGCATGCGCGAAGGTAAGGATCTGAGAGCACAGCGATGATCGAAGCATTGGGATTTAGGCCGGCCAATGCAGCGAAGGAACGTGGGCACCCCTCACTAGGTCCAACCCACCGAGACAAACGCTCCCACCACTGGCGTGTACCACTGGCATCTGAGGCAACTGAGTCTTCATGCCCGAAGGCGAACGTAGCTGCATACGGGGCTATAGGCGCGTCCTGAGGGATAAGCCCATAGCCTGCCGAGCACACCCATAGGCTGGCCTCTTGGCCTACCACCTCTGCCAGGTCACGCGCGATAAGCCAGTGCTCGCCTGCGTACATATCGCGCGCAGGGACCGAGGTCTCAGCGGTTGATAGGTGCCCGACCCATTCGTCGCAGCGCTCAGCTGGCGTTCTAGCTTTCAGGTCCCGAACATGAAGATGTTCGGGGACGGCGAGTCGCTTGCGGTTGGTACACGTCACGACCACATGCACGACTTGGCCGTTCTGGCCATCACTGGTGACCATGGCGGCTACGCGCCGTTCGGCGAGGTCCAGGAGACCTCCGCAAATGCCGCGTGATTATGAATGCTCTCGTCATTGACTGCACGGACGCGATAAGCGGAGATGCGGTCAGATACCGAAAGGACCTGGCAGACATTACGAACCATGTCTTCAACGAAGACCGGGTTATCGTATCCTGCCATGGTCACGTGACGCTCGTCTGGACGCTTGAGCAGCGTATAGACCGGTGACGACGCCGCATCCTCAGCCACGTCGATCAACTCGTCAAACCATAGATCAAGCGCATGATCGGACGGCCTGGCTTCGATCGTGACATGACCACGCTGGTTGTGCGCGCCACGATCGCTGATGGCTTTGCTGCAGGGACACACGCTAGTGACCGGCACCTGAACACTCAACGTCAGCAGGGCACCGCTCGAGTTGCTGCTCGCGGTTACAGCACAGGTGTACTCAACGAAGGCACGTGACCGCGTAACCGGCGCCTCTCGCTCAAGGAAGTAGGGGAAGACCAGGCGGACGCACGCGCTGGATGTCTCCGTGCGCTGCCGCAACTCATCAGCCAGGCCTATCGCGGTGGAGGACGTCAGTTGCTCGCGAGCACCATGCAGCACCTCAATGAAGCGGCTTAGATGAGTGCCCCTAGCTCCGGAACTGAGCACGACCGACATCGCGGCCGTTGCCACAGTCTCCCGCTTGCCGCCCTGCCCATCGGCAATGAGGACAGGGTATCGGAGCCCTTCGATACCGACTTCATCCAGCTGTATCCCGCGGCTGTCAGGTGCCGCCTGCACGTCGGCGAGCATCAGACCTCCCCTCGGTAGATACACCCGGAAGTACACGTCTCACGGACATGAATCGCCGACAGGGGCAACGAGCCGACCAGTCGGTCCCAAATCCATTTGGCGAGAACCTCGCTGGTGGGATTCTCAAGCCCCGCGATCTCGTTCAAGTAGTAATGGTCGAGTTGATCCAACAGAGGCTTGCATACCTCTTTGATATCACCGAAATCTATCAACCATCCAGTAACAGGATCGACCTCACCGCAGATGTGAACCTCAACTCGGTAGCTGTGTCCGTGAAGCCTGGCACACTTGTGGCCCTCAGGCACGTTCGGCAGTCTGTGAGCTGCTTCGAACGTGAATTCACGAAAGATCTCGATCAACGGATTCCCAATGTCTTGTGGGTCTGGACGCTCAACTGCCACTGCGGGTGCTCAAGGCAGTACTCGATAGCCGCCTTAGTGTTGGCGATGAGGTCCTCTCCGTCCATCGGCTGCAGCAGGAAGCGATCAAAATCGAGTTCTTCGAAGAGTTCCGGCTCGGCTCCGACTTGCGGGTAGACCAGCTTCAGATCGTGTCCTGATGTGAGGACCAGTTCGGTGCCGGCCTTGGGGCTTACGCAGATCCAGTCGATGCCGACCGGAGCTGCCCGGGTGCCGTTGGTTTCGATGGCGACCTCAAACCCCTCAGCGTGCAGGGCGTCGACCGCTTCCTCGTCGAGTTGGAGTAGAGGCTCTCCACCCGTACACACCACATAGGGCCGACTGCGTGGGTGATCTGCGCCAAGCCAGGTCTTGGCGACGGCCGCGGCGAGATCGGCTGCTGTCATGAAACGCCCGCCACCTGGACCATCTGTCCCAACAAAGTCCGTATCGCAAAACTTGCAGATCGCCCGATGACGATCTTCTTCCCTACCCGTCCATAGGTTGCAGCTTGCGAATCGCAAGAATACGGACGGTCGCCCTACGTGACTGCCCTCGCCTTGCAGCGTATAAAAAATTTCCTTGATCCGATACATGTACAGATCAAGCCCTCGACGTAAGGGATGGGTCAACTAGACCCAACTCGGCGAAACCACGTCCCCGAAGAAGACAAGAGTCGCAAGTCCCACAAGCACGCCCGTCGATCGGGTCGTAGCAACTATGGGTCAGGGAATAGTCGACGCCCAGAGCAAGGCCACGCTCGATCGTCTGTGCTTTGGTAAGGGTGATCAGCGGGGCGTGAATCTTCAGCTTCTGCGAGCCTTCAACGCCAGCCTTCGTTGCGAGGTTGGCCATGCGCTCATATGCCTCGATGTACTCAGGGCGACAGTCGGGGTAACCGGAGTAGTCGAGGGCGTTGACTCCGATGAAGATGTCCGAAGAACCAAGCGTCTCGGCCCAGGCGAGCGCAAAGGAGAGGAAAACGGTATTGCGGGCCGGAACATACGTGATCGGGATCTCGCTTCCCAGATCGTCGACGCTCTCATGGTGGGGCACGTCCAGAGCATGATCGGTAAGCGCGGAGCCACCGAAGACTGCAAGGTTGATGTCAGCTATCACGTGTTGAGTGGCACCGAGCTCGACGGCGATCTTCTTAGCTGCTTCCAACTCCTCGGTGTGGCGTTGCCCGTAGCGGAAGCTGAGAGCATAGGTCTCGTAACCCTCCTCGCGCGCGATCGCTAGAACGGTCGTCGAGTCGAGGCCTCCGCTAAGGAGCACCACAGCCTTAGGCGCATCTGTAGTCACTTCATCACCCTCTGCTTCCGGGAAAGCTTAGAGAAACTTACACCACACTACGCCCTGCAGGCAGGGTAGTTTCCCGAAGTTGCTTTGCCAACCGGCCCACAGGGTCCTTGGCTCACGCCGGTGACGCTTCGGTGTGTCCTGTCCACGCGTCCTGCCGGAAGGCTAGAGGTCATCGAGCCTGAACCCGGCGCGCCCGCTGCCGATCAAGTGAAACTGCACCCATCTCTCTGGTCACGGCGCTGCAGTTTCTCGTGATCTAGACAGTCGTGACCAGAGAGATCGCAAGCTTGTGGCAGGCAGTCAGTCATTGGCAGCGGCCGCAAACAAGATCATAGGCTCTGTCTGCCAAGCGCGGCATGTCCGATAGCCGCAGGATCCACACAATTGTCGGCATAGGCGGCTGTACTGTCTGGAGGTTCGCCTTGCTGGTCACCTTGAACGGCAACCTCCCGAACAGAGAGTAGAACGTGAAGGCTTCTGTAACTACTCGCAGCGTCGTACTCGCTGCGTACATCGCTACGATCCCTGCGGCCAACCTAGCAGTGACCCACCTTGGCGCGGTCCCCGTGGGCTTCGGCTACCTAGCTCCCGCCGGCGTCTACATGGTGGGATTGGCACTCGTTCTCCGAGATTTCAGCCGTGAAGCTGCTGGCCGTCTTGCGGTCCTGGGAGCTATAGCGCTGGGCATAGTCATCTCCTACGCCATGGCCGATCCGAACCTCGCTCTGGCATCAGCTGTAGCCTTCGGCGTCGCCGAACTCGCGGACTTCGCTGTCTATGAGCCGCTTCGCCAACGAGGACTGCTGATCGCCATGGTCGCCTCGAATGCTGTGGGCATCCTGTGCGACAGTCTCTTGTTCCTGAAGTTGGCCTTCGACTCCCTTGAGTTTCTTCCGGGCCAGATACTCGGCAAGGTCTGGATGACCGTCGCAGCAGTCGCAGTGCTAGCCCTTCTGCGACGGCGGCGAAGGGCAGCGGCTTGAACGGGTAGCCAGCACGCCGTCCGCGACTGCTGCTCGGTGTCCTACGTTGCGCATGGACAGAGAGTGGCCCGGGGGGCCGCAGCACGTGCCAGCGGGACCACCTCGTACGACGGGTTGCAGCAGGGTCGCGGCATGCTCTGCCTCGGGGAGAGCTTGGTGCGGGTCTCCTTCTTCTTGCGGCCCTGGTCGTCAACGTGGAGGCGGGTGAAGGCCGCGCAGGCCAGGTCGCGGCCGTACAGGTTGGGAGATCAAGAACACTTCCTCCGCACGAGGTCCTCCTCACACCGCGTGAAGTCGAGCGTGCCATCGAGTACCCGCACATGGCCTTGTTCGTACTGAGCAACATCACTGTGGCCCTCGATAGCCACGGCGAGATCACCGTGGGCGGCGGCAAGGCGTCGATCTTGCACGCTTGGACGCTAGACCGGGGTCGGCTGTCACCCGTCGGCTACAAGTACCGATTGCCTGCGGACGAGTAGTGCGGGTGAGTCGTCCTATGGATCGATCCCGTTCCGTGCCGAGGCGACTGATCGGCCCACAAGTCCTCCCGCATGGCTCGACTCAGGGCACGTGTCTTGCCTGCCCCATCAAGCAGCCGCCCTTCCAACGCGGCGGCGATCCTCGCTTCAGTCGTCCTCAGATGTTCGATGCCGGAGTTCAGAACCTCGCGGCTACACACGATGAACATGGGGTCGATGGCGTGACGCCATTCCGTCACGGCAGCGGCAATGCGTTCACGTGCCTCGGTTGTCCGATCAGTTGAGCTCTCGAGCACCCGGATAAGCGAGTTCCATGCCCTCCAATAATTCGCGTACGTCTCCCGTCGCTCCTGCCGCAACTGCCGTTCTTGCTCGACGAGGCGATTCTGTTCAGCGGCTTGCCTCTGCCACTTGTGGTTGAGCGCTGCACTGCCTATGCCGATCAGGCCGCTGATCATCACGCCGCCGAGCGCTCCAGTAAGAGCGAACAATCCGCTGGCATCAGCCATCCGATCCTGCTCCCTTTTACACCGCATCTCGGACGCGACCTGGGCGTCCTGCCCGGTATGGCTGCGTCTGACCACCCTGCACCCCAACAGCATGGCGGACTTACGCACGCCCTGCACCCGTATAGTAACCCAGCGTATCAGGGGCTATCTCGCGTGTTTGGAACGGCTACTCTGCCGAAGTGATCCACCTCTCGACCGGGGCGATCAACAAATCGCTGATCGGCCCGAGACTTCCGGGGGACGCGACGTAGAGCTCTGACAAGCAAGCCTGCCAAAGAGCGAACGCCTTTTCTGCCTGCGCGGCCGCCTTCCTGGCATAGCGAAGTTCCGTACGGGCAGCGGCACCAGAACCGTTGTTCGCGGCCTGCCGGGCTTCCTGCCAGTGCTCAGACGCCTGGTCAAAGAGGTCTCGGAGATGGTCTGCGCATGCGTCGACTCGTTCCCTGAGGGCCAAGACCTCGTTATCGAAGCCATAAGGGTCATCGGATCGGGCAGGGTCGCGCTTAGGTAGCTGATCTTCGGATAGAGTCGGGATCTCCGCGCCACACGACACGGAATCGCCCTCGCCGTTCTTGATCTCGGCGAGCTTGATCAGCAACTCGAGATCGTCTTCGACGTCCTCCCCTAGGAGGCCGACGAGTTCGTTCACCGCCTGTTCTACCTGCATGAAGTCGTTCTCAGCAAGGTAGCCGTCAATACCGAACGTGAGTTTCTCGATCTGGCTGTACACGGTACTGAGTTGCTCGTCCAGCCCGGCGATCTCGTCATCCAGCCGCTCTTCAAGTGCCTCGAGCTCATCGACCCGCCACTGGGGGGTGGTCATGGTTTCCTCCAGGATGAACTCTAGGCGTGAGACCACCATCCGGATCGGTTCGACGCAACGCTGGCTGCATTTGTCCTGCGCCCGACGCTCGCCCCTCTCGAAGGTGCAGAGGCGTCGTGAGCCGTCCTGGCCTTCGGCTGTCCATGTCGAATCACTCGACGACGTGAAAGTGACCCGAGATTGCCCGCCGCAGCGGGGTGGGCAGTTTGACGTCGGCCAGTAGCCGACGAGCCTGGCGGGCCTCGTCCTTGCCGATGTCGGCGACGCTGAGCTTGGAGAGCACCCAGTCCCAGCGTTGCTCGGTGATTCTGCCGTTATACGCTTCGACCACCGTCGTCGAAGACGTCACCACCTCCGCCTCGCCTCGGGTCGCGAGGTCGAGCCTGGCGACCATCTTCCGGTCGCCGCGTACGGCCAGCGACAGGACTTCACAGTCGAGCACGAAGATCCGCAGCGGCGGGCGCGCGCTCACCGTGCTTGCTCACGCGGCCTCTCCCGCGTCGCGCTTGCAGCGTGCCGGCGGCGCTCATGCTCGGCGTCGAGATCGTCCAGTTCCTCGACTGCCGCCGCACGCTCTTCATCGGTGACCGGGCCGTACTCCTCCTCCAGCCAGTTCACCAATTCCAGCAGCCGATCCCGGTCACGCTTGAAGCGCGACGCCTCGGCGACGTATGCCGACGGGCCCCGCTCCGCCGCCTCCGCAAGATTGGTCACGCAAATGGTTCCCTTTTTCTTGGTTTCCAACGGTGCTGGCCGCCGTCGACATCGTCCTGCGACGCCAGCCTCACGCACCTGGTGACCACCCGCGGGGTCCCCCAAGCGACTCGCGCTGGACATCGGTCTCCCGCTCTGTACGCTCACGACTGCCAGATCTGCGACGTACGGTTGCGACTTCCCAACGGCCGCCTCATCCAGGACCACCCACAATAGCGTCGTCAGGGAATCGGTCTTCATGAGCAAGCTCATCGTTCCGGGTCCGCGGCACTGGGAGTGTGCGTCAGCGGCCTGCACGCGTCACGGAAAACCAGGTGCGAAGCGTCCTGTCTTTGGTCAGGATCGGGGGATGTCCAAGTCGTGGATGATCGATGAACTGGCGTACGCGGGGCCGGAGCATCTCGATCCGACCTTCGTCTCCGGGTATGACCGAAAGCAGGGGTATCCCGATCCCAGTGAGGATCTGGCCGTGCTCGGCGCGCACGGTGTGGGTGCAAGTGCCATCGTGGTGGACCTTGCGGCTGGGACGGGGCAGTTCGCGTTGGCCGCCGCGCGGCGGTTCCGGCGCGTGGTGGCGGTGGATGTCTCGCCTGCGATGCAGGACTATCTTCGGGGTCGGGCCACTGAGGCGGGGGTGTCGAACATCGACTTTGTCAGGGCAGGGTTTCTGTCTTATGAGCATGCCGGCCCGCCGGTCGATGCCGTCTACACCCGGAATGCGCTCCACCAGTTGCCCGACTTCTTCAAGGCGATCGCGTTGGATCGCATCGCGGGTCTCCTGCGGCCGGGGGGAATCCTGCGTCTTCACGACCTGATCTACGATTTTCGGCCGAGCGAGGCGGAAGAGGTCTTTAGTCGCTGGTTCGCGGAGGCGGCCAAGAATCCGGCGGACGGGTACACCGCTGAGGACTACGCCGAACACGTGCGCACGGAGTTCAGCACTTTCCGCTGGCTGCTTGAACCGATGATCACTGCTGCCGGTTTCCGGATCGTGCAATCGTCATTTCAACGTGCTCTGTACGGCACCTACACCTGTGTCAGGCTCTGACATCCCGCCGCGAGCGGACTTTTCCCCTTGACTGGTGGACACGCTGATTGATCGAACCGCTGCTCGCGGTGGCGGCGCACGCCGGGGGCAGTCGGGTGACGGCGGGAACCCTGGCGGAGGCGGTGCGCAACGTCCTGCTCTTCCTCGGCCTCGGGCTGATCTCGGCACGCCTGTTCGGGCGGACGCTGGCCTGGGTACTGCCGCTGGCCGACTTCGTGGTGGTCGGCTACTGGGGAGCGCACGAGGGCGGCGATCCCCGCAGGTGGGCGTGGCAATTTCACTCGTACGCCGACGCGATCGCCTGGGTGGGGACGCTGATCACGCTGGCGGCCGGAGTGGCCGTGCTGTGGTTTGGCCGGGGCGGTCACCGAGGGGCGGCCAGTGCGGTTCGGGCTGCAAGGAGTGAGTAGCGCCACGACGACGGCCGCGAGAAATTCGTCCGGGTCGCATGATCTTCACACCGTGGCGGATGCCGGCTCACTCGTCAGGCACGATGCAAGCGGTCGCCCAGGCGGCGCGTTTCGCGCCGAATGTACGGCTCGGCCACGGGGTCGGCGATCGGGGCGGGCGCCGGCAGCCCTCCATCGCCCGGGTGGCCTCGGCCTTGGCCTTCATGGCGAACAGGCCGTAGTACGCCACAGGCTCGCACATCGGCCTGCCGCCGAGAGGCGGCGCCTGTAGGTCGGGCTTGGTGGACGGCCGCACGGCGTCGGCCGACCACGGTCGGTACGCCGTCGGAGGCCAAGGCGGCAGGTTGCCTTTCTTCCCCTGAGCGGCGGGGCAAGGGACCATGCGAAGACTTTGCGTTATCATTCAGATGCTCTACGTAATGTTCGTGTTGGTTCGGTCGAGCCGGTGCGGCCGGACGACGGCCGTCTGTGGGAAGGCACGATGAGCGAGGACGTTGAAAACGGCGCGGTTTCCCGGCCGTTGGAGGCGGTTTGTTGCCTCGAAGACCTGGCAAGGCTCCTCAACGAGGAGATCGCCAGGGCCGACCTGTCGCTGCGGGACCTGCAGAATCGGACCGCCAGGATGGGCATGCGGCTGGCGCGGTCCACCTGTTCGGACATGTTGGCCGGTCGGCGTTTTCCGAAGAAGGCGCAGATGGTGGCGTTCCTGATGGCCTGCGGGGTTCCTGAGCACCAGATTCCGGAGTGGGAGCGGGCGTGGGAACGGGTGCGGATGGGCCGCATGCCCGCCTTGGCGGAACTGGAGCGAAGAACCACGCCGGGCGATGGCAGCGAATCCGCCGAGACTGCGGCCAGGCCGGGGGAAGGGAGGCCGACTTGGTTCCCTGACCCTCGGCTCCCTGGCCGAGGCCGGCATCGAGTCATCGTGCTTGCCGTGCTGACGGCCGTGGCGGCCGTGGGCGCCGCCGTGATCATGCGGGGGGACGCCACCATCACCGATGACGGTCGTGCGTTCGGCGAGGGCGGATCGAGCCGGTTCACCGTCACCGTCAATCCCGCCAACACCGGGGTACGACTGATCCGCCGCCTGGACGCCAACATCGGCAGGCAGCGCGCCACCGTCACCGTGAACGGGGTCCCGGCCGGCGAATGGGAGCCGTTACCCGCCAGCAGTTACGGGTGGGCGGACCAGAGCATCGAGATCCCGGCCGCCATCACCGCGGGTCGGCGGACGCTCGCCATCGTCAACACGTATGTGTCCTCCACCGTCGATTTCAACGAGTTTCGCTACACCGTACGGCAACGGATCGACGGTCAGTGGTCGACGGCCGACATCGTCGACGTCGGCCCCGAGAACACCGCCAGCGAGGCCGCGCACCATTACCAGATCACGGGCGCGACATTCACCGGGCGCAGAACGTACGTCTATCCCCCCGGGGCGGAGAGCCGGGAGGACGCATAACCCTTCTTGCGCTCATATTCACCTGTCATAGGAAGAGGAGATCTCAGTTGCGTCACTCCGGTCGGGTTCTCTGCGTGCTCACCGCGCTGCTGATGGCCGCGCTGCCCACCGCCGCAGCCGACGCGGCGGCCCCGACGTCCCCCCAGGCGGTCATCACCGCCGACTTCCCCGACCCGGACGTGATCCGCGTCGGATCCACCTTCTACGCCTACTCCACCAGCAGCTCGGGAAGGACCGTTCCGGTCGCGAGCGCCCCCTCCGCCTCCGGGCCCTGGACGATCCGCGGGGAGGCGATGCCCGACAAACCGTCCTGGGTGGGGTGCATCCAGGGCGACTGCGGCTGGTGGGCGCCGGATGTCTCCCGGCGCGCGGACGGCCGGTACCTGATGTACTTCAGCGCCCCGAGCCCCGCGGCCGGGCGCAGGTGCATCGGCGCGGCGGTGGCGTCCGGACCGCTCGGCCCGTTCCGCCCCCTGGGCAACGGACCCGTGACCTGTAACCCGAGCGAGGGCGGCGCCATCGACCCGTCGAGCTTGGTCGACGCCCACGGGAAGAGGTACCTGCTGTACAAGAACGACGGCAACGCCGTGCAGAAGCCCGCGATTCTGTGGCTGCAGCAGGTAGGCGCCGACGGCGTCACCCTCGTGGGCGCCCGCAAGGAACTCCTCCGCAACGGCCCCGGCGAGGACGGTGTGGTCGAAGCGCCGGTGCTGGTCAAACGCCCCACCGGGTACGTGCTCTTCTACTCCGCGGGAAACTACGGCACGGACCGTTACCACACCCGTTACGCCACCTCCCCCTCCCTCACCGGCCCTTACACCAAGGCCGACAAGCCCCTGATGACGACCGAGGGGCTGGGCGGCGCGGTGCATGGCCCCGGCGGCGCCGACGTTCTCGACGATCGCATCTTCTTCCACGGCTGGGCGCCGGGCAGGGTTCGCTGGATGTACACCGCGAACCTCGACTGGGTGAACGGCCGTCCCGTCGTGCAAGGAAGCCGGGCTCGCTAATGCCCCGCGCCGGGGAGATCCGGCGGTTGGGATCTCCCCGGGAGCAGCCGTCCGGGATCGTCCACGACGCCGCCGTCCGGGACTGACCGAGAGGCGATCGACTTCGGCCGAGTCCGTCCGCGTCCCTGTTGAACACCTCGGCCGCCTGGCTTGACTCGGCCTGGCACCCGCCGCCCCCGTCGCCGGGGGTCGCACACGGTGAGCGCGCAGGTGATCAAGCAGTCGGACGCGGCCAGGCAGCGCGTCATCGAGCGCGCCAAGAGCTGGAACCCGCACACTCCGCAGCGTGTGCCGTACAACCTGAACGGATACCGCCAGGGCTACCGGACCGACTGCTCCGGCTACGTCTCGATGGCGCTGGGACTGCGGCCCCCCGGCCTGAACACCCAGGGGCTCGCCGCGCCATCGGTCAGTACGCCGATCGCGATGTCCGACCTGCTCCCCGGCGACCTCGTCATCGACGCCATGGGTCGTCCCCCGACGAACGACACGTCGTGATCTTCGAGAAGTGGGCCGACGCCGCCCGCACGGCCTACTGGGCCTACGAGCAGCGCGGCGGCTACGGAACCGACTACCGCACCCGGAACTACGGGCTTCGGCCGGGCGACCAGTACCGCGCCCGGGGTGCGTCAGCGGGTCAGTGCGGGATGGAGTCGATGACCTCGCGTGCGCCCTGGCGGAGCAGGGCGACGGCGACGGACGTGCCGAGCGTGGCCGGGTCGAGCGGGCCGGCCCACTCGTGGGCGTCGAGGACGATCTTGCCGTCCGGGGTGAAGACGCGGGCGCGCAGCGACAGGCGGCCGTCGCGTTCGGCGCGGGCATAGCCCGCGATCGGGCTGTTGCAGTGTCCCTGCAGGACGTGCAGCAGCATGCGCTCGGCGGTGATCTCCCGCCAGGTGGGAGGGTGTCCCAGGCCGGAGACGGCGTCGATCGTGTCGGTGTCGTCCTCGCGGCACTGCAGGGCCAGGACGCCCGCGCCGATCGGCGGGCACATCGTCTCCAGCGACAGCGCCTCGGAGATTCGGTCCTTGCGGCCGATCCGCTCCAGCCCGGAGACCGCCAGCAGCAGCGCGTCGGCCTCGCCCGCGTCCAGCTTCTCCAGGCGGCGGTTGGCGTTGCCGCGTATCGGCACGCACCGCAGGTGCGGGTGGGAGATGGCGAGCTGGGCGACGCGCCGGACCGAGGATGTGCCGATCCGGGTGCCTTCGGGAAGTTCGTCCAGGGTGAGGCCGCCGGGGTGGACGAGGGCGTCGCGCAGGTCGTCGCGCTTGAGGAACGCGGCGAAGACCGTCCCGGCGGGCAGCGGCCGGTCGGCGGGGACGTCCTTCATGCAGTGCACGGCCAGGTCCGCCCGCCCCGCCAGGAGGACCTCGTCGACCTCCTTGGTGAACGCCCCCTTGCCGCCCAGCTCCGACAGCGCGCCCTGCCACCGATCCCCGGAGGTGGTGACCGGTACGACCTCGGTCCGGATGCCCGGGTGCAGTTCGGCCAGTTCATGCCGGACGCGCTCCACCTGGGCGAGCGCCATGGGAGAGGAGCGGGAAACGATACGGATCAGCTCAGGGACGGCCATGCCCGGAATCGTAGACCGTCACCGCTTCGCTCCGGCGGGCAATCCTGATGCCCACCGCGAAGCCGTTACACATCCGGACATCATGAACAGGTGCCCAGGGCGGCGCAGGCCGCGTCCACGGCGGCCTCGCGCAACTCGTCGGCGGGCACGTGGGGGAACTGGATGGTGCAGTCCGACAGCCCGCCGAGCGCCACCACCGCGCGGGTGGCCTGGGCCAGCGTGGGCTCGGGCCCGAACAGCAGCCGCGTCATCCGGCTCCGCCAGGCCAGCACCGTGTCGATCAGGCCCAGCTCGGCCGAACTGGCGGCGGCCGGCGGCGATTACGAACGCGCCTTCGCCGCCCTTCCCTCCGGCGTCAGCCGTACCGTGGCCCGGCTCAACTCCAAGGGTTTGCGCCTGCACGACTCGATGCCCGTCAAGCGCTATGCCGAAGAGGCGACGAGTCACCACCAGCCGAAGGCGGCCCAGGCCACGGCGGGGGCGATGAACACCGAGGCGATGCCGTACGTGAGGAGCTGGCGGAACAGGCGGGTTCTGGCCGAGGGGTCGGCGGCTCCGAGGATGAGGCCGCCGGTGATGCCGAGGGGGTTGATGTCCACCAGCACCGAGGCCAGGGCGAGGGCGAGTACGCCGCCGAGTGGGGAGACGCCGGCGGCCACCAGCGGGGGCAGCAGGGGCATGGTGGTGACGAAGACCGCGATGGAACTGGCGGCGAACGAGGTGACGCCGGCGATGTAGCACAGCACCAGCAGGCTGAGGAACGGCGCGCCGTCGATCTGGAGCAGTTCGCTGATGCGTTTGAACGCGCCGAGGTGTTGCATGAGGCCCACGAAGGTCAGCAGGCCGCCGATCAGCAGGACCACGTTCCACGGGATCCGTGAGATGATCGCGCCGGCGTCCAGCCGGAGCACGACCTGCTGGATCAGCGCGGCGGTCATGCCGAGGTAGCCGATGTTCATGTCGAAGCCCACCGACAGGACGACGACGGCGAGCAGGCAGAGGAGCGTGAGGGTGCGAGCGCCGCGGTTTCCCGCCTTCGACGTGGGCGCGTCGGCGACGGTCCCTTCGGCGGCGTCGGCGGCGCCGGGGGCGGTGGCCCGGCCTCGGGGAATGGCCCCGGTACGGGAGCCGATGAGCAGGAAGCCGGCGCACACGACCAGTCCGGCGAGCAGGCCGCCGGCCAACAGGACCATCGGGGCCGAGTCGGGCAGGCCGAGGCCGAACTTGCCGCCGAGCTCGCGGGCGGTGACGCCGTAGACGGCGAGCGGGGAGAGCAGGCCGCCGATGATCCCGGTGATGCCGAGGACGGCGGCGACGAGCGGCGAGATCTGGTAGCGCGTGGCCTGGCGCAGGGCGATGGGGGCGACGATCGCGGTGGCGGCCGCAGGGAGGGTGCCGACGGCGGTCAGCACGGCTCCGATGACGAACGGGACCAGTACCACCAGCAGGACCCTGCCCGCGACCAGCTTGCGCAGCAGGTCCAGCAGCCAGTCGAGGGTTCCGTTGAGCTGGGCGACGGCGAACAGGGCCGTCACCCCGACGATGAGCACGAAGAAGTCCGCCGGGAAGAAGCCGGTCACCTTGTCCACCGGCACCCCGGCCGCCAGTCCCAGCAAGAAGGCGGCGGCCAGCGCGGCGAGGCCGAGGTCGAACGCGGGGATCAGGGTCGCGGCGAACAGGGCGACCAGGACAATGATGGAGACGTCTGCGATCGTCACGGGGGGTTTCCTTCTGCTTCAGACCACGCCGCGGTGGCGTAGGTCGTCGATCTCCGTCTCGGTGAGGCCCACGAGGTCCCGCAGTACCTGCGTGGTGTGCTCGCCGAGGCGCGGCGCGTCGGCGCCGATGGTGCCGTCGAAGCCGGAGAACCGACCGGCGGGAGCCTGCATGAGGCGGGTGCGGTGCTCGTGCTCGATCTCGTACTCGACCTCGACGACGGAGCCGCGCGCGCGGATGTGCGGGTCGGCGCAGAGGTCGGCCACCGAGTTGACGGGGCCGGCGGCGACCCCGGCGGCGAGGAGGCGGGACATCAGGGGGTCGAGGTCGTGGGCGGCGACGAAGGCGGCGACGCGGGACTCTATCTGATCGCGGTGCCGCAGCCGGGCGGTCATGGTGTCGTGTACGGCCAGGTCGGGGGCGTCCATGACCTCGAGCAGCCGGCGCCACATCTGGTCGGTGGAGGCGGGCAGGGCGAGCCAGCGGCCGTCTTTGGTGCGGTACAGGTTGTTGGGGCTGATGTGGGGGTTTTGGTTGCCCTGGCGTTCCCGGATCCGGCCGGTGGCGCCATACTCGACGACGAAGTCCTCCATCATCCGCAGCAGCGGCTCGTACAGGGGGATGTCGGCCAGTTGGGCCTCGCCGGTGAGGTCGCGCTGGCGCAGGGCGAGGAGGGCCGCGAACGCGCCGTACATGCCGGTGACGCCGTCCGCGATGGGATAGCCGGCGAAGACCGGCGGGCCGTCCGGATCGCCGGTGCGGTAGGTCAGGCCGGCGAAGGCCTCCGCGACGCGGGCGAATCCCGGGCGGTCGGCGTAGGGGCCGGTACGACCGAAGGCGCTCACGTGGACCATCACCAGGTCGGGCCGGTACGCCCGCAGGTCGTCGAAGTCGATGCGGAAGCGGCGCAGCGTCGCCGGGCGGAAGTTGGTGACGACGATGTCGGCGGTCGCGGCCAGCCGGCCGACCAGATCGGCCGCCTCGGGGTGGTGTAGGTCGATGGTGACGCTCCGCTTGTTGCGGCCGGTCATCGCCCACCCGGCCGATACGCCGTCCTCGATCGGCGGGTAGCGGCGGGCCGGGTCGCCCTCGCCGGGCTGCTCGATCTTGATGACCTCGGCGCCGAACTCGCCGAGCAGCGAGGACGCCAGCGGGCCGGCGAGGATCGTCGACGCGTCCAGGACACGGATTCCAGTCAGCGGACCGTGGGACAACACATATTCCTTTCACGCGGGTGCCGGGGCGGGAGCCATAGTGGGACTCACGTCACGATGACGCGCCGCGGACCCGGAAGGAAGCCGCGAATCGGCTTCACCGGTGAAAGGTTTTTCTTTTATGGTGTGGCGATGAGGGTGGAGAGGGCGCGGTACTTTCTGGCGGCCGTCGAGACCGGGTCGCTGCGGCTGGCCGCCGCCCGGTGCGGGGTCAGCCAGCCTGCCGTCGGCCAGCAGATCGCGCTGCTGGAGGAGGAGCTCGACGTCGTCCTGCTCACCCGCAGCCGGCGCGGAGTGCAGCCGACCCCGGCCGGTCAGGCCCTGCTCGAACCGCTGCGCCGGCTGGTGGCCGCCGAGGACGACGTGCGCGGGGCGGCGATGGACTCCAGCGGCACGTATCGCGGGCGGGTGCGGATCGGCGCGGTCTCGGTGACCGCGGAGACGATCATCGCGCCGGTGGTGGGGCGGCTTCGCGAGGAACATCCCGGTCTGCGGTTCACCGTCCGGGAGGGCGCCTCGAGCGACATCGAGGCCGCCGTGCTCACCGGCGAACTGGACTTCGGTGTGATCACCACGCCGCTGGTCCCGGCGGCGGCGGGGCTACGGCGCGTTCCGCTTCTGTCGGCCCCCGTCGGCGTCTACCTCCAGGCCGGCCACCCGCTGGCCGGCCGCGATCACGTGGACTGGCCCGACCTTGGGGCCTGGCCCATCGTCACCATGCGCCCGGGCACCGTGATGTGGGAGCTGCTGCACCGGCAGGTGCCGAATCCGGACATCGCCGTCGCGGCGATGTCCGCGCGGACGGTCAAGGTGATGGTCGGGCATGGCAGCGGTCTCGGCTTCCTCGCCCGGTTCGACAGCCCGGCGGACGTCCCCGGCCTGGTCTGGGTTCCGCTGCGCGACGCGCCCCCGGTTCACGTGTGCCTGGCGCGGCGTCAGGACGGTCTGCCTTCTCGCTCGGCCCTGATCGTCCGGCGGCTCGTCCAGGCGAAGGCGGACGAGCTCGCCGGCGGGGATCACGGTGTGCGTGCGCATCAGGGCGGTTAGGCTCGGTGGGCTCAGACGCACACCTGGGTGAAGAACGCCTCCAGGTCGTCGTGGGAGATGAGGCCGTCGGCGTTGCCGCCGTGCCCGGCGGTGTCGACCCGGTCGAACAACGGGCCGGCCAGGCGGGCCACGGCCAGCCGGAGGCGGAAATACTCGTCGCCGTCGCTCGCGACGGTGCGCAGGTCGGTCAGGTGTGCAGAAACTCCAAGGACAGTCGCTGCTCGTCCGGTGAATCCCGGAATTCGCGCTGCCCGGTGGATGTGATCGCCGCATTGGCGAACAGCAGCACATCCTCGCACTCGACGAAGTCGGCGCGGTTCTCCATCAACCCCTCCGAGACGGACGGCCGGCCGGGGAATGAAGGCACGAACTGCGAAGCATCGCTTCAAAGGCGGGTTCCGGAAGTCGCACCGAAGTCCCGCGGCCGACCAGATTGCCGACGATAGCAGGGCAATTTCCGCCGCGCGATCGCGAATTGCCACCGCCCGCCGACCTTGACGGCCTTGTCGGCGTGGCAGCCGCGCTCGGGATCGTGACCTGGTTGCGAGTGTGTAGCCAGCAGTCGGCCGTCGAGGTTGTCGCCTGCTTGCGGAATACCTTCCTCCCGAGTGGGCACATCGGCTCACTGACAGTGAGGCGTACGCGGGCCGGTCCCGGCCGCGGCCGGTCGCCCGCCATCGGCCCTGACTCTGTCGCGCGCTTCGGCTCCGGCACGGGCGTACGCCTCGCGTCGTGGCCACCTCACCCCGGAGGTGAAAGATGGCGGAATTCGAGCCGACGAGTGAACTCCACCTGCGGATAGCCGGGCAGCCCCATGATCTGACGTTGCGGGTGCACGGTGACACCCCATCGGAGGACGACGTGGCCATGTGGATGCAGGAAGGCGCGGTGGTCAGGCTTCAGATCACCGAAACGGCCATACAGCAGCCGCACACCATGCTGGTGAACTTCGGCAGTGTGATTTTCGCGTGGGTTCTTCCGTGCGAATCCGGCTAAGGAGTCCTTGACGCGGGACGCCACCTACGCCGACGTGCGGTGAGCGCCCTGCATGCGGAGCGAGGTTTCGAGCGTGGGCTGGAGGATGACGGCTTATGGGCCGAATATAGGATACGTGCCCATGATGCGACGGGTTGTTTTGGCGGCCACGGTGGTGCTCGCGGCCGTTCCGGCTGTGAGCACCAGTGTGGCCCTTCCCGTCGCCGCCCAGGCCGCCGATACCGGTACCGATCCGGCGTACGCGCTCAAGCGGCAGCTCAGGAGCGGACATGGCCTGCGGACGTCGGAGACCGTGCGCGTGACGTACGGCGACAGGCCCGGGAGCGGGATCCGGTTCGACGGCAAGGTACGGCTGTCGCCGTCGGGCGTGGCGGCGGTCGACTTCACCTGGCGGGACATCCCCAAGCCGGGCACCGGCGGCGATGCGGCCTCCGCGACGACGAACCGCCCCCACCGGACGATCCGCGTCGGCGCGAGCGTCTACTGCGACAGCGGCCAGTATTCGGTGCCGGTTCCCGACGGCAAGACGTGGGTCCGGCTGAACCACCGCGCCGGGCTGTGCTGGACCATGGCCCGGACCGGCGGCCTGCAACCGATCAACGTGTACGACCAGGCCATGATCAAAGCCGTGCTCCGGCGCTCGACGAAAACGCCCGTCCCCGGCGGCTTCCGCTACCAGGGCGCCATGACCTACCGAACGCTGGCCAAGATCTTCAAGGGTGCCTACGTCGATCCGCTGACGAATACCCGCCTGACCGCCAAGAGCACGGGAAAGATCGCGTGGCGGCTCTGGACCGGCCGTGACGGCCTGCCCACTCGGTTGATCACCACCGACACCCTCGGCGGGAGCAGGTCCGCGGTGGTCTTGCGAGCCGACACGCGCTACTCGCGCTGGGGCCGCCCGCCCGCCATCGCCGCCCCGCCCGCCCACATGGTCATCGAGGAGAACGACCTGCTGAGCGGAAGCGTCCCCGACCCCGAACCGATCCTGTCCGCCGCGAACTAGCCGCCCGCCCTGCCCCGTCACCCGGTCAGGCGTCCGCTCCGAAAACGGCCGACGTCCACTCGTACTGGGCATCGAGCACGTCCGCGAGGCGGGCGACGACGGGATCGGAGGAGTCAAGCAGGTCTCCCGCGTACGCGATGTCGTCGGCCGTGCCGCCCGGCGGTGCGAACATGAGCACAGCCGAACCCGCGCGGTCCACCGTCCAGACCGCGAGGGCGGGCTCGGCGGCGGCAGCGTCGGCCAGTTCCTCCCGCCCCACCCTTCCGGCCAGGACGTCGGCGGCCAGCGTCCACCCCGCCATGCTTTCGGTCGGCACGACCACGCGGACCTCCCAGACCAGCGCGATCGCGTCGATGCGCAGCAGCCGGTTGAGCATCTGATGCTGCTCGCCGAAGGAGGCGGCCGACGGCCTCGGCTGGGCCCGCAGCGACTCCGCCGCCCAGGTGAGGAAGATCGACAGATCCTGCCCGCTGGCCCGCCAGGCGTCATCCACCGCTGGAAAGGCGATGTATCCCGACAGGGGAAACGGCGGATCCGGCAGGATGTTGTGCCCCAGGTACAGCCTGGGGGCCGCCGGAGGGGCGGCGAGACACTCGGTGAGCACACCATGGGCCAGCCTGCCGAGCGGCCCGAGCCCGTGATCGGGCACGTCGGTGAGGGACCGGAGCTGTTCAGGACTTGACATGTCACCAATCGTGCCACACCAAATACGGAACGTAGCACCACTTCTTACATAACGGCCGATGACCAGGGATCTACCTACGCGATGCCCTCTGCCGACGCGTCGGCCTCCGCTGCCGTCCGCAAGGAGACGTCGATTGGGCGCCGGGTTCCGTGCCGCCCTGGTGCGGGCTCAGACGCATACGTCGTTGAAGAACGCCTTCAGGTCGGCGGGCCGGATGAGACCGTCGACTCGGCTGCCGGGCGCGGCGGCGTCCACCTTGTCGAACAGCGGACCGTGCAGGTGGGCCGCGGCCTGCCGGAGCCGCGACCACGCGGCGGGGTCGTCCATGACGGCCCGCAGGTCGTTCCTGTTGAGCAGACCGTCCCTGACGCTGCCCTCGCCCGCCACCTCGACGATTTTGAAGTTCCCCGCGACGATCGGCAGGGCCGCGCAGGCGGAGTTCGACGAGCGGCCGTTCTGCGAGGTCGTGGACGCCTGGGCGGGGGACGCGGCGAAGCCGACAGCCATGATGCCGGCGACGGCGGCGACGGCGAGAACCTTACGCATTTTCGTCTTCTCCGTTTTCAGCTGATTTCCTGGCCGGTAATCCGTTCCGTAATGGCGAATCCGTCGCTTTTGATGCGCATGAGTCATCCGGAGTTCAGCGCGAAAATGCGGCATAGATCACACAACTTCTCGGGCTCGAAGCGGGTCTCACCCCAGGACAGACCCGTCGTCCGCGCGGCGGCGGGCCGGTGAGGCCCGCCACCCGGCACCGCGGCATGTCACCCTCGACAGTACGCGACCCACCGGATGACCTGGGCAGACGTGATGTCCCAGCGCCGCCCGGTGATTCCGCAGCCGTACGACCGCGGCGGCCGGAGCTCAGCCCTCGAACGGGGGCGTGTCGTCCAGCGTGATCAAAGGAAGCGGCCCGGCCAGGTCCTCGGGCGCGGCGGGGAAGTAAGCGAAGTTCTTGGCCCGAGCGCCGCCGTCCACGACCAAATCGGTGCCGGTGATCAGGCGGGCGTAGTCGGAGCACAGCCAGGCGACGGCGTGCCCGAGGTCGGTCGGCGTGCCGGTGGTGCCCATCGGGACCATCGGTGGCCGCTGCCCCGTCCAGCGGCTGGGCCGACGCCACTCCTCGTCGCCGGTCGGCCCGCCCAGCCCGGGTCCCGGGCCGGTGACCAGAACCCCGCCGGGGCCGAGTCCCTGCCGGGCGCGCTCGGCGAGCAGCTCGGGGTTGTCCGGGTTCGGGGCGGTCGGGGTGATGCCGTTGACCCGGATGCCGTAGGGGGCCAGGTCCATCGCCGCGGCCCGGACGAAGTTGTTCACGCCGCCCTTGTGGAACGCGTACGCGATCACACCGGCGGAGCCGTTCCAGCCGTTGGACGACGAGACGCAGATGATCGAGCCCTTGATGCCGCGCTCGGCCATCGCCCGGCCGCCATGCTTGGTGTTGAGAAAAGTGCCGAGCGCGGAGACCTTCACCATCTTCTCGAACGTCTCGGCGGACTCGTCCAGCACACCCCGGCCACCGAGCAGCGCGGCGTTGTTCACCACGATGTCGAGCCGCCCCCACCGGTCAAGCACGCTCTGGATGTAGCCCTTGACGACCTCCTCGTCGGTCACGTCGCCGGGCGCGGCCATCGCCTCGCCGCCATTGCGTTCGATCCGGGCGATGCACGCCTTGATGGAGTCGTCGGACACGTCGTTGCAGGCCACCTTGGCGCCGTACTTGGCCAGCGCGAGTGCGAGGCCACTGCCGATGTTCGGCCCGACTCCGGTGACAAGCGCGACCTTACCTTCAAGTGAGATCTCCACCGTGCCCGCCTTCTTCCTCGTGCCTCGCCTACTCGAACACGCCCGCGACGCCGGACGCCCGCCGACGCCATTCTCACGGCGGCGGCCGACACAAGACCACTGAGATCGGCACCATCCGTCGTGGGTCATTTGTCGCTTGACGATTGCCGGATGTCAGGGCCGAATGTGGATAAGTGGCGGTAGAGGATTGCCGGCGCACATGATGTGGGCGCTCACGATCGGCGGACGCCGATCAGGCGGAGTTCGGGGCCCGGTTGGCCGGCTGAGGGGCTCGGCGTGCGGCGATCGCGCGTCGTGCCGACAGCGCGATGGCGAGGGCGACGAGGCCGAGGATGACCATGGTGATGGGGCGTCCGAGGATGTAGCCGGGGTCGCCGTCGGAGTATGCCAGGGTTTGGCGTAGTGAGGTCTCGAGGGTGGGCTGGAGGACGACGGCGAGTACGAGGGGGGCCATGTTGAAGCCGGCGCGGCGGAGCACGAAGCCGAGTAGGCCGGCGACGAGCATGACGGCCACGTCGAACATCGAGTTGCCCTCGGCGTACACGCCGACGACGCACAGGCCGATCACGAGGGGCATCAGGGCCTGTGGTGGGACGGCGAGCAGGCGGGTGAACATGCCCACCAGGGGCAGGTTGAGGACCAGCAGCATCAGGTTGGCGATGTACATGGCGGCGATGACGGTCCAGAACAGCTCGGGCTGGTCGGTGACGAACGTCGGGCCGGGGACGATGCCGTTGAGCAGGAGCGCGGCGAGCACGAGGGCCATCGTCGGGGCGAAGGGGATGCCGAGCGCGAGCAGCGGGACGAACGCCGCTCCGGCCGCCGCGTTGTTGGCGGCCTCGGGTCCGGCCACTCCCTCGACGGTGCCTTTGCCGAACGTCTCGGGATGTTTGGAGATCCTGCGTTCGGCCACGTAGGACGCGAACGTGGACAGCACCGCGGCGGGGCCGGGCACCAGGCCGAGCAGGAAGCCGATCACCGAGCCGCGGACCGCCGCGGGAGCCGCGGCGCGGGCCTCCTGGCGGCTGGGCAGGAGCTCGCGGAGTTTGGGGGCGCGGACGGGTTCCGGGTGCCAGCGCCGGCCGGCCATCGTGAGCGCCTCCGCGACGCCGTACACGCCCATGACCAGGGCGATGAAGCTGAAGCCCTCGGCCAGGTCGCTCGATCCCATGGTGAATCTGAGGTCGCCGCCGGCGGGGTCGGTGCCGACCGTGGCGATCGCCAGGCCGGCGCAGATCATGACGATGGCCTTGGCGGTGGAGCCCTCGGAGAGCGCGGCGAGCAGCAGCAGGCCCGCGACGCACAGGGCCAGGTACTCGGGCGGGCCGAGTTCGACGGCCACGCCGCTCAGCCACGGGGCGAACATCATCAGGCCGAAGATCGCGATGGTGCCCGCGAGGAACGACGAGACCGCCGCGACGGTCAGCGCGGGTCCTGCCCTGCCGCGCCGCGTCATCGCGTGCCCGTCGAGGGCCGTGACCACCGACGACGCCTCGCCGGGCACGTTGAGCAGGATCGAGGTCGTCGAACCGCCGTAGGTGGAGCCGAAGTAGATGCCGGCGAACAGGATCAGCGATCCGGTGGGGCCCAGCTGCGTGGACACCCCGAGCAGGACGGACATCGCGCCGATCGGGCCGATGCCGGGGAGTACGCCGACCACCGTGCCGAGGACGACGCCGACCAGTGCGAGGACGACATAGACCGGGTCGGCGAAGGCGGCGAAGCCCGCGCCGAGGTTGTCGATCACGTCCGCCACGGGGTTCCTTCCGTTCAGACCAGGCCGAGGACGCCGCTCGGCAGGGGGACCAGCAGCCAGCGCACGAAGATCAACCAGGTGGCCGCGCCGAAGGCGGCTCCGAGGATGACGGCGTTGCTCCACCGGGCCACGCCCATGATCTTGGCGATCACGATGAGGGAGATCGACAGCGTCGTGATCATCCCCACGGTCTCGCCCACGACCGGCACCACGAGCGCGGCGGCCAGGACGCCGGCGATGCGCCACCAATGCACGTCGTCGTCCCTGTCGTCCGTGTCGTCCGTGTCGTCGTCCCTGTCGCTCGCGTCGTCGGCTGGCTCGGCGTCCGTGGCAGGGGGCTCGCCGCGGCTCTGTAGGAGGACGACGACGCCGGCGGCGACCAGCACGATCGCGACGAGCAGGGGAAAGAACCCGGCACCGGTGTCGGCCAACGTGCCCAGGCCCTCGCCGACGGCCAGCGCGCCGTACACCAGGCCCAGCACCACCGGCGCCCCGGCGGCGATCACCTGCGAGGCGGGCCCGCGCCGGGGGGAACGCACCGCGTTCACTGCGACCTTCACTGGGACGACGCGGGCAACTCGGCCGCCTCGGTCTTCTCGTCCAGGCGCACCTTGGCCGTCGCCGCGTCGGCCCCGCTGACGACCAGCCCGAGCCGCCGCGCGGCCTCGGCGAACTTCTGGCTCTTGACCGCCGAGCCGAACGCCTCGCCGAGCTTGCGCGTGACGTCCGCGGGCAACCCCTTCGGCGCGATCATCACGTTGTACGCCTCCCACTGCAATTCGATCTGCTGCGCGGTGAACGTCGGGATGTTCGGGGCGAGCCCGACGGGCTTGGCGGAGGCGATCGCCAGCCCGCGGATCTTGCCTGACGCCATCTGCGCCATGCCTCCGGCGAGTTGCATGACGCCCACGTCGACGTTGCCGCCGAGCATGGCCGTGACCGTCGCCTGGTCGCCGTCGAACTTGACGTGCTTGAACCGCGTGCCCGTGAGCTGCTCGAACTTGCGCGCCGGGATCGCGTAGTTGAGCGGCCCCTCGGCGATCGTGATGGCCCCGGGCTGCGCCTTGGCGGCGGCGACCAGGTCGCCGATGTCCTTGTACGGCGAGTCCCCCGGCACCGCGAACAGGATCGGCGACGTGGTGACCTCGCCGATCACCGTGATCGCCGTCGGATCGTAGGAGACCTTCTCGGTACGCGGAATCAGCGTCAGCGGCCCGTCCGGCACGATGCCGACCGTGTACCCGTCCGGTTTGGCGTTGAGCACCGCCGTGGTCCCGACCGAGCCGGCGCCGCCCGCCCGGTTCACCACCTGGACGCGCCGGCCGAGTTTGCCCTCCTCGTTCATGACCTCGGCGAGCGCGCGGGACGTGGTGTCGATGGCGCTGCCCGCCGGATAGGGCACGATGATCTGGATGTCCCGCGTCGGGTACTCCGCCTGGCCGCCCGACCCGCCGCACGCGGCCAGGACGAGCGCGCCGACGACGCCGACGACGACGGCGACCGACGCGCGCAGCCCGGCGCGGTCGCGCTTGCCTACCGGACGAGCGCTCATGGGACACCTCCTGTGTGTGGCGTGCCGTCCGCTCCCATGGCAGCCGCGGCCGACTCACTCGCGAGAGTGCCACACAGTCCACAGCGCCCCCACGCCGTACGTCAAAGACGGGTCGCCAACGTGATCCATTGCGCAACGCAATGAGTCGCTCATTGCGTACGGCAATGAATCGGTCTGCGTTCTGCTCTTTGACGCCCGGGAACGGCGACGCCCAAGATGGGCCTGGCGTCCGGGAAGCGGGCGAAACCGGACAATGGGGTGGTCCACGGCATGGTGCTGAGCGGGGAGGCGATCGGCTCGGGAACGGTGCTGTTCGAGCTGCGCGACGGCGTCGGCACCGTGACCCTCAACCGGCCCGAGCGGCGCAACGCGATCTCCTGGTCGCTCGTGGAGGACCTGCTGGCCGCCTTCGCGCGGGCCCGCGCGGAACGCGGCCTGCGGGTCCTCGTCGTCACCGGCGCCGGACGCGACTTCTGCGTCGGTGCCGACCTGGCGAAGGTCGGCTCGGACGACGCGCGGGACCAGGAGACGCGCACGCTGCGCGGCCGTTCGGTCGCCGACGACCTGGAACGGCTGACGCGCGCCTCGGCCGTCGTGGAGACGCTCGTGGCGTTCCCGATGCCGACGATCGCCGCCGTGAACGGAGCCTGCGCGGGGGCCGGGCTCTCCCTCGCGCTCGCCGCCGACTTCCGGATCGCGGCCCGGGACGCGGCGTTCAACACCGCGTTCGTCAGCGCCGGGGTGTCGGGCGACCTCGGCAGCGCCTGGCTGCTGACCCGCGCGGTGGGCGACGCCCGCGCACGGGCGCTGCTGCTCGACCCCGGGAAGATCACCGCGGAGCGGGCGGCCGAGTGGGGCCTGGTGACCGAGACCACGTCCGACCTGCGGGCCCGGGTCCGCGAACTGGCCGCCAAGCTCGCCGCGCAGGCGCCGAAGGCGATGCTGTACGCCAAGCGGAACCTGGCCGAGGCCGCACTGGCCACGCTGCCCGACTATCTTCAGGGCGAGATGCCGCGCATGGTGGACTGTGCCCGCAGCGGCGACGCGCGGCGGGCGGCGCAGGCGTTCCTGGAGAAGCGCAGACCGGTGTTCACCGGGGAGTGAGAAGCGGCATGACCACCCCACTCGCGGGAATCCGCGTCGTCGAGTTCGGCCACTACATCGCCGCGCCCGCCGCGACCCAGATGCTGGCCGACCTCGGCGCCGAGGTCGTCAAGATCGAACCGCCGTCCGGCGACCAGGCGCGCGGCATCGGCGCGTACGGCGAAGGCATCGTCCTGGCGTACAACCGCGGCAAACGCTCGGTCGTGCTCGACCTGAAGCGGCCCGGCGACCGCGGCATCGCGGCGGACCTGATCGCGCGGGCGGACGTCGTCGTGCAGAACCTGCGCACCGGCGCGCTCGCCCGCCTCGGCCTCGGCCCGGACGAGATGCGCGCGGCGAACCCCCGGCTCGTGTACGTCTCGATCAGCGGTTTCGGCGCCAAAGGCCCGTCGGCGGGCAGGGCCGGCCTCGACATCGCCGCGCAGGCCGAGAGCGGCATGATGTCGATCAACGGCGAGCAGGGCGGCGATCCGCTCCGGGTCGGATTCCCGATCGCCGACGTCGCGGCGAGCTACGCGGCGGTGCAGGCCGTGCTCGCCGCCCTCCTGCGCCGGGAGCGCACCGGCGAGGGCGGGGTCGCCGAGGTCTCGCTGCTCAACGCCGCGATCCACCTGCAGTCGGCGATGTGGGGCGAATGGCACGTCTCCCGGCAGGAGCCGCGGCGCAAGGGGAACGGCCAGGCGACCGTGGCCCCCGCCGCCGACCTGGTCCGCACCAGCGACGGGACGATCGTCCTGTCGGCCTACACCCCCGATCGCTTCGCGCGGCTGTGCCGCGTCATCGGCAGGGAGTGGATGATCGACGACCCGCGGTTCGCCGACAATCCGGCCCGGGTCGCGAACCGCGAGGCGCTCCTGGCGGAGATCTCGCAGGCCCTCGGCGGCCTGCGTACCGAGGAGTGCCTGAAGCTCCTGGGCGAGCAGGGCATCGTCGCCGCCGCGGTGCGCACCTACCGCGAGGTGGCCGGCGCGGCGGACGTGCGGGCCGGCGGCGTCCTCACCACGGGGATCGGCCCGGACGGCGACCGCTACCCGATCCCGTCCCTGCCGTTCGCCCTCGACGGCGTCGAACCCCCGGCCGACCGCGCGGTGCCGCGCCCCGGGGCCGACTCCGACGGCCCGCACTGGGCTTGACCCTGCTGTGGGGTGCCGGTATGGATGACGACATGGACGTCCGCGAGCTCGAATGCTTCCTCGCCGTCGTCGACCAGGGCAGCATCACCCGAGCCGCCTCCGTGCTCCATCTGGCGCAGCCGTCCCTCTCCCAGATCATCCGCCGGTTGGAGGCCGACCTCGGCGTGGAGCTGTTCCGCCGGGTCGGGCGCGGTCTCGTGCTCTCCCCCGCGGGCGAGGCCCTCGTCGGCCCGGCCCGCCAGGTCGTCCGAGACCTGCACCACGCCCGCCAGGTCGCCGAGGGGTATCGCGGGCTCGAACGCGGACGGGTCGATCTGGCGATCTCCACCTCGCTCACGGCGAGCTTCGCCGCCGCCTGGGTGGGCGACTTCCGCCGCAGGCATCCCGGTCTCACGGTTCGGATCATCCGGCACGACGGCGACAGCGAGGAGATCGTCGCCCTGCTCCGGTCCGGCGAGGCCGAGCTCGCGTACGGCGTCGCGCCCGTGCAGCGCCAGGGCATCGAATGCGTCCACATCGGGGAGGGCGAGATCGTCCTCGCGCTGCCGCCGGGCTGGGGCACCGACTTCCCCGACCCGGTGCCCGTCGCCCTGCTCGACGGCCTGCCCATGATCGCCGACCAGGGGTTCGGGCGTGCCTACATCGACTCCATCCGGGACGCCGGCGCGGTCGAACCCGCCGTCGTCGTCGAGGTGAGCGAACCCGCCGGTCTCGTCCCCCTGATCATCGCCGGCGCGGGGGCCGCCTTCCTGCCGATGCGGCAGGCGCTGGCGGCGGGACGGCGCGGCGCGAGCCTGCGCATGATCGAGCCGCTGACCTCGCGCCCGATCTACGCCATCACCTCCGCGGGCCCGCTGTCCACGCCGGCCCGCAGGTTCCTTGAGCTCAGCAGGGAGAATCTCGACCGCTGGCGGCGGGCCGTGACCACGCGTACCGACCGGGGCATGACGTTGCTGGAGGCGTCCATCGACGCCGACAACGCGATCGAGGCCGCTTACCGGCGCCTGGCGGAGAAGCGGCCTCTGGTGTCGGGCCCGCTGGCGTGACGCCGATCGTCAGCGCGTTTTGCGGCGGGTTTCGGCGCCGTCGAGGACCAGGGCGAGCTTGCGGTGGAACCACTCCCGGTGGTCGCCCTCGATGATGCCGGCGATGATGGGCGCGAAGCGGGCCGCGGACGCGTCGGAGGGCTCGCCCGCCCAGCTCTCGCGCAGCCTTAGGCGGACGGCGTCGTCCGCGGCATGGTCGCCGGAGAGGCGCTCCCCGCCGAGGTAGACGTCGGCGGCCAGGTCGACGACGGTGTCGACGATGAGGACGGCCGACTCGTCGTCGAATCCGTGGCGGGTCAGCTCCACGACCGTGGCGTAGAACAGGCGGGTGACGCTGGGGGGCGTGCGCGGCAGCTCGCGGATCTGCGTGGCCATGCCCGGATAAGTCGTGAAAAGGTTCCAGATGGCGTCGGCGGTGCGTTCCAGGTAGCGCCGCCAGTCGCCGTCCGGGCGCGGCCAGTCGACCTGTCGGACCGCGCGGTCCATCGCGGCGGTGACCAGCTCGTCGCGGCCCCGGATCCGCCGGTAGAGCGAGGAGTGCTTGACGCCGAGCCGCTCGGCCACCGCCGTCATGGTCAGGTTGTCGAAGCCCACGGCCAGCGCGGCCTGGGCGATGTCGTCCACACTGAACCCGGGACGGCGGCCGGGGCGGCGACCCGGCCGGAGGTGAGCGGAGGCGGCCATCATGGTGCTCATCATCGCGTCCCCTCACGAGGCGCGGGTCAGCCGCCAGCCCTGGGCGCGGCTGCGCTCGCGCCAGAAGCGGGCGTAGCGGCCGTCCAAAGCGAGCAGGGAGGCGTGGTCGCCGGACTCGGCGACGCGGCCCCGGTCGAGGACGACGATCTGGTCGGCGGCCATCACCGTGGACAGCCGGTGCGCGATCACCAGCAGCGTCTTGCCGCTGGTGAGGGCGTGCAGGGCGGCGGTGACGGCGGCCTCGTTCTCCGGGTCGAGGGCGGCGGTGGCCTCGTCCAGCAGCACGATGGGGGCGTCCTTGAGGATCGCGCGGGCGATCGAGACGCGCTGGCGTTCCCCGCCGGACAGGGTGGCGCCGCTCTCCCCCACGCGGGTACGCCAGCCGTCCGGCAGCCGCTCGACGATCTCGTCCACCCGGGCCAGGGCGGCGGCGTGCCGTACCTCCTCCTCGGTGGCGCCGGGGCGGCCGAGGCGGATGTTCTCCTCGATGGTGTCGTCGAACAGGTAGACGTCCTGGAAGACGAGCGACAGCCGGGACATCAGGTCCTCGGTGGTCAGGTCGCGTACGTCGTGGCCGTCCACGCGCACGACGCCGGACTCGGGGTCGTGGAAGCGGGCGATGAGCCGGGTGACGGTGGTCTTCCCGGAGCCGGAGGGGCCGACGAGCGCGGTCATCGTGCGGGGCGGGATGCGCAGGGACACCTCGTGCAGCACGGGCGCGGCGGCGTCGTAGCCGAACGTGACGCGGTCGAGTTCGACGGCGGGCGGCGGGGTGTCGCCGGCGGGCGTGGCGGGGCGCGATCCTTCGGCCGGTTCGGGCAGCGGCTCGACGGCGAAGATCTCGGCGAAGCGTTCGAGGTTGGCCCGCCCCACCCGTACGGTCCCGCCGAGCTCGGCGGCGAGCATCAGCGGCTCGGTGAACCGGGTGGCCAGCGCGAGCAGCGCGATCAGCTCGGCCGCGCCCAGCGAGCCGCCGAGCACCAGATACGTGCCGAGGGCGATCAGCACGGTGTAGGCGGCCTGCACGACCAGCGCGTTCAGCGCCAGCCCCGGCACCAGGGAGGTGATCTGGCGACGCCCGGCCGCGTGCTGGGCCGTCAGCGCCGCCTCCAGCTCGGCGTTCGCCTCCCCGCTGCGCCCGAAGCCGCGCAGCACCGCCTGGGCCTGGGCGTACTCCACCACCCGGGAGCCCGCCTCGACGCCGGTCGCGTCGAGCCGCCGGTCGGATCGCTCGTTGACCCGGGCGGTGTAGCGGTAGGTGAGCACCAGCAGCAGCCCGGCGACCGCGAGCGCGACGCTCAGCCGCCAGTCGAACACGACGCTCACCACGACCACGGTCGCCGGGGTGAGATAGGCGATGACCAGCGGCTGCAGCAGGTGCGCCGGCACGTTCATCACCGCGCGCACGCCCTGGACGACGAGCTGCCCGACGCGCCCCACCCGGTCGGTGTCGAACCAGCCCAGCGGCAGCGCGGACAGGTGGTCGCCGAGCCTGTGGTACAGGCTGCGCGACAGGTCGAGCCCCACGGCGAAGCCCATCATCGCCTGGCGGTACTGCAGGACGGCGCAGACCGCGACCATCCCGGCCAGCGCCCCCAGCCAGGGCCAGGCCGCGTCCAGGTCGCCGCCGAGCAGGGCGCGCAGCACCGGCACGATCACGGCGAACGCGAGCCCCTGCGCCACGGCGAGCGCGATCAGCGTGGCCAGGTACCGCCGGACCCGGGCGGCGGAGGCGGCGCCCACGACGCCGAGCAGCAAACGGATCATGATGTTCCCTCGGGTACGGCGGCCTTGTCCCAGAGCCGCCGGTAGACGCCGCCGGCGGCGAGCAGCTCCTCGTGCCGCCCGCGCTCGACGATCCGCCCGCGGTCGAGGACGACGATCTGGTCGGCGTGCGTCACGGTGTGCAGGCGGTGCGCGATGACCAGGACGGTACGCCCGGCCACCAGCGTCGACAGCGCGTCCTGGATGGCCGCCTCGGATTCGGGGTCGGCGTAGGCGGTGGCCTCGTCGAGCACGAGGATCGGGGTGTCGGCGAGCAGCGTCCGGGCGATGCTCACCCGCTGCGCCTCCCCGCCGGACAGCCGGGCCTCCTCGCCGACGACGGCGTCGTACCCGCCGGGCAGCTCCAGGATGCGCTCGTGGATGCCCGCCGCCCGCGCGGCGCGCTCCACCTCCTCGTCGGTGGCGTCCGCACGGCCCAGCCGGATGTTGTCGCGCACGCTCATCCGCAGCAGCCGTACGTCCTGGAACACCGTGCCGACCAGCCGGTAGAGCCGATCGGCCGGGATGTCCCGCACGTCCGCGCCGCCGATGCGCACCTGCCCGCCGCCGGGATCCCAGAACCGGGGCAGCAGCCGGGCGAGCGTCGACTTGCCCGATCCCGAGGGGCCGACGAGCGCGGTGACGGTGCCCGGCCGCAGGGTCAGGGTGACCTCGTGCAGCACGTCGTTGTCCCCGTCGTAGGAGAAGGTCACCTGGTCGAACTCCACGCCGTGTCCCCGCGGCTGCGCGGCTCGCGACGCCCGCGGCAGTTCGGGGGCGCGCAGTACGCCCGTCACCCGGGCGGCCGCGTCGCGGGCCTCCTGCATCGCCTGCATGCCGAAGCCGAGCGCGATGATCGGCTGGCCCAGGTTGAGCCCGAGCAGCGCGAACGGCAGCACGTCCGCCGGGGCGAGCGTTCCGGCCGAGACGAACAGGACGCCCGCCGTGAGCACCACCAGCAGGACGGTCGCCGGCATCATGAGGTTCTGGGCGGCGGCCTCGACGCGGAGCATCGGCTCCACCCAGCGGCGCAGCCGGGTGGCGAAGTCGTCGGCGGCCTCGGCGAAGCGGCGGTGCGCCCGGCGCGCCTGGCCGAAGGTCTTGACCACCGCGATCCCGTCGATGAACTCCACGGCCGTGCCGTTGATGCGCTCCGTCGCCTCGTTCATCTCGGCCAGCTTGCCCTGGTAGCCGCGCATCAGCATGGCGTAGCAGGCCAGGTAGATCGGCAGCGTCGCGACCGTCACCAGCGCCATCCGCCAGTCCACCCACACCAGGTAGGCCAGCGTCAGCACGGGGACGACGGCCGCCGACACCAGGTCGGGCACGGTGTGCCCCACCAGGTGGTGCAGGCTGTGCACGTCGTCCTGCACGGCCTTCTTCACCTGGCCGGAGCCGCGCGAGGTGAACCAGCCCAGCGGCACCGCGCCGATCCGCCGCACCACGCCGCGCCGCAGCCGCAGTTGCAGATCCACGTCGGCCAGGTGGGCGACGGTGATGGCCGCGCCGGCCGCGAGGCTGCGCACCACCAGCCCGGCGACGGCGAGCGCGACGATCGTCCACACGCGGCCGGTCTGCACCGGGGCCGGCAGTTCGCGGGCGAGTTCGACGACCATGATGTACGGGGTCAGCGACGCGGCCGACGCCACGGCCTGCAACAGCCCGGCGATCACCAGGCGGCGCCGTACCGGGCCGAGGATCATGGACAGGTCGCGTGCCGCGGCGCGTCCGGTGTCCTGCGGTCCGGTTTGGGGGTCCCGCGCCCGGGTCGTCTCGGCGGTCGTCGCCATCACAGACCGGCCTTGCCGGGCGCCCAGTACGCCTTGGCGACCACGTCGCCGCGCCGCATCCCGAGCGGGGCCGAGCAGAGCCGGGCGCGCAGCCGCTGGACGCTGCGCGCGTGTCCTGCCAGGTAGGCCGCGCCGGGCGCGACCCGCACGTTCGCCTCCAGCCAGGCGTGCAGCGCGTGGCCGGGCCCCTCGTCGGCGGCGGGCAGCACGGTCAGCCGGGGCAGCAGTTCCCTGATCGCGTCCACGTCGGCGGGCGGCGCCTCCACCGCCCCGGTCACCTGCGCGCCGGCGTCGAGGGCCGAGATCAGCACCTCGAACAGGCCCACCGCGGTGGCGTCGCCGGCGAACAGGTGCGACGGCCCCGGCCGCAGCCACGAGCGGCCGCCCGGTCCCAGCACCGACACGCGGTCGCCCTCGCTCAGCCTCCGGGCCCACGCGGCTCCCGGCCCGTTTCCGTGAAGCTGGAACACCACCTCGACGCGGCCCTTCTCGTCGTCGTACGCGGCCGGGGTGTAGTGGCGCAGTTCGCGTTCGCTCACCCGGAACTCGATCTCGCACCCGGGCTTCCAGGGCCTGCCGCGCAGCGCCTCGCCTTCGAAGCCCACGCGCAGCAGGCCCGGGGAGAGCTCCGTCACGCCGGTGACGGTCGCGGGGTGGCCCATCCAACGCGTCATCGAGTCGGCCAGTACGGCGGGCAGCCTCGGCATGATCACTCCATAACTTAGGTAAGTCTTACCTATATGCGACAGCATGTTGCATCTGGTCGGTGATCGTCAAGACACCGCGTCCTCGCGCCCGTCGCCACATCGAAATCACGTAAGATCGCGGCAAAGGTCGGCAGGCCGTCCGGGTGGGACGCGGGCGATTCGGCATCGCCGATCACAAGCACGGAGCAGGAACCGCCTCAAGCAGTTCGGCGTGTGGAGCGGAGCCCCGATGAACCCGACGCACGAGCCTGTGAAAGAGCCTCCACAACAGCCGATGCGGGCCGGTTCCGGGGCGCGGTCCTGCGATCCGTTCGCCGCCGCGCTGGGAAACGCCTCGCTGCTCGGCGTCGGATATCTGCTGCTGCGGCGGTGGGGCTCGCCGTCGGCGCCGTGGCGGTCACGGTCACGCTCGCCGCGACGCTGCAACGCTACGGCGGCAGGCTCGTGACCAAGACCAGCGTGCAGATCGGCGGACGAAGCTGCCCCCGCCGCTTCACCTACACGGTCTACAACTTCTTCAACGCCCCACCGGACGAGGCGTATGTCACATCGTCCACCGCGGACATCCGCAAGGCGTACCGGCCGCTGATCAGGCCATGACCGGCGGCGCCGCCACCGTGACCCGCATGGCGAGCATGCGGGCCTCCCGGGCGGCCTCGCGGGCGTGTTGGTAGAAGTCGGGGGCGGCGCAGGCGAACAGCGTCGTGCCCGAGGAGCCGCCGAGGGCGCAGGCGTACACCGGGGAGCCCGGCTTGATCTCGTCGGTGATCGTGCCGCCCTCGGTCACCCGGAGCAGGCGGGCGCCGACGGCGTCGGCGATCCACAGGCCGCCCTCCGCGTCGAGGCAGACGCCGTCGGGGGCGACCCGGGCCTCCGCGATCGCCCGGGTGAGGTCGCGGTCGGACGGCAGCGGCCCGAACTCCGCCCAGACCCGGCGGTTGACCAGGTCGCCTTCGGGGGTGAGGTCGAAGGCGCTGACGCGGTTGCCGAACGTCTCGGCCACCAGCAGGACGTTGTCCGGCGTGATGACGCTGCCGTTGGGGAACCACAGCTCGTCGGCGACCCGGGTGACCCGGCCGTCGGGGTCCACCCGGTGCAGCGCGGCCGGCTCCAGCGGGTCCCCGGCCATCAGATCGAAGCCGAAGTTGCCGACGTAGGCGCGGCCCTGGGCGTCCACGGCCATGTCGTTGACGTGCCCGGTGGCGTGGTCGCCGAGGTCGGCGTGGACGGCGAGCGTCCCGTCGGGCTCCCGGCGCAGCAGCTTGCGGTCGGTCATCGAGACGATCAGCAGGCGTCCGTCGGGGAGCCAGCCGAGCCCGGACGGCTGCGCGGGGACGTGGGCCTCGGTGCGCAGGTCCGAGCCGTCCTCGCGCATCGAGGAGACGCGATGGCCGTAGAAGTCGGAGAACCAGAGCCGCCCGTCGCGCCAGCGCGGCGCCTCCAGGAAGTGGAAGTCCTCGGCGACGGTGGTCACATCTGTCATGGTCGTCCTCCTCGCGGTGCGCAGCGGTGGGCTCGTGGGCGTCGGCCGCGGCCGACGTCGCTCACCGGAGCCGATTGTCGTCCGTGATCGCGTCCCGGCCAAGAGCCAGTACGGCTCGAAGGGGATCTGTTGGCGATCCGCTGCCCGTTCCGTCACGCGCGCCCGCGCCGCGGGCGCCCCGCGGCGTCTGGAGCGCCCATTACGGAATTGATGTCCGGGATCGAGGTCCGAGCCGATATGATCCGCGCGGGAGCCGATTACCGGGAGTATTTTCCCGGCCGTCGCCGTGATTATGCGCGGCCGGCCGGAGGGCCATCCGGCCCTTCCCGGACGACCGGCTGGGAGTCGGGGCACATTTACCGGCAGAAACAGGGCGTGGAGGGCAAGCTGAACGCCGAACTGAGAATCAGCGCGAACGACCCGCTCGGGGAACTGGTTTCCCTGATGGGACGGCTGAAAAAGCAGAACGAGTTGACGGACAAGGTCCGCCCGGTCTATCGGGCTCCCACCCACAACGAGCCCGGCGGAGCGGTCGAGGCGATCGCCGTCGACCTGGACGCCGACGGCGCGGGACCCGCCCTGGCGGAGGCGATCGCCGCCTGGCTGGCCGACCGCGGGCCCGACGTGAACGTCACCGTCACCACCCCGGCCGGCACCGTGACCATCGACGCCGGCCGATTGGCGGAATCACTCGACGTACTGCGCAAAATTGTGACCTGACGGACCGGTCGACGCTCCGAGCCGAAGCGCCCGCCGAGGCTCGGGGGAACCTTCCGTCGCGTTTCCAGCGGCGGCGGCGCGTTTCTGCGTTGCCGCCGCATGAAGTACTGTTCCGGTAACTCGCCGGGGGCCCGGCCTGCTCGTCGTGGGCTCGGTGGAAACGGCCTGACGCGGGTGCGCGGCGTCGGATGAGGCCCGGCAGAAGGCGGGCGAGTTCGTCGTGGCGCTGGTGGCGCTCACCGACTTCGCCACGCGGTGGTGGTTCGCGGTGGTGGTTCGCGGTACGGCTCCGCGTCGCGGAGCGTCCGGCCCCGCCCTGGCTGCGCCGGGCGTCCTGGGCCTGCGCCGCGGTGATGGCGGTCTTGGCCGTGCTGTTCTTCACGATCACACCGGAGGCCCACCGCTTCGGCGGCCGGGCTGTCGGTTCGTTGACTGACGCCCCCGGGTTCTCGCGTCCGGGAGAGCAGGGGCCGCCGCCCCTGCTCGCTCCCGACCCCGGTACGAGCTTAGTTGCACACCACGTTGTAGAACGCCTTCAGGTCGTCCCTGGAGATGAGCCCGTCGCGGCGGCCGCCGTACCCGGAGGTGTCGAGCCGGTCGAACAGCGAACCCCTCAGCAGGCGCTTCGCGGCGTCGCGGACGTCCTGGTCCTCGCGGTCGTTGTCCGCGACGCTGCGCAGGTCCGTCCTGTTGAACAGACCGTCTCTGACGCTGCCCGGGCCCTCGACCTCGATGGTTTTGAACGCGTCGTAGGCGATCGAGACCGCGTCGCAGACGCCGATCCAGGTGGTCGTGCTCTGCGTGTTCGTGCTGGTGGCGGCCTGGGCGGGGGCGGCGGCGAAGCCAAGGGTCATAATCCCGGCGACGGCGGCGGTGGCGAGAATCTTGCGCATTTTCATTGTCTCCCTTACTGCGATTTTTCGGATTTTTCATCCGCCTTGTTGTGGCGAATCTGTGTTGTTTGATGCAGAGGAGACATATAGGGTTCGTGGGAAAAATGCGACATAGGTCACAGAACTTTTCGCCCTCGGAGCGAGTCCGCGGCGGGCGCCGTCAGCCTCGCCGGGCGTCCGCCTCGCCGGCCTCCTCCGGGCTCGGAGCGGTGCCGCCCAGGTGCCTGGGCTGCCACCACACGCCCTCGGGGATCTCCGGATAGGTCCGCTGGGCCCGGTCGAGCATCTCCGCCATGCGCTCGCGCAGCCGCTTGGTGACGACGGTCATGTCGTCCTCGGGCGTGGGGTGCATGGGCTCGCCGACCAGGATCGTGATCGGCAGGTGCCGCTGGAGCAGCCTGCGGGGGCGGCCCTTCGTCCACAGCCGCTGCGTTCCCCACAGGATGACCGGGATCAACGGCACCCCCGCCTCGGCGGCCATCCGCGCGGCGCCGTTCTTCAGGTCCTTGAGCATGAACGAACGGCTGATCGTGGCCTCGGCGAACACGCCGACGACCTCGCCCGCCCGCAACGCCCGTACGGCGTGGCCGTACGCGCCGGCCCCCGCCGACCTGTCCACGGGGATGTGGTGCATCGCGCGCATCAGCGGCCCCGACACCGGATGCTCGAAGACCTCCTTCTTCGCCATGAACCGGACCAGCCTGCGCGCGGGGAAGGCCGCGTACCCGGCGAAGATGAAGTCGAGATAGCTGATGTGGTTGCTGACGAGAACGGCGCCGCCGGTACGGGGCACGCGCTCGGCACCCTCGATGCGGAACCGGTAATCGAGCGCCTTGAACAGGACGCGCGCGAGCCTGATGACGGGGGGATACACGATCTCGGCCATGCCGGAACCGTAACCTACTATTCCGTAGGTTCACCCGGGTCATTGGTCCCGAAGTGGTCGGGGGGCAGGCGCGGACCGAAGCCGGTCACCCCGCGAGGGCCCGGCGGGCGTAGGCGCGCACGTCGGCGTCGGGGTCGGTCGTCGCGTCGCGGAGGGCCGCCGCCGCCTCGGGGTGCGACGCCCACCGGGTCAACGCGAGGACGGCGGCCTTGCGTACGTCCAGGTTGGGGTCGGCGAGGGCCTCGATCAGCGGCGGCAGCGCGACCTCGGGCGCGGCGGCGGACAGCGAGCGGGCCGCGCCGACGCGCACCTGCCAGGCGGGGTCGCGGACGGCCGCCACGGCCTCGGCCTCCAGCGGATCGCCGGTCGCGCCGGACGCCTCCAGTGCGGCGGCGCGGACGAGGGGGTCGGGGTCGGCGGCGAGGGCGCGCAGGGCGGGGGCCGGTTTGCCGATGAGGCCGAGACCCCGGGCGGCCCAGACCCGGACCTGCCGGGAGGGGTCCGCGGCGGCGGTCGCCACCAGATCGGACTCGTCGAGCGAGACCAGGCCGCGGATCGCCTCGATGCGCACCCGGTGGTCGTCGTCGCGGAGCCCGGCGGCGAACGTCTCGCGGTCGCCGAGGCCGCGGGCGCGCAGCAGGTCCAGGGCGGTGGCGCGCACCGCCGCGTCCGCGCTCGCCGTACGCCGCGCCAGCGGTTCGCCCAGCTCGGGTACGGCGGGCAGCACCTCGGCCAGTTCCCGCAGCCCGGCGGCGGCGGCGCGGCGCACGGTGCCGTGCTCGTCGTCGAGCGCGGACAGCAACGCGGTCGCCGCGCCGTCCGGGACCGTCTCGGTGAGCACGGCTATCGCCGCGCGCCGTACCTTGTGGTCGGGGTCGGCGAGGTAGGGGGCGAGGCGGTCCACGGTGGGCTGGTCCTCGGCGAGGCGGTTGAGTTCGAGGATGCGCGGCGAGCGGCCGACCGAGGGGCGTTCGGCGCGTTCGGCCGTCGTGCGCACGGCCGTGGCCGGGGCGTGGCTCGCGACCACCACGGGCTCCGCCGGGGTCGGGGCGAACTCGGGGACCGGCACGAGGTACGGCTCGACGGCGCGCTTGACGAACTCCATGCCGCCGTCCGGGCGGCGGCGCACGTTCAGGTGGAACAGCCACTCGGCGTCGTCGCGTTCGGGCAGGTCGGCGCGCTCGTGGTAGAGGCCCCAGCGGCTCTCGGCGCGGACCAGGGACGAGCGGGCGGCGAGTTCGGCGCAGTCGCGGATGAAGTCGACCTCGGCGCAGCGCATCAGCTCGTGCGGGGTGCGCGCGCCCATCGCGGCGATCTCGGCGCGCATGCGCTCGAACGTCTCCAGGGCGATCTCCAGCTTGGCGGCGGTCTTCGGCGGGGCCACGTAGTCGTTGACGAAACGGCGCAGCTTGTACTCGACCTGCGGCTGCGGCGGGCCGTCCGGGTTGCGCAGCGGGCGGTAGATCAGCTCGTGGGCGGCGGCGATCTGGTCCTCGGGGAGGTCGGCGGGCGGGCCGGGGTGGTTCTCGGCGGCGTGGGTGCCCGCGAGGTCGCCGAAGACGAAGGCGCCGATCATGTAGTTGTGCGGGACGCAGGCGAGGTCGCCGGCGGCGTACAGGCCGGGGACGGTGGTGGCGCCGTGCTCGTCCACCCACACGCCGGAGGCGGAGTGGCCGCCGCACAGGCCGATCTCGGAGATGTGCATCTCCACGTCGTGGGTGCGGTAGTCGTGGCCGCGTCCGGCGTGGAACGTGCCCCGGGTCGGGCGCTCGGTGGAGTGCAGAATGGCCTCCACGGCGGAGATCGTCTCCTCGGGCAGGTGGGTGAGCTTGAGGTAGATCGGCCCGCGTGCGGAGGCGATCTCCCGGGCCACCTCGGCCATCATCTGGCCGGACCAGTAGTCGGAGTCGACGAAGCGCTCGCCCCGGTTGTTGACCTGGTAGCCGCCGAACGGGTTGGCGACGTACGCGCAGGCCGGGCCGTTGTAATCCTTGATCAGCGGGTTGATCTGGAAGCATTCGATGCCGCTGAGCTCGGCCCCGGCGTGGTAGGCCATCGCGTAGCCGTCGCCGGCGTTCGCCGGGTTCTCGTAGGTGCCGTACAGGTAGCCGCTGGCGGGCAGGCCGAGGCGTCCGCAGGCGCCGGTGGCGAGGATGACCGCGCCCGCGGCGACCGTCACGAACGCGCCGCCGCGGGTGTCGAAGCCCGCCGCGCCGACGGCCCGGCCGCCGGAGGTGAGCACGCGGACGGGCATGACGCGGTTCTCGATGCGGACTTTCTCCCGGATGTCGCGGCGGCGCAGCACCCGGTAGAGGACCTTCTTGACGTCCTTGCCCTCGGGCATCGGGAGCACGTAGCTGCCCGAGCGGTGCACGCGGCGGACGGCGTACTCGCCGTACTCGTCCTTCTCGAACTTCACGCCGTAGCCTTCGAGCCTGCGGACCATGTCGTAGCCGCGGGTGGCCGTCTGGTAGATCGTCTTCTGGTTGACGATGCCGTCGTTGGCGCGGGTGATCTCGGCGACGTAGTCCTCGGGGGTCGCCTTGCCCGGGATGACCGCGTTGTTCACGCCGTCCATGCCCATGGCGAGGGCGCCGCTGTGCCGTACGTGGGCCTTCTCCAGCAGCAGCACCCGGGCGCCGCGCTCGGCGGCGCTGATCGCGGCCATCGTGCCCGCGGTGCCGCCGCCGATCACGAGCACGTCGCAGTCGAGACGCTGCCGGTCCTCGATCGCCGGGACGTCCATCACAGCTCCTTCAGGATCTCGTCGCGGGTGGCTCCGGTGAGGGTGCGGACGCCCGCTGGGGTGAGCACGGCGATCCGGTGGCCGAGCAGCAGCGCCTCGTCCACGTCGTGGGTGACGAACACGACGGTCGCGGACGTGTCGCGCAGCACGTCGAGCAGGAGACGCTGCATCTCGGCGCGGGTCTGCGCGTCGAGCGCGCCGAACGGCTCGTCCATGAGCACGGCGCGCGGGGAGCCGGCGAGGGCGCGGGCGAGCTGGACGCGCTGGCGCATGCCGCCGGACAGCTCGCGGGGCAGCCGGTTCTCGTATCCGGCGAGGCCGACGCGCTCGATCCACTCGCGGGCGGCGCGGCGACGCTCCTGTTTGCCGATTCCGCGGATGCCGAGGGGCAGCTCCACGTTGCGCAGGACCGAGCGCCACGGCAGCAGGCCGTCCTCCTGGAAGATCATCGCGCGGTCGGGGGACGGGCCGGTGATCTCGGCGCCGTGGGCGAGGATCCGGCCCCGGTACGGCGGAAGCAGCCCGGCCAGGCCGCGCAGCAGGGTGGATTTGCCGGATCCGGACGCGCCGACGACCACCAGGATCTCGCCGGGCTCCACGTCCAGGGTGACGTCCCTGAGCACCGCTCCCCTGCCGTAGCCGAGGCTCGCGCCGTCGAGGGTCAGCCGCAGGCCCGCTGTGCCCGTCCGGCCCGCCGTGCCCACTGTTTCCGTCGCCGTCACGCGCCGCTCCCTTCCGCGCGGGGCAGCCACCGGGTCGCCCGGCGGCCGGCCAGTTCGATCAGCGCCGAGGTCAGCCAGCCGAGCACCCCAATGGTGATCATGCCGACGACCGTGGCGGGGTAGTCCACCAGCGTGTACGCCTGCCAGGTGCGGTAGCCGACCCCGAAGTCGCCGGAGATCATCTCGGCGGAGATCACGCAGATCCACGACACGCCCATGCCGATGGACAGGCCGCCGAACACGCCGGGCAGCGCGCCCGGCAGGACCACGTTGAACAGCAGGTGGCGGCGGGTGCCGCCGAGCGTCAGCACGGCCTCCTCCCACAGCGTCGGCAGCGCCCGTACGGCGTGGCGGGTGCTGACCATGATCGGAAAGAAGGCGGCGGCGCAGGTGATGAACACGATGCCCTGCTCGTCGGTGGGGAACAGCAGGATCGCGATCGGCACCAGGGCGATCGCCGGGATCGGCCGGACCGCCTCCAGCAGCGGCGTGAGCACGTCGCCCGCCCACCGCGACCTCGCGATGAGGATGCCGACCGTGATTCCGGCGACGGCGGCGATGCCGAAACCGGTGAGGATCCGGATCAGGCTCTGCAGCAGGTCCAGGTAGTAGACCCGGGTGCCGAGCTGGGTCGCGAACTCGGCGGCGATCTCGTCAAGCGAGGGCAGCCGGTCGAATCGCAGCCAGACGCGGGCGTCGGTGGCGGTGAGTAGTTGCCACAGCGCGGCGGCCGCCAGCAGCGAGGCGGTCCGGACGGCCCAGTTCCGCCAGCCCGTCCGGGTCCGGGCCGCCTCCGGGCCGGCGCCGCCCGGCGCGGCGACGTCCGGCTCCGGCGTTCCCCCTCGCGCCTTCTCGTGTGCTCTTTCCTGCGCCTTCTCCGGGGCCAGGCTCATCAGGCCGCCCCCTCCTTCTTCACGGCCTTCAGGGCGTCCGCGTAGGAGACGGGCTCGGTCTTCGGGTGCTCCTTGCGGTAGGCGTCGGCGCCCTCCTGCGTACTGAACGGGAGGAAGCGGGCGTTCTTCTCACCGTCCGGGTCACGCAGCCACACGGCCCGGTCGGCGAACCAGTGCGTGCCGGTGGTGGGTGTCGGGGACGTACGCCGCCCGCACCGGCCCATCGTGCGCCGCGAGCTGCCGCAGCAGGCAGGTCGGCGTGGCCGCGGGCTGCGTGGCCGTGCCGCTGATCCACAGCTCGGAGGCGGTGGCCGGGTCGTTCACCGCGACGCCGCAGACCGGGTCCTGGCCGGTGATCGGGGCCGGGTTCGCGGTGCTCGCCGCGTCGGCGTCGTAGTTCGGCCCGTACGCCTTGCGGATGTAGGAGTCGTTGACGAATTTCTTCAGGTCCACGCCCGCGAAGCCGTCCCCGATGCGCTGCAGGTACGGCACGTCGTGCTCGTGGGCGGCCCGCAGCGGCTCCTTGATCGTGGCGTCGAAGGTGGAGATGCCGCCCCGCCCGTTGTACAGGTACACCACCTCGGCCGGCAGGCCGGTCTCCTTCGCGACCGACTCGGCGGCCTCCACCGGGTGCTCGTGCAGGTACTTCGTCGCGTCCAGTTGCGCCTTGAGGAACGCGTCGACGACCTCGGGGTGCTCGGCGGCGTAGGCGTGCCGTACGACCACGCCGTGGAAGGTGGGCACGTCGAGCGCCGACCCGTCGTACAGCAGGCGGGCCTTGCCCTGGAACGCCAGCAGCCCCGGCCAGGCCACGAACTGCGCGTACGCCTGCACTCCGCCCGATTCGAGCTGCGACGCCCCCACCGGCGGCTGATGGTTGACGATCTCCACGTCCTTCGCCGGGTCGAGACCAGCCTTCTCCAGCGCCTGCACCAGCGTGCCGTGCCCGGCCGAGCCGAAGCTCGCCGAGATCTTCGTGCCCTTGAGGTCGGCGAGCGTACGCGCCTTGGAGTCGGGCGCGACCACGACCATGTTGAGGCCGCCGCGCAGGTTGTACCCGGTCGTGGAGATGAACTCGGTGCGGGCCGACTCGATGCCCTGCGTGCGCGAGGCGTTGATCAGCAGCGGGTAGTCGCCCATCGAGCCGATGTCGATCTTCCCGGCGACCATCTTGGCGGTGATCGGCGCGCCGGTGTCGTAGTCCTGCCACTCGACGGCGTACCTGTCGCCGAGCCGCTTCTCCAGGTAGCCGAGCGAGCGCAGCAGCGTCCCGGCGGTCACGGTGTTGATGGTCTTGGACTGGTAGCCGACGACCACCTTCGTCTTGCCGCCGTCGTCGGCGCCCGGCACCGAGCATGCGGCGGCGGCCGTGAGCATGGCGACGGCGGCGAGCAGCGTACGCAGGGGGATCCTCATCGGGGTGTTCCTCATCGCAGCAGATAGGGAATGTTGATCGTCACCGCGTCCACGGGACAGCGCGCGGCGCACGGGCCGCAGTACCAGCACTCGTCCACGTACATGTGGGCCTTGCCGGTCTCCTCGTTGATCGCCAGGGAGTCGAGCGGGCAGGCCTCCACGCACAACGTGCATCCCTCGATGCACAGCGCCTCGTCGATGGTCACCGGGACCTCGACCCGCTGGTTGATCAAAGGCATGTCCTGCTACTCCTTCTCCGTGCCGGGATCCTGGGTCGTCGCACGGCGCAGATGGCCGCGCATGGTGAGCCGATCGCCCCGGAAGCGGACGAACTCCAGGTCCACCGGGCGGCCGTCGGACAGGTGGGTGAGCCGCTCGACCATGAGCAGCGCCGCGCCGCGCGGCGCGTCCAGCACCGAGGCGGTGTGCGGGTCGGCGTTGACCGCCTCCAGCGTCAACTCCGCGACGCCGAGCGGCTGACCGGCGATGCGTTCCAGCAGCACGAAGATGTCGTTGCGCTCCAGATCGGCGTCGAACAGCGGCTCGCCGACCTCACGCACCAGGTACGTCAGGTCCAGCGACAGCGGCAGCCCGTTGAGCCTGCGCAGCCGTTCCAGGTAGACGACCTGCTCGCCGGGGCCGAGGCCAAGGCGCTGCCGTACCGCCGACGGAGGCTCCATGAGCGTCATCGTGCGGACCTGGTTGGTCACCTCGCCGTGCTCGTGCAACGTCTCGGCGAGCCCGAGCAACCGGTGCAGCCCGTGCGGATACTTCTCGCCCGAGATCGTCGTGCCGACCCCCGGGCACCGCTCGACCAGCCCCTCGTCGCGCAGGAGCCGAAGCGCCTCCCGCACCGTGTTCCGCGAGGCGCCGAACTCGCGGGCGAGCACCGCCTCCCGCGGCAGCCTCCCGCCCCCGAACCTGCCCTGCACGATCTCCCCGCGCAGCAGATCGGCCACCTGCCGCGCCCGATCGGCCCGGCGCCCCCCGATCTCCGCCACGTCGCCCATGTCCACCTCCCTGACCTCGGCGAACATAAGCCTATCTAACAGGTAGGGATATGGGGATAACGACGAGATTGCGCCACCCCAAACACGACAAACCCCCACTTACACCCACGAAAACCCGAAGATCCGCCACCCCTGGCATCCAGTCGCCCAGCCCGCAACACCTACTCCGACGCCGCGACCCTGGCCCAGACGACCTTCCCCCCGGTCACCGCCCACCTGATGCCCCACGCCCTGCTCAGGGACTCCACCAGCCACAACCCCCGGCCGCCTTCGTCCTCGAGCGCCGCCTCACGAAGCTCGGGCGCCCCCTGCTTGCGGTCCCAGACCTCGATCTGCACCTCGTCGCCGTACAGGTACAGACACAGACAGATGACCTCAAGCCGGTCATACAGCTCCGGGTACCGCGCCTGCGAGGGGATCGCGTTCGTCGCCTTGATGGCGTTGCTGACGATCTCGCTGACGACGAGCACGGCATCGTCGAGCAGGCTGTGCAGACGCCACCCTTCGAGGACGGTACGAGTGTGCATGCGTGCCGTGGCCACCGACGCGGCCATGGCCGGGAGAGGAATGCAACTGACGAATCGGCCTTCTTGAAACCGCTTACGAACGATTTTGGTCATATGCACCTCGCTGTTAGCTGGCGCAAATCCGACAATGCACACCATCACGCCGTTCGAGGCCAGTAGACGTTCAAGATTATTCCCGTCATCCTGACTCCAGGATTACGTCTCCATTGTCGGATTTACACTGGGCCAGATAGACATCCCACCTGGCCGGACGGCCCAAGAATGCCCGTACGAAGGCGATAGCTGCCAGCGAAAACAGAGGACCCTTATCGACGAAAACCCTCATCGAACGTAGATGCAGGTCTTACTGTGTGAGCAAGCGGCAACCAGCATCTATGGAACGCATGGAGGCGGCGATGCCAAACGACTTCAACCCGCTACTGTCACCGGCCGAGCGCTTCGGACGCGAACTGGCCAGATTCCGCAAAGACAGAGGAATCACCCAGCGCGCGCTCGCCAGGCATCTCGATTGCTCGCCCTCTCTCATCGGCCACATCGAGACCGGTAGCCGTAATCCGGCGATCAGCCTCGCGGAGGCATGCGACCGCTACTTCGAACTCGACACGGAGTTTTTCGTCAGGCTGGCCCGCCGAGTCCACCGCTCCCCCTATGGCGCCGGGTGGTACCTGCGATGGCTTGAGGAGATCGAACCCAACGCTGTCATCCTGCGCACCTGGGACCCCTTGCTGATCCCCGGCTTGCTGCAAACGGAGGCATATGCCCGCTATGTCTTCCTCGGCCACTTCTCCAGCTCCGAGGACGAAGTGGAGGAGCAGGTTGCCGCCCGCATGGAACGCCAGCGGATTCTCAACCGACCAAAACCTCCAGGCCTGTATGTACTTATGGACGAGTGGGTCCTCAAGCGCCCGATCGGCACCGGGGAGGTCATGCACCACCAACTCCGGCATCTGGCAACGATTGCGCGCCACCGCCACGTGACGGTGCAAGTCGTCCCCTACAACACACTCTGCACAGATGGTTTCTCGTCCTCATTCGTCATCGCGGAACTGCCCGACGCGCCGACGACCGTCATCGTGGACTCCGCAGGCGAAGGCGAGGTATCAGACGAGCACAAAGTCGTCTCGCTGATCGTGGACCGCTATGACAGACTACGTACACAGGCTTACTCAGCGGACGAGTCGCTCGACAGAATCGAGGAAGCGGCGCAGCAATGGAAGCCAGAAACCTGACTTGTGTCGACCTCGCCGAAGCAGCGTGGCGGAAGAGCTCTCACAGCGGCAACAACGGCGCTACCTGCGTCGAAGTCGCCGGCAATCTCCCCGGGTTCGTCGCCGTCCGCGACAGCAAGAACCCAACCGGCCCCGCACTCGCCTTCACCCCCGACGCGTGGCGCACCTTCCTCCAGCAGGTCAAAAGCGGCATGTTCGACAAGACAGCGTAACCATCCCGGCTCGACGCTCCCAGGGTCACGCACAATCGCGTGAACACAGCGGCGACTCTCCTGCGGGCCGCCTTGACCCACGAGCCTCCACGGCCCGGTCGAGAGCAGAATTTCGGGCAGCCCGGTTTGCCCCGGCCCAAGGTGTCCCCTCCCCCCGCCCCTCCAAAGCCTCACAACACCCGGCGGTGGGGCCATCTCACAGGAGAATCACCACCCCTCCCTCTCGCCGCGGCGGGGCCCAATCAAACAGCACACTGGGGCCACTGCGGGTTGACGCAGCCACCAGGCGCATGACACTAGCTGCGAACCAAGTACCAGGGGCCGTCCGCTTGTACGCTCACGTACTTGGTGCCGGCCGGGATGCGGACCTTGCCCTTCACCGCCCCGATCTTGTTGACCAGGAGGTCCGGGCTGCCTGATGTGGGGATGGCGTACACGACGAAGTTGCGGTCGCCGGAGTGCCGGTAACGCATGGTGCGCAGGCCGCGCGTGGGCGTCTTCAGTTTCAGCACCTTGTCGCCGCGGTTCCGAACCGTCGCGGTCTTCCACAGCGGCGCGGCGGAGATCGGCTGGATCTTCAGCGTCCACGCGCCGTCGGCTGCGATCTCGAACGCGCCCGTCTGATGCCAGGGGTACAGGTTGAAGACGGTTGTGCCCGAGTAGGAGCCGATGGTGTTGACCAGCAAATCGTCCTGCTTGCCGTTCGGCTTCAGTGTCCACAGCGCGAAGTTGCTTTCGCCGTCGTGGGTGACCGTGGCGATACCCCGCGACTTGGTCGCCCTGATGCGGATGAGGTCGTCGCCTACACCGCGAAACGTCTTGGCCGCCGCGCTCGGGGCGAATGCGGCGGCGGCTGAAGTCGGAGCGATCAGCAACGTTCCGCCGAGGGCCATGGCGGTGACGGCGGCGAGGAGGCGGCGCACCGGTCGGACACGGTGGTTCATTGAGGGGTACTCCCATAAGAAGGCGGATCACGCAGGAATCCACTGCGAACTGTGTACACATATTTCAGAGGTCTACCATCGCTCACAAATCTCTATGTGTCCACATTGATCCGTAACAGTCACGTCCGTCACTGATCATGGTCAAGACGCGAGACGTGCTGAGCGTGCACACTCACGGTTGGGTGGCGACGAGGTCGGGTGGCGAGGAAGGCGGGAGAACTAGTGGCGGTTTGGCAGGAAGCAGGAGAAGGAAGCCCGTTCCATGGTCTCGCCGAGGCGGCGGTATCAAGCGGGGACCACTCGTGTAGGGGCGCGGGGGTGTAGATCTTGGCGGCCGGGGGAGGTCGTCCGGCGGCTCCAGGCCGATGTAGGTGGTGTGCCCGGCCGTGGACGGCTTGGCACGCATCAGGTCGGCCAGGTGGCGTACGCATGGGTAGTCGCGTTCGACGATCGAGCGCACCAGGAGGGGGGCGCGGGTGAGCGGGTCGGCGTAGGTGTGCTGGTAGCGGCCGTAGCCGGGCAGGGGCGGCAGGTCGAGCACGGGCCCTGGACGCGGGCGGCGGTGACCGAAGCGAGTAGGGCCTCGCGCAGGAGGCCGACCCAGGACTCCAGGGTGTCGGGGACGTTCTTGGGGGAGTCGATGAAGTAGGCGGGCAGGCGGGAGAGGCGGTCCAGGAGGGCGGTTGAGCATCTGAAGCCGACGCTGAGCAGGGCGGCGTCGAGTTGGCGGGGCCACCTCGCCCCAGGCCCGGTCCTGGTTCTGGTCCTGATTCTGGTCCTGGTCCGGGCTCTGGTCGGGTGTGGGGTCGGCGGGGGCGTCGATGGGGACGCGTAGCCGTCTGGCGATGACGAGGCCTTTGCCGCCCTGCTCGGGGCGCTGTCGCCGGTGGGTCAGCCGAAGATGCCCTGGCCGGGGGCGAGGAGTTTGGCCGGGTCGTAGCGTCGCTTGGCGGCGGCGAAGGCGTTCCATGCCGGGCCGTAGTGGGCGCGCCAGTCGGCGGGGGTGGTGGGGATGGAGCCGACCGGGTACTGGTGGCCGCCGGCCGCGCGGGCCTGGTCGTACAGGGTGCGGTTGGCGGTGATCATGGCGTCGGGGGTGGCCGCGCCCGGGGAGGCCGTCTTGAGTACGGCGAACAGGAAGACCAGTTCCTCGTCGGGGACGCGGAGCAGTGGGGTCTGCAGGGCGGCGCGGCGGAACGGGTAGAGGAGGATCACGCCGCTTGTGCCGATGTCGGTCGGGGTGAGGGTTGTGAGGAAGGAGCCGACGAAGGCGTCGATGGCGCTGCTGGGGAGGAAGCCGTTCCACCAGGGGTGCGGGCGGGACCACTCGCCGATCGACTTGAGGAACTCGACGGGCTCGGCGAGGCGGTTGGCGAAGTCGAAGTATGACAGGTCGTCGATTTGCTCGGTGCCGCGCTGGTACGCCAGGTCGCCGAGCAGCGCGGCGTTGTCGGGCGGGGTCGTGCCGTTATGGAAGGCCACGGCCTCTAGGAGGAAGCCCCAGTCGCCGCCGGATTCGGTGGGGGCGACGATCTGGCCCTCGACGTACCCGAACCGGCCGTCGCGGACCACCTTGCGCTGGTCGGCGGTGAGGGCGGCCACGCTGGGGTAGAGGAGCTGGTAGCGGCGGACCGTGGTGGGGGCGGGCAGCAGGCGCAGGGTTGCCCGGGTGATGATCGCGCATTGGCCGAGGCCGGCGAGGACGGCGTGGAACAGGTCGGCGTTGGCGGTGGGGGAGCACACCTTGCGGTCGCCGGTGCCGGTCATCACCTCCAGTTCCAGGACGTTGTCGACCTGCATGCCGTGGTGGTGGGTGGCGCCGCCGACGCCGCCGACCGAGAGGGTGCCGCCGATCGACAGTTCGATGTAGTCGGTCAGGACGGGCGGGGTCAGGTTCTGGGCGAGGGTGGCGCGGAGCAGGTCGCTCCAGAGCGCGCCGGCCTGGACGGTGGCCGTGTCGCCGGTGATCTGGATGGTGTTGAGCGGGGTCATGTCGATGACGAGGCCCGCTTCGACCTGGGCTTGGCCGTGCGTGGCGTGGCCCTGGCCGCGGGCGGCGACCGGGATGTGGTGTTCGCAGCAGTAGCGGAGCATGGTGGCGATGTCGCGTACCGAGCCGGGGCGGAGTACGGCGAGCGGCGAGCGGTGGATCATGTGGCCGAAGTCGTCGGCGGCGCGCTCCCGTGCTGTGGCGTCGGTCAGCAGTGTGCCGTCCAGCGGGGGCACCGGGTTGGGCGGGGCGGTGGGCGGAGAAGTGGCGGCCTCGGCTTTGGTCACCCACAGGCGGGTGACCGGGTCCAGGCCGGTGACCAGGGCCGCGGCGGTGATTCCGGTGACTACGGCCCGGCGGGTCATCTGGTTTTCCATGCCAATCCGTTCATATTCCGACTACAGGGTCTGTGGTGGCGTGAACGCCGTCGTACGTTGATCGTTTTGGCTCGGGACCGATGCTACCCGCGAAGTCGATCAGCAATCTGTTTTTGTCTGGTTTATGCCCTAACAAGCATCTTTGTCGTTGTTATGGGTGATTTGTAATTTAATAGCGAGGCAAGCATGATCGACGTGGACTGAACGGACCTGCCCGGCGTACCGGTGAAGGAGCGGTCACGGCATGACGGCGAGGGAGACAGGCGCATCCGGGTTCGGCGGTGACGCGGCGGCCTGGGCGGCGCGGGAGGCGGCGCAGGCGGCGGCGTACGACGGCATGGGCGAGGAGTACGACAAGGCGTTCCCGCACAAGGACGGCCAGATACGCTGCGGCGAGTGGCTGCGGGAGCGGCTGCGGCCGGGGGCGCGCGTCATCGATCTCGGGTGCGGCACCGGGTTGCCCACCGCGCGGCAGCTCGCCGACGCCGGGTTCGAGGTCACGGGCGTCGACATCTCCCCCGTGATGTGCGAGCTCGCCCGCCGCAACGTCCCCGAGGCCCGCATCGTCGAAGGCGAGCTGTTCGACGCGCTCGACGGCGAGGTCCGCTACGACGCCGCCGTGGCCTTCTTCGCGCTGCTGAACCTCCCCCGGGCGATGATGCCGGACGCGCTGGAGCGGATCCGCCTGGCGCTCGAACCCGGCGGGCTTTTCTCCCTGTCCATGGTGGAGGCGGACGTCGACGACCTGCCGATCTCGTTCCTCGGCCAGGAAATCCGGGTGACCGGCTATTTCCGTGACGAGTTACGCGCCCTCATCGAGGCGGCCGGATTCGTGATCGAGGAGGAGCGCGCGCTGTCGTACGCCCCCGCGACGACACAGGCCCAGCCCGAAATCCAGCTATTCCTGAATTGCCGGCGCGCGGACTGAGCGAAACGGATCGGCCGATTACTCGTATTCACCCGGACCAGAATGGGAAGCCGGCCAGACCGATGACGCTGGGGCCACCGGACGCCGTGCAGCCGTACACTCCCCTGCCCATTCCCGCCGACGAGGCCGGGCGCGCGGCCCTGCGCGAATGGCTGACCTACCTCGCCGAGGCCACGCACCGCATCGGCGGCAGCCTGAATCTGGCGGACACCTCGTACGGCCTCGCCGAAGTCGTCGTGCCGCGGCTCGCCGATCTCGGCGTGGTCTACCTGCTCGACGCGCTGTTCACCGAGCGCGGCGACCGGCCCGTGCCCGAGCTCGTGGTCGCGCCCACGGCCGCCGTGCGCCGGGTCGCCGTCCGCGAGTCGGTACGGCCCGCGGCCCTGCCGTACGCGCTCGCCGAGGGCGAGACCATTCTGATGCGGGCGGCGAGCCCCATCCACCGGGCGATGCTGACCGGCGAGCCCGTCCTGCTCAACCGGCCGGGGCCGGGCGAGCCCGCGGAGGCGGACCCGGTGCGGCACATCGAGTGGACGCTCGCCGGGCCCACCCCGTGGCTGCCCGGCTACTGCGCGCTGGTGGTGCCGCTGCGGGTGCGCGGCCACACCCTCGGCGCGCTGTTTTTGATGCGCAACCCGGATCGCCCCCCGTTCGACGACCTCGACGTGCGAACCGCGGGCCTGCTCGCCGCCCAGGCCGGCTTCGGCGTCGACAACGCCGACCTGTACCGGGCCCAGGCCGCCACCGCCGACACCCTGCAGCACAGCATGCTGCCGATGACGCTGCCCGCGTTCGCGGGCGTGGAACTCGCCTACCGCTACCTGCCCGCGACCCCGATGATCCAGGTGGGCGGCGACTGGTACGACGCGATCGGGCTGCCGGGCAGCCGGGTCGCCTTCGTCGTCGGCGACGTGATGGGCCACGGCGTGCGATCCGCGGCGATCATGGGCCAGTTTCGCACCGCCGTACGGACGCTCGCCGCCCTCGACCTGCCGCCCGACCAGGTGCTGCGACACCTGGACGACCTCGCCCAGGGCTTCGACGACGGCTACGTCACCACCTGCCTGTACGTCGTGTACGACCCGGTGGCGCGGCGCGTCACCGTCGCCAACGCCGGGCATCTCCCGCCGTTGCTGACCCGTACCGGCACCGGCGAGATCCGGCCGCTCGAGGTGCCGGACGGCCCGCCCATCGGCGTCGGCGACGGCGTCTTCGCCACCATCGAGACCGGCGTCGCCGACGACGACGTCCTCGTGCTGTTCACCGACGGCCTGGTGGAGAGCCGCACCGAGGACATCGACGTGGGCCTGGCGCGGCTCCACCGCGACCTCGCCGCCTCCGCCGGCCTGCCGCTGCGGGCCCGGTGCGACCACCTGGTCGGCACCCTCGACACGGCCCACCGCAACGACGACGTGGCCGTGCTCATGGCCCGGCTGCGCGGCATCGACGCCGAGAACGTCGCCCAGTGGCTGCTGCAGCCGCGCACCACCACCCCCGCCAGGGTACGCCGCCTGGTGCGCTCCACCCTCGCCGGCTGGGACCTGCCCGATCTCGTCGACACCGCCGAACTCCTCGCCTGCGAGCTCGTCACCAACGCCGTCCGCCACGCCACCCGGCCCATCGAGGTACGCCTGCTGCGTACCGACGCCCTGCTGTGCGAGGTCACCGACGACGATCATCGGCTGCCGGCGCTTCGTCACGCGACGGCGATGGACGAGGGCGGTCGTGGCCTGCATCTGGTGAGCCGCCTCGCCCGCCGCTGGGGCGCGAGCCGTACGGCCACCGGAAAAGTGGTCTGGTTCGAGTGCGCGCTTCGGTGAGCACAGGTCGTCAAGGCCCTGCGCGATCGTCCGGCCCGCCGGCGGGGCCCGCCTGGACGTCCACAAGGGTCCAGTGCGGGCCGTCGGTGCCGTCGCGGACCTCGACGCCCGCGCGGGCCAGGACGGCGCGCAGCGCGTCGGCGTGCCCATATTGGCCGCGTTCGCGCAGGTCGGCGCGGAGGGCGAGCGTCGACTCCACGAGGAGGTCCAGGCGTTCGCGTGTGGTCCTGGCGTCGGACGCCCGGCCCAGCCGGGCGATCAGGTGGCGCAGCACGGCGCGGGCCTGCTCGACGCCGCCCTCGTCCTCCTCGGTGTCGCCGGCCCATTTGACCGTCTCCGCCTCCAAGTCGAGCACGGCTTCGGTCATCGCGGCGGCGTCCGCGGCGGCGACGGCGGTGTCGAATCTGCTCTCGCAGGCGCGGATCGCCTCGGCCAGGGTGATCACGGGCTGCGCGGGCTCCGCCGCCGGGGCCGGGGTCGGGGTCGGGGGTGGAGTGGGTGCCCGGCCGGCGCCCTCGACGAGCGCGCGAAGGTCCGGCAGGGTCAGCGTCGTGCCGGTGGGGAGCGTGGTCTGGGCGTCGCGTCGCCGTACGGTGAGGGCTCCCCTGCCGTGCACCTCGACGCCGCCGTCCTTCAGGTCGATGAGCACGGCCGTGTGCTCGTCCACTCCGAGCACCGCTGCCGTCGGCGGGAGTTCGCGCTCCAGCATCGCCAGCCGGCGCTCGCCCAGGTAGCAGTAGCGGGTGTCGTGGGTGCCGCCCTCGGCGTTGTCGTAGTGCGGGATCACCGCGGCCTGGATGCCGATCGCGGCCAGCAGGTCGAGCCCGTCGCGCCAGTGCGGGGTCGCGCCCACCTTGTAGATCTCGTACACGGGGACCGCCCAGCGGCCCGCCGTGCAGGCCGCCGCCGAGGCGAGCACGGTCACCCCGGTGCGGGCCAGCACCCGGGCGCGCAGTTCCTCGCCCACCCGGGTGGCCGCCCACCTGTCCAGGGCGTACGTGGGGCTGCCGGGGCCGCAGAAGACCCATTCGGCGGTGCGCAGGCGATGGATGTCGTTCTCCGGCAGCACCTGGACGTCCAGTCCCACGCTGCGCGCGAAGTACCGGAGGGCGCGGGCGGAGACGTCGGCGGCGTTCTCCTGGAACGCGTACGGCGTGTCGAGCAGCAGCCCGCGCGGCGGCGGGGTGAGCCGGGCGGCCAGTCGCCGGTGCACGGTCACCATCGTGGGGCTGGTCTCGCCCGACCCCATAAGCACCAGCACGCCGCGCCGACCTCCCATCGCGCCATCGCGTCCGCCTTCTCCGATTGAACCGGTCACCGGTCGCGGAATCCAGCGCGGACGGCATTGCCAGGCAGCCGCTCCTGCATACTGGTTGCAATTGGTGGTATCAACGAGCGGCGTGACGATGTGTCACGCGCCGCCCCGCGAGCGATGGGAGTGCCGTGTCCACGGTGAACACCGCCGAGCGTGACGAGTGTGACGACGGCCTCGGCGTTGCCCTGGCGACGATCACCGTCGAGGCGCTGGCCCTGCGGGCGGACGCGCACGGTCGCTGGTCCTTCCGGCACCTGCGCACCGTCCCCGGCCCCGGGGAGAGCCCCGACCAGGCCGCTCGCCGCCTCGCCGGGATACCGGCCGATGCCACGCACACCGTGGTTCATTCCACGAGCTGGCGGTACCAACCCGAGGGTCGGATCGTGTTGACGTACGCGATCTGCCCCGATCCTCGGCCATGCCTACCGGCGATTCCGCTGCCCGAGCTGCGCGTGGCCCGGGGCGGCGGCCCGGCCGAGCCCACGCCCGAGCGCCTCCGTCCCGAGCACGTGGCCGCGCACGCCGTCACGCATCTGGCCCTGCTGCTGTCCACCGATCCGGTGGTTCACGACGCCTTGGCCGCGGCACCGCACGTCGCCGCGGCCCTCGCCGGCGTCGCCACGGCCCCGGCGGGCGAGCTCAGGTGGTGGGCGTGAAGCGGCCGAAACGGCCCTGCTGGTAGAGCAGGGGGTGGCCGGAGTGGTGCACCTCCGCCTCGGCGACCAGGCCGACGACGAGGATGTGGTCGCCGACCTCCACCGTGTCGTACGGCAGGCAGATCAGATGCGCCGATACGTCCCGCAGCAGCGGGGCGCCGAGCGGTCCGGGACGCCAGCGGGTGGGTTCGGCGAAGCGGTCGATGTTCTTGCGGGCGAAGCGGGCGGCGACCTCGGACTGGGCGTCGGTGAGGACGTTGACGGCGAAGTGGTCGGCGGCGCTGAGGTTGGGCCAGGTGGTGGAGGAGCGGTCGACGTAGAAGGAGACCAGGGGCGGGTTGAGGCTGACCGAGGAGAACGACGTGGCGGTCAGGCCGACGGGGATGCCCTGGTGCTGGGCGGTGATCACTACGACGCCGGCGGCGTGGACCGCGAGCGCCTTGCGGAACAGGTCGGCGTTGATGGGTCGGGTGGGGAGGGTGTCGGTCAAGTGCTGGCTCCTTCCCTGAGTGCCGTGGCGACCTGGGGGGTCACCTGGTCGGCCCAGCCGGTGAGGATCTCGTTCAGGCGCGGCAGGTCGGCCTCGACGACGGCGAGTCCGGGGGTGGGCACGGTCGCTCCCAGCTCCACCAGCAGGGGGCGCAGATGCACCTCGACGGCGAGGGCGTGCCGGGGGTCGCCCATGACCAGCAGCGGCAGCGCGGCCGTGCCGGCGAGGGCGCGGTGCGGGAGGCGGTCGAGGAACGCCTTGAGCAGGCCGGTGTAGGTGCCCTTGTAGGTGGGGGAGGCGACGACGAGGACGTCCGCGCCGGCGACCAGATCGACGGCCGCCTCCAGGATGGGCGACGGGGTGGGGGCGAACAGGTGCGGGCCGAGCGCCGACAGATCGACGACGTCGGCGGTGCCGTCGCGACCGTTGAGCGCGCCGTGGTCAACGCGGCCCGCGACGGCCGCCGCCGCCTCGACGGCCACCTGCAGGGTCTTGGAGCCGGGGCGGGGGTTGCCGACCAGGGTCACCAGGCTCGCGGTCATCGGTACACCTCGTTCTTAATTTGATGTTCTTCGTCGGACGTTCTTCGTCGGACGTTCTTCATCGGAGGCGGCGGGCCGGACGTGGCGCGGACGGGTCCGTCGGATCCTCGTCCTCCGGGACGGCGTCGTCGTCGGGCAGGTCGTACCAGTGGACCTCGCCCGGGTATCTCTCCTCGTCCGCGGGCACGGCCGACTCAGACAAGGGTGCTCACCTCCTCGCACGGCAGGGGCCAGATGTGGTGGCGGTGGTCGCCGAAGCGTGGATCGGCGCGCAGGTCTCCCTCGCGGGAGTCGAAGTCGAAGTCGATGATGGTCCGAATCCGGCCGGGACGTGGAGACATCGCGGCGACTCGCCCTCGGTTACCGGCGGCCATCCGTACCGGATGTCTCCGCGGTCAGCGACACTGCGCGCTGGCGACGTGGCCGAAGTCCACGTGAGAGCGCCTGGTCAGCGATCGGCCCTGGCTCATACCAATGACCCTAGGCAGGCGTCGGCCAGCATGTCAATATTCCCTACCTGTTGTACATAGAATTTCTGTACCTTTCTGTGTACTTCTACCGCCTTCCCGTCCCCCGCGAACCGGGTCGCCGCTCCGGCGCGTATCTGAGCCCGGGCGGCTCGGACCGGCACGACCCCCGGTCACACGCGGAAGGACCTGCGCATTGGCGATCAACATACGGCTCCGGCAGAGCCGACGCGACGGGCGTATCGGGCGGATCGGGCGGCGCGTCGTCGCATGGGCCGCCACCGCACTGTCCTGCGCGCTGGTGCTGTTCGCCCTGGTCGCGCCCAACGACCTGGATCTCATCACTGTGGGCGCGTTCCTGCGCGTTCCGGTGGAGGGACTCATCGCCGTCGCCCTCGTGCTGGCCCTGCCGTGGCGGGCCGCGCGGATCGTGGCGGTGGCCGTCGGGCTGATCCTGGCCCCGCTGGCCGTGCTGAAGATCCTCGACATGGGCTTCCTGATGGTCGTCGTCCGCCCGTTCGACGTGATCCTCGACTGGGTCACGCTCGAACCCGCCTGGGAGTACGTCCTCGACTCCTACGGCCTGGCGGGCGCGATCGCCGCCGCCGTCCTGGCGGGCGCCCTCGCCGTCGCCGTGCTCGCCCTCATGCCGCTGGCGGCGTTGCGCCTGGCCCGGATCGCCGTACGGCACCGCGCCAGGACGGCCGCGGGCGTCGCCGCGCTCACGGTCATCTCCCTCGCCTTCGCCCTGGCCGGCCGTCCGATCACCCCCGAGGTGCCGGTCGCCGCGTTCACCTACGACCGGGTCCAGCAGGTACGCGTGGGCCTGCACGACCAGGAGGCCTTCGCCGCCGAGGCCGCCGTCGACGCCTTCCGCCACACCCCGGCCGACCGGCTGCTCTCCGCCCTGCAGGGCAAGGACGTCGTCGTCGCCTTCGTGGAGAGCTACGGACGCGACGCCGTCGAGGACCCGGAGTTCGCGCCGCAGGTCGGCGCGCTGCTCGACGACGGCACGCGCCGGTTGCGCGCCGCCGGATTCGCCTCCCGCAGCGCGTACCTCACCTCGCCGACCTTCGGCGGCAGAAGCTGGCTCGCCCAGTCCACGTTCCTGTCCGGCCTGTGGATCGACAATCAGCAGCGCTACCGCAACCTCGTCTCCAGCGACCGCATGACGCTCCCCAGCGCCTTCCGCCGCGCCAAGTGGCGCACGGTCACCCTCGCCCCCGGCGTCCGCCGCGCCTGGCCGGAGGCGTCGTTCTTCCGCTTCAACCGCGTGTACGCCTCCTGGGACCTGCGCTACCACGGCTCCCCCTTCTCCTGGGCGCGCGTCCCCGACCAGTTCACCCTGGCCGCCTTCGAACGCCTCGAACACGCCAGGAAGGGCCGTCCCCAGGTGATGGCGACCATCCCGCTGGTCTCCAGCCACGTCCCGTGGACGCCGCTGCCCTCGTTCCTCCCCTGGGACCGGCTCGGCGACGGCAGCGTCTACACCCCGATGGCCAAGGCGGGCCCCTCCCCCAAGATCTGGCGCAGCCCGGAACGCGTGCGCGCCGACTACCGCCGCGCCATCGAATACTCCCTGACCAGCCTCATCTCCTACATCGAGACGTACGGCGACGACGATCTCGTGGTCGTCTTCCTCGGCGACCACCAGCCCCTTCCCTCCGTCACCGGCCGGGGCGCCCCGCACGACGTGCCCATCACCATCGTCGCCCGCGACCCCGCCGTACTCGACCGCGTCTCCTCCTGGAACTGGACCGACGGCCTCAGACCCGGCCCCGGCTCCCCCGTCTGGCGCATGGACCAGTTCCGCGACCGCTTCCTGGCCGCCTTCAGCACCGCCCCTCAGTCCCGCTGACCGGCTCCTCGACCCTGCTCGGCCAGTCCGTACAGGTGACGGGCGTTGCCGTACAAAATCGCGTGAGCGGTCCGCTCGGCCTCTCGCCGGGTGAGGTCGCCGTCCGTCACGGCCTCGGTGAGGACGGCGCCGAGGATCCGGCGGGCGGTGTGCGCGCCGGACCAGTGGAGGTCCGGGATGGTGACGCCGTCGCTGCTGTAGAGGAGCTTGGTGGTGGGGGCGGCGGAGAGGGCGGCGCGGGTCATGGCGCGCGTCTCGGCCGTGGAGAGGAAGGGGATGGCGTAGGAAACGTCGAGGAAGACGCCCTCGTAGACGGCGGCGAGGAAGGCGCCTTCCCGCGTGTACGGCCAGCAGCCATGCAGCAGGACCAGGCGGAGGCCGCGCAGGGCGGGGTCCTCCAGTAGGAGGCGCAGGTGGAGCGGGTTGGCCAGGCGGAGGTCGAGGTCGGGGTCGCCGTAGCCGGTGTGGAACTGGACGGGGATGCGGTGGGCGGCCGCCCAGCGGAGGGCGGCGCGCAGCAGGTGCTCGTGGATCGGGCGGTGGTTCAGGCGCAGGCGGCCCCCATAGCGGGCGGCGTCGCGGCGGGCTTGGTTGCAGGATGCCTCGACCTGGTCGGCGTCCCAGGTGGTGATGGCCAGGCCGGTGCGGTAGGCGATGGCGGATTTCAGGGCGACGGCCCGTCCGGCGAGGCCGTCCAGTTCTGCCAGGAGACGGTCGCGGGCGTCGTCGGGGGTGGAGGCGGCGGGCAGGACGCGTTCCATGATCGGTTCGAGGCGGGCGATCCGCGCCGTGGCGGCGCCGCTCAGGGCGGCGAACTCGGCGTCGGTGCGGTGCGGGGCCGTGGGATAGCCGTCGTCGAGAAGGAACATCGTGGCGTTGGCGGCGCGGAGCAGGCGGCGGCTCAGCTCGTCGTCGCCCAGGGCGGTGCGGGCGGCGGCCACCGCGTCCGCGAGGTCGTCGCCCGCGTCCGGCCCGACGCCGAGTTCGGCCGCCAGCAGACGCAGCGTACGGCGGAAGGCGAGGGTGGCGGCGGCGTGCCGGTGACGCATCTGTGGTGAGGCGGCCTCGGTGAAGCAGCCCTCCCAGTCGCGTGCCCCGAGCCTCGCATGGCCGTGGATGATCGAATGGCAGTGGTTGTCGATCACCGGTACGTCGGTCAGATCGAGCACGCCGCGCCTCCCTTGCCGCTCATGCCCGGTTGATGTCCCGTCTATGCCCGGTTCATGTCCCGCCGCAGAAGGCGGTCCGGGCGGCGGCGAGGAGTTTCTCCACCGGGGAGTTCGCCTCGTCCAGGGCGGTGGTGTTGGCGGAGATGGTGAAGCGGCGGCGGGCGTCGCGGGTGGCCAGGACGAGGCTGGAGTAGCCGAAGGTGCCGCCGCCGTGGCCGTACAGGGTCTGGCCGCCGCACGCGGGCGGAAGGGTGACGGTCATCATGCCCAGGCCGTAGCCCGCGCCGCCGACCGATCCGCCGGGGAACGGGCGCAGCATCTCCGCCAGCAGGGGCTCGGGGAGCAGCCTGCCGGTCAGCAGGGCGTGCAGGAAGACGTCGAGGTCGTGGGACGTGGAGATCATCGCGCCCGCGGCGTCGACGGCGGACGGGCTGATCCGGGTGACGTCGACCAGCCGGGTGGCCCCGTCGCGGGTGAGGGTCACGTAGGCGTGGGCGTGGGGGGTGGGCACCTTCGGGTCCGTACGGGGGGCCGAGGTGGCGGTCAGGCCGAGAGGTTTGATCAGGCGCTCGGTGACCTCCCGCTGCCAGGATCGGTGCGTGATCTTCTTGATGAGCAGGCCGAGCAGGATGTAGTTGGTGTTGGCGTAGCTCTGGCCGGCGTCGGGCTCGAACAGGCGGGGCTGGGCGGTGGCGATCCGGATGAGTTCCTCCGGCCGCCAGCGGCGGAAGCGGTCGCGCACGACGGTCTCGGGGGTGGACATCACGCTGGGACGGTAGTTGGGGATGCCGCTGGTGTGCCGCAGGAGCTGCCGCACGGTGATGGGCGGGTAGTCGGCGGGCAGTACGCCGGGCAGGTGCCGCTGGATGGGGTCGTCCAGGGTGATTTCGCCCTCCGCGACGAGGCTGAGGACGACGGTGGCGACGAAGGTCTTGGTGATGCTGCCGATCCGGAACCTGGCGTTGGCGGGTACGGGACGGGGGCGGTCGGCCTCGGCCCGGCCCGCCGTGGCGGTCCAGCGGGCGTCGCCGCCGACGCGGGCCAGCACGCCCAGGACCGGGCCGCCGACGACGGCGCGCACGGCGCGGGCGGTCGCGGCGGCGTCGAAGGGCGGGGGCGCGGTGACGCAGAGCATGGTGAGCGCCAGGGCGAGGGCGACGGGTTTGACCGTGTGTTTCATGGTCTCCATGGCAGCGGACGGGGCGCCGCCCGGTCACGGGCCCGCGGTGGAGTCCGGGGGGTAGAGCGCGGTCTACCACCGGGGTGGATCCCGCGGGATGTCGCGCGGGCGTGATCGGCCGTAGGGTCGCGGTGATGGCCGGTTCGCTTCTCGCCCCGGGCCGGGCGCTCGCCTTGCCGCCCTGGCGGCTGGTCGCGTCGGCGTGGCCGTGGCGCTGCCTCGTCTACCTGGCCGGCGGCGCCCTGGTCGGGTTCGGGGTGCTGCTGTGCGTGGCGTCCACCGCGGTGGTGTTCGCCGTGCTGCTCGTGCCGCTGTGGGTGGCGGTGGTGGCGCCGCTGGAGCGTCGGCGGCTGCGGTCGCTCGGCCTGGTCGTGGCGCGGGGTCCGCGTGTCGTCGCGGCGGGGGCCTCGCCGTACGGGCGGGTCGGGGCGTGGCTCCGGGAGCCGGCGACGTGGCGGGAGACGGCCTGGTGTCTGCTGCTGGCGATCATCGGCGTCGTCAACGCCGTCGTGGTCTTGGCCACCGGCGGGCTGCTCGTGCCGCTGCTCGGCGCGCCGCTGCTCGCCGCGCTCGGCCTGCTGTCCGACGCCGGGGTGAAGGTCACGAGCGGGTGGGAGGTCCCGGCGCTGTTCGCCGCGGGCCTGGTGGTGCTGGTCGCCTGCTGTTACCTGTGGACGGCGCTCGCCGTCGCCGAGGCCGCCCTCGCGCGGGCGCTGCTGTCCGGGCGGGAGGAGGAGCTGGCGGAACGGCTCGCCGAGGCGAGGCGTTCGCGGGTCACGCTCGCGGACGCGTTCGAGCACGAGCGGCGGCGCATCGAGCGCGACCTGCACGACGGCGCGCAGGAACGGCTGGTGGCGCTCGCGCTCACCCTCGGCCTCGCCGACCTCGAACTCGCCGGATGCCCGCCCGCCGCCCGCGAGCTGGTGGCGCGGGCGCGGACGCAGGCGGAGGAGGCGCTGGTCGCGCTGCGCGCCACCGTCCGGGGCATCCACCCGCGCGTGCTCGCCGACCACGGGCTGGAGGCCGCCGTGCGCGAGGTCGCGGACCGCGCGCCGATCCCGGTGAGCGTCGAGGTGGACGTGCCGCGGCTGCCCGCCGGGGTGGAGTCCGCGGCGTACTTCGTGGTGACCGAGGCGCTGACGAACGTGGTACGGCACAGCGGCGCGTCCCACGCGGCGGTGACCGCGATGATGACCGCGAGGGTGACGGCCGACCGCCGGGAGGAGGCGCCGGGCCTGGTGGTGACCGTGCGGGACGACGGGAGGGGCGGCGCGGCGTTCACGGCGGGCGGCGGGCTGGCGGGGTTGCGTGAGCGGGTGGCGGTGTACGACGGGACGCTGACGGTGCGCAGCCCCGCCGGCGGACCGACCGTGGTCACCGCCGTCATGCCCGTCGATCGTCACGATGCCCTGGAGCCCCTGGAGGAAGGCTGAGATGCGGGTGGTCCTGGCCGAGGACTCGGTGCTGCTCCGCGAAGGGCTCGCCGGGCTGCTGCACCGTTTCGGGCACGAGGTGGTCGCCGCCGTCGGAGACGCCGAGGCGCTGCTTGCGGCGGTCGCGGAGCAGGCCGCGTCCGGCGTCCTGCCCGACGTGGTCGTCACCGACGTGCGGATGCCGCCCGATCACGACCACGAGGGCCTGGTGGCGGCGGTGGAGCTGCGGCGGCGTCATCCGGGGCTGGGCATCTGCGTGCTCTCCCAGTACGTCGCGGACGCCTACGCGGTCGAGCTGTTCGAGCGGACCGCCGGGCCGGGCGGCGTCGGCTACCTGCTCAAGGACCGCATCGGGCGGGTCGCCGAGTTCGTCAACGCCGTCGAGACGGTCGCGGGCGGCGGCACCACGGTCGATCCGGAGGTGGTCCGGCACCTGCTCACCCGCCGCCGTACGAACAGCCCGCTGGACCGGCTGACCCCGCGTGAGCGCGAGGTGCTCGCGCTCATGGCCGAGGGCCGCGCCAACCCCGAGATCGCCGCCTACCTGGTCGTCAGCGAGCACGCCGTCGCCAAGCACATCGGCAACATCTTCGCCAAGCTCGACCTGACCGCCGCCGAAGGGCATCGCCGGGTCCGCGCCGTGCTGGCCTACCTGCGGGGATGACGCGCGACGGCGTACGGTGATCGAGCCGTGACGCCTGCCCTGATTTTTTTCATGGCCAAATCGGGAGCTATTCGGTAACTCTGAGACGTCTTCATAGGTAGATCCAGCGGGGTCTCTGCCAGAGAAGGATCTCAGCCATGCTTGACGACACGTTCGTGAGCGGCACCGAGCGAGCGGATCCCGAGGAGTTCTTCGCCCTCTTCGACTCGATCGTGCGGCGGCCTCCGGCCTTTCACGACAACCGGCTGCTGAAGATCCTGTCGGTGGCGGGCCTGCGGCGCGTCACCCCCGGCGAGGGGGACCGGCCGCTGCCGCTGCTCACCTTCTCCGGCCCCCGGGACGTCCGGCTCAAGGTGGTGCACGCGCTCGCGGGGCACTACGAGAAGCGGACGCCGAACGCGGACATCACGCCGAGCGCTCTGGACGGGGATACGCCCTCACAGCGGCTGCGCGCGTTGCTGGAGAAGGCCAGTGACGAGCTCGGCCGCGAAGGAGCCGGTGGGGAGCTGCGGCCCGCGCCCCGGTTTCCCCTGGTGACGTTCCTGTTGTGGCTGTGCGAGGAGCCGGAGCCGGGCCGGGACCTCAAGGAGAAGGACGTCAGGGCGAAAGAGGCCGAGATGCGCAGGCGCATCAAGGCGCGCGGCCGTACGGCGCTGCTCCCGGTGAAGGACAGCGGCCAGGAGAAACGCGACAGCGTCTTCGCCTACGTGGACCGCACCCTCGGCGCGTGGCTCGCCGGGGCCGCCGTGCTCGGCGCGTGGGCCGGGCAGGCGATCAGCGTGATCGCGGCGCTGGCGGTGCTGCTCGCCAGCGTCGGCGCGTGGCTGGTCTACACGGTGCGCAACACCCGGGACTGGGCGGGGCGGCGGCGGTTCCGCTGGTTCTACCAGGACCGGCGGCGGCAGCCGTACCTGTCGAAGGACGTGACCACCTTCGAGCGCTTCGCGGTGCGGGTGGTGGAGGCGGCCCGCCGTGACGACACCGAGGAGCTTGACAAGCTGCTCGTGCACGCCTTCCTTGAGGATCTTCGCCAGGCGTACCGGCGCAGGCGGCTGCGGCGCGCGCCGTGGGCTCGGACCGGGTACGCCCTGCTCACGATGTATCCGCCCGAGCGCACGGGCGTGGACGGCGACGACGACCCTGGCGATCCGACCGGCACGGGGCTGCGGTTCATGCGGCTGGTGCACGACGTCCGGGAGGAGACCGGGCAGCTCGACCCGCTGCTGGTGATCAATACGCTGCCGGACTCGCCGGTGGACGATGACGATCATGACCACGGGCACGGGTATGGGCACGGGTATGGGCATGGGCACGGCGGCCTGGGCCCGCGGCGGACGGATCTCGCCCGTGCCGCCGAGGACTACGAGGCGTGGCTGCACGAGGCGTGGCTGCGGCCGAGCGCCTCCCCGGCGAGGTCCTGCTACCTGCAGGTGAACGTGCCGCGTACCGGGCGGGACCTGGCGGTGGACCGGGTCAGGGGCCGCGCGCCGCTGCCGCGTCCGCCGGTGCTGGCCCGGCGCGGCGTCTACTGGGTGCTGGTCGCCTCGGTGCTGCTGATGTGCGGCGGCTTCGTCACGCTGAACGAGCTGCGGAACCGGGCGAACGCGGCGGAGGCCGCGCGGTACTGCGGGACCCACGCCATCGCCCGCACCGCCCAAGGCGAGTGCGTCGGCATCAGCGACGGCAGCGAGGTGTTCAACGCCACGCTGCGGCCGGTGATCGAGCGCATCCGGGCGCAGAACGACCAGGTGATGCGGGACCGGGCGCGCAAGCCGTACATCACGCTGGTCTACCTGGGCCCGCTGTCGGTGCGGCACGGCGGGCAGGGCCTGGTGGCCGGCACGTACGGCGAGCTCGCCGGCCTCCTGCTGCTGCAGGAGGAGCAGAACAGGGAGCAGGATCTGCGGCTGCGGCTGCTGATCGGCAACGTCGGGGAGTTCTCCGCGCACGCCGAGCGGGTCGCCCGCGACGTGGTGGCGCTGAGCCGGCGGGATCCGACGATCGTCGGCGTGGTCGGCCTCGGGCAGAGCGTCGACCAGACGCAGCGGGCGATCAGGGCGCTCTCCTCGGTGGGGCTGCCCATGATCGGCACGGTCAACACCTACGACAAGACCGCCGAGTTCGGTCGCTGGCGCTCGCCGTACTACTTCCACGTGGCGCCCGGCAACGAGCGGCAGGCGGCCGCGGCGGCCCGCTGGGCCAGGCTCGGGCTGACCGGGCCGGACGGCAAGGTCATGCGCGCCCGCACCGCCGCCGTCTTCTACGACGCCACCCCCGGCGACCTGTACGGGGAGAACCTCGCCACGGACTTCGCCGGGCACTTCGGCGAGGGACTCGCGTCGGACGCGGTCCAGTTGCTGCCGTACGAGGGGGTGGCCGAGCTGCAGCGGGTGGTGGACCAGGCCTGCCGCCCGCGGCGCGACGTGTACTACTACGCGGGGCGGGCGCCCCAGCTCAACGCCTTCCTCGACGACCTGGAGCGGTCGTGCGGCACCCAGCCGCTGTACGTCATGGCCGGTGACGAGATCACCCGCCAGGTGATCCAGAACCCGATCGGCATCCAGCAGCGCACCTCGCTGCGCCTCTACTACACCCCGCTGGCCTTCCGTGACCTATGGGAACTGGACTGGGTGAAGGAGAAGGCCAGCCCGCCGGGATTCTTCGCCGAGTTCGAGAAGCTGAAGGCCGCCGACCCGGACATCGGCGACCGGCCGTCGGAAGGGCACGCCATGCTCGCCCACGACGCCGCGCTCGCCTTCGTCCAGGCCGCCCAGCGCGCCTTCCAGGCCGTCGAGGGCACCGCGCCGACCAGCGGCATGGTCCTGTACGAACTGCGCAACATCAACCAGAACGGCCGCCGCCTCTCCGGGGCCACCGGCCTGATCGACTTCGGCGTCTCCCCCGACCGGCACGACCCGGCCGGCAAGCCGGTGCTGCTCGTTTACGTCCATCCGCGCACCGGCCCCACGCTCACCCAGGTGTGCGGCCGCGTCACCGAGGACCTGATCCGCGACTGCGACGGCCTCCCGCAGGAGGGCGGGACGCCGTCGCGCACGCCCTGACCTCGCGTGCGGCGGCACGAGCGGGGGCCGCCGGGCGGGTCAGGCCCTGGTGACCCGGCGGTCGAGCAGGTCGTCGAGCGTGCCGCTCTTGGCCATCTCGACGAGGTCCCGGAACTGGTCCAGGCTCATCTCGACCCGTTGCCCGAAATCATCGGTGATGACGACCCGGCGGTCGGCGTCCGCGCTCGGGTCGACGTACAGCTCGGGGCATCCGCAGTCGCAGTTGCCGCAGAACCGGGCGAGGAACACGGGGGCGTGGCGATCTCGCATGACGGCCTCTTTCATGTGGTCTTGTAACGCAGACGATCGCTTCCATTTCGGAACGTAACCCGCCGAAGGACTCGTCACCAGAGGGGCGCTGCGGACTGTCACCTCTTCGGCAGGCTCGGCCACACGGTGCGAGAACCTCAACGAGGTCGTGGTCAGGTACGCCCGAACTCCTTGAGGGGGGCCGGGAGGATCTGATACACCCTGCGGCCGTCGCGGTGGGTCCGGGATGTTGCCGCAGGTTCGCACCCTGGTACGGCAGGTAACGTCCGATATGGTGTATATGACGGGCATATTTCCGGTTCGTCAGCAGTACCCCCTTGCAGGGGTGCATTTCGTGTGACTGACATGCATCCTTGTGATGCGGCTCACTGTGACCGCCGTCCCAGGGTCCTGGTCGCGCCGACGCGGAGGGGGGTTTCGCCATGGCCGGTTCGGTCGACGGCGGCGATACGGACGTGCGGACCCGTCCCGTGCTGGACTGGGCTCGGGTCGCCCTCGATGCTCCCGACGGTCTGGCCGTCATCACATCCGACGGGCGGTTCGCCCAGATCAATCCGGCCGGCGTACGGCTGTGCGGCAGGCCGGAGAGCGAGCTCATCGGGGCTCCGGCGCCGTTCGCGCTCGCGCCGGAGCGCGGGATGGAGCCGGTCGGGCTGTTCGAGGACGGGTCGATGGAGCAGGTCACCCGGTGGTCGCCGAAGCCGGGGGTGCGCCGCGAGTTCTCCTACCGCGCGCAGCGCCTGCCCGCCGAGCCCGCCCTCACCGTGGTCGCGTTTCGCGACGTCACGGACGAGCGGCACCGGTGGCGGCGGATCGCGGCCGTCGCGCGTACCGCGGCGAACCTGACCTCTCAGGGCTCGCTCTCGGCGATGCTGGACGCGCTCGCGTCCGAGGTGCTGAAGACGGACGCGGTGGCGGGCGTGCAGATCATGACGCTCGACGGCGGGAGCCGGGAGCTGCGCATCATGGGGCAGGCCGGGTTCCGGTACTGGCCGGACTTCTTCGAGCGGCTGCTGCTGTGCCAGCGGCGGGGGGCGGCCCTGCGGATGCTCGACGCGCTGCACGGCCGCAAGCCGATCGTCGTGCCCAACCGCTGGGCGCTGATCCGGGACGACCCGGCGTGGGAGCCGCTGCGGGACTACCTGGCCGAGCTGAAGTGGGAGTCGTTCGTCAGCATTCCGCTGCTGGCCCGCGGCAACGCCGTCGGCGTGCTCAACGTGTTCTTCGCTCCCGGTCAGGTCATCGGGCAGCGGACCCTGGAGTTCCTGCTCGCGATGGCCGAACAGGCGGCCATCGCCGTCGACTACGCGGCGCTGCTGCAGCAGGAACGCGACGTCGCCCGGCGCGAGGAGCGGCAGCGGCTCGCCCGCGACCTGCACGACTCGATCGTGCAGCAAGTGTTCTCGATCAGCATGCAGGCGAAGTCGATGGAGGTGGTGGGCGAGCGCGGCGATGCTGTACCGGCCGAGACGGTACGGCGGTTCGCCGACGAGGTGGGCCTGCTGTCCCGGACCGTGCTGGCCGATCTGCGGGCGATGGTCCACGAGCTGCGGCCGTCGTCGTCGGCCGAGCTCGGCGGGCTGGAGGAGGCGGTCCGGGCGCTGGTCGACAGCACCGCGAACCGTACCGGCCTGCGGTTCACGCTCTCGGTGGGCCAGGGATTGGAGCACATCAGGGGCGAAATGGCCGAAGATGTCTACCGGATCGTCGCGGAGGCGATCCACAACATCGTCAAACACGCCCAGGCGAGCAAGGTGACCATCCGGCTGCATCGGCGCGACGACCGGCTCTGGGCGACCGTCACCGACGACGGCCGGCGCATCGGCGCGGTGCAGGCGGACTCGTGCCGGCGTACCGCCGGATATGGGCTGAAAATGATGCGGGAGAGAGCGGAGCGATGGGGTGGAACCCTGACGGTCAAGCCACGGCGGGCCTGCGGCACCGTCGTCCGGCTCGTGATGCCGGCGACGGTCGAGGCGCCGGCGGTCGCGCGCGGTCTCGCCGTGCCGATCACCCCGGTCTCCGCGATGACATCAGGGCCGACTTCCGGGCCGACATCCGCGCCGACGTCCGCAGCGGGGGGACGCGCGTCATGAACGTTCCGGAGGGCGCCCCCGTCCGGGTGCTGATCGTGGACGACCACGCGGTGGTGCGCCGCGGCATCCGCGCCTACCTTGAGGTCCTCGACGACATGGAGGTGGTCGCGGAGGCTGAGGACGGCGAGGAGGCGCTGAACATCCTCCAGAAGATGGCGGTCCATCAGGAGTTGCCGGATGTCGTGCTGCTCGACCTGCTGATGCCGAAAATGGACGGCGTCGTCGCCACCGCGCGGATCACCAGCCGCTACCCGGAGGTGCGGGTCGTCATCCTGACGAGCTTCGGCGAGATGGAGCGGGTGCACGCGGCGCTGGCGAACGGCGCGGCCGGATACCTGCTCAAGAGCGCGGGGCCGACCGAGGTGGCCGCCGCGATCCAGGCGGCCGCGCGCGACGAGATGTTCCTGGATCCGGCCGTCGCCCGTCGGCTCACCCGGGAGATGATCTCGCCGACCGGGGTGGGGGCGCTGACCGAGCGGGAGCGCGCCGTGCTCATTCTGGTCGCCAACGGGCGTACCAACCGGCAGATCGCCGAGGAGCTGGTGATCAGCGAGCGCACGGCGCGCACGCACGTCAGCAACGTGCTGCGCAAGCTGCGCCTCACCTCGCGGACGCAGGCCGCCCTCGTCGCCATCCGCGAGGGGCTGGTGCCGCCGCCCGCCGACGAGACGTGACGCGAAGGAGCCGGCCGCCCCCGCGCGACCGGCTCCGTGTGGGTGGCGGCCACCGCGAGGACGTGCCCCGCGGTGGCCGGATATTTCAGGACTTGCGGTACGACTCGCGGACCTCGCGGACGTACGGCGCGGGAGCCACCGTGGCCCGGACCTCGATCTGCCGGTGCTCCTCGACCGCGGGCTTGGCCGAGTTGGGCTCCTCACCCCACAGCACCGTGACCTCGGTGCCCGGCTCGGCGCAGTCGAGGTCGAGCGTGGCCAGCGAGATGAACGCCCGCTCATTGGCGATATATCCGACATCCAGCGACATGCCCACCTGCTTGCCGTCGCGCAGCACCGCATCGACCTGGAAGAACGCGTACCGCGCCTTCGGCATCTCGATGTACTTGGCCGGCAGCCCCGGCTCCTGCAGCGACCGCACCGCCGACACCACGTCATCGGGGTTCCACACCAGCGACACCTTGGCACGGCGAGGCGTCCCGGCGAGCCGCTCCAGCGCCTCCCGCCCCAGGAACTCGTGGTCGAACTTCACCACGTGCCCGTACCCGATGTCGTACGGCGTGACGTAATAGTCGGTGATGTCCGCGGAGTTCATGCTGCCGCCGAGCGACCCGAGCGAGTCCACCCGCAGCCACTCCCGATACCCCCGCAACTCCGGCCCGAAGATCGCCGGCACCGCCGTCGGAATCCACGCCGACTCCAGATTCGACGTCGAGTACGCCTTCGCCCCCGCCCGGACCAGCCCGAACTCCGCCCCGGCCGCCAGGATCGCCGCGAGCACCTCCTCGCCCTCGGCCCACGGCCCGAACATCTCGAACCCCGGCATGCCGGCCATCCCGTGCCGCAGCGCCCGCACCCGGTGCCCGGCGATGACGAACTCGGTCATGTTGAAGAACCTCACGTGCGGCAGCGGCTCGCCCGTCAGCTTCTCCAGCAGCGGCACCGCGTTCGGCCCCTGCAGCTCGTAGCGGTACAGCTTCGGCGGCCCCGACGGCCGGTCGTAGGAGTTGTCGTCCCGCTCAAGCGTGACGTCGTACCCGCCGACCTCGACGTTGTACTGCAGCCAGTTCGCCACGGTGGGATGCCCCACCAGGTCGAACAGGCCGTCCTCCAAGTGGAAGAGGATGGCGTCCCCGATGAAGTAGCCGTCCTGGTTCACCGCGACGTACTGCTTGGCCTTCCCGGGCGTGAAGTTCGCGAACGAGTTCACGCCGAAGTCCGACAGCAGCCTCAGCCCGTCCGGGCCGCTGATGAACAGGTCGGTCATGTGGTGCGACTGGTCGAGCAGCGCGCACGTGGTCCGCCACGCCTTCTGCTCCGAGCGCCAGTTCGTGAACTCCGGTGCCACGGGGAAGGTGTGCGGCCGAACCTTCGAATCGCGTAGCACCCCGACCGCAGACCCCACCCGCTGAATCGCGGCCTCGAGACTCTCAGCTGCCATGACATACACCTTCCTCGCATCAGGCTCCATCGCCGCCACCCAGTAGAGCCGACGTGCAACAGACATTTCGTCTGGCAACAAGGCAGAGTCGACTACGACAAATGACCGAGCGCCGGTCAGAGAGCAAAGATCAACAGGGTGAGCGCGATGCTCAGCGCCACGAACCCGATGGTGCGGGGCTGCCGGGCGGCCTCCCGCCGCGACGAGATCACCAGCAGGATGATGATCGCCAGCGCCGCCAACAGGTGCAGGCCGTACCACACGGGGATCCGACCTCGCCCGTACGGCCCGCCGCTCAGGCCTCTACCGCGCCGCGCCCGTCACGGACGTGCCCGGCGGATGCGTCGTCAGCCGGCCGAGGAGATCCTCGCCGTCTACCTCTACCGCGGTGAGGCCGTGGCGTACTGCTGCGCGGGCGCGGGATTGCGCCTCACCGATGCGCGCGCGTTCACGGGCTCTCCTGACCTCTGGGTGAAACTCCCCGAGATGGACCTCTGGAATTGACCCGAGAACCACATGGGGGTGAAAGCCGCCCCATGTGGTTCGCAGAGGGACGAAGCGAAAAGGACCCGCCCCCGGGCACCTGGCCGCGCGGCCCCGCCCTGTTCCTCGCCTACTCGACGGGCCCTCCGCCCTTGATGCGGCCGAGGAAGGCATTCCACTCGCGAGGAGTGAAGGTGAGGATTCCTCCGCCAGGGTTCTTGCTGTCTCGCATGGCCACGCCGCTGCGCACACCCGCGATCTCAACGCAGTTGTCACCGCTCCCGCCGCTATGGGAACTCTTGCGCCAGGCCGGCTTCGGGCTTCGGTTCATTGCCCCTCACCTACTCCTTGAGCTGGTCTGCCATCGAGGCCACGAAACGAACAGACTCCTCCGGCGGAAGGGCCGCCGAAAGAAGGTGGCCATAAATAATCCTATAACGGTGGATTTCTTCTGGCTTCTCCAGATACAAGGCATCTGTCGGCGTCTCTATGTACACCATGCTCGGGTCGTCGGGAGCCGGGAAGTCCAGGATCGTGAACGCGCCCATCATTCCGCTGTGGGCACCCACCGAGTCCGGTAGGACCTGGATGGTGATGTGGGGCTTGGCCGCCATCTTGCAGATGTGCCGAAGCTGATCGCGCATGACGTCGGGACCGCCGACCAGCTTCGTCAGGGCCGCCTCATCGATCACAGCCCAGAAATGCGGAGGGTCTTCGCGGTCCAGGATCTCTTGCCGCACCATGCGAGCGCGAATGTGACGTTCGAGCAAGGCTTCGTCGGTCAGCACCTGATCGCCACGGAAGACCGCTCGGGCGTACTCCTCGGTCTGGAGGAGCCCGGCGATCAGCAGGGCGGGGTACTCGAAGATGGCGCGGGCACCGGACTCGAAGTCGGGGAGGCTGCTCCGGAACACGTCGGCGTAGTCGGCCCACCAACCGCGCTGGCGGGACTCTCTCGCGAGGGTGAGGAGGGCATCGCGGTTGGCCTCGTCGGTCACGCCGTACAGGGTGAGCATGTTGCGAATAATGTTGATGTTGGGGCGTTTCCAGTCGTTTCGCTCCATGCGGGTAATCGTGGCCGGGTCCAGATCTAGGCGTTTTGCCGCCTCCGTAACGCTCAGGTCCGTTCTCTGACGGAGACGGCGGAGCTCGATGGAGAGTCGCCGACGTTTCAGGGTGGGGCTGGACATCGATATGGCCTCCCTGTGATGAATTGCCCGATAAGCGAGTCAATGGCAAATCGGGACAACCCCTCATATTGAGACTCGCCTATTGAGTTTTCAATTCCTGGACCTCATTATGTTAACCGAAATCACTACGGAGGGTGGTGGTACGGTTACACAAGTCCGGGAAACGCCAAGAACGGGTACAGCAGAAGCATCCAGGACAGCGGCCGATCGCGCGGACGTGGCCGGCCTGTGGCGAGCGTGGCGAAGGCAATTGGGCCAGGGCGCCCTGGTCACGCCTCCGACGACATCACACTGATCGTCTCCGAGTTGATCACGAATTCGATCGTCCACGGCGCCCCCGAGGTCAGGCTCACCTTGTACGTCCGGGGCGGCATGCTGTTCGGCGAGGTCATCGATCACGGAGCAGAGTTTCCCCACCTCGTGGCCGCCGACGACATCGCCGAGCACGGACGGGGACTCGCGATGGTCCGGTGCATGACGCAGTGCCTCGGCTGGAGCCGTACCGAGGACGGAGCCAAGAGCGTGTGGTTCAGCTACCGACTCCGCCAGACGTGATGGCTGAGGACGATCGCGGGCCATGGGCGGTCTTCTCGGTGCCCGCGGCCACGTCCGCCTACGACGCCGAACATCCGTACGGTGGCGGGAGCGTTCAGCGGGTCAGATGGCCGTAGGCGATGATGTTGCGCTCGTAGTGGCCGCTGTTCGCGTCGAAGGCTCCGCCGCAGGTGATCAGGCGGATCGCCGGGTAGCCGGGGTCGGCGTACACCTTGGCGGTCGGGAAGCGGTCCTTGCGGACGCTCTCCACCGCGTCGATCACGAAGATCGCCGGTCTGCCGTCCCGCCGGAAGACCCGTACCTTGTCGCCCGCGCGCAACCGGCCTAGACGGTAGAACACGGCCGGTCCTGTGGTGGTGTCGACGTGGCCGACGATCACCGCCGCTCCTCGCGACCCTGGCGTTGGGCCCAGCCGGTACCAGCCGGCCGTGTCGGCTCGCGTCAGCGGGGGGACCTCGATGGTCTGGTCGGGGTTCTTGCCCAGGGTCATCAGGGGCGTCCGTACGCCGATCTTCGGGATTTCCAGCCGGACCGGGCGTGAGGCGGGGAGCGCCGCGGCGGCCTTCACCCGCGCCGGCAGGGCGCTCGCGCTCGGCGGGGGCTGCGGGGGGCCCGGTGGGGGCGTGGTCACTCGCGTGAGGTGCGCGTACCCGATCAATCCCGCGGCGAGCGCCGCGGTGGCGGCGACCGAGGCGATCAAGATTCGGACGGGTGCTACCGATCGGGCAATCAACATCACTTACTTCTCTTATAGCGCAGAGAGGTAGATCTAGTGTTTCATTGGTTCTTGCACCACATTAGGGCCTTCCATGCCCAAAAGAAGCAGCAGCTTCACAAGTACCACCAGGACCACCCGTGCACCACCCGGCCCATCTCGCCGAGCAATGGACCGTTCCGAGACGGCGCGATCGGGACGGTCGGCGCAGCCTGCCTCCCGTGGACCCATCGGACATGCGGGTCACGGCGCTGATCCCGGCGCACAACGAGGCCGCGCAGATCGGCGAGACCATCGCGTCGCTGGCCCGGCAGGTCCGCCCTCCCGACCGGATCATCGTGATCGCCGACAACTGCACGGACGCGACGGCGGGGCTGGCGATGCTGCTGGGCGCCGAGGTCGTCGAGACCAGGGGCAACCGGCACAAGAAGGCGGGGGCGCTCAACCAGATCCTCGACGACCTGCTCCCCACGCTGGGTGGCGCGGACGCGATCCTCGTGATGGACGCGGATTCCGCCCTCGATCCAGGCTTCCTCCACCACGGCGTGCTCCGCTTGGCCGACGGCCGGCTCGCCGCCGTGGGCGGGACCTTCACCGGCAAACGCGGGGGCGGTCTGGTCGGGATGTTCCAGCGCAACGAGTACGCACGCTACGCCAGAGACGTCCGGCGGCTGCGGGGCAAGGCGCTGGTGCTGACCGGCACGGCCACCCTGTTCCGCGCGATCACCCTGCGGGAGGTCGTGGCCGCGCGCCGCTGTGGGCGTCTTCCCGGCGGGGATCATGTGTACGACGTGCGCGTGCTCACCGAGGACAACGAGCTGACGCTCGCGATTCTCCACCTCGACCTGCGGATCCTCTGCCCGGCGGAGTGCACGCTCACCACCGAGGTGATGCCCACCTGGGGCGAGTTGTTCCGGCAGCGGTTGCGTTGGAAGCGCGGCGCGCTGGAGAACCTCGCCGACTACGGATGGACCCGGGTCACCCGCCCCTACTGGGGGCGTCAGTTGCTGTCGCTCATCGGCATCGTCGTGATCGTGGCCTACCTCGGCTCGCTCGCCTACAGCGTGCTGTTCATGGGCGGCATCGTCCTGCAACCCCTGTGGCTGGCGATCACGGGCGTCTTCGCCGTCGAACGCGTGGTGACGGTACGCAGCCGCGGGCGGAGGCAGATGGCGATCGCCGGGCTGATCGTGGTCGAAATGATCTTTGATGTGTTCCTTCAGGCCGCTCAGGCGAAGGCGTTCTGGGAGGCAGTGTTCCGCAAAGAGAGGAAGTGGTAGGAGATGTACAACAATCCCCCGATCGGCGGAGTCGCCGCGGGATTCGGAGGCGCCGCCGCCAGCGCGCCGTTCATGGGTATGAACGCGCTCTGGGTCGGCCTGGCCCTGTTCACCCTCATCTCGGCCGCTCTCGCGATCAAGCGGGTGCTGCCCAAGCGCGAGGGATGACCCGAGGTCATGGCTGCCCTGCGGGGCAGCCATGACCTCGGGTGGTGTTCCGGTGGGTCAGCGGTTCTCGATGGGGACGTAGTCGCGTTCGGTGGCTCCGACGTAGAGCTGGCGGGGACGGCCGATCTTGGTGGTGGGGTCGGTGATCATCTCTCGCCACTGAGCGATCCAGCCGGGGAGACGGCCGAGGGCGAACAGGACGGTGAACATCTCGGTGGGGAAGCCCATCGCCTTGTAAATCAGGCCGGTGTAGAAGTCCACGTTGGGGTAGAGCTTGCGCTCGATGAAGTACTCGTCGGAGAGGGCGATCTCCTCCAGGCGCAGCGCCAGGTCGAGCAGCGGGTCGCCGTTGGCCGTGCGGGTGAGGACCTCCTGGGCGGCCTTCTTCACGATGGCGGCGCGCGGGTCGTAGTTGCGGTAGACCCGGTGGCCGAAGCCCATGAGGCGGACGCCCTTCTCCTTGGCCTTCACCCTGCGGACGAAGGCGTCCACGTCGCCGCCGTCGGCGTGGATCTGCTGCAGCATCTCGAGCACCGCCTGGTTGGCGCCGCCGTGCAGGGGGCCGAACAGCGCGTTCACGCCCGCCGAGATGGAGGCGAACATGTTCGCGTGGCTGGAGCCGACCATGCGGACGGTCGAGGTCGAGCAGTTCTGCTCGTGGTCGGCGTGCAGCACGAACAGCATGTCCAGCACGTCGACGAGGACCGGGTCGATCTCGTACGGCGTGGACGGCACCCCGAACGTCAGGCGCAGGAAGTTCTCCACGTAGCCGAGCGAGTTGTCCGGATAGAGGAGCGGGCGGCCGATCGACTTCTGGTGGGCGTACGCGGCGATCGTGGGCAGTTTCGCCATGAGCCGTACGGTGGAGATCTCGACCTGGTCCTGGTCGAAGGGGTTCAGGCTGTCCTGGTAGAACGTCGACAGAGCGCTCACGGCCGAGGACAGCACGGCCATCGGGTGGGCGTCGCGCGGGAAGCCGTCGAAGAACCGGCGCATCTCCTCGCGCAACAGGGTGTGCATGGTGATCTTCTCGGTGAACTCGACGAGCTGCTCGCGAGTCGGGAGCTCGCCGTAGATGAGCAGGTACGAAACCTCCAGGAAGGAGGATTTCTCGGCGAGTTGCTCGATGGGGTATCCGCGGTAGCGCAGGATGCCCGCGTCCCCGTCGATGTAGGTGATGGCCGACGAGCAGGCCGCGGTGTTCGCGAAGCCCACGTCCACCGTGACGTACCCGGTCTCCTTGAGCAGTGTGCTCACATCGACCCCGGCCGGGCCCTCGGTCACCGGGCGGGCCGGGAGCGCCAGGGAACCGTGGTCGTACTCGAGCTTGAAGCCGGCGCCGTTGGTCCCGGCCGCTTCGCCTCCGTGCCGCGCCTGCGGGCTGATCGTCATCTCGGTCTCCTCTTTACCAACCCTGGGCCAACACCGTCGATGTTTTCGCGTGGCCTGTCCCATAGGGCGACTCGTACCTGGGTGTACCTTTTCCCACCGTAGTTTCGCAGTGTGGGTGGAGCGAACGGTCAGCACCCCCGTGACGAGCGGGAACTCTCACGTCGCGCGGCGATCCGGAGCCCTGGACGACGGGTACGGCGATCGCCGCGCGACCGACGCGGACGGCCGGGATCAGGTACGCGGCGCGGTTCGGAGCGAACTCAACCAAGGCCCGGATAAGGCCCGGATAAGGCTCGGATAAGGCTCGGATAAGTCAGATGAGCAGGAGGGACTTGCCGACTGTGGCGCGGTTCTGCAGGGACTCGTGGGCGTCCCGGTTGATGTCAAGCGCGCCTCCGGGCGCTCGCGACGGGCCGGTACGACGCCTCCCGCGCACGCTGCCGCGTCGGCGCGGCCACGAGCCGATTCGGCAGAATTCCGACGCCGCCGTCCTGCCTTGCCCCCGATAATCGCCACAATTCTCCCGGCCGGATCGTCGAATTCTTCGACACGATGCGCCGGTAATGATTCGTCGAACGGCCCGGCAGTAGCCTGGGCGGCGTTCTCGGCGGAGTTCTCATGGACAGTGGAGGCGGAATGCGGGGCTTCGGCAGGATTACGGTCGCGGTGACGGCGTCGGGAATCATCGCCATATCGGGGGCGGCCGGGCCGGCGAGCGCCGATCCCGCGCCCGCGCGGCGATCCACGCTGGCGCGACTGACCGGCGCGGACCTCGTCACGGTGCTGGACGCGATACCCCAGGTGTTCTGCGGAAACCGATTGGTCGCCTATAATTCACCCTCCTCAAATTCTCCCACGAAGTGCGTCAACGGCGCGGAAAACAGCGGTAACTCCACCAACAGCGGGAATTACTACAGCGAGGGCAATCCCATCAACAGCGGCAACTTCTCGAACGGAAACGGCGCCACGGGCAGCAACAACGCGACAAGCAGCGGAAACGCCGCCAACGGCGGGCAGACGCTGGATATCGACGAGGGTTCCGCGGCAAGCCCGGAGGCACGGTGGAGCCGACGCCGGACGCCGGCCGAAGGGCCGACACAACGTATGGAGCATCAGGGGCGATGAGGTATCTGATGAAGCCGGCCGGCCTGGCCGTACTCTGCTGTGCTCTGACGGTGACCGCGGCGGGGGCGTCGGCCTTCGCCGAATCCGCGTCCTCGGAGAACACGCGTGGCGTTTCCCGGGACATGTTCCGGATGTACGCGTCCGGCGGTGTGCCACCGAATTCCGCGAGGGACGCCCGCAGACCCCGGCGCAACGGGATCTCGAAGAACGGCGGCTATTACTACAGCTCGGGCCGTTCCGTCAACAGCGGAAACTTCGCGATCGTGATACGGGCCCGCAACTCCAATAATTCCGCCACCAGTTCCAACAACGCCAACGGGTCGCAGCGCATCATCGTCCGCAGGAGGTGACCGGGGACGGTAGGCGAGGGTAGGCGAGGCCGGGCCGCCGAAGACCGACGCTCATGCCTCCGCGGGTTCGGCGCGAGCCCGCGGAGGGCGAGCCGTCATCGGACCTTGCGGCCGATGCCGCCGAGCGCGGTCACGGTCGGGGGGTCGAGGTTCGGCAGTTCGGGACGCCACTCGGACAGCGGGACGACGCCCGGCTCCACCAGGTCCAAACCGTCGAAGAAGCCGACGATCTCCTCCCGGCTGCGCAGGTGGTAAGGGACGGCGCCGCGCGAGCTGTAGTCGTCAAGCGCCTGGTGGGAGGCCGCGTTGCCCTCCACCCCGTCGTAGAGGGCGAGGTAGCTGCCTGCGGGAAGGGCGTCCACCAGCCGCCTCACCAGGGAACGGGCCAGGTCGTAGCCGTCGATGTGGCCGAGGATGCCCATGAGCATGAGGGCGATGGGCCGGTCGAAGTCGAGGGTCTTCGCGGCCTGCGCGATGATCCTGTCCGGGTCGCGCAGGTCGGCGTCGATGTAGTCGACGGTGCCCGGCGACGTGCCGGTGAGCAGGGCGCGGGCGTGGGCGAGCACCAGGGGGTCGTTGTCGACGTAGACGATCCGGGAGTCCGGGGCCGCGCACTGGGCGAGCTCGTGGGTGTTGTCCACGGTCGGAAGGCCGGTCCCGATGTCCAGGAACTGCCGGATCTTGGCTTCGCCGGTCAGGTAGCGGATGAAGCGGGCGAGCAGGTAGCGGGACGCGCGTGCCGTCTCCACGATGCCGGGACTGATGTGGAGGTACGCGTCGCCGGCCTCGCGATCCACCGGATAGTTGTCCTTGCCCCCCAGCCAGTAGTTCCAGATGCGGGCGGAATGCGGCACGGTGGTGTCGATTCTCGGCGGCGGGTGCTCGTCGGGGACCGGGACGTCGGGCTGCACACTCATCATCTCCTATCGATGGTCCGCGGCGATGTCGCATGGCACGAGCATCGGCTGCTGCGTACGAGGAGTGGCGCAATTTCCCGACGACTCTCACATGACCGATGGCATTGGTCAAACGCGATGCAGGGACCAATACACGTTCATGACATGCCCCGCCGATCAGCCGATTCGGAGCGTGAGCGGTTTTCTTTCAGGACCCGCCGAAAGATGACCGAGAAGCCTGCCGAAATTCTGTTTCACGCCCGCCTCATGCGAGAATTCTTCACACAGCGGTCACCACCGGCACCGCTGGTCGGCCAAGCCCCGGGCACCCGTTTCCGCACGCGATCGGCACTCCCCGTTATGATCCTCACAGTGTCGCCGCCGCCGACTCCTGCCCGCGCCCACCGCACCGCCTCCCCATCGGTCCGGGCGCTGTCCGCAGGCCGCCTACTCCCCCTACTACCGGCCGTCCTGCTCGCACTCACCGCATGCGCCGGTCCCGCCCCCGCGCCGCGCCCATCCCCTCCGCCCGGCAGCTCCGCCTACTCCGGCCAGGGCCCGCTCGCGACGGCCAGCCAGCTCGCCTTCACCGACCTGCATTCCCGCCTCACGCGGCGCTACGAGAAACCCTGGGACATCCAACGCCATGCCATTCCCCCGGAGGCCCGGGGCGGCCGGGTCGGCGGTGGGCGTCGCGTGGCCCGCCATCCGGATGAGCGCGACGGCCAATAACGGGTAGTCCACCACGTATGGGGCGATTTCCCTCGTTTGAGCGGATGGACATCGACGAGATTCTGACGGCGGCGGAGAACGCGCCTCCGGAGGCGGCGATCGACGTGGTCGCGGCCGGCCTGCGCCGCAATCTCGGCGCCACCGCGGTGTCCTTCCTGCTCACCGACTTCTCCGGGCACTCCGTGGTACGCCTGGCCGCGATCATGGCGCCGACCGTGCAGGTGAGTGGCTGCCTGGAGGAACTGCTGGAGGCCGAGCGCATCCCGCTCGCCGACACCCTCTACGACCAGGTGCTCCGCACTCAGCGGCGGTACCGGCGGCGGCTCGACAATGGCTCGGTGCAGGTGCTCGCCCCGGTGACCAACCGCGGCGACTCGATCGGCATCCTGGAGGTCGTCTGCCCGGACGACCCCGCCCCGGCGACGCTGGACCGCATCGGCAGGACGGCCCACGCGCTGGCGTACGTCGTCATCGCCAACCGGCGCTTCACCGACCTGTACGAGTGGGGCCGGCGCAGCACCCCGCTGGCCCTGGCCGCCGAGGTCCAGCACCAGCTGCTGCCCCTGGCGCTGACGTGCGAGTCCAACCAGTTCACCGTGTCCGGCGCGCTGGAGCCGGCGCACAACATCGGCGGCGACACCTTCGACTTCGCCCTCGACCGTGATGCCGTGCACCTGTCGCTGACCGATGTGATGGGGCACGACGTGGAGGCGGCGCTGGGCGCCGCGCTGCTGCTCGCGGCGCTGCGGGGCGGTCGGCGGGTGGGGGCCGGCCTGGAGGAGCAGGCCCGCCGCGCCGACGCGGCGATGCGCGAGCACCACAACATCCCCGACCTGTACGCCACCGGGCAGTTGATCCGCGTCGACCTGCGCTCGGGCCTCGCCCACATCGTCAACGCGGGGCATCTCCCGCCGCTGCGCCTGCGCGAGGGCCACGTCGAGGAGGTCCTGCTCGAACCGGATCTCCCCTTCGGCATTCCATTTCCGCACTCGTACACGGCTCAGCCCTTCAAACTGCGCCCGGGTGACCGCGTGATGCTGCTGACCGACGGCATGCTGGGGTCCGGCGTCGACCTGCCCGGTCTGATGGTGAGCACCCGTGATCTGCACCCGCGTCAGGCGGCCCTCGCGCTGACCGGGGCGGTCTTTCACGCGAACGACGGCCGCCTACGCGACGACGCCACGGTTCTGTGCCTGGACTGGTACGGCATCGGGCGGCCGCCGCGTGACGCCGACACCGGCGCCGACCTCACCCTCGCCTCCCCCGCCACCGGCCTTTGACGCTCCATGGTGGCCAGAGTCCCTTCTCATCGCCGCGGCACCGGTCGTACGACGATCACCCAACACTCAAATGTCCTAATATTTGGCTATGTGTACCTCTATGGGTGATTTGGGTATGGGTGCTCCCGGGGGTGAGTGCGATGAAGACCAAGGTGGACTTCGAGGCCGTGTTCAACTGCCTGGCCGCCCCGTTCGCGATCCTGTCGCCGGACCTGCTCATCATGGAGGTCAACGAGGCCTACCTTCGGGCCACGGGGCGGACCAGGGAAGAGGTGATCGGGCGCCCCGTCTTCGACTCCTTCCCCGCCAACCCCGACGCCGGCGGCGATCCCGACGCGCCGGGCGTGGGCGCGCTGCGGCTCTCGCTGGAGCGGGTGCTGAGCACCGGCGAGGCGGACACCATGCCGCTGGTGCGGGGCCGTGTTGTACGGCGGGACCGGGCGGACGACCGCGAGGAGCGGTACTGGAACCTGGTGAACACCCCGATCCTCACCCCGGACGGGAAGGTGCGATACATCGTGCACCGCTCCGAGGACGTCACCCTGTTCGTACGGCACGTGCTGGGCTCCCGCGACGGCGACACCGACCTGTCCGGCATACGGCTGGAGGAGATGCAGAACACCGTCTCCGCGCGCACCCGCGAGCTGATCGAGCTCAGCGACCGGCTCAAGCACGCCTACCGGCAGGAGCAACAGACCGTCTCGGCCCTACAGGAGGCCATCGAGCACCAGCAGCGCTTCCTGTTCGACGCCTCCCACGACCTGCGCAACCCCATCACCGGGCTGCTCACCGAGCTGGAGGTCGCGCTCTCCGAGCCCGAGGCCGACCTGCCCCGGACGCTGCGCAAACTCCACCGCGACGTGCAACGCCTCAACGACATCGTCGGCGACCTGCTCACCCTCGCCCGGCTGTACGCGGGGACCCCGCCCGCCTCCGAACGGGTCGACCTGGCCGATCTGGTCGAGCAGGAGCTGGAGGCCCACCCGCCGAGCGGCAACGTCATCACCCGGTACGAGCGGCCCGCCGTGGTCCGCGCCTCCCGCGTACGGCTCGCCCGCCTGCTGTCCAACCTCCTCGCCAACGCCGAACGGCACACCACCAACAAGATCGAGATCGTGGTGTCGGCCGACGCGTCCGAGGCGATCCTGGAGGTCATCGACGACGGCCCCGGCATCCCCCCGGCCGACCGCGAGCGGATCTTCCACCGGCTCTACCGGCAGGAGGCCGCCAAGGGCCTGGACCCCGGCGGCTCCGGATTCGGGCTGCCCATCGCCCGGGAGATCGCCCAGGGGTACGGCGGTCACCTGTACGCCGCCGACCATCCCACGGGCGCCAGGTTCGTCCTGCGCCTCCCGCTCGCCGCCTGAACGATCACTCCTCGAACAGGGCCGGGTCGAGGCGCGCGAGCCGTACCGGGTCGGTGAGGATGTCGATGGTGGCGACGCGGCCGTTCCTGATCGTGAACGCGAGCACCCCGACCGGGCGGCCCGCCGAGCTCTCCACGAGACCCGCGACGCCGTTCACCACGACGTGACGGACGCGGTCGGCCGCACGCGCCCCGACGATCGCCGACCTCGCCACGGTCGCCGCGCCCCGCGCCCGTACGCCCGCCGCCGCGGGACCGGCGTCCACCCGCAGCTCGACGTCCGGGTCGAGCACGGCGAGGAGCGCCTCGAAGTCCCCGCCGCGCGCCGCCGTGAGGAACGCCTCGACGACCCGGCGCTGACCGGCCAGATCGGTGTCGGGCGCGGGGGCCGCGCCGCGCACCCGCTGCCGGGCGCGGCTGGCGAGCTTCTTCGCGGTCGCCGGGGTGCGGCCCACGATCGGGGCGATCTCGTCGAACGGCACGCCGAACAGGTCGTGCAGCACGAACGCGAGCCGTTCGGCGGGCGACAGCGTCTGCAGGACCACGACGAGGGCGAGGCCCACCGAGTCGGCGATCAGCGCCTGCCGCTCCGGATCGGGGCCGTCCGCGACGATCGGATCCGGCAGGCGCACCTCCGGCAGCGGCTCCTCGCGGCGGGCCGCGCGGGAACGCAGCATGTCCAGGCAGACGCGGCCGACGACCGTGGTCAGCCAGGCGCGCAGGTTCTCGATCGCGTCCGCGTCGGACCGGCTGAGCCGCAGCCACGCCTCCTGCACGGCGTCCTCGGCCTCGCTGAGGGAGCCGAGCATCCGGTACGCCACCGCGGTCAAATGGTCGCGGTGGTCGGCGAACCGGCTCGCCAGCAGTTCCTTCTCGTCCATCGGTCACCTTCGTCGCTCGGGTTCCGTCATAGCAGGGACGAGACGGACACCGTGAAGGTGACGAGAGAAGGAGCCATGGACGAGATGAGCGGGAACGAGTTGCGCGGGCGTGTCTCCGGGCGAGTGCTGCTGCCCGGGGAGGACGGGTTCGACGCCGCCGTCCTGCCGTGGAACCGGGCGGTCGGGCAGTCGGCGGTGGCGGCCGTGGTGGAGGCCGCGAACGCCGACGATGTGGCCGCCGTGGTGCGGCACGCCCGGGGGGCCGGGCTCAGCGTGAGCGCCCAACCGTCCGGGCATGGGGCCTCGGGGAACATCGAGGGCGTGATCCTGGTGCGCACCGCCGCGCTCGACCGCCTGGAGGTGCTGCCCGAGCGGCGGCTGGCCCGGGCCGGGGCGGGCGTGACGTGGGGGCGGGTGCAGGCGGCGGCCGGGCCGTACGGGCTGACGGGGCTCGCGGGGACCTCGCCCGTGGTGAGCGTGACCGGCTATACCCTCGGTGGTGGTTTGTCGTGGTTCAGCCGCCGGTACGGCTGGGGGGCCGACGGCGTGCGCGCGTTCGAGGTCGTGGACGCCGACGGGGAGCGGCGGCGGATCGACGCCGAGTCCGATCCGGAGCTGTTCTGGGCGCTGCGGGGCGGCGGCGGGGACTTCGCGATCGTCACCGAGGTCGAGTTCGAGCTGTATCCGGCGGCCGACCTGTACGGCGGGCGGGTCATCTGGCCGGAGGCGCGGGCGGCCGAGGTGCTGGACGCCTTCCGGGAGATCACGGCCGAGGCGCCGCCCGAGCTGTCGCTGTGGTTCAGCAGGCTGAACATCCCGCAGACGCCGCCGATGGTGGCGGTGGATCTCGCGCACCTGGGCACGGCGGACGAGGCCCGTGAGCTGCTGGCGCGGCTCGACAAGATCGGGGGCGTGATCTCCGACACGCGTGGCACGCTCTCGCCGGCGGATCTGGGCGACATCACCAAGGATCCGGCCGACCCGGCGCCGGTGAAGTCCCGCACCGAGCTGCTCGCCCGGCTGGACGACGAGGTGGCGGGGATCCTGCTCGCCGGGCCGATCGACCCGCTGATCAACGTGCAGGTCAGGCACCTGGGCGGCGCGCTCGCCGAGGACCGGCCGGACCGGGGCGCGGCCGGGGCGGTGGCCGAGCCGTACCTGCTCTACACGCTCGGGCCGGCCCTGAACCCGGAGCTCGCCGCCGCGATCGACGACAGGCAGCGGCGGCTCGTGGCCGAGTTGGGCGGGGTTGTCACCGGGCGCAAGCCGTACACGTTCCTCGGCGGCGGAGAGACGGCCGAGGCGGCCTTCCCCGCCACGGCGCTCGACCGGCTGCGCGCGATCAAGCACGCGCGGGACCCGCGCGGCGTCATCCGCGCCAACTTCCCCGTCTGATCAGCCGGGTCAGCCGGTGGGCGGCCAGCGCGCCCACGTCGACCTCGTCCAGGCTCGTGACGACGAGGTCGACGTGGGCGGCGGCCAGCAGGTCGCGGTCGTCGGCGCGGGCGACGCCGAGCGCGGCCATGCCCCCGGCCTTGGCCGCCTGCACGCCGCTGACCGCGTCCTCCACGACGAAGCAGTGCTCCGGGGGCATGCCCAGTTCGGCGGCGGCGGTGAGGAAGATCTCGGGGTGCGGCTTGCCGTGGGCGAGGTCGCGGCCGGACAGGTCGGCGGTGAAGAAGTCGTACAGCGACATGCCCGGACGGACAAAGTCGTACCCGAGGCCCTCCTTCTCGGCGAACGTGTCCACGCGGATCCGCTTGAGGAACCGGTCGGCGTTCTTCGACGAAGAGGCCGACGCCATCGGAATGCCCGCCGCCCGTACGGCGAGCACGAAACGGACGGCGTCGGGAAACGCGGTGAACTCCCCGGCCTCGATGAACTCGACGATCATGCGTTGCTTGCGGTCCGCGTAGACCTTCGCGCGCTCCTCGGCGTCGGGCACCTTGAAGTACTCCAGACAGCCGAGAGCCCCGCTCATCCGCGGCCTGCCGGAGATCACCTGCTGGTACACCTGCGAGGTGAACGCCTCCGGCGACCAGGCGGTCCGCTCCCGGATCGACGCCCACTCGCCCTCCATCAGCCCACGCAGCGCCTCCCGCCACGCCCGCTCATGCGGCGAGTCGACCAGCACCCCGTCGACGTCAAAGATCGCTCCTTGAAAGCCCGTGGTGGCCATCGCCCTCCCCATCCCTTCGGTAGCCGATCGCCGGCGCGAGCCGTACGCACCGAGTCCGTGACGGGCCATCGCCGGGACACACCCGACCTCGCCCCGCCCACCTACCCACGCAACTCTCCCCCAGCCCACCGACAACGGACACCTGATCGCCGATTTCCTCCGCCCGCGCCGATGCAAGAGGACCAGTGCGTCAGTTGAGGGCGGACGGGTACAGGCGCTCCAGTCGGTCCGCGTGGACGGCGGAGCAGGTTGGGGACGGCGATGAGAGTAGAACCAAAACTGGTATCATTGGCAGTATCAGACGTCTGTACGGCAGGAGTCGAAATGGCTTTCGCAGCACGCCTTCCCGAGGATCTGGATGCCTGGCTCGACGAGCTGGCCGCCGCTGAGCACCAGTCCAAGAACGCCATCTTGATCACCGCGTTGGAGGAGTACCGCCAGCGCCGGGAACTCGCGCATGTGCTGAAACTGGCCGACGAGACCGCCAACGACCATCGAAGCCTTCTCGACCGCCTCGGCGACGCCTGACCATGCGCTACCTGACCCCGGAGGAGATAATCGCCATCGGACGCCGCCTCGTGGGCGACGATCTCACGGTGCGCGATTTCGGCCTTGTCGCGTCGGCCGCAGCCCGGCCCGCTGTGACGGACTTCGGCATGGATCCCTACCCAACCCTGATCGAAAAGGCGGCCGCCCTGCTGCACTCCCTCACCACCTCGCATCCGTTCACCGATGGGAACAAACGGGTGGCGTTCGCCACGACCGACGTCTTCCTCAAACTTAACGGCGCTCGATTCGACCCTGCGGCCGAGGACGAACTGTTCACCACCGTCCTGGACATCGCCACGCATGTCCTCGACGATGTTCCGTCGATCGTCAAACGCATCGAGCCCCTGATCCAACCCACGGGGTAAGACGTCCGCGCGCCGCTGTGAGTGTCCGCGGGTCAGGCGTCTACGAGTGGCGCGAGGCGTTCGCTGAGTTTGCGTACGGCCTCGGCCATGCGCGAGTCGGTGCTGGAGTTGTAGGGCTCCACGGAGCGGCATTCGGGGTCGATGAGCAGGCCGGTCTGCTCGGTGAGTGAGGCGTCGAGGGCGGCGAAGATCGACGACTGGGCCGCCACGGGGACGGGGGTGGCGGCGCGTCGTTCGAACGTGCGACGCACCAGCGGCCACAGTAGGCGGAGGCCGGGGGTGACGATCTTGGGTACTCGTCCGCTGCCGTTGTTCATCTCGGTGGTGGCGCCGCCGGGGTCGGCCGCGAAGACCGAGACGCCGGTGCCCTGGAGTCGTTTCGCCAGGTCCATGGTGTACGCCAGGTTGGCGAGCTTGGCCCTGCCGTACCAGTGAAAGCCGTAGTAGCCGCCCGGCGGCTCGACGGCGTCGAAGGTGCGCTTGACGAATCGGGCGGCCGCCCCGGAGGTGACGTTGACGACGCGGCTCGGCGCGCCGGCCTTCAGTGCGTCCAGGAGGAGTTCGGTGAGCAGGTAGGGGGAGAGGTGGTTGAGCGCGAACGACGCCTCGATGCCGTCGACGGTGTGCTGTTTGTCGACGAACATGGCCCCGACGTTGTTCACCAGGAGGGTCAGCGGGCCCTCCGCCGCGAGCCGGGCGGCGAGCGTTCGCACGGTGCCGAGCGAGGCGAGGTCGGCCGCGACGAATCTCGTCTCGGGCTCGGCCGACACGGCGTTGATCTGCTCGACGGCGCGTGCGCCCCGCCCGGGGTCGCGGCCGACCACCGTCACCGCGTAACCGGCCGCCGCCAGCCCTTTCGCGGTCTCCAGGCCGATTCCTCCGGTTCCCGCCGTGACGACCGCACGCCTGCCCATGATCGGCTCCCTTCGTCGATCCGCCCACAAATCGGATACTTATCCGTTTCCAATTCGGGAGCATAGCATTAGCGGATACCTATCCGGTTAGCTCGGCGTGGGACGGCCCGCCGACGACGCCCGCTCCGCCGTCAGTCGTGCGGGCGCAGGCCCTGGATGAGGATGTCGAGATACATTTCGGCGTTCTTGGCGTCGTTGTCGCCGATGCGGACCGCGTGCCCGACGCCGCAGAGCAGGCGGCGGATGTCGTCCATGCCGACGTCGGCGCGCAGCACACCGCCGTCGCGGGCCCGGTCCAGCAGGGCCGCGAGCGTACGCGTCACCTCGGCCCACGTCGCCGAGACCTCCGCGTCGCCGTCACCGGAGGATTGGAACGCGACCGCGATCCCCTCGTCCGCCAGCATGTAGCGCAGCGAGGAGCGCATCGCCCGGTGCAGCCCGGCGCGCACGTCCTCGTCGGCGGCGGCGGCCAGCAGTTCGTCGGCGAGCCGACGGAAACGCTCGGCGGCCAGCGCCTTCAGCAACGCGTCCCGATTGGGGAAATGCCGATACACGGTGCCGACGCCCACTCCCGCGAGCCGGGCGATCGTGTTCAGCTGGAGCGACTCGTCACCCGCGGCGAGCAGTTCACGGGCGATGCTCAGCAACCGCGCCCGATTGCGCGCGGCGTCGGCGCGCAATGCCGTCGTCCGCTGCGCCTTCGGTGCCACGGCGCAAGTCTACGTCGGCCCGGCATCCGGCCCCGGCTCCAGGATCCCGGGCGGCCGGTCCCGGCGACGCGAAGAAGACCCCGGCGAGCGCGGCCAGGCCACACTCGCCGGGGTCTTTCGCACTCACCGGGGTCTTTCGCGCGGTCTGCCCGATCGGACCGGCGGCTCCTGTCAGGCGACCGCGCGGCGGCGGGTCATCAGGAGGCCGGTCACGGCGGTCGTCGACAGCCAGAGGGCGATCGTGACGAAGTGGATGGTGGTGGAGGCACCGGTCCTTTCGTTCAGGAGGCGGTGATGGTAAAGGGGGCGGTGATGACGCGGCCGTCGGCCAGTTGGAACTGGGCCCACAGGCGATAGGCGCCGGGGGTGTCGAAGCGGACGTGGAGGTCGAGTTCGGGGCCGAACTCCTGGCCGGGGAGGGCGAACACCGGCTCTCCCCGCTCATCGGACGACTCGGCGTGGGCGTGGGCGAAGGTGCCGCCGTCGGCGCGCATGATCACGACGTGGCCGGCGGCTCCGAGGTAGGGCTGCAGGTCGGCGATGGGGCGGCCGGTGGTCGCGTCGGTGAAGGCGAAGGAGAAGTCGCTGCGCTCACCCGCGTGGGCCTCGCCGTGCAGGGCGACCCGGACGCCGCCGACGACGACCTCGCGGGGGCCCGGCGTCACCGGGACAGAGGCGGGGGCGGGGGCGCCGACGATGGTGACGTCGTGCCGGTCGAGCACGTCGGTCATCTCGCCCAGCCGCCGGAACTCGGTGTGCAGTTGGTAGCGTCCCGCGCTGGGGAACACCGCACTCACCGCGTACTCGCCGGGGCGGCCGGTCGGCTCCGGGTGGATGTGGGCGAAGGTGCCCAGATCCTCGCGGGTGATGATCAGGTGCATCCACACCTGGTGGCTGCGGGTGATGTCCTCGACCGGCTGCCCGGTGGCGGAGTCGCGCACGGTGACCGTCAGGCGGGCCGACGCGCCGGGCCGTACGCCGGGGGGAAGGGCGAGGTCCACGTCGAGACCGGCGTCGTGCGTGCTCACCGGCTCGACCTCGGTGCGCTCCATGACGCTCATCGCCGGGCGCATCGGCATGCCCATGCCCTGGCTCCAGGCGAGCACCCCGTTCATGCCGCGCTGCGCGGCGTCGGTACGGCTCAACGCGGTCAGCCCGGCCCCGACCAGCAGCGCGACGGCCGCGATGGCGGTCAGGTACGTGTACTGGGCGGCCCTGGCGCGCAGCGGCGGCCGCAGGATCGCCGCCGCGCCGGACGGGCGGCGGAAGCCGCGCAGCCGCAGCGCGTTGCTGACCACGCTCACCGAGCTCATCGCCATGGCCGCGGCGGCGAGCACCGGGTCGAGCAGCAGCCCGTTCACCGGGTAGAGCACCCCGGCGGCCACCGGGATCAGCAGCACATTGTAGGCGAACGCCCAGCCGAGCCCCTGCTTGATCGTCGTGACCGTGCGGCGGGACAGCGCGATGGCCGAGACGATGCCACGCAGGTCGCCGCCGACGAGGGTGACGTCGGAGGCGGCGATCGCCACGTCGCTGCCGGTGCCGATCGCGATGCCGAGGTCGGCCTGGGCGAGCGCGGGCGCGTCGTTGACGCCGTCCCCGGCCATGGCCACGACCTGCCCGGCGCGCTGCAGCTCGGCGACGCGGTCGGCCTTGTCGGCGGGGAGCACGTCGGCGATCACGTCGTCGATGCCGACCTGGCGGGCGATCGCGGCGGCGGTGGCGGCGTTGTCGCCGGTGAGCATCCACACCCGCAGGCCCAGCGCCTTGAGCTGGGCGACGGCCTCGGCGGACTCCGGCTTGACCGTGTCGGCGACGGCGATGAGGGCGGCGGGCTCGCCGTCGACCGCCACGAAGATCGGCGTCCTGCCCGCCTCGGCCGCCGCCGCGCTCGCCGCTTCGAACGCCGAGACGTCGATCGCGGCGGCCTCCATCAGGGCGCGGTTGCCGGCCAGGATCCGGCGGCCGTCCGCGACGGCCTCGATGCCCTTGCCCGGGAGGGCGGCGAAGCGTTCGGCCCGGGGCACGTCGAGGGCGCGGTCGCGGGCGGCGGCCACCACGGCCTCCCCCAGCGGGTGCTCGCTGCCGAGCTCGGCGGCGGCGGCCAGCCGCAGCACGTCCTCCTCCCGCCAGTCGCCGCAGGTCGTCACGCCGGTGACGGCGGGCCTGCCGTGGGTGATCGTGCCGGTCTTGTCGAGCACGATCGTGGTCAGCCGCCGGGCCCGTTCCAGGGCCTCGCCGTCGCCGATGAGGATGCCGAGCTCGGCCGCCTTTCCGGTGCCGACCATGGTCGCGGTCGGGGTGGCCAGGCCCAGCGCGCACGGGCAGGCGATGATCAGTACGGCGATGGCGGTCCCGATGGCGAGCGTGAACCGGCCGGTGTCGGGGCCGAACAGCGCCCAGCCGGCGAACGTCAGCGCGGCGACGACGAGCACCGCGGGGACGAACCACGACGACACCCGGTCCACCATGCGCTGCATCGGCGCCTTCGCGCCCTGGGCGTCCTCGACGAGCCGGATGATCTGAGCCAGGGTGGTGTCCTGGCCGACGGCGCTCGCCCGCAGCACGATCGAGCCGGTGCGGTTCATCGTCGCGCCGATCACCGTGTCGCCGACGGTCTTGTCCACCGGCAGGCTCTCGCCGGTCAGCATGCTCTCGTCCACGCTGGTGGCGCCCTCGGTGACGACGCCGTCGACCGGCACCTTCTCGCCGGGCCGTACCCGGACCAGGTCGCCGACGACCACCTCGTCGAGCGGAACGTCCCGCTCGACCCCGTCGCGCAGCACCCGAGCGGTCTTCGGCCTCAGCCCGACCAGGGCCCTGATCGCCTCGGCCGTCCGGCCGCGGGCCTTGAGCTCCAGCCACCGGCCCATCAGCACGAGCGCGACGATGACCAGCGACGTCTCGAAGTAGACGTGCAGCGGCAGGCCCAGCCGCTCGGCGACGCCCGGCCAGAGCGTGACGAACGCGCTGTAGCCGTACGCCACACCGGTGCCGAGCGCCACCAGCGTGTTCATGTTCGTGGTGTGGTGGCGGGCGGCGGCGAGGGCTGCGCGGTAGAACGGAAGACCGGCCCAGAACTGCACGACGGTCGCGACCACCAGCAGGACCGGCATCAGCCAGTCCATCGTGTCCAGCGACAGCGGCAGGTACATCAGCACCATCAGCGACAGGCCGGCCGTCAGCGCGACCTGCCACTTGCGCTTCAGGTCCCGCAGCTCCGCGTCCCGCCGCGCGTCGCGGTCCTCGGCGGCGGTCTGCGACGGCGGGGGTTGCGACGTCGGCGTCGCGTCACCGTGGCGGACGGACCCGGTGTATCCGGCCGCCGACACGGCGGCGGTGAGCCGGTCCAGGTCGATCTGCTCGGGGTCGTAGCCGACGGTCGCGGTCTCGGTCGCCAGGTTGACCCGCGCCTCGGCCACGCCGTCGAGCCGGGTCAGCGCCTTCTCCACGCGGCGGACGCAGGCCGCGCAGGTCATGCCGCCGATGTCGAGGACGCAGGTGGTGAGGGTGGATGTCGTCATGGGGGGCTCCCTGATGTGCCGGTGGGGGTGCTCGATGGTGGGTGACGGCCGGCCGCTGAGCGCGGCGGCCGTTCGTGGGCTCACCTGAGCGGCTCCGGGTCACGGGCTGCGGTTTCGGGCTCGGTTCGATGCTGCCGGGCGGGCCTCCGCGTCACACCGGCGGTTTCACCGGGGTGGTCGCCGGGGTGACGCGCGGAGATCCCGCCGGGTGGTGATACCGGGGGGCTTACCTGGTGCGGCCGGGTCAGCCGACCCGCTCGACGCTCGGGTACGGCCCCGCCCCGGCGAATGCGGTGATCCGCTCGGCGAGGTAGGCGGCGTCGTGCTTGACGAACCCCAGCAGGGCCGACCCCCGGCTGTGCTGCCAGGGCAGGCCGAGGAAGTACAGGCCGGGGACGCCGGTCACGCCGCGCCGGTGCGCCGGGCGGCCGTCGGCGAGCGCGCCGTCCACGTCCAGCCACGAGTAATCGGGCCGGAAGCCCGTGGCCCACACGACGTTGCGGACCTGCAGGGTGCCGCCGTCCTCGAACCGGGCCTGCGTCCCCTCCGCGCCGACCAGCCGGGGCCGGAAGGCGACACCCGCCCGCCGCAGCGCCCGCCGGCTCGTGCCGATGAGCAGCTCGCCGCGGTCCCGCATGCGCCGGGCGAGCCGGGAGTCGGCCGGCTTGGTCACGACGCCGAGGCGGGTGAGCCACCAGAACAGGTCCACGCCGAGGGGGCGCTGCGGCAGCGTCGTCAGGGTGGACCCGATCGACAGGTGGACACTGCGGGTGGCGGCCAGTTCGGCGGCGATCTGCATGCCGGAGTTGCCGCCGCCCACGACCAGGACCGGGCCGTCGGGCAGGTCCGCCGGGCGGCGGTAGCCGGAGCTGTGGACCTGGGTGACGGCCGGGTCCAGCCGCCCGCCGACCGGCGGGATGAACGGCGTCTGGAACGGCCCGGTGGCCACGACGACCTGGCGGGCCCGGTAGGTCTCCCCGTCGCCGGTGACCAGCGCGAAGCCGTCGGCGGCGCGGCTCAGCCGTACGACGCGGGTGTTCAGCCGGACCGGCAGCTCGAACGCGGCGGCGTAGTCGCGCAGGTAGTCGGCGACCTCGTCCTTGTTCGGGTACCGGTCGGCCGGGCCGGGGAAGTCGAGGCCGGGCAGTGCGTCGTACCGGGCCGCGGTGAACAGCGTGAGGGAGTCCCAGCGGGAACGCCACACGTGCCCGATCTCGCTCCCGGCGTCGAGGACGAGGAAGCGCATGCCCTGCCGCTTCAGGTGCCAGGCCAGGGCGAGCCCCGCCTGACCGCCGCCGACGACGATCACATCCAGCGGGCCGTCGAAGACGGTCATGACACCACCTCGCAGCCGGCCTCGTACACGGCGGCGGCCAGCTCCGCGTGGTCCAGCGGCTTGTCGCTGGTCACGGTGACGGTGCCGGTCGCGAGATCGACGTCGACGTCGCCGACCCCGGCAAGCGCGCCGATCTCGTCGCTGACGGCCCGGACGCAGTGGCCGCACGACATGCCGTTCACACGAAATGAGGTGATGTGGGGAGAAATGCGAGTCATCGGGGACTCCTGATCCTCGGAAGCGGTCGTGACGCTTCGAGATTGCGGCCGGTCACCGCCCTCTCACACCGGGAGTTTCGCCGGGTCGTTCACCGGGGCCGAGCCGGGGACGGCACCCGGGCCCGGCGGACGTTCGTGGGCGTTCGCGGGTGCCGCATCGGCCGCCAAGCGCCGGGTCGAATACCCACATAGCCCCATAAACTGGCTAAACTTCCCGCGTGTTGCATGGCCGGACGTCGGAGCGTGCCGCCGTGACGACCCTGATCGACGAAGCGTGGGCCTCACGGGGCGGCGCGCTGGTGCTGCATGGGCAGCCCGGGGTCGGCAAGTCGGCGCTGCTCGCGGACGCGGTCGCGCGTGCCGAGGGCATGCAGGTGCTGCGGACGCAGGGCATCGAGTCGGAGTCGCCGCTGGCCTTCGCGGCGCTGCACCGGTTGCTGCGTCCGGCCCTTCGCCACGCCGGGCGGCTGCCCGCGCCGCAGGCGCGTGCGCTGCGGGTCGCGTTCGGCGAGGAGGAGGGGCCCGACGTCGACCGGTTTCTGGTGTGCCTGGCCGCGCTGAGCCTGCTGGCGGAGGCGGCCGAGCACGGTCCGGTGCTGGGCGTCATCGACGACGCGCACTGGCTCGACGACGCCTCGGCGGCGGTGCTGCTGTTCACGGCGCGGCGGCTGCAGGCGGAGCGGGTGGCGCTGCTGTTCGCCGCGCGGGACGGCGACGTGCGCCGGTTCGACGGCGGCGGGCTGCCCGAACTGGTGATCGGCGGGCTGGACCGGGACGCCGCGCGCACGCTGCTCGCCGAACGCGCCGGCGTACCCGTGGCCGCGGAGGTGTGCGACCGGCTGCTCGCCGACACCGGCGGCAACGCCCTCGCGCTCATCGAGCTGCCCGGCGTGTTGTCGGCGGCCCAGCTCGCCGGAGAGGTGCCGCTTCCGGCGCAGTTGCCGGTGACCGAGGGCGTGGAGCGGGCCTTCCTCGACCGGGCGCGGCGGCTTCCCGAGGCGGCGCAGACGCTGCTGCTCGTCGCCGCCGCCGACGACTCCGGACGTCTGGCGACGGTACGGCAGGCCGCCGCGGCCCTCGGCGCGGACGAGCGGGCGCTCGACGCGGTGGAGCGTTCCGGGTTGCTGCGGGTCCGCGGGGCCGAGCTGGAGCTGTGGCATCCGCTGGTGCGGTCGGCGGTGTACAACGCCGCCACCAGCGCGGAGCGGCGGCGGGCGCATCGCGCCCTCGCCGAGGCGATGACCGGACCGCAGGACGCCGACCGCCGCGCCTGGCACCACGCGGCTGCCGTGGAGGAGCCCGACGAGGTGGTGGTCGGCGAGCTGGAGCGGGCCGCCGAGCGGGCCAGGCGGCGCGGCGGTCACGAGGCGGCGTGCGCGGCGCTGGAACGGGCGGCCGAGCTGACGCCGCACGAGGAGCCGCGTGCCCGCATGCTGCAGGCCGCGGCGACCAGCGCGTGGCTGGCGGGGCAGCCCGCGCGGGCCCGCGCCCTGGCCGACGCCGCCCGGCCGTGCACCGCCGACCCCGTGCTGCTGTCGGACATCGACCGGCTGCGGGCGCGGGTGGAGTGGAACACCGGATCGGCGCGGCTCGGGCACCGCATGATGATGCAGGCGGCCCGGGAGGTGGCGGCGGCCGACCTCGGCCGCGCCCGCGAGATCGCGATGCTCGCCACCGCGCTCGCCTCGTTCGGCGCGGACTCCGGGGTGGACATCGATCCGGAGGAGTTCGCGGGGCCGTACCGGGAGGAGGATCCGCCGCTCGCCCGCTGCCTCAACGACCTGCTGGTCGGGTTCGCGTACCTGGTACGGGGGGATCGGGCGCGGGCGGCCCCGGTGCTGCGCCGGGCGTTCACCGTGCCCGACTCCGTCTCCGACACCGATCTGCGCTCCAACCTGGGCATCGCGGCGATCCATCTGGGCGACGACGCCGAGGTGCTGCGTCACCACGGCCTGCTGCTCGCGCACGCCCGCGACACCGGCGCCGCCGTCCTGGTGCTGTACGCGCTGACCCGCGGCGCCTTCGGCGAGATCGCGACCGGCCGCTGGTCGAGCGCGTGGGCCGGCCTGTCGGAGGCGCTGAACCTCGCCCGGGGAATGGACCGGCCGGGGCTCACCGGCATGCCGCTGGGCTGGCTGACGGTCCTGGCCGCGCACCGCGGCGAGGACGACTACGAGACGCTGCTGGCGGAGCTCACGCAGGTCGCCTCCGCCCATTCGACGGGCATCGGCGACGTCCTGATCCGGGACGCGATCCACTGGGCCAAGGGCGTGCACGCCGCCGCGCACCCCGCCTCGGCCTTCCATCACCTGGAGCAGATCGCCAACCCGGTGATGAGCCGCCTGGCGGCCCTCGACCGGCTGGAGGCGGCGTGCCACGACGACCGCCGGGACGCCGCCGAGACGTGGATCGCGGAACTGGACGCGTTCGCCGAGGCGACCGGGGCCGCGTGGGCGCTCGCCCTCGTCGCGCACGGCCGGGCCGTACTCGCGGACGGGGACGCCGCCCGCGGCCACTTCGAGCAGGCGCTGCGGCACCACGCCCGCTCGGCGCGGCGCTTCGACCGGGCCCGCACGGAGCTGGCCTACGGCGAGTTCCTGCGCCGCGCCCGCCGCCGCGTGGACGCCCGGACCCATCTGCGCGCGGCCTTGGAGATCTTCGAGGATCTGGGCACGCGCCCCTGGGCGGAGCGGGCCCGTCAGGAACTGCGCGCCTCCGGCGAGACGGCCCGCAGGCGCGACCCCTCCACGGTCCAGGACCTCACCCCGCAGGAGCTGCAGGTCGCGCGGTTCGTCGGGCAGGGGCTGTCCAACCGCGAGGTCGCGGCGCAGATGTTCCTCAGCCCGCGGACCATCGACTTCCACCTGCGCAATGTCTTCGCCAAGCTGGGCGTCGCCTCGCGTGCGGAACTGGCGCGTCTGTCCTTGGGCTGAGCCGGGCACCGCGGATCTCGGGCGTACGCGGGTCCATGCGCGAGGCCGTGACGAGTGACGGCCCGGCGGGTACCCGGCGATTTCGCCGGTGTGAGCCGGGTCGTCCCTCTCTAGCGTGACGGCATGCCCAACTGGACGACGCCGTGGAGAACCACCGGCGGCCCGCCCGATCCCGCCACCGGATGCACGGTGCTGGCCGCCAGGCTGTCGCTGCGGTCATACCGGGATTTTCCCCGTTTGCTGTGGTGGACCCTGCGTATCCGGCGTCGGCTCGCCCGGTTTCCCGGGCTCGTGGGTCACGCCTTCGGCGCCGATCTACGGGACGGAACCCTGTGGGTCGTCTCCGCCTGGGCCGATCGTGCCGAACTCGCCCGGTTCGACCGGACGGGCCCCCATCACGAGGCCAAGCGCCGGCTCCGCCCGGCGCTGCTGTCCTCGACGCTCGCGGTGTGGCGCTGCCGTCCGGACGAGCTTCCCGTGCCCTGGAGCGAGGTCCGCCGCAGAATCGCCCGGGCGGACCGGCGCGGCCACGACGGGCCCCCGGTGGCTTCGGTGTGGACGCGCGCCCGTACGACCAAGCCGCCGCCCGCCCGCTGAACGGCCCGGAATCCGGGGAGGATCCCGGGCCGCCCTGCGTCACAGCAGCTTGTCGGGTGTGATCGGGAGCTCGCGGACCCGCTTGCCGGTGGCGTTGAAGATCGCGTTGGCGATCGCGGCGCCGGTGCCGGTGATGCCGATCTCGCCGATGCCGATCGCGCCCATCGGGGTGTGCGGGTCGGGGATGTCGGTCCAGATCAGGTCGATCTCCGGCACGTCCAAATGCACGGGGATGTGATAGCCGGAGAAGCTCGGATTGATGATGCGGCCGGTGCGCTCGTCGAACAGGACCTCCTCGGTCAGCGCCAGGCCGATGCCCATGATGATGCCGCCGCGGAACTGGCTCGCCGCCGTCCTGGAATTGATGATGCGCCCGCAGTCCATCGAGCCGAGGAAGCGGACGACCCGGACCTCCCCGGTGACGGCGTTGACGCGGACCTCGCAGAACATCGCGCCGAAGCCGTGCATGGAGAAGTTCATCATCTCCGCGGGCGGCGGGGCCGCCGCCTCGGCGACGATCTGGTCGCGCCCGGCGCGGGCGAGGATGTCGGCGTAGGTCTCGTGCCGGTCCGGGTCGTCGAGGGCGGCGAGGCCGCCGTCCAGCGCGCCCACCTCGTCCGGGGTGAGACCCGCCAGGGGCGAGGCGTCGTCGTCGGCGAGTTTCATCAGCTCGGCGACGAGTTCCCGGTGGGCGGCGGCGACCGCCGCGCCGATCGAGGCGGTCTGCTGGGACCCGGCGGCCATCACCAGACCGGGCATGCGGGAGTCGCCGTACCGGAACTCAACCCGGTCCGGCTCCAGGCCCAGCCGGTCGGCGATCACCTGGGTCTGGGCGGTGGCGGTGCCCATGCCCATGTCGTGCGCGGCGACGTCCACCTCGGCCCGGCCGTCGCGCGTCAGCGTGATCCGCGCCGCCCCGCCCGGCATCCGGACATAGGGGTGGGAGGAGGCGGCGCAGCCCATGCCGATCAGCCATTCGCCGTCCCGCACCGCGCCCGGCACGGGGTTGCGGCGGGACCAGCCGAAGCGGTCGGCGCCCTCCCGCCACGCCTGGGCGAGGTGACGGGTGGAGAACGGGCGGCCGTCCATCGGATCCGTCTCGGGCTCGTTGCGCAGCCGCAGCTCGATCGGGTCCATGCCGAGGGCGACGGCGAGCTCGTCCACCGCGGATTCGAGCGCGAAGCTGCCGACGGCGGCGCCCGGAGCGCGCATGAACGTGTTCGCGACCATGTCCAGGCGGGCCACGTCGAAGCCGAGTTTGATGCTGCCGGCCCGGTACGCGTGCGGCGTCGATGCTATGAACGGCTCGGAGAGCGCGCTCGCCCTGGCGCTCGCGACCGTGCCGGTGTGGACGATGGCCGTGAAGCGGCCGTCGGCGTCGGCGCCGATCGCGACCCGCTGCTCGGTCATGGCGCGTCCGCCGACGATCCTGAAGACCGCCTCGCGGGTGAGCGCGAGCCGTACCGGGCGGCCGGCGAGCCGCGCCGCGGCGGCGGCCAGCGCCTGATGCTGCCACAGGCCCTTGCCGCCGAAGCCGCCCCCGACGTACGGGGAGGTGACCACGACCTGCTCCTCGGCGATGCCGAAGATGTGGGCGAGCGACCATGCGGTGTGCGCGACCGCCTGCGTGGCGTCGTGCACGATGAGCTCGTCGCCGTCCCATTTGAGCGTCGTGGCGTGCGGTTCCATCGCCGCGTGGTTCTGGTACGGCGTGCGGTAGATCGCGTCGACGGACACCGGAGCCGCCCGCAACGCGGCCTCGGCGTCCCCGACCTCCTGCGCGGCGGGATGCCCGAACAGCAGGCCGGGGGTGATCCCGTCGGCCACGGCCTGGTCCCAGGAGGTGGTGGCGGGCTCCTGTTCGTAGGTGACCCGGATGAGCGAGGCGGCGTGATCGGCCTGCTCCTGCGTCTGCGCCAGCACGACCGCGACCGGCTGGCCGTTCCAGTGGACGCGGTCGTCCTGCATGATCGGAAGGTCGTCGCCGCCGGCCGCCTTCGGGGCGGTCAGCATCCTGGGCATGGGGTTCATCCGCGGCGCGTTCTCGTGCGTCATCACCAGGACGACCCCCGGCGCGCTGCGTGCGTCGGCGACGTCCAGGCCGGTGATCCGGCCCTTGGCGATCGTGCTGTGCACGAGCGCGGCGTACACCATGTCCGGGTAGGCGAACTCGGCCGCGAAGGCCGCCTGTCCCCGCACCTTGGCGGGGCCGTCGAGGCGCGGCGCGGCGGCGCCGAAACGGCGCCCCTGTCCAGGGCGGGCCAAGGGGTCGGATGTGCCTGTCCCCCAGTCGCCGGGCGCCAGGCCGAGGGCCGCCCTCGGCGCGTCCTGTGTCGAAGGTCCGGCTGTGCTCATCAGGCGCCTCCTGCCAGTCGGCCGAGAACGGCGGTGATCGTACGGGTGGCCAGCTCGATCTTGAAGCCGTTGTCGCGCAGGGGGACGGCGTCGGCGAGTTCGGCCTGCGCCGCCGCGCGGAACGTCTCCTCGGCGGCGGGGGCGCCGACCAGCGCCTCCTCCGCCTTCCAGGCGCGCCAGGGCTTGGGCGCGACCCCGCCGAGCGCCAGCCGGGCCTCGGTGATCACGCCGTCCCGTACGGCGAGGACGGCGGCGACCGACACCAGCGCGAAGGCGTAGCTCGCGCGGTCGCGCACCTTCCGGTAGGCGGAGACGGTTCCCGGCGGCAGCGGCGGCAGCTCCACCGCGGTGATCAGCTCGCCGGGCTCAAGCTCGGTCTCGATCTCGGGGTGGTCGCCGGGCAGCCGGTGCAGGTCGGTGAGCGGCAGCGTCCGCGTTCCGCGCGCCCCGCGCAGGTGCACCACCGCGTCGAGCGCGGCGAGCGCCACGCACATGTCCGAGGGGTGCGTGGCGACGCAGGCCGGCGAGGCGCCGAGGATCGCGTGGCCGCGGTTGACGCCGTCCACCGCGTCACAGCCCTGGCCGGGGTGACGCTTGTTGCACCGCGCGCCTTCGGCGTCGTAGAAGTACGAGCACCGCGTCCGCTGCAGGATGTTTCCCCCGACGGTCGCCATGTTGCGGATCTGCGCCGATCCGCCCGACACGATCGCCCGCGACAGCACCGGGAAACGGGTGCGGACCGCGCGGTGCTCGGCCACCGCCGTGTTCCGGGCCGCCGCGCCGATCGACAGCCCGCCGTCCGCGCGCTCCTCGATCGACGACGACAGGCCGGTCACGTCCACCAGGGCGGCCGGGGCCTCGATCGACTCCCGCATGAGGTCGACCAGGTTCGTGCCGCCGCCCAGGTACGCGGCCTGCGGGGCCTCCCGGAGCCGGACGGCCTGCGCCGCGTCCGCGGCCCGCGCATAGGTGAACGGCCTCATCGGGCCGCCCCGTAGGTCGCGGTGATCGCGGCGACGATGCCGTTGTGGGCGCCGCACCTGCACAAATTGCCACTCATCCGCTCGCGCACCTCGTCATGGTCGAGCACGACCTCGTCGGCGGTCAGATCCTGCGACACGTAGCTCGGCACCCCGCGCGCGGCCTCCGCGGCCATGCCCACCGCCGAGCAGAGCTGCCCCGGGGTGCAGTAGCCGCACTGGAAGCCGTCGTTGTCGATGAACGCCTGCTGCAACGGGTGCGGCCCGTCCTCCCCGGCGAGGCCCTCCACGGTGGTGATCTCCCTGCCCGCGTACTGCACGGCCAGCGCCAGGCACGACAGGATCCGTTCCCCGTCGGCCAGCACGGTGCACGCGCCGCAGGCGCCCTGATTGCAGCCCTTCTTGGTGCCGGACATGCCGAGCGTCTCGCGCAGCATGTCCAGCAGCGACACACGGGGATCGACGGACGCCTTCACCTCGGCGCCGTTGATCCGCATCGCGACGTCTTCCACGTCCACAATCGCTTCCTCAATGTCGATATGGCCGGTACGGCCCTGGCCGACGAGTCCGCCGGGGGTATCGCACCGTCTCCCACACATCCGTCATGCCCGGCCGGACGGCTTCTGTCCGGCCCTGCGGGGGTTCGTGTCCGCGTCGCCGACCCCCGAACTCAATGACGTCGCCGGCCCCCGCGCTCAATGACGCTGTCTCGTCTCTTAGCCTGCCACCCGGGCCGGGCCCCCGGAAGCGGAGCGCCGATCGTGGGAGCGTCAGTCCCTGGATCGGCTCGCCGACCACGATGCAGGATGAGGGCATGCAACGTGACCAGCTCGCGGACTTCCTGCGGCGCCGTCGCGAGGCGATCCGCCCGGCGGAGGTGGGTCTCGCCGAGGGCCCGCGCCGCCGTATCGCCGGGCTGCGCCGGGAAGAGGTGGCGATGCTCGCGGGCATCTCCGTGGACTACGTCGTACGCCTGGAGCAGGGCCGCAGCACCCAGCCCTCGGCCCAGCTGCTCGGCTCGCTGGCCAGGGCGTTGCGCCTGTCGGACGACGAGCGCGCCCACCTGTTCCACCTGGCCGGGCACCAGCCGCCGCCCGCGGACGGACCGGCCAACATGGCCCGCGCCGGCCTGATTCACCTGCTCGACCTGCTGTGTGAGACCCCGGCCCTGGTCAGCTCCGACCTGGGCGAGGTCCTCGCCCAGAACCGGATGGCCGTCCTGCTGATGGGCGACCAGACCGGCTTCACCGGCGACCGGCGCTACATGGTCTACCGCTGGTTCACCGACCCCGCCGAACGCGCCGCCCACCCGCCGGAGGACCGGGAGGACTACGGCCGCTCCCTCGTGGCCGACCTGCGCGCGGTCGCCGGGCGCCGCGCCGACGACCCCGTCGTCGCCGGGCTCGTCGAACGGCTGCAGCGCGCCAGCGCCGACTTCCGCCGGCTGTGGGCCGAGCATGAGGTGGCGGTCCGGCGCGTCATCCACAAGACCGTGCTGCATCAGCGGGTGGGCCGGCTGGCGATGGAGTGCGAGACCCTCATGACCCCCGACCAGCGGCAGCATCTGGTGGTGCTGAACCCGGCGGACGCCGAGACCCGCGAGCGGCTGGACCTGCTGCGGGTGCTCGGCATCGAGGAGTTCCCCACGGGCACCACGGACACGACCGTACGCTGAACGGATCGGTGGTCGCGCAGGTCAGTGGCTGCGTTTGAGCATGGCGTCGGCGAGGGTGTCGGCGGCCTCGCGCAGGCGGCGGCCCACGGCGTCGAGGCGGGAGAGGAGTTCGCGTTCGCGCAGGAGGTCGGCGGTCACGGGGTCGGCGAGCAGGGTGGTGAGGCGGGACTGGTGGAGCTGGCGCAGGCGGGTGCAGGACTTGCGGGTGGCGAGGGCGGCCGTGGTCACCGTGGCGGGGGCATCGATCATCTTGCGGGCGGCCGATTCGAGTTTGTCGAGGCCGTCGATGAGGGCCTCGAGGGGCTCCACGGCGAAGGTGAGGTCGCGGGGGCCGAACAGGTCGGTCTCGCGCACGTAGTCGCGTAGGTGGTCGAGCACGTCGTCGACCGAGCGGGACAGGCGGTAGAGGTCCTCCCGGTCGATGGGGGTGACCAGGACGCGGCCGAGGGCGCGGACCAGGTTGGCGCGGGCGGCGTCCCCCTTGTGCTCGACCTCGGCCATCTCGGCCCGGGCCTGGGAGCGGTCCACGGCGTCGGCGGCGGTGGAGCGGGCGAGCTCGGCGCCGGAGCGGGCCAGGGCGATCTGGGCGCAGACGAGGCCGACGACCAGCCGGGCGGAGTGGCCGCGCAAATCGGCCCATGCCTGGGCGAGGCGGCGGACGCCTCCGCGGGTCCCCCGGCCGACCCTCCAGCGGACCCCCCGGCGGACACGGCGGGTCATCGCAGCCCCCCGGCGGCGCGGAGGGCGAGGCCCGCGAGGACGGCGAGGGTCATCGAGACGGGGAGGGTGACGAGCCAGGCGACGACGATGTTGGCGACGTGTTGCCAGCGGACGCGGGCGAGGCCCTCCCGGGCGGCGACCCCGACGACCCCGGCGGCGATCGACTGGGTGATGCTCACCGGGCAGCCGAGGGCGACGCTGCCGAGGACGGCGCCGGTGGCCGCCATCTCGGCGCAGACGATGTGCGGGGGGCGGGTGATGGCGAGGCCGCGGCCGAGGCGCTCGCCCACCCGGGTGAGGCTGGTCAGGGCTCCGGCGAAGAACAGGGCGGTGAGCGCGGCCATCCAGGGCGGCGGGACGTGGATCTCGCCGATGCCGCCCGGTCCCGCGGCGCTCGCGATCGCGACGCCGACGACCGCGATCATCTTCTGGCCGTCGTTGGCGGCGTAGGCGACGCTCTGCACGCCGTACGCGAGCACGTGGGCGGCCCGCACGAGACGGGGCATGCGGCGGTACGACGGGACGCGCTGGGACAGCGAGCCGAACAGGTAGCCGAGCAGCAGACCGGCGAACGGCGCGGCGACGCCGGCGGCGAGGACCACGCCCAGCCCGGCCCAGGACACCGGCAGTCCCGCGCCGAGGCCCACGCCGGTGATCGCGCCGATCAGGGCGAGGGTGAGGCTGGTCGGGAGGCCGCGGGCGGTCAGCACCGCGACCACGACCACGGCGATGACCACTCCGGCGAGGAACGTCGCCGCGCCGCCCGCCGCCCCGAACGCGACCAGGCGCTCGGTGAACGTGCGGGCGACGGCGATCCCCATCAGGTACGGCCCGGCGAACAGCACCGCCACCAGCAGCGAGGCGATCAGCCATCCCGGCACCGCGGGGAACCGGAGGCCAAGACCGATCAGGGTGGCCCCGTCGTTGGCGCCGCTGATCAGCACGAACGCGATGGCCGCCAACGCGAAGGCGGGCATCCACGCCATCACGTGGCGGGCCGGTACGCGCTCTGGGCGCTGGGTCTCCGGACGCGGATGCGGGTGCGGGTGCGCTGGGCTCGGGATCGGGGTCGGTCCTGCGGGCTCGGCTTGTCGGCGGGCGATGAACATGTGGCGGAATCAAGGGCGGTTCCGCCACGGCCGAATAAGCCAGAGAGCATATAAGTCCTCCTTGTCCAATACCTCCAGTCTTAAATGAACAAGAGATGAACCGTCAAGACTTTGTCTTGACATAAGCAGGACATATCAATATTAATCTGGTCATTTCCGCCGCACGGGTGGCGGTCAAAGATTCCCGCGCCGCGCCTGCTCGCGCTCGATCGCCTCGAACAGGGCCTGGAAATTACCCTTGCCGAATCCCAGTGAGCCGTGCCGTTCGATCAGCTCGAAGAAGACCGTGGGCCGGTCGCCGATCGGCTTGGTGAAGATCTGCAGCAGGTAGCCGTCCTCGTCGCGATCGACCAGGATGCCGCGCTTGTGCAGCTCCTCGATGGGGACGCGGACCTCCCCGATGCGCGCCCGCAGCGCGGGGTCCTCGTAGTAGGAGTCGGGCGTGCTGAGAAACTCGACGCCCTCCCGGCGCAGGCAGTCCACGGTCCGCAGGATGTCGCCGGTGGCGAGCGCGAGGTGCTGCACGCCCGGCCCCTGGTAGAAGTCGAGGTACTCGTCGATCTGGCTGCGTTTGCGCGCCACGGCCGGCTCGTTCAGCGGGAACTTGACGCGGTGGTTGCCGTTCGCCACCACCTTCGACATGAGCGCCGAGTACTCGGTCGCGATGCCGTCGCCGATGAACTCGGCGAGGTTGGTGAAGCCCATCACCCGGTTGTAGAAGCCCACCCACTCGTCCATCCGGCCGAGCTCGACGTTGCCCACGACGTGGTCGAGCGCCTGGAACAGCCGCTTCGGCGCGCCCGGCCGCCCGACGTACGACGAGGTCCGCGGCACGTACCCCGGCCGGTACGGCCCGGCGTACCGCGAGCGGTCCACCAGGCTGTGCCGGGTCTCCCCGTAGACGGCGATGGCGGCCAGCCGGAGCGTGCCGTACTCGTCGGTGACGTCGTGCGGCTCCTCCAGCACGGTCGCGCCCTGGCGGCGGGCGTGGGCGATGCACCGGTCGACGTCCGGCACCTCCAGGGCGATGTCGGCGACGCCGTCGCCGTGCCGCCGGTGGTGGTCGAGCAGCGGGCTGCCGGGCGCGACCCCGCCCTTCACCACGAACCGGACCGCGCCGCTGCGCAGCACGTACGCGTTGTGGTCGCGGTTGCCGGTCTCCGGGCCCGAGTACGCCACCAGTTCCATGCCGAAGGCGGACTGGAAGAAGTGGGCCGCCTGCGTGGCGTTCCCCACGATCCACTCGACCGCGTCCCAGCCGGTCACCGGGAACGGGTCGGCGGACTCGTCGTAGGACACCAGCCCCACCAACTGCCTCAACTGGTCGAAGTCGAGGTCGGCGAGCCGTTCCTGGTCGGTGAGAGTCTGCTCAAGGCTCATGGTCTCCTCCGTGGCCGCGTATCGCCGGGCGACGCCATTCGGCCGGTCGCTTGTGAACATGCGAACGCACGGTGCCCGGAGCGGACAACACGACCCCCGAACGGCTGATCGACCTGCACAATCTGTTCAGCCGAAGCGGCGAATCGCTGTACAGATTGTCCAGTCCCGTCGTTGTGCCGGTCGGCCCCCGCCGCTCCCCACCTCATACGCCGGGGGCCGCGTCATCAGCCCTACCCGCCGAGAGCCCGCGGTCACGTCACCAACGGTTACGTGCGGCGGCTACTTGAGCAGGACTCCGGCATCGACGGGCAGCGCCACGCCGGTGATATATCGCGCCTCGTCGGAGGCGAGGAACAGCAGCGCGTTGGTGATGTCCTCCGGCTCCACCCAGGGCACCGGCAGCGCGTTCATCGCCTGCGCCGCGACGGCGAAGTCCTCCACCGACGGATGCTCCAGGTCGGGGCGGAAGACCCGAAAGGTCGCCTCGTTCATGAGCATGGGCGTGTTGACCATGTTCGGATGCACGCTGTTGACGCGGATCCCGAACGGCGCCAGCTCCAAGGCGAGCGTGCGCGTCAGCCCGACCATGCCGTGCTTGGCCGCCGTGTAGTGCGCGAGGTACGGGTACGCGCGTAACCCGGCCCCCGAGGAGGTGAGCACGATCGAGCCGCCGCCGGACGCCTTCAGATGCGGCACGGCCGCCTTGACGGTGTGCCACGCGCCGGTCAGGTTGATGTCGATCACGTCCTTCCAGGCGGCCTCACTCAGCTCGTCCGCCGCCCCGAAGGACCCGATGCCGGCGTTGGCGGAGACGATGTCGAGCCGCCCCAACTCGGCCACGCCCCGATCCACCACGCTCCGCAGCGCCTCGAAGTCGCGGACGTCGGCCTCGGCCGCCACGATCCGGCGATCCAGCCCCTTGACCTGCCGGACCGTCTCGGCGAGGTCCTCCGGGGTGGCCGTGGAGTGACTCGCCGTGGCCACCTGGCGGCAGATGTCCACCGCGATGATGTCCGCGCCCTCCGCGGCGAGCCGCACGGCATGGCTGCGGCCCTGGCCTCGCGCCGCACCGGACCCTGCTGGTTAACTCGTCTCAGGCTGCGAGAGCGACTTCTGCCAGTTCGAGGCGGGCGAGGTGACTGGTCCGTGTCCGGTCGAGAGGGTGT
>NZ_JBFATZ010000019.1:0-128045 GCF_040678635.1 Thermopolyspora sp. NPDC052614
CCAACCGCCGCCATGCCCAAGACCCCGCCCGCTGCCTCGTAACCCTCGGCCTCACGTGATCAAACCAGACAAAACGCGAGAACGCCGGAGCCCTGCCCTCGCTCCGTGGCGCTAACGCGGAGACGTTGCAGCTCAGAGCCGTGGGACTACAAAGCTGCGATTAAGGTGTAAATGTTTTCCTTGTGCTGTTCTTCACTGTGCCAAGGAAAGTGAGCCACTCTTGGGATGTAAATTGCAGATGTAGCCCTGGCATCTTGGAGTCACGGATAGCGATGCCGCTTGGAGTGCTTGCCACTTCGACGCAGTTTTCGCTGCCGCCGCCGCTGTAGCTGCTCTTGCGCCAGACGAGTGCTGTGCTCCGATCCATATCGCGCCTACCTAGGGGGGTGATGGTTCTGCAGCTCAGACAGGCGCGCTGCCGACTCGTCAGGAGGCAGCGCTGATGTCGCAACGTGTTCAAACGTGAGGGTATAACTATTTACGTCCTCTGGCTTCTCCATGAACTGCGATCTTGTGACGCCCTCCATGTACACCAGCGGTGCATCCTGGTCATTGCCGAACTCGAGGATCATGAAGCCTCCTGTCATCGCGGCGTGAGCACCGGCGCGTAAAGGGACGACCTGGATGGTGATGCTCGGTCGTGCCGCCATGTTCATCAGGTGCTCCAGCTGTTGCCGCATGACGCCGGGGCCGCCGACCGATCGTAGGAGTGCCGCTTCGTCGATCAGTGCCCAGAGTTCGGGGGGATTCTCGCGGTCGAGGATCTTTTGGCGGGTGAGGCGGGCCTCGACCTGGCGGGCGATGACGGGCGGGGTGAAGACGCGGCGCCCGCGGGCGACGGCTGCTGCGTAGTCCTTGGTTTGGAGGAGGCCGGGGACGAGTAGGGCCTCGAAGGTTCGGATGGTGGTGGCGGCGGCTTCGAAGCCGGGGAGTTTGGCGGGGAAGAGGTCTCGGTAGGCCAGCCACCAGTCCTTCTGCCTGGCTGCTTGTGCCAATTCCAGAATCTCTTCGCGTTGTTGGCCGTGGATGCCGTATAGGTCAAGTAGGGCCGTGATGTTCTTGATGTTGGCTTTCACCCATTTGTTGCCCTCCATGTAGGTGAGCCAGCCCATGGATTTGTTCAGTCTGGTCGTGACCTCCTCGACGGTGAGGCCGGCGGTCCTTCTGAGGCGTACGAGTTCCTCGCTGAGATGGCGTAGCCGGACTGTTGAGCTCATCGGCGAGGCCTCCATGGTCGAATTGGTCTGATTCTTGGGCATAGTCTGCAATTAGGACATCTTTGAATCAAAAACTGGTCTTCAGTTTCTGCTTGAAAAAGCGCCGGTCAGGCACAACCATGGGTAGGGTATCCGTCACGTCAAGTAAGGGCGTCATGGGCTGTCTTCATGTGGGTCGCACCACTGCGGGCCATACATCCGTTACGGACCTTCGGTGGGATGGGCTGATGGGAGTTCGCCAGTGCGGATGATTCGCCGTCCGCGTCGATATGTGTGTTCGGCGCGGCAGGCGGGCCAGGGGAACGGCTCAGGGGTTGGGGCAGGCCAGCGACGAGGGGGTGGCAGAGTCAGGCTTGGTCCTGAGGAGGATGCCAATCCGCTCGGGGGCGTACGTAGGTTCCCCGGCCCGAGATGGGGTTCAGGAAGCCCTCCTCGGCGAGGATCTTCAGGACCTTGCGAATCGTGCCGCGTGAGATCGGGAACTCCTGGTCGAGTTGCTCGATGCTAGGGATCGGCATCCGCTCCTTGTACGTGCCCTCCTCGATTCGCCTGCGAAGGATCTCGTACAGCTGCACCCATATCAGGCGGTCCTCGTCGAACTGGATCATGCGGCAAAGGTAGAAGGCCATTGTTCGCCATGTCTTAGCAGGGCAGGCGATGGCAGGCCATGGCAGGGCAGTGCACGGTTTATTCGAACATCTACGATGCGCGCTCGCGACCTCCAGGGAGTCGGTGCTGGGCGTGGCCGAGATCTCCCTGGACGATGGAGGCTGGTATGACCGCTGGTCGGATTTGGAGCACGGAGATTCCCTTCGATGTCCGGTCGGTTTCGGTGACCCGACGTGATGTCCGCAAGGTGCTTGCGGACTGGGGTTACGGGCACGCCATCGACGACGTCACGCTCATCATCTCCGAATTGGTTAGCAACGCCGTTGCCCATGGTGCCCCTGCCATCAGCCTTACCCTGCAGGTCAGCGGACACATACTGCTCGGTGAGGTTGTCGACCACGGTTTAGACCTTCCTCACTTGGTGAACGCCGACGACGTGGCCGAGCACGGCCGCGGCCTCGCCATGGTCAGGATGATGACCTGCAGTCTCGGCTGGAGTCGTACCCCCGACGGAGCCAAGAGCGTCTGGTTCGGATATCGCCTGTTTGAGGCGTGACTGCCGAAGTCGGGCAGGGTGAGTTTGTCGGTGGACTGGGGGCATCGGAGTACGTCGGGTATTGGCCCGATCAAACAGGCGGGAATTGGCTCTCTTGGTGGAGCCACTTCATGACGTAGGGTCATGCCGCCCGTACGATTTACCGCTAGGAGCGAGTAACGATGTCTTATCCGCCTCAGCTGTACCTGAAGGATCACGGCGTCGCCAGCGCAACCTTTCGGTCGGCCGATGTGCAGCCGGACCTCGTGATCGGGGTCAGGTCCCGCGTCGGCTATCTGGCGACCGGGGCGAGTACTGAGGGCCAATTCGGTCTCTATCGCTGGGACCTGGCTGCGGTCCCGCACAACCCGGTGGCCCACTTTCACAAGACCTTTTCGGAGTCGTTCTTCGTTCTGGAGGGCACCGTCTCGCTGTACAACGGCGAGCGGTGGCGGGACGCGACCCCGGGGGATTTTCTGTATGTGCCGCCGGGCGGGACCCACGCCTTCAACAACACTTCCGATGCGCCCGCTTCCATGCTGGTGCTGTTCACGCCGGGGGCACCTCGGGAGGCGTACTTTCAGGAACTCGCCGACATCGCCGCCTCCGGTCGTCAGCTCACCGATGAGGAATGGACTGAGCTGTATGCCCGGCACGACCAGTACATCGTGCGGTGAGCCAACGCGCGTGGCTCTGGTGAGTGCCGGTGGATCGTTGCGCCGCTCGGTCTCTTGATAGCGCGCGAATGCGACCATCACCTCGTCGTTCTTGGGGCCAACCGGCGCGCCATTGTTGAGGCCTTTTCAGGTGCGTGGCCAGGTCTTGGCGACGAGGGTGAGGACGTCGTACGTCGCGACGGGGGTGCCGGTGGCGTTGGTGACGACGGCGTCCCAGCGGACTTCGCCGTAGTCGGTGTTGGCGCGGGGGGTGATCTGTTTGACCGTGAGGGTGACCGCGATGGAGTCGCCGGGCTTGACCGGGGTGAGGAAGCGGAGGTTGTCGACGCCGTAGTTGGCCAGGACCGGGCCCGGGTCGGGGTCGACGAAGAGGCCGGCGGCTAGGGAGACCACGAGGTAGCCGTGGGCGACGATGCCGCCGAAGAGGGGGTTGGCAGCGGCGGCTTCGGGGTCGGTGTGGGCGTAGAAGGTGTCGCCGGTGAACTCGGCGAAGTGGGTGATGTCGTCGAGGGTGATGGTGCGTGGGGGTGAGGTGATGGTGTTGCCGATGGCCAGGTCGGTGAGGCTTTTGCGGAAGGGGTGGAGAGCCTCGGTGCGGCGGTGCGCACCGGTGGTCCAGCAGTCGGTGATGGTGGTCATCGCGTCGGGCGAGGACTGTATGGCGGTGCGCTGCATGTGGCGTAGGACGGCGCGGATGCCGCCGAGTTCCTCGCCGCCCCCGGCGCGGCCGGGGCCGCCGTGGACGAGCATTGGCAGCGGGAGGCCGTGTCCGGTGGATTCCTTGGCGTCGTCGCGGTCGAGGACCAGGATGCGGCCGTGCCAGGGAGCCAGGCCGAGGACGATGCGGCGGGCGATTTCCGGGTCGTGGGTGATCAGGGAGCCGACGAGGCTGCCCATGCCTCGGGCCGCGAGGTCGATTGCCTCCTCGACGGAGTCGTATGCGAGCACGGTGGCTACCGGGCCGAAGGGCTCGACGTCGTGTGGCTCGGCGGCGCCTCGGGCGGCGCGGAGCAGGAGTGGGGAGATGAACGCGCCCCGTTCGGGGTCGGCGTCCACGACGGTGACGGAGTGGGGGTCGCCGTACACGATGTCGGCGGAGGCGCGCAGCGACTCGACGGCCTTGCGGACCTCCTCGCGCTGGGCGAGGCTCACCAGGGAGCCCATGCGGACGTCCTCGTTGGCCGGGTTGCCGATCGTGATGCCGCAGAGGCGTTCGATGAGGGCCTCGATGACGGCGTCCGCTAGGTCGGACGGGACGATGATGCGGCGGATGGCGGTGCACTTTTGGCCCGCCTTCACCGTCATCTCGGTGATCACGGCCTCGACGTACAGGTCGAACTCGGGGTCGGCGGCGGTGATGTCGGGGCCGAGGATGGAGCAGTTGAGGGAGTCGGCTTCGACGTTGAGGGTGACGCCGGCGTGCAGGATCTGCGGGTGGCCGCGCAGCAGGCCGGCCGTATGCGCCGAGCCGGTGAACGCGACGGAGTCCTGCACCGTGAGCACGTCGAGCAGCCCCTGCGGCCTCCCGCACAGGAGCTGAAGCGAGCCCTCGGGCAGGATCCCGGACTCGATGATCCGCCGGACCAGGGCCTCGGCGAGGTACGCCGTCTGCCCGGCCGGTTTGACGATCGTCGGCAGGCCCGCCAGGAACGCCGGGCCGAGCTTCTCCAGCATGCCCCACACGGGGAAATTGAAGGCGTTGATCTGCACCGCGACGCCGGGCCGTGACGCGTACACGTGCCGCCCGACGAAGGTGCCCCCGACGCCAAGCGGCTCGGTGGGCCCGTCGAGCACGATCGTGTCGTTCGGTAGCTCGCGTCGTCCCTTGCTCGCGTAGCTGAACAGCGTGCCGCAGCCGCCGTCGATGTCGAGGGCCGAGTCGCGGGGGGTCGCGCCCGTGTGCAGGGACAGCGCGTACAGCTCCTCCTTGCCGGCCGTCAGGTGCAGGGCGAGCTCCTTGAGCAGCCCGGCGCGCTCGTGAAACGTCAGCTCCCGTACGGCAGGGCCCCCGACCGTGCGCGCGTACGCGGCCATCGCACCAAGATCCAGGCCGCGGGCGGAGAGCCGCGCCACCTCCTGCCCCGTGACCGCGTCCAGCAGCGGTTCGCCTTCGTCGTCGGCCCGATGCCAACGTCCTGCCGCGTAGCTCTCCAGAAGCTTGGACATGGGCTCTGGCCTCCCGTTTTAGCGCGCATTGCGCTGTCGCCGCACTCTGTGTAACAGTAATACAGACCGATCGGTCAGTAAATGGGCCGAGTCAGGAAGGCCGGAAGTCAAGGGAGGCGGCCGTGACGGTCTCACAAGCCCTCCATGAACAGGACCTACGGGAACGCTTCGAGGCGACGATCGCCCGCAACGACCGCATCGAGCCGCGCGACTGGATGCCCGACGGCTACCGCAAGACGCTGATCCGGCAGATCGCCCAGCACGCCCACTCCGAGATCATCGGCATGCAGCCGGAGGGTAACTGGATCACCCGCGCCCCCTCGCTGCGCCGTAAGGCGATCCTGCTGGCGAAGGTCCAGGACGAGGCCGGGCACGGGCTGTACCTGTACTCGGCGTGCGAGACCCTCGGCGTGTCCCGCGCCGAGCTCGTCGACCTGCTTCTCGCGGGCCGCCAAAAATACTCGTCGATTTTCAATTACCCCACGCTCACGTACGCCGACGTCGGCACGATCGGCTGGCTGGTGGATGGGGCGGCGATCTGCAATCAGGTGCCGCTGTGCCGTACCTCCTACGGTCCGTACGGCCGGGCGATGATCCGCATCTGCAAGGAGGAGTCGTTCCACCAGCGGCAGGGCTACGAGCTGCTGATGACGATGATGCGCGGCACCGACGAGCAGCGCGCGATGGTGCAGGAGTCGGTGAACCGGTTCTGGTGGCCGTCGCTGATGATGTTCGGTCCGCCGGACGACAAGTCGCCCAACTCGGCCCAATCCATGGCGTGGGGCATCAAGCGCAACAGTAACGACGAGCTGCGGCAGCGGTTCGTGGACATGACGGTGCCGCAGGCCGAGGCGCTCGGCGTCACGCTGCCGGACCCGGACCTGCGGTGGAACCCCGAGCGCGGGTCGTACGACTTCGGCGAGCCGGACTGGGACGAGTTCGCGGCCGTCATCCGCGGCGAGGGGGCCTGCAACGCCCAGCGGATGGCGCACCGCCGCCGCGCGCACGAGGAAGGGGCCTGGGTACGGGAGGCGGCGATGGCCTACGCCCGGAAACAAACCACCCGGCGACGGACGGCCAGGGAAGGAGCGCCGGCATGAGTGAGTGGCCGTTGTACGAGGTGTTCGTGCGCGGCAAGCGCGGCCTCAACCACGTACACGTCGGATCGCTGCACGCCGCCGACGACGAGATGGCGATCCGGCACGCCCGCGACGTCTACACCCGCCGCAACGAGGGCGTGAGCATCTGGGTGGTGCGGTCGGACGCCATCACCGCCTCCAGCCCGGACGAGAAGGACCCGCTGTTCGCCCCCAGCGGCGACAAGATCTACCGGCACCCGACGTTCTACGACATTCCACAGAATGTCCCCCACATGTGAGGCGGCGATGAACGACACCCCGGACCCGAACGGCTCGATATTCGACGGGTTCCTGGGCGGCGACGACTCCCAGTGGGCGTTCGGCACCGACTTCGAGGACCCGCTGGCCGGCATCGACGCCGCCGTCCCGGCGGGCGTGGACGCCCACGCGCTCGCCCTCTACAGCCTGATGCTCGCCGACGACGCGCTCGTCCTCTCCCACCGCCTCTCCGAATGGTGCTCCAACGCCCCCGACCTCGAAGAGGACATCGCGCTCACCAACATCGCCCTCGACCTGCTCGGCCAGGCGCGCTTCCTGCTGGCCCGCGCCGCCGCGGCGGATCCGTCGATCGTCCCGCCGCTCCCCGACGGCTCGCCGATCCCCCCGGACGACGCGCTGGCGTTCTTCCGCGACGCCGACGCGTACCGCAACGTGCTCATGGCCGAGGTCCCGAACGGCGACTTCGGGCACACCGTGGCCCGGATCCTGGTGTTCGCGACCGCCCGCCTGGCGCTGTTCGAACGGCTCACCGGAAGCCGCGACCCGGTCCTCGCCGCCGTGGCCGCGAAGGGCGTCAAGGAGCTGGCCTACCACCGCGACTTCGCGGGCCGCTGGTTCGTCACCCTCGCCCAGGGCACCGACGAGTCGCGCCGCCGCGTCGTCGCGGGGCTCGGCGAGGTGTGGCGGCATCACGACGAGCTGCTGCGCACCCACCCGGTGGAACGCGAACTCGCCGAGGCGGGCGTGGCCGTCGAACCGTCCGCCACCGCCGCCGAGGTCGAGACGGTGCTCGCCCAGGTCTTCGCCGCCGCCGGCGTCGAACGGCCGACGACGCCGCAGGCCGGGCTGCTCGGCGGGCGTTCCGGCCGCGACGGCGTGCACACCGAGGCGCTGAGCCGGATGCTCGCCGAGATGCAGGTGGTCGCCCGCGCGCACCCGCTCGGCCGGTGGTGATCGGCGTGTACGGCACCGCGTACGCCATCGCCGCGTCCGTCACCGACCCCGAGCTGCCGATGCTGACGCTCGACGACCTCGGCGTGCTGCGCCGCGTCGAGGAGCACGGCTCCGCCGTCACCGTCGTGATCACCCCGACGTACTCGGGCTGCCCCGCGATGGCGGCGATGCGCGACGACCTGGTCCGCCGCCTCACCGCGGCCGGGTACGCGGACGTTCGGGTGGAGGTCGAGCTCAGCCCCGCCTGGTCCAGCGACTGGATCAGCGAACGCGGCCGCGCGGCCCTCGCCGCGGCCGGGATCTCGCCGCCCGGCCCCGCGCCGAGACGGTCCGGGCCGGTCGCGCTGACGTTGTCGCCGACGCGCCGAAGCCTGCGCTGCCCGCGCTGCGGCTCCGCGTCGGCGGAGCTGACCTCGGAGTTCGGCGCCACGTCCTGCAAGGCGCTGTACCGGTGCGCCGACTGTCTCGAACCGTTCGAGCACGTGAAGGAGATCTAGGGTGGCGGCTGCGGCATTCCACACGCTGAAGGTCGCGCGGGTCGAGCGGCTCACCGACGACTCGGCGGCGGTCACGTTCGACGTGCCCGCGCATCTGGCGGGGGAGTACGCGTTCGCCGCCGGGCAGGCGCTCACGCTCCGCCGCTTCATTGACGGCGAGGAGCACCGGCGGTCGTACTCCATCTGCGCCCCGGCGGGTTCCCGCCCGCGCATCGGCGTCCGGGAGATCCCCGGCGGCCTGTTCTCCTCCTGGCTGGTCCGGCAGGTACGGCCCGGCGCCGAGATCGACGTGCTGCCGCCCACCGGCAGCCTCCGCGCCGACCCGGCCGTGCCCGCACGCCACCTGATGATCGCCGCCGGCTCCGGCATCACGCCGATGATCTCGATCGCCGCGACCGTGCTGCGCAATTCCGGCACGCACGTACGCCTGCTGTACGGCAACCGTACGAGCAAAACGGTCATGTTCGCCGAGGAACTCGGCGACCTCAAGAACCGCTACCTGTCCCGCCTCCAGATCGTGCACGTGCTCAGCCGCGAGCCCCGCGACGTCGAACTCTTCTCCGGCCGCCTCGACGCCGCCCGCCTGCGCCGCCTCCTCACCACGCTCACCCCGGTGGACGACGTCGACCACGTGTGGCTGTGCGGCCCGCTGCGCATGGTCACCGACGCCCGCGACGTCCTCGCCGACCTGGGCGTCCCCCGCGAGAAGGTGCACGTCGAGCTCTTCCACGTCGACGAGCCGCCCCCCGAGCCGCGGCGCGACGCCCCCGCCGTGACCGGCGAGACCAGCGACGTCACCATCATCCTGGACGGCCGGAAGAGCACCGCGACGGTGCCCCGCCACCGCCCCATCCTCGACTCCGCCCAGGCCACCCGCGCCGACCTGCCGTACGCGTGCAAGGGCGGCGTCTGCGGCACCTGCCGCGCCCGCGTCACCGACGGCAAGGTCGAGATGGCCCGCAACTACGCCCTTGAGCCGTCCGAGGTCGCGGCCGGATTCGTCCTCACCTGCCAGTCCCGTCCCGTCACCGCCTCCGTCACCCTCGACTACGACGCCTGAACCCGGAACCCCAGGGAGCGAACCCTCATGCAAACGTTGATCACGCGCGTCGGCGTCGGCACGGCCATGCCGATGGAGTCCGCATGACGCCCGAGAACCCGCCGCGCGACCGGACGGCGGTTCTCCCTCCGGCGACCAGAACGGAGGGCACGGCGGCCGAACACATGTGGGCCGCCGACGGCGCCAGCCGCGCGCTCGGCATGAAACTGCTGGACATCGCCCCCGGCCGCGCCCGGGTGACCATGACGGTACGGCCCGACATGGTGAACGGCCACGGCCTGTGCCACGGCGGCCTCATCGCCACGCTCGCCGACAGCGCCTTCGCCCTGGCCTGCAACAGCCACGGCCCGGCCGCCGTCGCGGCGGGATTCCAAATCGACTTCCTGCGTCCGGCCCGGCTCGGCGACGTGCTCGTCGCCGACGCCGAAGAGCGGGCGCTGCGCGGACGCTCCGGCATCTACGACGTCACGGTCCGCCGCGCCGCGGACGGCGAAGTCGTCGCGGAATTCCGCGGCCGAAGCCGCGTGCTTCCCGCCCAGGAGCCGGCGGGGGAGCGTCGATGATCGGGGTGACGGAGTAGAGACGGTGAGGTGGTCGCGGACTCGCGTGGCCGGAGCCGGGCCCGAAATAAGGATCTCATCGTCACTCTGCGGCACAGTGAAAACCGGGAGACCGGGTAATTCAAAGCCAAGGGAAAGGTCGCGACCTGCGCTTTCTCTGTCGCCTCCACGCGGTCGTGAATCGTCTCCGAATCATGGGAACGATCCAATTCGGGCTCGGCGGGAGCCTCGGCCGGAACGTTCCCGACGCCGAACGCCGGGGTGATCGCGGGCAGTTCTCGGATTTCGGGCACGTTTTAATGGCCGATGGGAACGTTCTAAGCACATACGGACGGGCCACAAAGCCCGACCGTCAGCAGCTCGTAACTTGTTCCGTCCATACCTTCAGGTATCGTGAAATCGCCGAGGGGGCGGCGAAAAGCATCGCTGTGATCGCCAATGGTGACGGTTCCGCCGCAGAACGCGTCCGTGGCGGTCGTTGAGCCATGGTCGGCCCGGAGGTACGCAGACGAAAGTCGCGGTAACGAACGTTTGTGAGCACGGATCGGGGATAAGCGATATGCGTTCCATCGCCGTCGGCCCGCAGAACGGCACCGCCTCCAATAAATGGTCACCCTTCTCGATCGCGTCGTCACCCGGCGAAGCGAACGCGTCCGGAGCCAGGACAAACGCGTAATCAGCGGCCGTGGCCGATACGCGAGAGAAATGACGACAACCGACCCCCGCATGATCCGGGGGGACGCGGCCGAGCGGGATCGTCACCTCGGCGCGCTCGTACGTGAGCACGAGAAGGCGCTGCTCGCCTACGCCGAGAAACTGCTTAACGATCACCATCTCGCCCAGGACATCGTGCAGGAGACGCTCGTCCGCGCCTGGCACAACGCCGAACGGCTGGTGGAGTCCGAAGGGTCGGTGCGCGGCTGGTTGCTCACGGTCGCCCGCAACCTCGTGATCGACCAGGCCCGCAGCGGCTTCAACCGGTACGAGATCACCGGCGCGGACATGCTGGACGTGGCCCAGCGCGACCACGCGGACGCCGTCGTGGCCTCGGTGGCGGCGACCGAGATGCTCGGCTCGCTGTCCGATGAGCATCGCGACGTCCTCGTGCACATCTACCTGCGGGGCCTTACCGTCCGGGAAGCGGCCGACAACCTCGGCATACCGGTCGGCACGGCCAAGTCCCGCCAGCACTACGCGCTGAACCGGCTCCGGGGGCACGGGCGCGGCGACCGTCCCCCTCCGGCGCCATCCGACGGTGCCGGAACGGCGGCCGCCTAGCGGCCGGTCACGCCGGAACCGGTGCCGTAGGGGCGGACACCGTCAGGCGCAGGAGCGGGATGTCCACCGATCCGTCGCGGGTGGCCCGCCAGCGCCAGTGGGCGCCGTCGGCGTCGCCGCGCACCAGGCCGATCCTGCCGGTCGTCGCGTCGCAGAGCGCCGCGAGTTCGGCCGCCTCGCCCGCCGACGGCGGATCCGAGACCACCAGCAGGGCCCGCACGAAACGGCGGCGGGCCGCGGCCCGCAGCGTACCGGCCGCGGGATCGGCCTTGCGGGGGACGGCCTCTCCGGGATGCGGCGCCTGGATCCGGCGCATCCCCTGCGGGATCGCGACCTGTGGTCCCGTACGGCCGAGCACGGCGGCCGGGATGCCGGAACCGCCGCGCGCCACCTCGGCGAGCAGCCCTTCGATGACGTCCTTGGCCACGCCGAGGTCGCCGTCCACGCTGAGCACGCCGTCGAGCCTGCTCAGATCGACGAACACCTTTCCGCCCTCGTCGGTCACGCCCACCCGGACGAGGAGCGGCGTGGGGACGCCCTGCACGGGGGTTGCGGCGCGGATGGGCCGGGCCAGAGCGTCGGCGGGCAGCCGCCAGCGGGACTCCCCGAGATCCTGCCAGGGCGCCGGGGGGTCGTCCTGCGTCGCCACCCACGCGGTGACGCCCCTGTCGTCGATGGAGACCGCGTGTACGGCGCGGCCCTTCGGACCGGACAACTCGGCGACGACCCGGTAGGCGAGCCGGAGCGACTCCCCGTCGGCGGCGAACGCCTGGGCCAGCGACCTGCGGAACGCGAGCCGGCGGCGCCGCCGTATCGGCTCGCCGAGGCGGCGGACCAGCCGGGGCACCCAGGCGAACGCGCGCCGCAGCCGCCGCCGGGCCACGATGCCGATGGTGAGCAGGCCGAGCAGCAGGGCGCCGAACACCGCGAGCACCGCGGGGAGCGGGAGCACGATGGGGTCGCCGACCGGTGCCGCCGGTTGACTCGCCGCCGGTTGACTCGCCGCCGGTTGACTCGCCGCCGGTTGGCTCGCGGGTGGTTGGCTCGCGGCGCCGTCCGTGGGAGCCCCGGCCCCGGCGTCGGTTCCGGCGGTCTCGCGGGCGAGCCGTACATCGGGGCCGGTCGCGTCCTCGGGGAGTCGCAGGATCCAGCCGGGCCGGAGTTGGGCGGGGTCCTGCAGGGAGGAGCCGTCCCGCTGGGCGCGTCCCCGGTTGAGCTCGAAAATCTCGCCGGATCTGTTGGCGTCGTTCAGGGTGCGCGCGGCGACGTTGGCGAGGGAGTCCGGCACGCCGCCGTTCTCCTCCGGCGTCTTGACCACGTACACCTTGACGAGGTTCTCGCTCGGCGAGGGTGCCGGAGCGGCGGCCACGGCCGGGGCTGCGGGCAGGGCGAGGGCAGGGCCGCTCGACGACAGCAGCGCCGCGGCGGCGACCACGCCCACGACCACCGGTCGCGCCCCTGGCCGCCGTGCCGGTCCCGCGAAGACGCCCCCGCGTCCCCGGCGGATCACCTCGCCGACGTCACCGCTTCTCGTCATCTGGTCCCCACCAACCTTTCGGCACTCAACTTCTCGGCACCCGAGCGCCGACCCACCCGCGACGTCACCAGGGCACACGTGCCGGACGCGGAAAGGGTTCGACCCGATTTCTCGCGGTTCATCGGCGCGGGCTCGATGCCATTGAAATTTGGATGAACCATCCGGGCGGTGGATTCCGTGTCCTGAGTGGTAAGCGTGCGGCATTACGGGGGTCATTTCGGGGGTCATGGTGGCACGACGACACACGACGGGCTTTGACCTACTCGGCATGTCCGATGACCCGACGCCGGGGGACCCGGACGAGATCCGTCGGCTCGCCGACCACTACCAGGAAATCGCCGACGAGGCGAGGACCGCCGCCGAGATCCTCGGGCAGGGGGGCGCCGTCGAGCGGGGCAAGGGCGAGGCGATGGACTCGCTACGCGAGAAGCTGAAGTCCTTGCCAGAGAAGCTGGGCCAGACCAGGGACTCCTTCGAGGCCGCCGCGGCCGCGTACAAGACCTATGCCACGCAACTGGAGGAGGCGCAGGCCCAGACGGACCGGGCGATGGACCAGGCGGGCCCGGTCGCGGCCACGGCCGCGCAAACCGTCCCCACCCTCGCCGCGGACGCCACGGACGCTCAGCGGGACGAGGCGCGGCGGCAGCAGAACGGCATCGACGCGGCCAAGCAGACCATGTCCGCCGCCCGCAGCCTCGCCGAGCAGGCCCGGAGCCTGCGTGAGCAGGCCGCCCGCCGGGCGGGGGAAGAGTTGGACGCCGCCGCCGCCAAGGCCATCCCGGAACGGAACATCTTCCAGAAGATCGGCGACTTCTTCGCGGACTTCCCGCTGGTGAAGATCATCCTTAACGTCCTGGTGGCCGTGACCGCGGTCTTCTTCCCAGTGGTGGGCTTCGTCCTCGGTGCGGCGCTGTTCACTCTGCAGACCGTGCAACAGATAGGCGCGGGAGAGTTTAAATTAGGCGACTTCCTGACCGGCCTGGTGGCGCTCATTCCGGGCGGCGCCTTGTTCCGGTTGGGCGGCAGGGTGACGACGGCCATCGGCTCCAAGCTCGGGCCGCTGTTCGGCGCCGGCGCGCAGACCGCGACTCGCGCCGGGGCCGGCGCCGCCGCCAACACCGGCGGCTTCTTCCAGCGGGCCGGGGGCAGCCTCACCAACATCAAGAACGCCTTCGCCAACAGCAAGCCGGTCTCCGTGGCCTTCCAGAGCCCGGGAGGCATGCTGGTCACGGGCACGATCGGCCAATTCGGGAAGGGGGTCGTCGAGGACGCCGCGGCGAAGGGGCTGAACGGTGAGCAGATCACCCCCGCCAACATCCTGGCCGGCGCCGCCGCCGGCGCGGTGACCGGCGGGGTGATCAAGGGAGCTCGGAGCGCCCGGGCCGGCGAGTTCTCCGGCGGGGTGTTCACTCCACCGGTCAAGGGGAATCCGCCCGCGGCGGGTAACGCGGGCGCGGGGAATCCGCCTGCCGCAGGCAACACGAGCGCGGGGAATCCGCCCGTGGCGGCCGGTCCCGCTCCTGCCGCCGGTGCCGCAAACCCGGCCGGCACAACGAGTCGATCCCAGGAGTTCAAGCAGAACGCCATAGAACAGGCCGCCGGGTTGATCCCCGAGGGAGCGTCCGCCGCCACCAAGGTTGGTGTGGGGATCGCCGAAGGAGCCGAGCCCAACGAGGCGTTGCTCAGCGAGGCGTCGAACTTCCTGGCGAAGTCCCCGGGACCGGTGGGTAAGAAGGGCGCTTCCGACGCGATCGACTCGTTCATCCCAGTGAAGGGCACCGCCCCCGGCGGCGGCCCGACGGGGAATACCTCAGCCCAGACCTCTCCAACCCCAGGCTCCTCGACCACTACGGGCCAAAACACGACTGATACGTCGTCCGGACCGGCTCCGCAGCCTGCGGGGAGCGGGGCGGGGCAGAGTACGTCGGGTTCGTCGTCCGCTGGGGCCGGGCCGCAGTCGTCTGGGGGTGCTGCGGGGCAGGGCGGCGGTGGGGCGTCGGGGTCTGGTTCGCAGCCTGGGGGGAGCGGGGCGGGGCAGAGTACGTCGGGTTCGTCGTCCGCTGGGGCCGGGCCGCAGTCGTCTGGGGGTGCTGCGGGGCAGGGCGGCGGTGGGGCGTCGGGGTCTGGTTCGCAGCCTGCGGGTACCACGGCGGGGCAGAGTACGTCGGGTTCGTCGTCCGCCGGGCCCGCGCCGCAGCCGTCTGCGAGTACTACGGGCCAGGGCGGCGGTGGGTCGTCGGGGTCTGGTTCGCAGCCTGCGGGTACCACGGCGGGGCAGAGTACGTCGGGTTCGTCGTCCGCCGGGCCCGCGCCACAGCCGTCGACGACGACAACGAACCCCGGGAACAAGCCGTCGCAGACCGGCTCGAATACGCAGCCGTCGTCGTCCACCCCCTGACCATCCATGTCCGGTCATCAGGCCGGCCCACCAGACCTCCACCTCCCGGTGGACGGATCACTCACGAATGGAGAATCAGATGCCGCAGTACTTCGTCGACTCCGAGCAGACGGCATCGACCTCGTCGTCGTTGGTCAACGACTTCAACGAACTCGAGGCCAAGCTGAACGACGTACGGAACAAGGTCCAGAACCTGAAGGACAACGGGTACCGAACCCCCTCACAGGAACAGCAGTTCACGCCCGCCTTCGACCAGTTCATGACGGGCTTCACCCAGCTCAACCAGTCGCTGGACAGCCTCGCCAAGTTCGTCAAGCAGGTCGGCGACACCTACGACCAGGCCGACCAGTCGCTGCGCTCATAGCGCCGACGGGCTTCGCCCCGCCGTCGATGGTGGGCGGGTTCCGCCGTCGTGGCGGGGCCTGCCCACCGCCCTTTCCGCTCCGCCCATCCAAGGAACAGAGATCGCCGTGCGTTTGAACGTCAGCGTCCGGACCCCGCAGGACATCCGGGTTTCCGTGGTCGTGGCCGTGGAGACCGAGCCTTCCGCGCCGGTGGGACGGCTGGCCGAGGAGCTGGCCCGTACCGTCGGTGACGGCGGCGGGGCGGAGGCGCCGGAGCTGTACATCGGCCTGAAGCCGCTCGACCCCGCGGCCACCCTGTACGCCGCGGGGATCCGCGACGGCGTGGAACTCGGGCTCGGCATGCCCCTGATGGCCGAGCCGGAGCCCGAGGGACTGGTGGAGCTGCGGGTCGTCAGCGGCCCGCGCGCCGGGACCTCGTACCGCCTGCCGCCGGGCGAGTACGAGATCGGCAGCACGCCCACCGCGCGCATCCCGCTGCCGCCCGAGGCGCCGCCGGTCGCCGCGCGGGCGCTGGTCCGGGTGGACCGCACGGTGGCGGTGACGGCGGGCGACGGCACGCTGATCGACGGCAAGGAGCCGTCCGGCACCGTCGAGTGGCCGGAGGGCAGCCAGCTCGCCGCCGGCGGCGCCCTGCTGGAGCTGGCCGTACCGTCCTCCAGGCGGGTGTCGCTGACGCCCGCCGCGGACGGGCTGGGCCTGGAGTACAACCGGCCCCCGAGATTCCGGCCGAAGGACGGCGGCGGCCGTTACCGGCTGCCGGCCCCGCCCGCCAAACCGGAGAAGCAGCCGATTCCGCTGCTGCCGATCCTGCTGGTGCCGGTCGGCGGCGCCCTGGTGGCGATCATCACGACCGGCCGCTGGTCGTTCGTGTTTCTGGCGCTGCTGTCCCCGCTCGGCGCCCTGCTGACCCAGTTCGGCGGGCGCAAGCAGGCCCAGGTGCGCTATGAGCAGAAGCTGCGTGAGCATGAGGAGTCCCTGGCGCGGGTGCGCGCCGCCGTGGACGAGGCCGTGCTGAAGGAGCAGCACACGCTGCGGTCGGCGCTGCCCGACCCGGCGTCGCTGCTGCAGACCGCCGCGCAGCCGGGGGAGCGGCTGTGGGAGCGCCGCTGGCAGGATCCGGACTTCCTGGACGTACGAGTGGGTACGGCCGACATCCAGTCCTCGCTGACCGTCGAGGATCCGACGGTCGAGGAGTACCGCCGCACGTCGGTTCCGATGCTGACCCAGGTGCCGGTGGCGATCCCGCTGCGCAAGGCGGGCGTGACCGGCGTCGCGGGCGAGCACGCCGCCAACCTGGCCGGGTGGATGGCCGCCCAGGCCGCCGCGCTGCACAGCCCGGCCGACCTGCGCATCGTGGTGCTGGCCGGGCCCGACGGCGCCGACGACTGGTCGTGGGTGCGCTGGCTGCCGCACTGCCGGCCGCAGGGCGAGGACGCGTACGCGCTGGTCGGCAGCACCGCCGACTCGATGGCCCGCCGCATCGGCGAGCTCGGCCGGCTCATCGCCGCGCGTACGGCGGCCGGGCCGAACGTGCCGCGCGGCGGCGCGGAGGGCGCGCCCGACATCCTGATCGTGCTGCCCCAGGCGCGCAGGGCGCGCTCGCTGCCCGGCGTGGTGGGGCTGCTGCGCGACGGCCCGGCCGTGGGCGTGTACACGATCTGCGTGGACCGGGAGGAGCGGTCGCTGCCGGAGGAGTGCACGGCGGTGGTGGCGATCGAAGCCGAGGACGTGCGGGTGCGCACCGCGCAGGGCACGCCGCCGGAGAACGTGCGGGTGGACTCCCCGGAGCCCGGCTGGTACGAGGCGCTGGCCCGGGCGCTCGCGCCGCTGCGGGGCGTCGGCGACGGCGACGAGAACGTCCTGCCCTCCGCCGTACGGCTGCTGGACCTGCTCAAGATCGAGCCGCCCACCGCCGAGGCGATCGCCGCCGGGTGGGCGCTGACCGGGCGCAGTACCCGGGCCATCCTGGGCGCGGGCTACGACGGCGTGTTCTCCGTCGACCTGGTCCGCGACGGGCCGCACGCGCTGATCGCCGGGACGACCGGCGCCGGCAAGTCCGAACTGCTGCAGACCCTGGTGGCGAGCCTCGCGGTGGTGAACCGGCCGGACGAGATGACGTTCGTCCTGGTGGACTACAAGGGCGGCAGCGCCTTCGCCGAGTGCGCCGACCTGCCGCACACCGTCGGCCTCGTCACCGACCTCGACACCCACCTGGTGGAGCGGGCGCTGGTCTCCCTTGGCGCGGAGCTGCGCCGCCGCGAGCAGCTGCTGGCGCAGGCCGGCGCGAAGGACATCGAGGACTATGTGGACAAGCGGGCGCGCGGCGGCAACGTCCTCGGCCCGCTGCCCCGCCTGCTGCTGGTGATCGACGAGTTCGCGTCGATGGTCCGCGAGCTGCCGGACTTCATCTCCGGCCTGGTCAACATCGCCCAGCGGGGGCGCTCGCTCGGCATCCACCTGGTGCTGGCGACGCAGCGGCCCAGCGGCGCGGTGACCGCGGACATCCGCGCCAACACCAACCTGCGGATCGCGCTGCGCACCACCGACGCCTCCGAGAGCCGCGACATCATCGACGCGCCGGACTCCGGGGCGATCTCCCCCGGCACGCCGGGACGCGCCTACGCCCGGCTCGGCCCCTCGGCGCTGCTGCCGTTCCAGACCGGGCGGGTGGGCGGACGGCGTCCGGCCGGGGCCGTGGCCGCGTCGATGGAGGCGCCCGTGCGGGTGAACGAGGTCGGCTGGGCGCAACTGGGCGGGCCGCTGCCGCGCGCCGCCCGCGCCGCGGACCCGATCGCCGCCCAGGAGGCGTACACGGACCTGGCCGTCCTGGTGCGGGCCATCGCCGGCGCGGCCGAGATCGCCGGGGTCCCGGCGCAGCCGAGCCCGTGGCTGCCGCCGCTGCCCGACCTGCTGGAATGGGCCCAGCCCGCCGGGCCGAAGCCGCGCGCGGACCGGGAGGCCGCGCTGCCCGCCGTGCCGTATGGGATGGTGGACCTGCCCGCCGAGCAGGACCGCCGCCCGCTCACGCTGGACCTCGACCGGTCGGGCCACCTGCACGTCATCGGCTCGCCGCGCAGCGGCCGCTCGCAGACGCTGCGCACGCTGGCCGCCGCGCTCGCCCGCGCGCACGGCGTCGACGACCTGCGCCTTTACGGCATGGACTTCGGCAACGGGGCGTTGAACGCGCTGACCGCGCTGCCCCACTGCGGGGTGGTGGTCGAGCGCAACCAGACCGAGCGGCTCGGGCGGCTGCTGGACCGGCTCATCGCCGAGCTGACCGCCCGTCAGTCGCTGCTCGGCGCGCGCGGCACGGCCGACCTGGCCGAGTACCGGCGGGCGACGGCGGCGGGCGAACGTCCGGCGCACATCGTCGTTCTGGTGGACCGGTTCGAGGTGTTCGACCGGGAGTTCGGCAACTTCGACAACGGCAGCTACGTGGAGCGCATGCTGCGGCTGCTGCGGGACGGCGCGGGCGCGGGCATCCACCTGGTGCTGGCCGGCGACCGAGTCCTCGGCCAGAGCCGCTACGCGGGCACCACCGAGGACAAGATCGTGCTGCGGCTGAACGACCGGGCGGACTACACCACGGTGGGGCTCAGCTCCCGCTCGGCCCCGTCCGACCCGCCGCCCGGGCGCGGCATCCGGGTGCAGGACACGAGCGAGGTGCAGATCGCCGTCCTGACCTCCGACCTGTCCGGTACGGCGCAGGCGGAGGCGCTGGCGGCGCTGGGCGCGGAGCTCGCGGCGCGGGAGGCGGACGTGCCGGCGGCGCGGCGTCCGCTGCGGCTGGACCTGCTGCCCGACCTGATCTCGTACGAGCAGGCGAGGGCGCTGTGGACCGCCCCCGGGCCGATGCGCCCGCTGGTCGCCGTGGGCGGCGACAATCTGACCGCGTTGAGCCCGGACCTGGCGGAGATACCGACGTTCGTCATCGCGGGCCCGCCGCGCACCGGCCGCAGCACGGCGCTGCTCGCCGTGGCGCGGTCGGTGCTGGAGCAGGGGGCGGGGGTGATCGCGCTCGCCCCGCGCCGCTCCCCGCTGCGCGACCTGGAGGGCACGCCCGGGGTACGGGCGGTCCTGACGGCCTCCGACGTGCGGGCCGCCGACTTCCGCGCCGCGCTCGGCGACGTGCCGCAGGACAACGCGGTGATCCTGGTGGACGACGCGGAGACGTTCCTGACCTCGGAGATCGACAACGACCTGGCGCTGCTGGCGCGCGGCGGGGCCGGAAACGGGTGGGGCCTGGTCGTGGCCGGGAACGCCGAGGCGCTGAGCTACTCGGTCACCGGGTGGGCGAGCCAGGTGCGGCGCAACCGGACGGGGATGCTGCTGTCGCCGCAGAACATGAGCGACGGCGAGGTGATCGGCGTCAAGCTCACCCGCGGCCTGGTCGGGCAGGCGCCGCAACCGGGCCGCGGGCTGCTGCATCTCGGCGACGGCACGCTGACCACGGTCCAGGTGCCGCTGACGGACGCACGGTTGTGAGCCTCGCCGCTCAGGCGGGGGACGCGGCGGGCAGGAAGCGGAACGTGCCGCTGATCGCGTCGAACAGTTCGTAGACGTCCGCCTCCAGCGGCAGGTTGGGGCTGGTGCAGGTGATGATCAGGTAGTCGCGTTCGGAGCCTGGGATCGGCACCACGGTGTGCATGGTGAGCATTCGCACCGATACGTCCGTGGTGAGCGACACCTCCTCGGTGCCGGTGATCCGGGCCACCTGGCCGACGCCGGGCAGGGTGACCGCCGTGACCTTCCGGCCGGCGGGTGCCTTGTTCCCCGTACGGGAGGGGCGGTCCGGGGCGGTGAGCTGGGCGGACAGCACCGGCAGGGTCAGCTCGTGCCCCGGCGGGACGCTGATCGCGAAGACCATCGCGTACCCGAGGAACAGCCCGTCGTCGAACATCGTGGCCGTGCCGGCGGCGAACAGCGCGCCGCGACGCCGGGCCGCCCTGCTGATCTCCCGCGCCTGCCGGAACATGTCGTTGATCGCCGCCTGCTCCCGGACGCTCCCGGCCATCGCCAGGGCGGCGGCGCGGGCTTCGGCGAGGGCCTCGCCGGACGCGTCGAGCTCGGCCCAGGCGTCGGGTACGTCCAGGACGAAACGCCCAGGGCTCTCCATCACCGGCCCTCCAAGCCGGCCGCGGCCGCGTCGTCGGCCTGCTTGAAGGTCTCCAGGATCTGATCGATGTAGTCCCTGATCCCCTCGGCCTCGCGGCGGAGCTGGAAGCGCCCGTCGCTCCAGCGGTTCTCGAAGTTCTCGGCGTGCCCGATGAGCCCGGGCCCCACCGCGCGCCCCAGGTCGATGCGGGCGCTGCTGATGTCGATGTGTTCGAGCACGAACCCCAGCGACCGGGACACCTCCTCCAGTTCGTCGCCCGGAATGTTGATCTCGGCCATCGTGCCCCCTGTGTGCCGTCGTACATCTCCTTCCGGACACACGTAGGAGGGAGGGGGAGAAGTTCACCCGCGCCCGGCAGGTTGGTCGAACGCCGGATTTGAACCCTTCGGGCCGCTGTTTCGTGTTCCGCAGGTGACAAGCGAAACCAACAGCGGTACGGCCCGCATGCGGCCAGGGGTCCGCGCGCTGGCGTCCGCCGTCGTCCTCTGCGGGCTGGCCGGGATCGCGGGGTGCGGCAAGACCATCATCATCGGCGACGCTCCGCCCGCCTCCAGCCCCCCGGCACCGGCCTCCTCCGCCCCGCCACAGCCCCCCGCGTCCGGCGCGCCCGCCACGCCGCCCGCCAGCCCGCTGCCGGGCAACGACACCCTGCAACTGGTCGACGGCACCGCCGAGCAGAACGGGGTCACCGGCAACGGCGGCACGGTCGTCGGCGCGGCGGTACAGCCGCAGCCCCCGAGATGGGTGCAGCTTGTCGCCGTCCGCTCCCACACCCTCGACGCCCACCTCGTCGACGTCAACCAGTCGACGCTCTACCGCTTCGACAAGGACGGCGCCAACCCGTCGCAGACGACCTGCGAGGGCCAGTGCGCCACCACGTGGCCGCCGGTGACGATCCAGGAGGGCGGCAGGGTCTTTCTGCACGGCGTCCACAGAGCGGCGCTCGGCGCGATCAAACGCCCGGACGGCACGATACAGCTCACGATCGGCGGCTGGCCCGTCTACCGCTACTCGGGCGACAACGGCCCAGGGCAGGCGAACGGTCAGGGCCTCGACGGCACCTGGTTCGCGGTGGCGCCCGACGGCGGGAAGGCGGCATCCGCCCGTTGATGCTTCACCGGGTCGGGCACCGTCCACTGGCGCCGGTCGGCGCCGTACAGGCGCGCAGCCGGAGTCGCGGTGGATTCAGGCTCGGCCCTTCCCCGCGCGGGCGAAGTGCGGCTCCGCCGCCTCCAGTCGTGGCGCCGCGACGCCCAACCGTCGTGCCTCCGCCAGAACGTCTCGGCAGATCTCACGCGGCTCCTCGGCCTCGGGGTCGGAGTGCGCCGCGAAGTTCGCGCGTACCGGCGCGACATGGGTGAGCAGCCAGGCGAGCGCGGGGGCCGTCAGCCAGGTGGGCGCACGGAACAGCAGCGCAGAGAGCCGGTGACGTCGAAGGTCGACGCCGCGCGCTTCGAGGAGCGGCAGAAGCTCGCGGCCGGTCAGCAGCGCCTCGCGCAGGCCGCCCGTCGCTCCGGCCAGCTTGGCCAACGAGCCCAGCCTCAGACCCTGTGCGTGCAGGCCGGCGTTCGTCACGAAATGGAGCAACAGCCAGCCGCGGAAGTCGGGTTGCTCTCGGAGCCGGAACCCGGCCTCGCGGAACAGCCGGCGGACGGCCCGCTCACGTTCGGCCGGGGGCCGGTCGAAGGTGCCGAAGACGACCGGCGGCAGGATGGCCCCGCGGAGCACGCCGTCCTCGCCGAAGCCGCCGCCGGCTTGCGGGAAGCCCCAGGCGACCTGGTCGGCGGGGAGGGCGCCGATCGCGACCGACGGCTCGGACCAGAGGTTGCCGAAGATCAGCACGGTGGCCTTGCCGACGCGCGGCGCCAGGAAGGCCGCCGCCTCCTGCAGACGGTGGGGCTGCACACTCAGCACGATCAGGTCGAAGTCGTGGTCCGGCTCCAGCGCCTCGCGGTAGCGCACCGGCCACTTCTGGACGACGCGCCGCCCCCAGATCCGTCGCCGCGCGTCGAGCACATCGAGGTCGATCGTGTTCCCGTACGTCGCCGCGCGGCCCGGCCGGACGTAGAACTCGACGTCATGCCCGGCCCATTCCAGGGCCCAGCCGTACAGGGTGGCGATCACGCCTCGGCCGAACATCAGGATTCTCAAGCGCACCTCGTGGGATACCATTGAAGTGGAGACAATCTCCACTTGTGCCAAAATATGGAGACAGTCTCCGGTTGTCAACGCGAGGGATCACATGACCGCTGCCAAGCCGCTACGCGCCGACGCCAAGCGCAACCGCGAGGCCCTGCTCGCGAAGGCCAGGGAGGCCCTCGACGCCGGAGAGTTCTTCGACCTGCGCTTCGACGATTTCGCCCGCCTGGCCGGTGTGGGCACCGGCACGCTGTACCGTCACTTCCCCACTCGGGAGGCGCTGGCCGAGGCGATCTACCGCGAGGAGGTCGCGACGCTGTGCGACCGCGTTCGCCACCTGCGGGCCACCCTGCCCGCGGCGGACGCTTTGGCGACCTTCCTGCGCGACATGGTCGATCACCTGGACGCCCGCCGGGGCCTCGCCCGCACGCTGGCCACCCTCATGTCCACCCGCTCGGACACGCTCGCCGAGGGCAGCCGAGCGCTGGAACAGGCCGTCACCGACCTGGTGGCCGCCGCCGTGCGGGACGGCGCCATCCGCGACGACGTCGACGCCGGCGCCATCATGATGGCACTGCACGGCATCGGCGCGGCCCACGACCGCCCCGCTTGGCGAGCCGAGGCCGACGGCGTCATCACCCTCGTGCTGGACGGGCTGCGCGCCCGCCAGGAGTAAAGGGTGAGGTCAGTCGCTCATTCTTGAGCGGAGCGAGCGTCGGCCGCTGGGGGAAAGTATCCCGAAGAAGATGATGTCGGCGAGTTCGTCGGCGTAGGTGTCCGGATCATCGTGGAGCGCGGCGGCGACGATCGCCCCTCCGACGACGGTGTAGGTACCGTCTTCGCCCAACGCGGAGGTCTTCGCGGCTCACCGCCACTCCCGCCCGACCGTCCACGGCGTACCACGGCCACGGCGTAGACCTCACTCCCCGCCATTTTCAACGTACAGCGAACAGGGGGGCTTGCGGCAAGACCAGGGTCGTGCCGCAGAATCGGCGGCCGGGCAGCACCAACGAGAAGATGGGGGCACGACGTGGGCGTGGCGTCGATGTACCGGGGACCCGGCGAAGCGAGAGGTCCGGCACTGCCCGAGGCGCCGGTGACCCGATCGGCCGGTGCCGTGCGGCTGAACACGGCTGCCTCGGAGGAGCCTCAATGATCGAGCAGTACGTGTTGGATCTTCGAGAGGTTGACGAGGCGCAGGTCGCGATCGTCGGTGGCAAGGCCGCGCACCTGGGCGGGCTGTCGCGGATCGAAGGCGTCCACGTGCCGGCTGGGTTTTGCGTGACGACGGCCGCCTTTCGGGGGATCATGGCGGAAGCGCCGTCGATCGACGATCGGCTCGATCGGTTGTCGCGCCTGAATCCGGATGACCGGGGGACGGTCCGCACGCTCAGCGCGGAGATCCGCCGGATCATCGAAGGGACCGCCGTCCCGGGCGATATGGCGGCGGCGATCACCCGCGCGCTCGCCCGGCTCGGCGAGCAGTCCGCCTACGCCGTGCGATCCAGCGCGACGGCAGAGGATCTGCCGACGGCATCCTTCGCAGGTCAGCAGGACACCTACCTGAACGTCGTGGGACCGGCGGCGGTCCTTGAGCATGTCAGCCGGTGCTGGGCGTCGTTGTTCACCGAGCGGGCCGTGACCTACCGCCTGCGCAACGGCATCGACGCCCGGGCGGTCCACATGGCCGTGGTCGTGCAGCGGATGGTCTTCCCGGACGCGGCCGGCATCCTGTTCACCGCCGACCCCGTCACGGGCAACCGGAAGGTCGCCACCGTGGACGCCTGCTTCGGCCTCGGCGAGGCCCTGGTCACCGGCCGGGTGAACCCGGACGTCTTCAAGGTGCGCGACGGCGCGGTCATCGCCAGGACGATCGCCGCCAAACAGTGGGCCGTTCACGCCCTGCCGACCGGCGGGACGCGGGAAGCGGCGATCGACTCGCAGCGGCAGGAGCAGCCTGCGCTGACGGACGCGCAGGTCCTACGGCTCGTGCGGCTCGGTCGGCGCATCGAAGCGCATTTCGGCAGCCCGCAGGACATCGAATGGTGCCTGGCCGACGATGACTTCCAGATCGTGCAGAGCAGGCCGATCACCACGCTGTTCCCCATCCCCGCGGCCCGCGACCGGGAGAACCACGTCTACCTCTCCGTCGGCCATCAGCAGATGATGACCGACGCCATGAAGCCGCTGGGGCTGTCCATGTGGCGGCTGACGGCGATGGCGCCGATGCACGAGGCCGGCGGCAGGCTGTTCGTCGACGCCACCCCGCGCCTGACGTCCCCCGCGAGCCGCGCGGCCTTCTTGGACATGGTGGGGAGGGGCGACCCGCTGACCAGGGACGCGCTGGAGACCGTCCTCGACCGCCACTTCGTCCCGACGCTTCCGGACACCGGCCCCGGCGGACCTCCGGCGGGCGGCTCGCCCGTTCCGATCGAGACCGATCCGGCCATCGTCACCGAGCTGATCGAGCGCAGCCAGGCCTCGATCGCCGCCCTGCGGCGCGACATCCGGGCGAAGACCGGACCGGCGCTGTTCGACTTCCTGCTGGAGGCCTTCCAGGAGCACAGGCGAGTCCTCGCCGACCCGCTGAGCATGCAGGCGATCATGGCGGGCATGGAGGCCACCTGGTGGCTCAACGACCGGTTGCGGGAATGGCTGGGCGAGAAGAACGCGGCCGACACCCTCACGCTGTCCGCCCCCGGCAACGTCACGTCGGAGATGGGTCTGGCGCTGCTCGACGTCGCCGACGTGATCCGTCCGTATCCCGAGGTGGTGGCATTCCTGCAGAACGTCCGGGACGACGGCTTCCTGGACGAGCTGCCGAAGCTCACGGGCGGGACCGAAGCGCGCCACGCCATCGAGACCTACCTCGACCGGTACGGCATGCGCTGTGTCGGCGAGATCGACATCACCAGGCCGCGCTGGCGCGAACGCCCTGCCACGCTCGTGCCCGTGATCCTCGACAACGTCAGAAACTTCGAGCCGGGCGCCGCCAAGCGACGCTTCGAGCAAGGACGGCAAAGGGCGCGGAGAAAAGCACAGGAGGTGCTCGAACGCCTGCGGGCGCTGCCGGACGGGGAGCACAAGGCCGACGAGACCAGGCGGATGATCGACCGGGTCCGGACCTTCATCGGCTACCGGGAATACCCGAAGTACGACATCATCAGCCGCTACTTCATCTACAAGCAGGCCTTGTTGGAGGAGGCGGAGCGCCTCGTGCGGGCCGGCGTGCTCCCCGAGAAGGAGGACGTCTTCTACCTCACGTTCCAGGAGTTCCACGACGCCGTGCGCTCGAACCGGGTGGACGACAAGCTGATCCGGCAGCGCAAGGACGAGTTCCGGTCCTACCAATCGCTCACCCCGCCCCGGGTGCTGACATCGGATGGCGAGGCCCTCTCCGGGGCGTACCGACGCGACGACGCCCCGCCCGGCGCACTGATCGGACTACCGGTCTCCGCCGGGACCGTCGAAGGCCGCGCCCGCGTCATCCTGGACATGGCCCAGGCCGATCTCGAACCAGGCGACATCCTCGTCACATCCCACACGGACCCGAGCTGGACGCCTCTGTTCGTCGCCATCGCGGGCCTGGTGACCGAGGTCGGAGGGTCGATGACCCACGGCGCGGTGATCGCACGGGAGTACGGCCTGCCGGCCGTCGTCGGCGTGGCGGACGCGACCCGGCTGATTCCCGACGGGCAGCGGCTCCGCGTGCACGGAAGCGACGGGTACGTCGAGATTCTTCCTTGACCGGCCATTCGGCTCACGCCGGGTGCCACGCGCGATCGCCGGGACCTCGGCGGGTCGGGCGTGGTTCAGGAAGGGCGTTTGGTCAGGCCGTCGAAGGCGATCGTCGCGATGGCGTCCGCCACGACCGTGGCCGACATCTCGCCCTCCGGGCGGTACCACTCGATGAGCGAGTTGACCATGCCGAACAGCAGCCGGCTCACCAGGTCGGGCGGCAGGTCGTCCCGGATCGCCCCTTCCTGCGCGGCGGCGCGTACGAGATCCGCCAGCCGGGCGTCGATCCAGCGCCGCCGCCGCAGCGCCTCCAGTTCCACCTCGCTGTTGCCGCGCACCCGCAGCAGCAGCGTCACCGCGGGCTGATGCGCGACCAGGACCTCGACGCTGCGTCGCACCACCGACCGCAGCCGCTCGTACGCCGAGCCCGCCGACTCGTCCTGCGCCTCCCGGATCACGACCGTGAGCTCGTCGAGGGCCTCGTCGAGCGCCTGCGCGAGCAGATGCGTCTTGCTGGGCACGTGATGGTAGATCGCCGACTTGCTGAAACCGAGCTCCTCGGCGAGGTCGCCCATGCTGGTGCCCTCGTACCCTTTGCGGTTGAACAGCTCGATCGCCCGGCGCAGCACCGTCGCCTGGTCGTAGCCGGGCCGCCCGGGGCCGCGGCGCCGCTGACCGGCAGGGTTGGACATGGCCTCACGATCTCACACCCGTCCCCTGGTGGCGCACGGGGCCGGAGGGGCTGGATGCCCGCGTGCCCCACCTGACCCCCGCGTGTACCATCCCGGAAGAACTACAACAAAGGGGTCTTTCGGTAGCGGTGGGCGGCGTGTGCGCCCCGCCGCTCCGACGGGCCGGTGTCCGGCGTTCGGCGGCAGGCGCGTCGCGGCTCCGGCGGTTCCGTGCCGACGGCCCGCGACAACCTCCCGCAAGGAGCATCTGATGACGCGTTCGACGGCCGCCGGCTGGACGGGGGCACTTCTCGCGGTTCTGCTGCTGACCGGTTGCTCGAGTGACCAGCTGGCGGACCGAGGCGGGCAGGAGGACGCCCCGCCCGACAAGATCAGCGACGTCGATTACATCGAGGTCTTCCGCAACGCCGACAACTTCCCCAACGTGGCCCGCATCTGCATCGAGGGCCTCGCCTTCGCCAGCACGTCGAGCGGCCGACGCGGCGAGGACGCCGTGGCCGCCCCGGCGCTGCTGCGCATCCCCGAGTGGGACGCCAAGTGCAGGGAGTTCACCGGCAACGCGCCCACGCCGAGCCCCACGCCGTCGAGGTGACGGCGACCAGCGCCAACGATCAACGACCGCCGTCGCCGGCTCGCCGTACATAATGGAGCACCTCGCGAGGGTGGAAGGAGCGGCGATGCGGCTCGTTCGGCGATTAGCCGCCATTTCGGTCACGGCGGCCCTGGCGATGAGCCTGGGGGCCGCGGCGCAGGCGGAGACGACGGCCGCGAAAAACTTCGTCCGCCACGCCGACGACAGTTGCCGCGACAGAAAAGGCGAATACTACGTTTGCGCGCCGTGGCGGCTGTACCTGAGGAACGGCCGGGTGATGCGCCTGACCGACGCCAGGGTGTTCACCGGGACGGGGAGGAAGAGCCGTGCCCCGTTCGCGCTGTCGCCGCACGGCAGCAAGGCGGCGTACTTCCGGCTGAAGGACAACGCCCTGGTGGTACGGGACGTCACCACCGGCAAGGTACGCGTCGTGCCCGGAATCACGTGGCCGTCGAATCGATCCATGATTGAGATCGGGCCCGCCGGGCGTTTCATCATTCTCGACCGCGGCTTCTCGGATCCGTACCCCATCGTCGATTCGTACTCAGGCAGGATTCACACGCTGCCGGTCGGAGAGGTCCCGCAAAGCTTCAGCCCGGACAACAAGTATCTGCTCACCTCCCGGGGGGAGTTCGTCACGGTCTACGCGACCGATACCTGGACGGTCGTCCGGACCCGGCAGGCCGCGCCGTCCGGGGCGCTTCATATGGACGGAACGACGGTCGCCTACATCGATCGCGGCAACCGAAAGACCCATTACATCCGATTCTTCAATCTGGCCACGGGCCGTCCGGCCGGAAACCCGATCAAGATCCCGGCGGGCGAGTTCGGCAGCGCCCTGTACTGGGACCGTGCGAATCACCTCGATGTGCTCAGCAGGGTGAAAGCCGGATCCTCCGGCGACCGCACCACCTGGCGCTGGCGAAGGGCGAACGACGCCATGCGCGTGATCGACACCTTCGTGGAACGCTCGCTCGACGAGATCGACGCCGTCGCCGGCCTCTGGTACCTGTGACCGTCAAGGCTTGCGCGCGAGGACGAGCGCGCACCGCGGGCTGCCGTCCTCGCGCCGCCCCAGCGCCGCCAGCGAGACCGTGGTCACGGCGAATCCGGCCCCCACCAGGTCGGCGCGGACCGCGTGCAGCGGGCAGGTGCCGTAGTACATGACGAACGGGGGCCGCCACACGGCGTTCCGCACCCGCATGACCAGGTCGAATCCGAGCAGCATCCAGTACCGGAGCGAGGCGACGGGAAGCGGCGCGCCGAGCGGGAAGGCGAAGAGCCCGCCCGGCCGCAACGCGCGATACACGCCGGCGAAGAGCGCGGGCCGTTCGGCGGGCAGGAAATGCCCGAGCGCCCCGAAGGTGACCGCGAGGTCGAAATCGCCGGCGAAGGGCAGCGCGCGCACGTCGGCCCGCACCAACGCGGCGTCCGGATGCGTACGGCGGGCCTGCGCGAGCATGCCCGCGCTGAAGTCGACGCCGGTGACATCCTCCCGGCACAGGTCCTTGAGAATCCGCAGCCCCGCGCCGGTGCCGCAGCACACGTCCAGCCCCCGCCCGTACGGCCCAAGCGGCCGCAGCGCGTCGGCGGTCGCGTCGAGAACGGCGTCGGGCGTACGGAAGGGCGTGTGCTCGAACTTCGGCGCGAGCAGGTCATAGCCGCGCTCGACCGAGGACAGCGCCTGAACCGTCAGCTCAAGCAGCGACGGGCCGTGGGGCGAGAACATCACGCCAGGGTACTTCCCGGCCGTCCATGCGGATGCGGGCGGGATAACCGGCATCGGCACGCCGGTGAGGCAGGCGAGCCGGTACGCGTCGCCGACGGTCCCGGCCACGCCAGGCCGTCCGGGGTGGGTGGTCAGGCCGGTGGGGGAGGGGGGAGTGGGTTCGGCCACTCGGTTTTGTGGGCGAAGCCGCGGGAGTTGTCGATCAGGCGGAGCCAGGTGGGGGTGATGCGGTAGTGGTCGGCCGCTGCGAGGGCGTGGGTCAGGTGGTCGTCGGCGGTGATGAAGGGGAAGCGTGCGATGTAGGCGGCTTGGGCGGTCGAGAGTTCGTCGCCTGTCAGGCGGTGGCAGATGCCGCGGCCCTGTACGCCGCGCAGCGTCTGCCAGGTTTGGTCGTCGGCCTGGGCGGTGAAGGCCACCGGGGTGCCGCCCGGCACGGCCGACAGCGTACGGCCGTGCCGGGTTGACGAGGAGCTGACGAAGATCGGCGAGCCGTCGGGGGTCAGGGCGTAGAAGACCGCGCAGGCCGCCGGGGCGCCGTGCTCGTCCACGTAGGCGAGGGTGAGGACGGTGCAGGCGGCCAGGGCGTCGCGGATCTCGTCGATCACGGGGTGGTCTTCAGCGGCGGGATCGGCGGGACCTCGGCGGCGGAGGCGACGTCCTCGGCGGTCATCTTGAAGGCGTCGGGGTAGCGGTCGCGGCGGGTACGGCGGGGCGGCTCGGTGGTGCGCCAGCAGTACAGGCATCTGCGGCACTGGAGCACCTCCCAGACGCCGGGGATGGGGGAGGCGAACAGCTTGTCGATGGTCTCGTGCGCGCAGCGCGGGCAGCATGTGGTGTCGGTGGTCATCGCGGGGCTCCTTGCGTGGGTGGTCAGTGGGCCAGCTCGCGCAGGCGGGCGAGCCAGTGGGCGGTCTCGGGCAGGTCGCGGACCGGGGTGCCGTAGTGGCCGCGCAGGTCGGGGGCGACGGGGGTGGTGGCGTCGATGACGAGCTTGTCGGTGATGCCGGGGGTCGTCGCCTGCGGCGCGAGCGCCAGTACGGGCATGTTGGGGAGCTGGATCAGGTCGCCGGCCGGGTTCATCTTGGTGGACACCGCCCACATGACCTGTGGCAGGTCGAACGGGTCCACGTCCTCGTCGACGACGATGACGGTGGTGGCGTAGCCGAGGCCGTGCGGGGTGCTGAGCACGCGCAGGCCGACCGCCTTAGCGAAGCCGCCGAACCGCTTCGCCGTCGAGACGATCACGACGAGGCCGTGGGTGTACATGGCGTTGACCGCCTGTACCTCGGGGAACTCGGCCTTGAGCTGCTGGTACAGCGGCACGCAGGTGTTGGCGGCGAGCAGGTAGTCGATCTCCGTCCACGGCTGGCCGAGGTAGAGGTGCTCGAAGATCGGGTCGGTGCGGTAGGAGATTCGGTCGATGCGGATGACGGTCATGCTCCGGCCGCCCGAGTAGTGCCCGGTGAACTCGCCGAACGGCCCCTCGATCTCCCGCTTGCGGGCCTCGATGACGCCCTCGATCACCACTTCGGCTCCCCACGGCACGGGCAGGCCGGTCAGCGGGGCCTTGGCGATCGGGGCGGGGGCGCCGCGCAGCGCGCCGGCGAGTTCGTACTCGTTCTCGTCGTAGCGCATCGGGGTGGCGGCCACGATCGTGATGATGGGGTCGTTGCCGAGGGTGATCGCGACCGGCAGGTCCTCGCCGACCTCCTCGGCCTTGCGCAGGTGCTGGGCGATGTCGTGCATCGGGACCGGCTGGAGGGCCAGCCTGCGCTTGCCTTTGACCTGGATGCGGTAGATGCCGACGTTTTGTTTGCCGGTGTTGTCGGGATCCTCCGGGTCCTTGGACACGACGGCGGCCTTGTCGATGTAGAAGCCGCCGTCGCCGTCGTTGAGCCGTACGAGCGGGAGGACCTTGAAGATGTCGGCCTCGTCGCCGTCGAGGACGTTCTCCGCCCACGGCGGGTCCGTGCGCCACTCGGGCGCGACCGGGAACGCGTCCCAGCGGCGGCTGAACTCGCTCACCTGCTCCTTCACCGGGGTGTCCTTGGGCAGCCCGAGCGCGAGCGCGTGGTTCGCCCAGGAGCCGTGGACGTTCATGGCGATTCGGGCGTCGGTGAATCCCGCGACGTTGGTGAAGTACAGGGCGGGGGCGGCGTCGCCCATGCGGCAGACGGCGTTGGCCGCCGCGGCGACGTCGGGTTCGGGCATCACATGGTCGGTGATGTGCAGCAGTTGGCCCTCCTTTTCGAGGGTCTCCAGGAAACTACGCAAATCGTCGTACGGCATGGGGCTGCTCCTCGGCGGTCGAGCGGGACAGGCGGTCGGGGGCGAAAGGGGCGGCGGGCATGCGGGTCAGGCGGGTCGTCTGAGCTCGCGGGCGGCCTGCATGCCCTCCCACCGGCGGGCGGGCGCGGGCAGGTCGAACTGGTCGAGCACCCGGGCCACGATGTGGTCGACGATGTCGTCGACGGTCTCGGGGTGGTTGTAGAAGGCGGGCATCGGCGGCACCATCCGCACGCCCATGCGGGACAGCGCCAGCATGTTCTCCAGATGGATCTCGCTGAGCGGCGTCTCGCGGGGCACGAGCACGAGGGGGCGCCGCTCCTTGAGCACCACGTCGGCGGCCCGCGCCACCAGCCCTTCGGCGTACCCGGCGCGAATCGCGGCGAGCGTCTTCATCGAACACGGCACGATGACCATCCCGTCGGTGCGGAACGATCCGGAGGAGATCGCCGCGCCCTGGTCGTCGGGCCCGTACGCCTCGTCGGCGAGCGCCGCCACCTCCCGCGCCGTCAGCCCGGTCTCCAGCTCGATGGTGGCCCGCGCCCAGCGGGACAGCACCAGATGCGTTTCCACCTCGGGAAGCCGGGAGAGGTTCTCCAGCAGGCGGACCCCGAGCACCGCCCCGGTCGCGCCCGTCATCGCCACGATCAGTCGCACGGCGGTCATCCCCTTGAGATGTCGGTCACCGTTTTCCGATACCGCGGCTCACGTTAGGACCGGCGCCGATAATCGCTGTTACGGATCAAGGACAGCCGATGAAGAAAAACGGACAACCTCGGCGCACGGAGGTCCCGCACGTCCCGTACCGGCCCGCCGCGGGCGCCCCGCCCGGCGTGGAGGTGCTGGACTTCGCCCGTCTCCTCCGGCGCGCCGCCGGGCACGGCGTGGACATCCACGCACCAAGACGGCCGGACTTTCACGAGGTCATCGCCGTACGGGCGGGCACGGTGCGCTGTTCGGTCGACTTCGCCGAGCAGCGGGTTCCCGCCGGCGGATGGTTCTGGATGCGTCCCGGCCAAATCCACCGCTACCTCAGCGATCTCACCCAGGTCGAGGGCACGGTCGTCCTGTTCACGCCGGACTTTCCCGACGCCGAGACGCGCCGGGCGGTCGGGCTGGACCGGCGCGTGCAGCAGCGCCCCCTGATTCCCACCGGTACGCAGAAGGCGGCCCTCGACGACACCCTGCGCCTGCTGGAAGGCGAGTGCGAGCGCCTCGCCGAGCTCCCGCTGGAGTCGCACATCGGCGTCATGCGCCACCTGCTCGGCGTACTGCTGCTGCGCCTGACGCACGTGCACGGCGGCCCCGGCGACCAGGCCGCCGACAACGAGGTCTTCCTGCGTTTCCAGCAGGCCGTCGAGCGGGACTTCGCCACCTGCCACCAGGTCGCGGACTACGCGGCCCGGCTCGGCTACAGCGCCCGCACCCTCACCCGGGCCACCCGCGCCGCGACCGGACACGGCGCCAAACGCTTCATCGACGACCGGATCCTGCTGGAGGCCAAACGTCTCCTCCACCACACCGACCTGCCGCCGTCCGCGATCGGGGAACGCCTCGGCTTCGGCTATCCCACCGCGTTCAGCGCGTTCTTCCAGCAACGCGCCGGAATGACCCCCACGGCCTTCCGTACCCTGATGCGCGGAATCACCCGATGATCACTGCGACGAGGGGCGTCCGCCGTCTAGGACTTTTGACTCTGGGGGGCAACCCCGGCGTCGTGCATATTCGCAAATGTGCCGACCGCTGCGCGGACGCGTCGAGGGGATCGGCGCCTGATCGACCTGTTCGCAACCACCGATCGGAGTGACGGTATGGCCAAGATTGTAGGCGGCATCGGTGCGTCGCACACACCGACCATCGGTTTCGCCAAGGACGCCCGCAAGCAGGACGACCCGGCCTGGGCGCCGATTTTCGATGCTTTCGACCAGGTGCGTGACTGGCTGACGAGGCAGCGCGTCGATGTGCTGTTCATGACGTACAACGACCACATCACCTCGTTCTTCTTTGACCACTACTCGGCCTTCGCGCTCGGCGTCGACGACGTCTATCACCCCGCCGACGAGGGCGGGAACCCCCGTGACGTGCCGCCGGCGACCGGGCACGCCGACCTCGCCCGGCACATCGGGTACTCGCTCATGGCCGACGAGTTCGACCTGTCGTTCTTCCAGGGCAAGCCGCTCGACCACGGCATTTTGTCGCCGCTGTCGGTGCTCGGCGACGAGACCGGCGCGTGGTCGGGGAGCATCGTCCCGCTGCAGGTCGGCGTGCTGCAGTTGCCGATCCCCAGCGCCCGGCGCTGCTACAAGCTCGGCAAGGCGCTGCGCCGGGCGATCCAGAGCTACCCCGACGACGACCTGCGCGTCGCGATCGTGTCGACCGGCGGCCTGTCGCACCAGGTCCACGGGGAGCGCGCGGGCTTCATCAACGAGGAGTGGGACCAGGAGTTCCTGCACCTGCTGGAGACCGCCCCGGAGAAGCTCGCCGACATGCGCGTCGCGGAGTACGCCCGGCTCGGCGGCATGGAGGGCGCCGAGGTCATCACGTGGCTCATCATGCGCGGCGCGCTCTCCGACACGGTCACGAAGGTGCACTCGCAGACGTACGCGCCGTCGGTGACCAACATCGGAACCCTGATCTTCGAGGATCTCGGCGCCGAGCCCGACCCCGCGGAGATCGCCGCCCACCGCGAGCACATCGCACGGCAGCTCGCGGGCGCGGAGGAACTGCAGGGCACCTATCCCTACACGCTGGAGCGCAGCCACAAGGGCTTCCGGATCAACGACTTCCTGCACCGCCTGATCGAGCCCGCGCACCGCGAGCGGTTCGTCAACGACTTCGAGGCGCTCGCCGCCGAGTACTCGCTGTCGGAGGAGGAGAAGGACCTGATCCGCCGCCGGGACTGGATCGGGCTCATCCGGTACGGCGCGATCTTCTTCGTGCTGGAGAAGATGGCCGCCGTGCTCGGCGTCTCCAACCCGCAGGTCTACGCGAGCTTCCGTGGCGAGACCCTTGAGCAGTTCCTCGCCACCCGCAAGGTCGGGATCACGTACGGCGTCGGCCGCAAGGACTCCGGCGAGTCCGGGAAGTAGGGCGAGCCCGGGAGGCGCGGCCGCGGCGGCGTGAAGACGATCGGCCGGCGGCGCGGGGTGGGAACCTCGCGCGGCCGGCCGAGACGTCGGCGGGATATTTTGTAGTGCGAACTTGTCGACTAGCATGTCCGCATGCGGCAGGACCGTCCAGAGGACGATTTGACGGATGCGCTGGAGGATGCCCTCGTCCGTTGCTCCTACCACGTGATGGGCATACTCACGCGCGTCGGCGCGGAAAACGATCTGTCTCTCACCCAGTTGCGGGTGCTCGGCATCCTGCGCGACCGCCGCGGCCGCATGAGCGATCTCGCCGCCCACCTCGGCCTGGACAAGTCGACGATGTCCGGGCTGGTCGATCGCGCCGAGCGGAGGGGACTGCTGGCGCGGGGCAAGAACCCCGAGGACGGCCGGGTCGTCGACGTGTACGCCACCCCGGCGGGCCTCGAACTCATCGAGCGGATGCTGGCGGAGTTCCGGCGCGAACTGGCGCCCGCGATCGAGCCGCTGACCCCGGAGCAGCGCGGCCAGCTCACCCGGCTGCTCGGAATTCTTCTGGAGCGGCCTCCCGCGGCGCCCGTCCGGCCGGCGCGCACCCGCTGATCGCGCCCGCTCACGGGACGAGGACGATGCGGTCCTCGGTCTCCGCGTGCCAGGCGTGAGAGATCGCGGAGAGCGGCAGGGCGCGGGCGCGCACCTCGATCGCGCCGTCGTTGATCGCCCTCGCCACGGTCGGCAGCTCGGCGATGATCTCGCGGGGCGAGACCGATCCGAAGCCGCTGCCGACGATCTGGAACCGGGCGGCACGCAGCGCGGCCCCGTGGATCGGCGCGGTCTGGCCGGCCATGCCGCCGATCTCGACCCAGGTCAGGGGGACGCTGCGGTCGGCGCGGGCGGTGAGCATCGCCATCATGGCCTTGGCGGACGGCTCGCCCCACACGTAGTCGAGCACGACGTCCACGTCGGCGGCGCAGCTCACCTCGTCGAAGGTCGCCGTCTTGTCAGCGCCGAGTTCGATCAGGGGCTTGAGGCGGTCCTGCTCGCGTCCGACGGCGATCACCTCGGCGGCGCCGAGCAGTTTGGCGATCTGAATGGCCATGCGTCCGGCGCTGCCGGTCGCGCCGATGATCAGAACGCGCTGGCCGGGCCGGAAGTCGACGCGCCGGCGCAGCGCGAGCCAGGAGGACATCGCCGGGTTCATCGCGGCGGCGATGGTGACCGGGTCGACGTCGGAGGGCAGCACGACGCTGCGGCGCGGGTCGATGACCGTTCGCTCGGCGAAGGTGCCGAAGGTCGAGTTGTCCAGGGCCACGTAGCGCAGGTTGCCCTCGGGGTCGCGTACGACCCCGTCGACGCCGGGGACGAGCGGGTACGCGCCGTTGCTGGCGTAGTGGGCGCCCGAGGCCATGCCGCGGGTCAGGTGGTGCAGGCCGGCGGCGAGGACGTCGACGACCATCGCGTCCGGACCGTCGCCGACCGGGTCGGGGTAGGTGCCGTAGACGGGCGGGTGGTTGGGGGCGGTGATGACGGCGGCACGCATGGTGAACCTCCACGTTTGATTGGTGTTACCAACAATCCCAATATGGATGGTAATGCCAACCATGTCAAGCCGCTCGGCTCGATTGATTGGTTTTACCAACAAGTTTGCTAGCATTGGCGGCATGAGGCTCGACGCCCAGGCGGACGACGCGCCGGAGAAGCTGGAGGAGGCGCTGGTCCGCGGCTCCTACCGCGTGATGGGCATACTCACGCGCCTCGGCGCGGAGCACGACCTGTCGCTCAGCCTGCTTCGGGTGCTCGGCATCCTGCGGGATCGCCGCCTCCGCGTGAGCGATCTCGCCGACCGCCTCGGCCTGGACAAGTCGACGATGTCCGGGCTGGTCGATCGCGCCGAGCGGAGGGGATTGCTGGCGCGGGGCAAGAACCCCGAGGACGGCCGGGCCGTCGATGTGTACGCCACCCCGGCGGGCCGTGAACTTGCGGCGCGGTTGCACACGCGGTTCCGGCGCGCACTGAAGCCCTCGTTCGATCGCTTCACGCCCGAACGGCGCGCGGAACTCGTCCGCCTGCTCACGGTCGTCCTGGAGGAGGCCGACAAAGGGGTCACCCGGCCGGGGCGCGACCGCTGACCCGAGGCGTCGGCCGATCGGATCCCCCCGCCCAACGAGGGCGCCCCTTGACATGCAGCCATCCGGCTGCATAAATATAGGCAGCCGTAAGGCTGCATATCGATGGGAGTCGACCGAATGCGAGGGCGGTGAATGGACGAGGTGTTCAAAGCGCTGGCCGACCCGAGCCGGCGCGCCCTGCTCGACTCGCTCAACGCCCGCAACGGGCAGACGCTGCGCGAACTGTGCGCCGGACTCGACATGGCCAGGCAGTCCGTCAGCAAGCATCTGGCGGTGCTGGAGGAGGCCGGGCTCATCACGACCCTGCGGCGAGGCCGGGAAAAGCTGCACTACCTGAACGCCGCGCCCGTGCACGAGATCGCCCACCGCTGGATCAGCCGCTACGACCGGGCCAGGGTCCAAGCCCTGGCCGACCTGAAACTCGCCCTGGAGGAAACCCCGATGGACGCGCCCACCTTCGTCTACACCACCTACATCCGCACCACCCCGCAGAAGCTCTGGCAGGCGCTGACCGAGCCCGCCTTCACCCGCCGCTACTGGGCCACGGAGTTCACCACCGACTGGTCCGCCGGCTCACCGATGACCTGGGACAACCACGGCGTGCTGATCAGCGACCCGGAGCAGGTCGTGCTGGAGGCCGAGCCGTACAAGCGGCTCTCCTACACCTGGCACGCCATCACCCCGGAGCTCGCCAAGCGCTTCGGCTGGGACGAGGAGCTGCTCGCCCGGCTGTCCGCCGAGCCCCGCTCGAAGGTCACCTTCACGATCGAGGAGGCCGGGCAGGTCGTGAAGCTCACCGTCGTACACGATGGCTTCGAACCCGGATCGGGCCTGGCCGAGATGGTGGTGCACGGCTGGCCGAACGTGATCGCAAGCCTGAAGACGCTCCTGGAGACCGGCGAACCGCTTCCCGAGGATGTCTGACTCATCCGATCACGCCTAGACGTCCGCGCGCACCGCCGCGGCAAGCCGTGATCTTGTCCGCGGCGTACGGACGGTCCGCCCTGTCCTGCGGTGTTGTCGAAGGGCCTTACCTCAAGGCCGGCCTTCTTCGAGCCATCCGTGGCCGAATATTTCAGCTATTGATGAAACTCGGCCCGATGCTATATTGGCTCATATATCAACGCTTGAAGAAGGCTCATGAACGAGTACCGGCCCGCCATCCCCACCGATCTGGTGGACGCCGCCCTGGGCGCCGCCGAGCGGCTCGGCAAGGACGTCGCCGATGTGCCCGTCCCGGCGATCGCGCAGGAGGCGGGCATCTCGCGCAGCACACTGCTGCGCCGTATCGGCGGATCCCGGCAGGCTCTGGATGAGGCGGTGCGCGCGGCGGGCGTCGATCCCGGCGGGCAACGGCCGGTGCGTGAGCGCGCCATCGAAGCGGGCGCGCAATTGATCGGCGCCCACGGCCTCGCCGCGTTCACCCTGGAAGCGGTCGCCGCCCGGGCCGAATGCTCGGTCCACAGCCTGTACGCCTCCTTCGGCGGCCGCGACGAACTGCTACGCGCGATCTTCGAGGCCCACAGCCCGATCCTGAAGCTGGAGAAGGTCGTCACCGGCCCGCACGTCGATCTCCGCCAGACCGTGACCCGCGTCTACCGGCTGCTGGCCGAGGCGCTCAACCGCGAGCCCAGGGTGATCCCGGCCATGCTCGCCGAAGCGCTGGCCCGCCCCAACGAACCGCTCCTGCGCGCCCTGCTGCAGCACTTCGCTCCGCGCGTACTCGTCGAAGCGGGGGCGTGGCTGGCCGAAGAGGTGGCCGCGGGCCGTATCCGCGACCTGCCGCTGCCGCTGCTGGTGCACCAGATGGTCGCTCCGGTGCTGGTGCACTTCCTGGCCCGCCCGGCCATTCAGGATATTCCCGGCGTGGACCTGCCCGGGCTGGAGGAGACCTGCGAGGTGTTCGCCGAAGCCTTCCTGCGCGCCGTGGCCGCACCCTAGCCGGCCCCGCCGCGCCGACCCAACTCAACTCACCACCGAAGTCAGGATCCGCGCCATGCCCCCAACCTCCACCTCTGACCCGGCCACCGCCGCCGGCACCCCGTCCGGCGCGCCGAACGCGAACCCCGCGCGCATGCTGCTCGGCGTCATCGTCGGCGCCACCGTGCTGGTCATCGTGATGCTGTGCGCCTTCGCGCTGCCCGCCGTCAACGGCGGCCCCCATGGCGTACCCCTCGGCGTGGCCGGACCCCCGCAGGCCACCGCCGCCATCCAGACCCGCCTGCCCGCCGACGCCTGGGACGTACGCGTCTACCCCGACCCGCAGTCCCTGCAGAACGCCATCAAGCAGCGCGAAGTCCTGGGCGGCCTCGCCGTCGGAGCCGACGGCGTCACCGTCTACACCGCCGGAGCCGGCGGCCAGCAGGTCACCGCCGCGATCACCGCGCTCGGCACCGGCATGGCCACCCAGCAGCAGCTCAAGGCCACCGTCAAAGACCTGGTGCCCTTCCCCGTCGACGACCCCCGGGGCGCCGGGTTCACCGCCGCCGCCCTGCCGATGATCATCGGTGGCGTGATGCCCGCCATCCTGCTCCTGCGCCTGTTCCCCGGCCACGCCAACCTGCGCCGCCGCCTGGCGGGAGTGATCGCCTTCGCGCTGATCGCCGGGGCGTCGGTGGCCGCCGTGCTGCAGTACGGCTTCGGCTCGCTGAACGGCAACTACTGGCTGACCGCGCTCGGCCTGTCCCTGGGCATGGCCGCCCTGGCGATTCCCTTCCTCGCCCTGGAATCCCTGTTCGGCATGCCCGGCCTCGGCCTCGGCGCCGCCGTGATGATCCTGCTGGGCAACCCGCTGTCCGGCATGGCCGGGCCGTACTGGCTGCCGTCCGGCTGGGCCACCCTCGGCCAGCTCCTGCCCCCGGGCGCCTCCGGCAGCCTGGTACGCGCCAACGCCTTCTTCGACGGCACCGGAGCGGGCACGCCCGCGCTGATCCTGGGCGCATGGGTGCTGGTCGGCCTCCTGGCCATCCTGATCGCCGACCGCCGTGCCGCCCGTGGATCGCGTACCGCAGCGGCTGCCGCCGCCTGATCGGAGCTACCGGGTCGGTCTGAGGTTCTTCGCCTGCTTTGCGGCCAGGTGCCGTCGCCAGGCGTAATGCGTGATCGCCGTGCCCTCGGCGGGTCGGCTTCGCCGCGGTTCCGTGCCCAGACTATGAAGAAGGGTGCCCGAAACGAGAAGGCCGTCCCCGCTGACGGTCGCGCTGGTCCTGCTGACGGCCGTCACGGGGGTGGTCGAGGCCGTCAGCTTTCTCGGGCTGGGCCTGGTCTTCACCGCGATCATGACCGGCAACACGCTCTTCCTCGGGTTCGTGCTGGCGGACGCGGTGCTGCCGGAAACGGCGCTCCCCGACGCCGGGCTGCCGGTCGCGGGCCCGGCGGTCGCGCTGGTCGCCTTCGCGGTCGGCGCCTTCGCGGGGAACCACGCCAACGAAGCGCTGGTCGGCCGGGCCGGGGACGGCTGGCTGCCGCTCGCCATGTACGGGGAGGGAGTGCTGCTCGCCGTGGCGGCGCTGCTGGCGCTCGGGCTGCCGCCCGGCGCGGCGCACCTGAGCCCGCACCGATTCACCGTGATCATCCTGGTCTCCGCGACGATGGGGGCGCGCAACGTCACCATCCTGCGGGCCAGGGCCCGCGATCTGCCGACGACCGTGGTTACCAGGTCGCTGGCCGGGGCGCTCATGGCCGTTCCCGCACAGACCCGGGCCCGACGGTTCGCCACCCCGGTGGCGATGTGCATCGGCGCCGCCGTCGGCGCCCTGCTCCTGTCTCTGCACCCGGCGGTGCCGCTGCTGGCCGCCTCCGCCGCCGCGGCCGCCGCCGGAGCCCTCTGCGCCCGGGAGACAAGCCGCTCTTGACGAAGGCGATCGCCCAGGAAAGCGGGTGCCTCGACCCGGCCGTTTTTGCGGCCCCATTTCCGGCTGGTATAGGCGAGAGGGATGGAGGGCCGATCTGCGGATTATTTCGGTACCATTGGACGCAATGCGTACACGAAAGGCGTTACATGACCGCACCTGAGCGATCACGGGACCTCATTCAGAGTCTGGAACGAGGCGTCGCCGTGATGAAGGCGTTCTCGGCGCGGGGCGTACCGATGACGATCTCCGAAATCGCGGCGGAGATCGGTCTGTCCCGGCCGGTGGTGCGGCGTATTCTGCTCACGCTGGAGCATCTCGGATACGCGCGCCAGACGCGCGGGGTTTGGACGCTCACTCCGCGCGTGCTCGAGCTCAGCTCCGGATATTTCGTGCGCGGCTCGCTCGGGGAGATCTCGCGGCCGTTCCTTGAGCCGCTCGCCGAACAACTCGGCGAGACGTGCGCGGTCACCGTGCTCGACGGCACCGAGGTCATCCATGTGGCGCTCGTGGAGTTCCGCAGAGTGCTTCCCGAACCGATGCGCGTCGGCGCGCCGCTCCCGGTGCACGCGACCGCGTTCGGCAAGGTGCTGCTCGCCGGGCTGGCGCCCGATGAACTCGAAGCGTATCTCGCGCACGCGCCGTTCGAGGCGTACACGGATGTCACCCCGACGGACGCGAGCGCGCTGCGATCGCTGATCGACCAGGCGAGGCGGGATCACTACTACATCGCCAAGGAGGAGCTCTTCCCGGGCACGCTCGCGATCGCGGTGCCCATCACCGCGCAGGGCGAGATCATTGGGGCGCTCGGCTCGACATCGAGTATGTACCGCTCAAGCGTGGAGCGGTTGCGTGAAGAGACGCTGCCCGTGCTGCAGCGAACCGCGGCCGACATCGCGGGCTCGTACGAGGCCGCCAACCGCCATCGGATGAGCGGCGCGCCCTGGTACCCGAACGGGCGGTTGCGGGCGTAGCGGCAACGCCGGTTGATCGGGCCACACGGGGTCCGACCAACCGGCGTTGCGATCCGGTTGTGTACGGGCGGTTACAGCTGATCCGCGAGCACCTGGGTGAGCGCGGTCGCGCCGCCGTCGACGACGTAGACCCCGCCGGTCATGAACGACGAGCGATCGGAGATGAGGAGGAGGGCGAGATCCTCCAGCTCCTCCGTGCGTCCGTGGCGGCCCAGGGGAATGGAGCGGTTCCAGGTCTCGATCTTCCCCGGAGGCGGCGGGAGCGGCCCGGCGATGTTCGTCCGGAACGAGCCCGGAGCGATTACGTTGATCCGAATGCCCCACTTCGACAGCTCAAGCGCGGCCTGCCGGGACACCGCGGTCACCGCCGCCTTCGAGGCGATGTACGCGTACCCGATGAGCGGTTCGGGACGTTCGCCGGCCGTGGAGGAGGTCACCACGATCGTGCCCCGCCCCGCCTTCTTGAGCAGCCCCGCCGTGCGCTGCAGCGTGTAGAAGAAGCCGTGCAGGTTGACGCCCAGCACCCGGTGCCAGATCTCCCGCGAGGTGTTCTGCAGTTCGCCCTCGGGGAGGCGGAAGCTCGTCGTGCCGTTGATGCCCGCGTTGAGGAACGCGCCGTCGGGCGTGTGCTCCTGCTCGATCGAGGCGAACACCCGGTCCACCGCGTCGCCGTCGCTCACGTCGACGACGTACTCGACGACCTCCGCGCCGAGACCGCGAAGCTCGTCGGCCCTGGCCGCGAGTCCGTCGGCGTCGCGGTCCAGCAGCAGGAGCTTGGCGCCGTTGATCGCGCAGATGCGCGCGTACGCGGCGCCGATCCCGCTCGCCGGGCCGGTGATGATGATGGTGCGTCCGGCCAGGACGTCGCCCACTTTCGAAGGACCCTTCATTCGATGATCAGAACGCCGACGCGTCGTCGGCGTGGATGATGAGCGTGTCGCCCCGGACGGTGGCGGTCCTGCCGGTCTCGAGCGCCGCGTACGCCTGCTCGGGAAGGTCGATGAGCGCGGGTACGCGGAGGACGGCGAGCCCGAGCGCGAGCTTCGTGTTGAGCTTGCGCGTGATGACCGCGATCGGGGCCGTCCCGAGCACCCGTGCCATGTGGAACTGCCCCGACCAGCCCGAGGCGCCCTTCGCGCCGGGGATCACGAGTACCTTCCCCGCCATGCTCAGACCCCGCTGCGGATGCCCGACCTCGACGATGTCGCCGGTCTTCGGGTTGATGCCTCCCCAGCCCGGGATCTCGGTCGAGCAGTGCAGCACCTCGCCCGTCGCCTCGCCGGGGTGCAGGCAGCGGCCGGTGAACACCAATGCGCTCATGCCGCCCACCGCCCCGTGAGCGCGGTGCGGACGCACGCCTCGGTCGTGCCGAACCGCCCTTCGACACCCATGATCGCCGGCAGGTAGTGGACCTGTTTGGCGGAGTCGGTCGCGAACCGTTTCGTACCGGGCGGGACGAACTGCCCGATCGCCGGGCAGGTGTCCGCCCATACCTTCCCGCCGGCCCGCTCGATGATGTCGATCCACCCGTTGCGGCGCGCGACCTCGCGAAGGGCGCTCGGCGTGTAGACCCACAGGTGCACCGAGTCGCTGATGCGCCTGCCGTCGAGCAGCCCGGTGACCTCGAGTAACTGGCTGAGCGAGGAGTGCGGGCACCCGATCATGACGAACTGGATGTCGTCGCCGGTCGCCGTCGAGTTGAGATGCTCGATGACGTCCTCGTAGTCGCGCCGGGTGAAGCGCAGCTCCTCGACGGGCGGCCTGCCGTGCAGCGCGTGCTCCACGCTCACGGCCTCGGCGGTGACCCCGGGGATGTGATACATCTCCACATCGCCGGAGGAGTTCGCGGCCGCGCCGAACTGTTTGAGCGACACCGGATCGACGCTGCCCGCCACGTCGGCGATGACCGGGATCTCGTGGCGCAGGTGCCGCCCGAGGAAGTACCCGAAGACGCTCCAGTCGAAGGTCGACACCACGGGCGTGTCGATCCGCACCAGGTGCGTGGCGTATCGGTTCTCGGTGAGGTGGAGTCCCGCGTACGGGATCCGGCCCGTGACCATGGCGGCCGCCGTGGACTCGCGGCCCTCGGTGTTGGTGCGCGCGCCGAGCAGCGAGTTGATGTACGGCACCGCCGAGGACTCCATCCACGCGCAGTGCTCGCCGCGGGTGGGCACGTTGCCGACCTGGTACGGCGTGCAGGTGTTGAGCAGGCTGACGCCCAGGGAGGCGAGGTACCGCTCGCTCTGGGTGATCTCTTCGAGCGTGGCGCCGTCCAGCCCTTGCAGATCGGCGTGAACGGGGTCGTACGGGCCGATGAGCTGGCAGGAGTTCGCCCGCATCGGCGGCACGTCGAGCGGCGTGGGGGAGTCGAGCGAGAACTCCGAGAACAGCGCCACCGGATCGGCGTTGCCGTATGACCGGCTGTGCCGCGGGCCGAAGATGTTGGCGCCGCACACGTTGTCGGTCTCGACGAGTCGCTCGGCCCCGAGGATGTCGCCGTAGCGGATGAGCAGATCCATGGCGGCGGCGACGGCCTCGCCCTGACCGCCCTCCGCCATGTCGCGCTCGACGTCGGTGAGGCGGACGGTGCCGCCCGGCCGGTACGGCCTGGCGGAGGCGGGCTCGGGCGGCGTCGTCCCGGTCTCGGTCAGCATCGGGAGCTCCTTGTCATGATTCCGATCCTCCTGGCACGGTGGTCGTCTTCCGGTCGGGGGCGAGATCGGTGCCCAGGTAAGCGCCGTCGGTTTCGAGCCGGCGCTGCAACGTGGTGATGTCGATGCCGTCGACGGCGACGCCCGCGGAGAGGGCGAGATCGGCGGCGGTTCCCGCCGCCTGCCCCATCACGAAGCAGGGGCCCGAGACGCGCGCGGCGGACTGCCCCCACTGGGTCATCGACGCGCAGCGTCCGACGACGTAGAGGTTGCGGACGCGCCGCGGGACGATCATGCGGAAGGGAAGCTGGGTGAATCCGCGGGTGTCCTCGGCGTACGGGAAGCGGAAGTCGACGTCGCCGGCCACGTGGGCCTCGACCGGCCAGCCGTTGACGCCGATGGCGTCGGAAAAGTCGACACATCCCCGGATGTCGTCCTCGGTGAGCTGGTAGGGGCCGACGATCCTGCGGGTTTCCCGGATGCCGATCTGCGGCGCGAGGTCCACGATGTACGCGTCCTCGAAACCCGGCACCTTCGCCTTGATGAACGCGAAGGTGTCGCGGGCCTGGCGGCGTCCCTGGATCTCCCCGTGGGTGAGCTGGCGCACGTCGGTGCCGTCGACCGGGCTGCCGTCGTCGTTGCTGAGCTGGGTGAGGTTCGATCGCCACTCGAGCGGGTTGCGCTGCGGCCGGACGAGCGGCTTCTTGCGCGGGAAGCGATGGGTGCCCGCCTCCTCGGCCTCGGTCATCAGCCGGCCGACGGTGCGCCACGCGGCGCCCGCCCGGACCGGGTCCACGCCGTTGATGCGGAACATGAGGGACGGATAGAGCAGCTTGGGCGATTTCTCGACGGGGGCGCCCGACCAGTAGGCGAGGTCGGCGTCGCCGGAGCCGTCGATGAACACGCGCCCCCGCACCGCGCCGCGGCCCGACTTCGACTCGATGATCACGGCATCGATCTCGTTGTCACCGCGCATCGAGACGCCGACGGCCATCGCGTGGAAGAGCAGTTCGCCGCCGCCCGAGAGCACGAGCTCGTCGGCGGCGATCTTGTACGCCGAGATGTCGAACGCGACCGCCTGGATGCGGTCCTCGATGGTGAGGTGCGGCGCGTTGAGGCCGTCGAGCGCCCTGATGCGATCGAGCAGCTCGTCCGCGAAGCCGTGCACGACCTGCCGATCCTCGCCGTGCACCCGCGCGTGCAGGCCGCAGAACGTGCTCAGCCCGCCCATCGTTCCGGCGCCTCCGAGGAAGCCGTACCGCTCGATGAGCAGCGTCGACCGGCCGGCGCGCGAGGCGGCCGTCGCGGCCATGAGACCCGCCGGCCCGCCGCCGACGACCACGACGTCGTACTCGCCGATCACCGGAACCTCGGTCGCGGGCTGTGGAATCGTGCTCGATGTCACTGGGCTCCTCTGGAATCGATCGCGAAGGACAGGAGGGCGGCGAGGTCACCGGCGCGGTCGGCGGGCAGCAGGTGCGCGCCCGGCACCGTCCGCATCGCCGCGCCGGGGATCGCCGCGGCGAGTTCCACCGCGTGCTCGCGGCCGACCGCCACGTCCGACTCGCCGGCGACGACCTCGGTCTCCGCCTTCACGCGAGCGGCGTCGTCGGAGATGTCGAGGCGGGCGATCGCGCGGCACGCCTGGGCGTACCCGAGCGGCGGGATCCCGCGGAACGCCGTGGTCACGGCGGCGACGACGTCCGGGTCGGATCCGGGCTCGAACCACCGGTCGGCGAGCGTCGAGGCGAAGGGCTCAAGCCCGGTGCGCTCGGCGACCTCGGCGCGGCCGTACCAGAACTCCGCCGACGGCTGCCGGATCGGCGCGTTGACCACGACGAGGCGGCGGACGAGGTCGGGCCGGCGCGCCGCGACGGCGACCCCGAGCGCGCCGCCGAGGGACACGCCGCAGTAAACGGTGTCGCGCAGGGACAGCCGGTCCAGCAGCGCGATCGCGGCGGTGACGATGTCGTCGAAGGTGAAATCGGACGCCTCGGCGCGGACGTGCCCCGGCAGGTCGAAGGTGAGCGCGCGGACGGCGTCGCCGAGCTCGGCGAGCAGCGGCGACCACATCGCCTGCGTCGTACCGAGCGAGTTGCCCAGGACGAGCACCGGCGCGCGTTCGCCGCCATGGCACGCGTACGGAAGCTCGCCGATCACGCCGTTTCCTGCCGATCGGCGGCCACGCCTGCCGGGTCGGCCGGGCGGCGCTCGGTGGCCGCGCCACGGGCGCACAGCACCGCGCCGCACGAGAGCGGCCCCACCGTGGCCCGGTACCGATCGAGCAGGCCGGTGGTGTCCACCTGATCCCGCGGCACGAACGGCGGACGCGCGGCGAGCACGTCGGCGTCCACGAGCAGGTCGATGCGACCCGACCGCAGGTCGATGTCGATGAGGTCGCCGTCCCGCACCAGGCCGAGCGCACCGCCCACGGCCGCCTCGGGCGACACCTCGCCCACCACGATGCCCTGGTTGACCAGGCCGCTCAGTTGGCCGTCGGTGACCACGGCCACGCTCTGGCCGAGGCCGCGACCCTCCAGGGCGAAGATGAATGCCGAGATCATGCCCATGCCCGGACCGCCCAGCAGCCCGATGCCGCGGATGATCGCCACGTCGCCGGCCCGCACCCGGCCCGCCGCGATCGCCTCGACTCCTTCCTCCCGGGAGTGGAAGACCCGGGCGGGCCCGGTGAACCGGTACGGGCCGGGGTCGGGGATGGGCCGTTTGGCGACCGCTCCCTCCTCGGCGAGCGATCCGCGTACGACGACGATCGACGGGTCGGTCGAATACGGGTCCGCGATGCTGCGGATGACCGTGCCGTCCGCCGGGCGTGCCGACGCCGCGTTCTCCGCGACCGTCGTACCCGTCACGGTCAGCTGCGTGCCGTCGAGCAGCGGGAGCAGTTCGCGGAGCACGGTCGCGCCGCCGCCGGCGTCCTCGAACTCCTCGATGAGCGACGGGCCGTTCGGGCGCACCGCCGCGAGCAGCGGCGTCTCGCGGCCCAGCACCCGGTAGGTCTCCCACACGTCGAGATCGACGCCGGCCTCGATCGCGACCGCCTGCAGGTGCTTGATCGTGTTAATCGACCCGCCGACCGCGAGCATCACGCGGATGGCGTTCGTGATGGACGCCTCGGTGAGGATGTCCCGCGGCCGGATGCCGCGCTCGACGAGTCCGGCGAGCGCCCGCGCCGAGGCCCGCACGTTCGCCCACATGCGCTCGCTGTTGGCGCGCACGGGCGCCGACCCGGTGGCCGCCATGCCGAGGGCCTCGGCGACGACGTGCATGGAGTTCGCGGTCGCGAGCCCGGAGCACACGCCGGGCCCGCGGATCGCCTGGTCGGCCATCCGGATGACCTCGTCGTCGAGCCGCCCGTCGAGCACCTGCTGCGACGACAGGAGAAAGACCTCCTCGACGTCGGCGTCGCCGGCGGCGGCGAGCCCGCTGTGCTGATAGCCGCACGGCACGATGACGGTCGGGATGTTCAGCCGGCCCGCGGCCATGAGGTGGGCCGGGGTGGTCTTGTCGCACGAGCTCAGGCAGATCATCGCGTCGAGCTGCGCGCCCTCCACCATGACCTCGATGTCGTCGACGATGAGGTCCCGGGTCGGTAGGATGTACCGTCCGCCACGCCCAGCGCTCGTGATGAAGTCCGACGGGGCGGCGGTTCGCACCTCGAACGGCAGCATCCCGAGCGCGCGCAGTTCCCGCTTGAGTACGACGACGATGTCGTCGAGGTGAGCGAAGCAGGCGGCGAGATCGTTGGACGTGTTGACGATCGCGACCTTGGGCAGGTCCAGCTCATCGGGCGTGATGCCGAGCGGACGCCACTGCGCTCGACGCGTGATCGACCGGGCCGAGTTCTTCGGGAAGTTGCTGCGGAGTTCCAACGGCTGCCTCCGAGGGGGACGGGGATTCGGATGACGCGGGCGCGGTGGTCGGGGTCCCGGCCCGCCGTGACGGTCAGGCTCGCGCCGCCGGGTTCTGCTGCTTGGCGAGCTGCACGAGCTGGTAGATGTTCGTGCGCAGCCGGGTGAACTCGGGGAGGGAGCGGGTCGTGACCTGGTCGCGCTCGCCCGGCAGGTCGATCGCGACGTCGTCGAGCACGACCGTCGGGGAGTTCGAGAGCACGATGACGCGCTGGCCGAGGTACACCGACTCGTCGATGTCGTGCGTGACGAACACGATGGTGACGTTGAGGCGCTTCCACAGCCGCAGGATGAGATCTTCCAGCTCGGCCCGCGTCTGCGCGTCCACCGCGGCGAACGGCTCGTCCATGAGCAGCACCTGCGGCTCGTACGCGACCGCCCGCGCGATCGCGACCCGCTGCTGCATGCCTCCGGACAGCTGCCACGGATGCGACCGGCCGACGCGCGCGAGCCCGACGGCCTCCAGCGCCTCATCGACGAGCCGGGCCCGCTCCGACCGGCCGACGCCCTTCTCCCGCAGCGGCAGCTCGACGTTCTGGCGTACGGTCATCCACGGGAAAAGGCTGCGGCCGTACTCCTGAAACACGACCGCCATGCCCTCGGGCGGGCCGGTGACCTTCTCGTTCGCCAGCCGGATCTCGCCCTTGGTGACCTCAAGCAGCCCCGCGACGCAGCGCAGCAGCGTCGTCTTGCCCGCACCGGAGGGGCCGACGACGCACACGAGCTCACCCGCCGCGACGCTGAAGTCGAGATCGTGGACGGCCTCGACCGACCTGTCCTTGCCCTCGTAGATCTTCTGCACGTGCCGGATGTCGAGCATGACCTCGGGATCGGTACTCGCGACGGCCGTGCGGGGAAGCCTGGTCGCATCTGGTATCACGATCACTCTCCTCGCTCGGAGTGGCGCATGCCCGTGTACCACGAGAGCGCGCGGGATTCGAAGAAGCGGAAAATCAGTGAGAGGGCGACGCCGATGAGCCCGAGCAGGATGATGCCCGACCACATCTGTGGGATCTGGAAGCTGCGCTGGAACTGGACGATGACGAACCCGAGTCCGTTCGTCGTGGCGAAGAGCTCGCTGATGACCATGAGGATGATCGCGACGGACAGCGCCTGGCGGGCGCCCGCGGCGATCTGCGGGCTCGCGGCGGGCAGCGTCAGCCGCAACAGCCGCGAGGCGGCTCGGAACCGGAAGCAGGCGGCGGTGTCGCGCTGCACCTCGTCCACGCTGCGCACGCCCTCGGTGGTGTTGAGCAGGATCGGCCAGACGCAGCCGATGATGATCACGGTCACGTTCATGGTCTCGCCGATGCCGAAGAAGAGGATGAAGATCGGCACCAGCACGGGCGGCGGGATCGCGCGGATGAACTCCAGTGACGGCTCGATCGACTCGCGCAACGGGCGCCACGAGCCGACGGCGACGCCGAGCCCGACGCCGACGACGAGCGCGACGAGGTAACCGATCAACAGCCGGGTGAGGCTCGGGAGCACGTCCGCGGCGAACCGCGGACCGAACCAGGTCTCGGCGAACGCGTCCATGACGCGGCCGAGCGGCGGCCAGAAGAAGTTCGTGCTGCCCGCCGAGGTGACCCACCACAAGGCCACGAGGATCACCGGCAGCCCCAGCGCGTAGCCGAGGCGGCGGAGCAGGGTCGTGAGGGTCAACGCGGCAGGTCCTTTCTGATGGAGGGGTGCCACCTGAGGACGCGGGCCTGCCCGGCGCGGGCGGCGACGTTGACGAGCACGCCGAACAGCCCGGCGACGATCACGAGTGCGTACATCGCGGGGATGTTGCCCGAGCTCTGCGCCTGCGTGATCTGCTGCCCGAGTCCCGGCGTCGCCATGACGAGCTCGCCGGTCATCTCCAGCACGAGCGCGACGGTGGCCGCGAGGCGGAACCCGGTGACGACATAGGGAAGCGCCGTCGGCCAGACGACCATGCGGATCTGCGTCAGCGTGCGGAACCGATAGGAGCGCGCGGTCTCGCGGGCGATCGGGTCCACGTCCTGCACGCCGTACAGCACCTGGATGAGCACCTGCCAGAAGCTCGCGTACACGACGATCAGCAGCGTGGCCTGCATGCTCGTGCCGAAGAGCAGCACGGCGAGCGGAATGAGGGCGACCGACGGGATCGGGCGGAGAAACTCGATGGTGGAGGCCGTGGCGTTGCGCAGGAAGCGCGACGAGCCGACCACGATGCCGAGGAGCGTGCCGGCGACCATCGCGATCGCCAGGCCGATCGCCCAGCCCCTGAGGGTGGACCCGACCGCCTCCCAGAAGACGGCCGTGCCCGCCTGCCGTACGAGCGAGGCGATGATCTCGCTGAACGGCGGGAGGAACGTCGGATTGACGAGTCCGGACCTCGGCACGGCCTCGCAGATCGCCACGAGTACCAGCAGGCCGCCGAAACCGCGCCAGGCCTGGGGGCGTAACCGAAGCGCGATGCGTGGGCGCGAGCGGCGCTCGTCCGCGACGATGGCGATCGAGTTCACGCGGGCCTCCTCACCGAGCGACAAAAGCCACCCGGGGTGCCGTCTTTCTCTTCTGGCCCGGATGGTACGCACAGCGTCCCGATGAACGCAATGCGTTGACGGCGGCGTTGAGGCGCATTTATGGTGACCGTCACCGCGTCGACGGCCGGTTCCACCACGTGAGAACGGCCGTCCAAACGGCTGGCACATGGAGGCGGTATGTTGACAACCAGGTTGCGGCGCGGTATCGCGCTCGTCGTTACAGCGCTGATGACGTCCTCATTGGCCGCGTGCGGAGGGTCCGCGGCACCGACCACGGGAAACGACGAGGCCACCGTCGTCGAGGTCGGCATCATCCCCTCGCCCGACGCGGCAGTGCTGTACCTCGGCGAAGCAAAGGGCTTTTTCGCCAAGCGCGGTATCAAACTGCACTTCAACCCAGGCCAGGGCGGCGCCGCCATCGTCCCCCCGGTCGTGAGCGGGCAGTATCAGCTCGGCTTCAGCAACGTCGTCTCGATCATGCAAGGGCGCGAGCAGGGCCTGCCGCTCAAGATCATCTCGCCGTCCGGCACGAGCTGGGCCGACGAGGACAAGGGCATCAACAACCTCCTCACGATGGGCGACAGCGGCATCAAGAGCCCGGGGGACCTCAACGGTAAGCGCGTCGGGGTCAACACGCTCGGCAACCTGCTGGAGGTGCTCGCCCGCACGTCGATCGAGAAGGGCGGCGGCGATCCGTCCACCGTGAAGTTCGTCGAACTGCCACCGCCCGACCTCGTCTCGGCACTCGTCAACGGCGACCTGGACGCGACGATGTGCAACGAGCCCTTCTGCTCGCTCGCGATCAAGCAGGGCGCGGTGCAGATCGCGAACTCGTTCCACGACCTCGCGCCGGGCGTCGAGGCGGCGGCCGCCGCATGGTTCACGACCGACCAGCAGCTCGCGGAGAAGGGCGACCTGTTCCGCCGGCTCCGCGAAGCGATCTCCGAGTCGTCGGTATACGCCACGGAGCACCCGGATGAGACCCGGCAGATGACGCTCAAGGTCGCGCCGACGATCGATCAGGAACTGCTCAAGACGATGCTGCTCAACAACTGGCCGGCCCAGCTCAAGCCCGAGTCCCTGAACTACCTCGCCAAGGCGGCCGTCAAGTACGGCGTACTCAAGCAGGAGCCGGACTACAAGGCGCTCGTCTGGAGCCCGTGACCGTCCCCGCTCTTACGACTCCGTCCTGCCGCCCCCGCGGCAGGACGGAGGCACCCCAAGCATGTCCGCCAGGGGCGGAAGCGACACGACACGGACTGCACAAGAGAAAGCGACTGATGATGACGACGAATGCGGGTGACGAGCCCGTCCGGCGGGATGTGCTCGTGATCGGCGCCGGCTTCGGCGGCCTCTACATGATCTACCGCCTCCGCGAGCTCGGACTCACCTTCGAGGCGGTCGAGATGGCATCGGATGTCGGCGGCACCTGGTACTGGAACCGGTACCCCGGCGCCCGTTGCGATGTCGTGAGCCTGGAGTACTCCTACTCCTTCGACGAGGCGTTGCAGCAGGAGTGGGAGTGGACCGAACGCTACGCCACACAGCCCGAAATCCTGCGCTACGCCAACCACGTCGCCGACCGCTTCGACCTGCGCCGCCACATCCGCTTCAACACCCGCGTCACCAAACTGGAGTGGGACGACGACCGATCACGGTGGCGCGCGCACACCGACTCCGGCCCCGGATACGACGTAAAGTACGTCATCACAGCGGTCGGATGCCTATCGGCACCCAAACCCCCCGAGATCGACGGCGTAGACGACTTCCGCGGCACCACCCTCTTCACCAGCATGTGGCCACACGAGGGCGTCGACTTCACCGGAAAACGCGTCGGCGTCATCGGCACGGGCTCGTCCGGGGTGCAGTCGATCCCGGTCATCGCCCAGCAGGCCGAACACCTGACGGTCTTCCAGCGCACCCCCGTCTTCAGCCTCCCCGCGCGCAACGCCGCACTCGACCCGGACTACGTCGCCGAGTACAAGCGGCACTACGCCGAATACCGGCGCAAGGCACTGGAGGCCCGCACCGGCATCATCATCGAACGCGGGCTCGAGTCCGCGCTCGAGGTCGCGCCGGAGGCACGCCGGGAGCGCTTCGAATCATGCTGGAACCAAGGCCTCTTCGCCTGCCTGTCGGCGTCATACACCGACATCATGACCGACGAGCGCGCGAACACCCTGGTCGCCGACTTCGTGCGCTCAAAGATCGCCGAAATCGTGCACAACCCGTCCGTCGCCGAAGACCTCATGCCACAGGGCTACCCATACGGAGCGAAGCGGGTCTGCCTAGACAGCGGATACTACGACACGTTCAACCGCACGAACGTCGACCTCGTCAACCTCCGACGCGAGCCCATCGCACGCATCACCGAGACGGGAATCCGCACCAGCGAGCGCGACATCCCCCTCGACGCGATCGTGTTCGCAACCGGCTTCGACGCGATCACCGGCCCGCTGCTGCGGTTGAACATCCGCGGTCGCGGCGGCCTCGCGCTTGAGGAGAAGTGGGCGGCCGGCCCACGCACCTACCTGGGCCTCCAGACCAACGGCTTCCCCAACCTCTTCACGATCACCGGCCCGGGCAGTCCATCCGTCGTCAGCAACATGATCGTGTCAATCGAGCAGCACGTCGACTGGATCGCACGATGCCTACGCGACCTGCGTAATCGCGGCGTCGACACGATCGAGCCGGACGCCGCCGCCGAGGACAAATGGGTCCAACACGTGAACGACGTCGCCGCCGGAACGCTCTACCCACGCGCGAACTCGTGGTTCATGGGCGCGAACGTGCCAGGCAAGCCCCGGGTCTTCATGCCGTACCTCGGCGGGGTCAACGTCTACCGGGAGACGTGCGAGGAAGTGGCGGCCGACAACTACCGCGGCTTCGTCCTCGGGACACGCTGAGGACCGTCGATGCTCGACGCCGACTCGCCGCGGTGATCGCCCAAGGGCAGCGCATCGGTGACGTTGATGCCGCGCAGTGTCCCCGCACAGAGCGGCCACTGCTGCAGATAGCCACCCGGCTGCTGTCATGGCCGGCGGTGTGTTCCTGGTCGTGGAAGGCCCCAACGGTGTCGGCAAGACCACGACCACCAGCCTGCCGGCCAGACGACTGCGCGCGTACGGCAGGGCCGTCCATGTCACCAGCGAGCCATCACGGTCCCAACTGGGGCGGCTCATCCGCGCGAGCGAGTCCACGCTGTCAGGACGGGACCGCAGCGCGGACAAGACCACCCGTAAAGAAACCTTCATCGGCTCGCTGCTTGCGGTCCTGCGAAATCTTCCTGCCGAGCAGCACGACCATCTGGTGATCGACGGCGACTACAACGTGTCGGCGCCGATCACTGCCCGCTCCACCCGGGGTTCCTGCCTTTTGAGTTCGGCCTGCTGGAGACCCTCCACGCCGAGGGTTTTCTCGACGCCCACCGGCACTGCCAGCCGGACGTTCAGGCCTACAGCTGGATCGGCCGGACCGGCGCGGGCTACCGCTATGACTACTTTCACGTGGGCCGGGCCCTGGCCGACCGCATCCGGGGGTCTGCTTACCTGCACCAAGTGCGAACGGACGGGCTGACCGACCACGCCGCCGTACAGCTGGACCTTGATGTCACGGCTTCCCGCCTGCCTTGCGGCAACCCCGCTGGTCCAGAGACCATCGCCCTGTTCTAGCCAGCGCTGCTGCTACGCGGGGGCCATCGCTGCGCGCACTAAGGAGTCGTAGGTGTCGCTGACACGCTGGAGATCAACCTCGAGCGAGCGCGCGAGGGCGTCGAGCCGATGCTGGGCGATGGTGCCGGATTCCCCGGCCCGGGCTGTGCACTCGAACTCGATGAACACCCCGGCATGCTCGACCTCGTCGACGCAGACATACACCTCACCCAGCGTGCCGGTCCGCCGGGTCTTGACAATGCGCACCGTCGGGCGGAACCCCATCGCGAGGATAGCCTGGCGCATCTGCTGCCGGTCAGCGACCTCCGTCCCGTGCTCCAGGCACGCCATCTCGTTGTCGACCGGTGTTTTGACGGTGAACAGGTGCCGATCCTGCTGGGTGCGCAGACGGGCGAACGCTACTCCGATCTTGCTGCGGCCATAGTCCCAGCCTGCCGGTGCGTAGGCTTGATCGTCTTGCCGTGTGGGTGCCGACAGCGTCACACCGCGCCGGGTCAGCGCGTCCCGTAGGGCCGTCAGGTCGCCTACGCGGTACTTGACCTCGATCTCCTGCGCCTCATCCGTCACACTGGCCTCCCTGGAATCTGCTCTGGCGAGGGAGCTTACCGACATCCCGGGCGGTGATTGGCGTCTTTCCGAGGCCCGCCTCCTCTATCTCGGCGGCGGGTGTTGCGGAGCGCGGAGTTCTGTGTGGCGCGCAACACGCTGCGCCGGGCGCTGATTCTGCTGGAGGACGAACGGCTCATCGCGACCGTCACCTCCAAGGGGCGGATCGTGCTGGGTCGGGACACGCCCGCGATGGATCTGGATCGGGAGCCGGTGTATGTGTCGATCGCGGTGGAGCTGGCGCCGATCCTGGGTGCCGACGCCGAGGTGGTCGAGGCGGCGGCGTGGCTGCAGACATCGGGTACGCGCCCGATCTGGTCGACACCGGGTTCATCCGCTGGACGGTGCGCGGTGCCTGCGGGATGTCGCCGGGGCGGATGAGCGGTTGTGCCGGTTGTGGCGCATCACTCGTGCGCGGTGTTCGAGGCCGAGCAGCGCGGCCTGCTGGAGACGCTCCAGGCCGAGTTCCCTCAGGAGCAGGCAGGGTTGTGCCAGGCGCTGACGTACTGCGACATGACCACCGGCCCGGACGGCACACACCTGCGCGTGGGCGAGCGGCTGGCCGAGATCCATTCCCGCTACGGTCCCGAGCATCTGGTGAGCCGGGCGATCTCCAACGCCACGCCCTGCATCACCTCGGCCGTGGACTCGATCCTTGGGCGGCTATCCGATGTGCGGGCGACCGGTGTCGGCCAGGTAGTGCTCGATGCGCATCCGCATCGACCGGTCCATCGGGTAGGCGCCGACCTGGTCGCGCGGTACCCAGCGGACTTCGCGTGATTCGTCGCTGGGGGTGGGGCGCCCACCGATGGGGCGGGCGGTGAGCACGATGGAGAACTCCTGGCGGGCCTCGCCATCGGAGGTGTAGTAGATCACGTGGCGGGGGTCGGTGTAGATGCCGACCAGGCCGGTGATCTCACATTCGATGCCGGTCTCCTCGCGGGTCTCGCGCACGGCGGCCTGCGGGAGGGATTCGCCCCGGTCGATGGCTCCGCCGGGGACGGCCCAGTTGTCGTTGTCGGAGCGGCGGATCATCAGGATGTCGCCGGCGTCGTTGACGACCACGACGTTGACCGACGGCACGATGCTGTTGGCGGGCGGGGCGTCCGGGTCGTCGTAGTAGTCGATCCTCCGCGCCATGATCGCCAGTTTACTGCCGGTCGAGGGGCTGGGCGGTGGCCCAGACCCGCTAAAGCTGGTGTCGTAGGTGGTCACCATGTCACCCCCGGCGACCTTGCGCAGATGCAGCACCGGAGCCTCCGCGGCCGGGGTGCCGTAGACGTCCCTGGGTGATCCACCGTTCGACGGTTTTTGGGTCGACTTCGGCGGCGGTGGCCGAATCGGCAAGGGCCGCTCCACGTTTGAGCAGCGCGGCGCCGCGCTATTCGTCCTCGCCACCTCGCCGCCCCCAGCGGCAAGCCCAGTGTCGCCGTCCCCGGCCACGGGCACGGGGCGCACCGTCACTAACCGGGCCGATCCCGGCGAAAAACCCGGCGATTTCCCCGGCGAGACGCACCGGCCCTAGCGCCGATTATTCCTCCAGGCCGAATCACCACCAGCACCTCAAGGAGTTCCTATCGCTCTCCGGCACCCCCATCTTCATCGGTTCGACCACATTCGAGATCACCGGTATGACCTGCGCGCACTGCCAGCGCGCGGTCACCGAGCAGATCGCCGCCGTAGTCGACGAGGCCGCCTACACCCTCGCCCCGTGACCCGCCCCCATTCCTGGAGACATGCCGTGCACAATCAACCCGCCACCCCGAGCGCAGCCCCCGTGCCCACCGACGCCGTGGCGCACAACAGCCACCGCCTGAGCGCCAAGAAGTTCGCCCTGCATTTCGCCGAGATGGTCGTGGCGATGGCCGTCGGCATGGTGGTCCTGCACCCGATATGGATGTTCGTCCTCGACGCCCTCGGCGCCGCCGGACTGATGCACAACCCGTACACCGGTGCGCTGATCATGGCGACGAACATGACGGTGGCCATGTCCGCGTGGATGAAGTTCCGCGGCCACCGCTGGCGGCCCATCGTCGAGATGGGCGCGGCCATGTACGCGCCCTTCCTGGTGCTGTTCGTACCGCTGGCGCTCGAACTCATCGACCCCGGCGCCCTAATGCTGTGGGGCCACCTGCTCATGCTCCCGGCGATGGCCGTGGCCATGCTGCTGCGCCCGCACGAGTACGCCCACTGCTGAGGCCCCGACCCCGGCCCAGCGACGTCGAAGACCCCTGCGGCGTCGCATGAACCCGACTACGGCGGGGGAGCCGTCCGTCCCGTCCACCGCTCCACTCCACGAGAGGACACCCCACGATGACTCAGATCACGATCCGCCGGGCCACACCGGATGACGCCGCCGACGTGGCCGCGATGGTCGGCGAGATCGCCGCCCATGAGGACCAGACGGCGCAGGTACACGTCACCGATGAGCAGTGGCGCGCTCTGCTCGGACGCCCCGAGGTGATCGTCCTGCTGGCCGAGCGCGGCGGCCGGGCGATCGGCTACGTCTCCTCCGTCCGCCAGTTGCACCTGTGGACCGGCGGCGATGTGCTCAACCTCGACGACGTCTACGTCCGCCCAGGGCACCGTGACGCCGGCGTCGGCCGTCAGCTCATGGCCGCTCTCGCCGCACTGGCCGCACCCGAGCGACTGCTCATCCGCTGGAGCGTGGAGGTCGACAACGTCGACGCGCAGCGCTTCTACCACCGCCTCGGCGCCACCCTGCGGTCCAAGATCCTCGCCACTTGGCCCCTGAGCGCGTACGCCGACTTGACCACCGGCCACTGACCTGGCCGCGAACTGGTGAAATCGCCGGTCCTTACCCCCGAACAATGAGCCGTAGTCCCTATGCCCCCGCCCGAGCAGGAGACCGCAATGATCACCGCGGGTGGCGCGGGCTTCGTGGGGGGTGGGGTGGGCATAGCACTGCACCGTCCGGGCGGCTGCCGTCAGCGGCAGGGGCTCCCGAGATGCTGGTGACGGGGAGGGGCCGGAGCAGGGCGGAATTGGTTCATGCCCATCGCCGGAGTCGCACTCGCCGGGACCGGGCGCGCCGCGACCGAGCCGGGTGCGGATTTGGCCGTTGCGGCCGGCGCGTATACATCGGCCGCAACGCTGACCAGCAGCAGCCCGAGCAAGGCCGGCCTCCTGTTCGCGCGACGACACCACCGGACGACGGAACTCCGCCAGCCGGGCCGTCACATCCGCATGCACTCAATGCGTCACCACGACGTGTGTGCGGTGACAGTAACTCGTCGAATCACAGATTGAAGCATTTACGTCTTTGGCGGACCGGGGTGTGGGCATGGCCGCCGGCGGTCACGGCGCGACATGCGAAGAGTCTTGACAGGCGCAGATGCACCGTCGCATCCTGTCGAATGTAACTAGTTACATCAACGCCGGTGTGATGGGAGCGGCGATGGCCGCCGAGTTGGCCCGCAACGGCTGCTCCGTCACTGTTGTGGATGCGGGTGCTCCCGCGTCCGGCACATCGGGTGCCACCTTCTCTTGGACCGACTCCAACGGCAAGACACCCCGCAGCTACCACGACCTCAACGTCGAGGGGCTGCGGGCGCATCGGCGGCTCGCACAGGACGTCGCCTCGTGTGACTGGTACCACGAGCACGACAACCTGGAGTGGAAGGCCGATCCGGCGGAGCGGCAAGACCAGCAGCGGAAGATCGATCGCCTGACGGACCGGGGCTATCCGGTGCGGTGGCTGGAGCCGTCGCAGCTCCGCGAGTTGGAGCCCGACCTGGCCACGGACATGATCGACGGCCCGGTCGCGTACTACCCGGAGGAAGGCTGGGGCGACCCCGTGCCGCTTGTGCGGGCGCTTTTGGCGTCCGCACGTTCGGCGGGGGCGGAAGTGAGGACCCATTCGACGGTCGTCGAGATGTCCATGACGGGCGACCGCGTCACCGGCGTCACCACGGCTGACGGTGAAACCGTGCGTACGGACGCGGTCGTCGACTGCGCGGGCCCCCGTGCGGCCGAGGTCGCCGCGCTGGCAGGGGTGGAGCTACCCATGCGCAACTCCGTCGGCCTCCTCGCCTACACCGCCCCCACGGCCGTCACTGTGGGCAGGGTGATCCACTCGCCGGGCGTCAACCTCAGGCCGGACGGCGCCGGACGGCTGCTCCTGCACGACCCGAGCCTGGACGACGCCGTGTCCAGACGCGAGGATGGCTCCTGGGACGTCGAGCCGGGTGTCGCGGAGACGTTGCTGCGCCGGACCGAGGAGTTGTACCCGGGCATCCGTGGAACCAAGATCGAAGCAACCCGGGTCGGGGTGCGGCCGATGCCGATCGACGGTTTGCCGGTGCTCGGGCGATGCGCCACGGTCGACGGCCTTTATTTCGCCATAACCGACAGCGGCGTCACCCTCTGCCTGCGCGTCGCCGAGTTGGTGGGTGCCGCTATACGCGGAGAGCGGGTCGATGAGCTGGAGCCCTTCCGCCATGGGCGTCCCGACTCCTCTTCGCAGGCCGACCGTCCCCAACAGGCCGCCACCGCGACACCCCAGGGGGCATCGTGACCATCACCGTCATCCGATCCGGCACCGTCATCCCCGGTGTCGGCGTCAGTTCGCTGCCCAGCACGGATGTCGTCATCGTCGACGGCGCCGTCCGCGACCTGCTGCCGTCAAACCCGGCGCGACCGTACGACCAGGCGGACCTCGTGATCGACGCGGCCGGCAAGGTCGTGCTGCCCGGGCTGATCAACAACCATACGCACGGGACGGCGTTCGGGCCGCTGTTCCCCAGCGGACACACGCCGCTGTCCGACGACCAGGTCATCCGCAACCTCGACCGGCACCTGCTGGAGGGAACCACCACGGTCCTGTGCGTGGACGGGTTCATGACCGCCGAGCAGATCGCGCGGACGAACCAGGCGCACCCGATGAACGTGAAGTGGGCCTCGTGCAACACGCCATCCTGCCTGCGTGCCGCCCAGATCGCGGACGGCAGCGGGTTGCACCGCGAGAACATCCAGGCCACCGCCGAGACGGCCGTACGGGAGGGCGCGGTGGCGCTGGGTGAGATCGGTGCCGGGCACACCCTCGGTGGCGGCGGTGCGAGCTACATGTACATCCCGGAGAAGGTGCGGGAACGCACCGGGAAGACCATCACGCCCGCGCAGGCGAACGCTCTGAAATACACGGTCCTGGGACGGCACATCGATCGCCGAACCTACGACAGGGATGAGGTGGCCGCCGTACTGACGGAGATCGGGCTGATCGACCTTATGACCCCGGAAGACGCCGCGGACATCGTCCGGTCCGTGGTGCTCCCGCCTTCGAGGCGGCTCTACACGGCCTGGCCGAGGCTGCGGAACACGCGCGGCGCTATGCCGTACCGGTCATCGTGCACAACGCCGCGGCGTCCATGAAACAGGTCGCCGAGATCGCGCATATCGACGTACGGCTGATCGCCGGCCACTCCAACCATTCGAGCTTCACCGTCGAAGAGGCGGTGGAGCACGCCGGCAAACTGCGGAAAGCAGGGGTGGTCGTCGACGTCTCGACGCTGGACGCCCTCGGAGCGCGTCGGCTCCTGCACTCCCCTGAGACAATGTTCGCGATGCTCCGGGAAGGTCTGGTCGACACCATTTCCACCGATTACGCCGGTGGGTACCACGACCCCATTCTTCTGGCGATTTCGAAAGCGGTCGAAGACGGCGCCACCACCTTGCCCGCGGCCGTCGCGATGGCCAGTGCCAATGTCGCCGACATCATCCCCGGCCTCGCACCCAGCCGAGGGCGCATCGACCCCGGTGCCGTGGCGGACATCGTGGTGACCGACGCACAACGGCTCGACAACGTCCGATGGGTCCTCATCGACGGTCGCCCGGCCGTCGCGAACGGCGAACTCGTCCACGCGAATTTATGACAAGCACCAGGAACACCGGTATGGACACGCCGCAAGACACCTCGGCCGCCGGGCCCGCGGGCGCACCCCGCGGGATCGGCGGCGGCCGCCCGACCATCAAGGACGTGGCGGCCGCCGCCGAAGTCTCGACCGCCACGGTCTCCCGCGTGCTGTCCAGGTCATCGAATGTCAGCCCAGAACTGGTGGCGCGGGTGACGAGGGTGATCGACGAGCTGGGATACAGCCCGAACGGGTTGACCCGCGGTGTCTTCCGGGGCAGGTCGAACAGCATCGGCGTGCTCGTCGGAGATCTCCGCAGCCACTTCTACGTCGAACTCGTCCGAGGGGCCGAGGAAGTGGCCACACCGGCCGACAGTTCGGTTCTCCTCGTCGGCACCTCCAGAAATCCCTCCGCCGAGCGTCGCCTGCTCAATCTCATGGACGAACAGCGGGTTCGCGGTCTCATCACCACCACCGGTCCCGACAACGACGACCTCACCCGCCAGATGGCATCCCGAGGGACGCAGTGTGTCCTGCTCACCCGCGCACCGGCCACGGCGCACCCCGGAATGCACAGCGTGCACCTCGATGATCAGGCGGCCGGCGCCCTCTGCGCCCGGCACCTGTACCGGCTGGGCCGCCGCCGAATCGCCGTCGTCACAAGCACACAACGACTGGCCACGCAGCGACTGCGACTGGCCGGCGTCACCGCCGAACGCGATGCCACCGGACCGGCGGCAGGCGCGATCTCGGCGCACGTCTGCGACACGGGGGAACCCGGCGACGTGGCCGCAGCGGTGGCCGAACTGCTGGCCAGGCGGGGAGGAGACGGCCCCCCGGACGCCGTCATCTGCACCAGCGGACGGCTCACCCGCGAAGTCGTCGGATCCCTCCGGGCGTCGGGCGTTCGGATCCCCGACGACATCGCGCTCGTCTCCTTCGACGACTTCCCCTGGGCATCGCTCATCGATCCCCCGCTCACCGTCGTTGACCAACAGCCCTACCGGATGGGCGTACTCGCCACCCAACTGATCCTGGCCGAGGACCGCGACGAACCCGAGGAAGTCGTCATACAGCCCACACTCATCGTCCGGCGCTCCTGCGGCGCGTCCGCACCCACAGCCTCTCCCGACATCCCCTACAACGGAACCTGAGAGCCTCCCGATGGACGATCGTCACGTTTGTGCGCGCCTGGCCGAGCGGCTGGTCGCGTTGTCCCTCCACCAGGCGCGGCTGGCGACGTAACGCCGCGTCCGCGAACTGCTGCTCGACAGCATCGCCTGTGGGCTCGACGCCTCTGGCATCGGCTGGGGCCACTCGCTGGTACGCGGTGCCATCGCGCTGGACGGCCCCGGCACCCATGCCACCATCTTCGGCTCGGCCACCCGCGTGAGCACCCTCACCGCAGAGTCCACAAACGCCCGGGACTCCTGCCGATCTTCCGGCACCGACGTTCTGACCGCGGTGCTGGTCGGCTACAAGGCCGGGTGCCTCGGCGCCGCTGGTCGGCCCAGCGCACGGCACTGCACCTCGCTGCACATGATCGCCGGGCGGCTATAGAGAAACCCCAGGTGAGGGCTGTTTGGCCTGATCAAAGAGTGCCCCCGGCGGGGTTCTGTACAGGTGGGCAACACCATGACCTGCGGGTTTCCCGCCATATTCTGGTGATCACAGATCGGTTTCGCATTAGAGACGGCCGTTGGTCCGTGTGCTATTGCTCATCCGTTGTGGCCGTGGTCGTCTTTCGGCTGCCTCAAGCGCCGGTATGAGTGGTGCGAGTGCTGTCCGGAGCAGTTCGGGCAGCGACCTGACGGTGCGACGAGTCCGCTGGTCGCGGGAGATACGGCGGCGGGCCGTAGCCATCGTTGGAGTGCGACGCGTACCGCGGCGGCCACGCTCGCCGAGAGCACTCGGGCGGTGTGCTGATCGGTATCGCCGAGGCGCTCGGCGATCACGGCGGTAAGGGGATCCTCGAATTGTGCGGCGGTGTCGAGGAATGTGTCGCGAAGCGACGGACGTGTGGTGATGAGGAGCAGCACGCCGCGATCGTGGCCGCCCAGGTCAGTGTACTGCTCCACGATCATCGCCTGCCACGACCTCCCGCCAGCCGAGTTCGAGGCCCGCTACCGAACTGAGATCGACCCGGCTATCCTCACCACAGCCAGTTGACCCGGCCTCCATCAAACGCGATGCGGTTCACCGGCGGCACCCCGACGCCGTCGGCGTGCTGACCGGCTTTTTGCTCGTCGGCACCGGCGACGTGCCCGCCGAGAGCTCCGGACCGGCCTCGGGGCTGATGACCGGCCACGAGATCGGCACCGCCGGGCTCACCGCGATCGCCGACACCTCGCCACGCAGACCGGGCTGATCGACGGCTACGGCCGGGCCTTCGCCGCCCGCCGACGTCCTTGCCGCCCTGTTCGTCCTCGCCGGGCTTGCCGCCGGCGGCGGCAAGCCCGGCGTCACCGGCCACGGGCACGGGGCGCACCGTCACCGACCGGGCCGATCCCGGCGAAAAACCCGGCGATTTCCCCGGTGAGACGCACCGGCCCTCGCGCCGATTATTCCTCCAGGCCGCACCACCACCAGCACCTCGAGGAGTTCCTCTCGCTCTCCGGCACCCCCGCACCTTCATCGATTCGACCACGCTCAAGGTCACCGGTATAACCTGCGCGGACTGCCGACGCGCGGCCACCGAGCAGATCACCGCCGTCGACGAGGCGGGCTACGTCCTCGTCCCGTGACACCGTCCATCCCGCACGCCTGGAGGCCTGCCGTGTCCAGCACGTTTCCCGCTCACAGCGCCAACCCCGCGCACACCGAACCCCCGCAGCGTCGCACGTCGCCGCGCCTGTCCGCCACGCTACTGCTCGTGGGACAACTCCTGTACATTGTGGTCACCCAGTTCCACGCCGATGGGGACGCAAATAACCACCCCGCCGTGTTCGCCGAGTACGCCGACAGCGGGATCTGGACAGTCGTGCACCTCGGCCAGTTCGCGAGCATGGCGATCTTCCTCGCGGGGCTGCTCGCCCTGTTCTTCGCCCTGGACGTTCAGGCTGGAACGGCGAGATGGGCGGGTCGATTCGGTGCCGCTTCGGCGGTGACGACGCTGGCACTGTACGGCGTCCTCCAAGCGGTGGACGGGGTCGCCCTCAAGCAGGCCGTGAACGCGTGGGCGAGCGCCCCGGACGCCGAGAAGGCGGCGCGCTTCGCCAGCGCCGAGGCAATCCGCTGGCTTGAGTGGGGGGTGAGGAGCTACCAAAACTTCGCCCTGGGCCTTGCTTTGCTCCTGTTCGCGGTCGCGGTCGTGCGGACGGCTTGGGTTCCGCGCCCGATAGTCCACCTGATGGGGCTTTCCGGCATCACCTACCTGGTGCAGGGCTGGGCGGTCGGCTCCGCGGGTTTCTCGCGAACGGAGACGATCGCAATCGTGTCGGCCTTCGTCCTAGACGTGGCGTGGATGATCTGGCTGGTCGTGGTCGCCTGGCGGATGCAGGAGTCGCAGGCCCCGTCGTCTGGCTGATGAAGGTGTGGGCCGCGTGGCGCTGGTTTCCTTCGACATCGTCGGCGACCGCGCCGAGGCGAAGACGAGAGAGTGTCGGCCCCATCCAAGACGCCGTGCATGGCACCGCGGGCTGAGCCCACACCCTGCCTTCGTCCAGATGCGGACCGCGGTGGCCGTCCCACCTGGGCGGCCACCGCGACGATCGAAGGTCGGCGGCCGCCCATCCTCACTTCGCTCGCCGCCCCCAGCGGCAAGCCCGGCGCCACCGGCCACGGTTCCGGCGGGAGGGCCACTGACCTGGCCGGTCCCGGCGAAAAACCCGGCGATTTCCCCGGTGAGACGCACCCACCCTCGCGCCGACTCTTCTATCTGACCGGACCGCCAACACCTTGAGGAGGTCCCCTTGCTGTCCAGCACGCCCCGCACCTTCATCGGCGTGGCCACCTTCGAGGTCACCGGTTAAATCGATCAACTTTGCGTCGAGCTCAACGCGGCGCATCACGGAGACTCGAACGTCATGACCATCTTCAGCCCGTCGATGAACTCCTTCTCAGTGGGCGTCTTATCCCTAAAGATGGCGAAGTGTGCCGCTTCGTCGGCGCCCCGCTGGCGACGGAGCCGGGATATCGGCACAGCTGTGTGCCGCCCGGGCCAGAAGAGGTCTGAGCGAGCACCGAATAGACGCATTCTTCTGTTTGATCCCAAGACATCCGCTACGCACTGGTTGTGACGCTGACCGCGGCGCCCCAACAGCCTGACCTGACCAATACGCATATAGCCCTACAAGCACACAGAGCGTTACAGCACAGTCATGACCGTACGCCGCCGCTACCCCAGCGACCTGTCCGACGCCCGCTGGGAACTGATCGAACCGGTCCTGACCGCCTGGCGCGCCGAACGCCGCGCGCATGCCCTGGACATCGGCCGTCCACCCGAGCACGACCTGCGCACCATCATGGACGCGATCCTGTTCGTGGACCGCACCGGCGTCCCCTGGCGCTACCTGCCCCACGACTTTCTATCAGTTACGTGGAATCAGACGCCGTAGGAGCCATCTCGTATCCTGCGGCGTTCCCATGAGCTGAGGAGGCGTGTTGGGCAGCGCGGTGGTGCTGGAGGAGAAGTGGCCGGTCCTGGGCCGGCATGAGCGGGCAGCCGAGTGGCTGCGGGTGTGGACGGACCTCGGGAGGGCTCCGCGGACGATCGATGCGTACGCCCGGGGTCTGGCCGAGTACCTGCTGATCTGCGAGCGGGACGACGTCGACCCGGTGACGGCGGGCCGCCTGCACGTTGCCGCGTTCGTGAAGGACCTCTCCACGCGGCCGAGCCGCCGCGGAGCGAACGTGGTCGCGCTCGACTCGGGTGCAGGCCTGGCGAACGCGACCTTGCAGCAGCGGCTGGTGCCGGTGCGGTTGTTCTACGACTACCTGATCGAGGAAGGGCTGCGGGAGTCGAACCCGGTCGGGCGCGGCCGCTACACACCGGGCCGGAAGTTCGGCGGCCACGAGCGAGGGCTGGTCCCGCGGCTGGTGAAGCTGCCCTGGATCCCTGACGAGCAGCAGTGGCTCGACCTGCTGGACGTCGTGCGCCAAGAGCCGGCGCGGAACCGCGTGATGCTCGCCCTGGCCTACGACGCCGCGCTGAGGCGCGAGGAACTGTGCTCGCTACGCTTCGGATCAGGGCGGAGACGACGAAGACCCGCCGCGAACGCGTGGTCCCGTACTCCGCTCCGACCGGCGTGCTGCTGTCGGGCTACCTCGTCCATCGGGCCGCGATCAGCCGGGCCCGCGGCCCGCTGTTCCTGTCGGAGTCGCGCCGCAACTACGGGCAGCCGCTGAGCCTTTGGACCTGGTCGAAGGTGATCCGCCGCGTCGCCCTGGCCGCCGACCTGCCGCGCTTCTCCACCCACACCACCCGCCACCTCTGCCTGACCGACCTGGCCAGGATGGGCTGGGAACTGCACGCCATCGCGACCTTCGCCGGACACCGCCACACCGAGTCGACCATGACCTACATTCACCTGTCCGGACGCGACCTCGCAAAGAAGCTGAACCGCGGCATGCGGCAAATCCACTCCTGGCGCATCGACATGCTCACCCGAGCCGACCACACGGGCGGGGTGAACCGTTGACCGCGACGACCCCTGGGGTCTCCGGGGACAGCGGTGACAGCGCGGCCTGGGCTTGGCCACTCGACCTCACCCGCCACGACCGGCGTGCTCTGGTGACCGGCGGCGAGGCGAAGGTGCTTGGCACGCTGGAGATCGAGCAGGTCAGACGCCTGGGACTGACGCCGCAGGCGGCCCCGAGGCGGCTGGTCGAGCCGCTGGCTCACGCCCGGGACTGCCTACCGCGGACGGCCGCACCTACCCGGCCGAGCTGATCCGGGCCATCACGCTGACCTGGCTGTTCGCGGGACAACGCAGCGACGAGGTCGCCCGGCTCCGGGTCGGCTGCATCCGCTGGCAGCACGACGGCATGCCCATTCCCGGCGACTCCGGCGAGGTTCTGGCCCGCGACACGGTCTGCCTGCTCGACATCCCCACCCACAAGACCGGCACCGCGTTCACCAAGCCGGTCGACCCACTCCTGGGGCAGGCGATCGAGGCTTGGCGGGCGGTCCGCCCGGCCCAGCCCGCGATCCTCAACCCGAAGACCAACCAGCGCGTGGACTTCCTGTTCGCCTTCCGCGCCCGCCGGGTCTCCAAGCACTACATCAACGAGACGATCATCCCCATGCTCTGCCGCAAGGCCGGCGTCCCCACCTCCGACGCCCGCGGCAACATCACTAGCCACCGGGCCCGTTCCACCATCGCCAGCCAGCTCTACAACGCCAAGGAGCCCATGACCCTTTTCGAGCTCCAGGAATGGCTCGGACACCGGACACCCGAAGCTACCGCCCACTACGCGAAGATCACCCCGAACACGCTGGCCAGGGCCTACAACGACGCCGGCTACTTTGCCCGCAACGTCCGCACGATCGAAGTCCTCGTCGACCGCGACGCCGTCGCCTCCGGCGCCGCCGCGAACGGCGAGCCCTGGCAGTACTACGATCTCGGCCACGGCTGGTGCACCTACACCTTCTTCGAGCAGTGCCAACACCGCATGGCCTGCGCACGCTGCGACTTCTACACCCCGAAGTCCTCCAGCAAGGGCCAGCTCCTGGAGGCCAAGGAGAACCTGCAAAAGATGCTCGCCGCCATCCCCCTGACCGACGACGAACGCGCCGCCGTCGACGACGGGCAGGCGGCCCTCGATCAGCTACTGGAACGACTCACCGACGTCCCCACACCGGCCGGGCCCACCCCACGTCAGATCGACGTTCCCGCCACCGCGACCCTGCTGCCGATCGTGGACGTCAGACAGGGCAAACCAGGAGGAGCTTGACAAAGCTGATTCCATAGAACGCCCTGGGCCACCGTCTACGGCTACTTCGCCGCCTGGCGCGACGCGGGCATCTTCACCCGCCTGTCGGGCCTGCTGCACCGCCTGGCACGCGCGCAGGAGGGCCGCCAGCCCGAGCCATCAGCCTGTGTGCTGGACGCCCAGAGCGTCAAGACCTCCACAACGTCCCCGCCGCCGACCAGGGCATCGACGCCGCCAAAAAGATCGTCGGCCGCAAGCGCAGCATCGTCGTCGACACCCTCGGACTACTGCTGGCGGTACTGGTCACCGCCGCCTCCGTGCAGGACTCGGTCGCCGGCACCACGCTCATCGACCAGATCGCCACCGCCCACCCCACCGTCCGCAAGGCATGGGTGGACGGCGGCTACCGCCGGCACCTCGTTGAGCACGCCGCCGCCCTCGGCATCGACATGCACATCGTCCGCCGCGACCCCGCCACCAGAGGCTTCAGCCCGCTACCTCGCCGCTGGGTCGCCGAGCGGACCCTGGGCTGGCTCATGCTCCATCGCCGCCTGGTCCGCGACTACGAGACCCGGCCGGCCAGCTCCCGAGCAATGATTCACATCGCGATGATCGACCTCATGAGCCGCCGCCTCACCGGCGAATCCACACCAACCTGGCGCGGCACCTGACCCGGGATCAGACAGAAACCCCGGGATAAAACGCCCACTCACAGCTGGTCGTGGCATCGTGCATCCGCCCATGCCACGACCAAGGAGCCCACCTGGTGTCTGGCCTTCGCCTATCGCCATACCGAACACAGAGACGACCCGAGGATCAGGTGCCTTACCCCAATGCCGGCGGCCCGGTCGGGCGCCCCGGCCCCGCCGAGGCGCAACTCGACGGTGTCGACCGTATAGATGATCGATGCGCAACCGATGGTTGTGCGGGCCTGGTATCCCACCCCGACCGGCAGGTGGCCTCATGACGAACCGACGGCGACTTGACGACGCGGGAGAAGTAGAGCGTTCATCGGATGCGTCCCGGGCCACTGCCGGGAAAACGCGCCGGGCGCATCCCTCGCCGCGTATCGGTGGCGGCCCTGGCGGTGGCCCGGGGCGGTCCGCCGCCGCTTCCCCGGCGGCGGACCCGGTCGACCACCCCGGGCTGGGCGGGTCGGTCACCGGTCCTCCCCGCGTGGTCGTCGAGCTGGTGGTAGTCGACGGCGAGTTGGGCGAGCAACTGCATCGCCGGCAGGCGCAGGCGATCATGGAGGTGCTGACATGGTGGCAGGCCCAGCCCCGTTCCCGATCGATGCCATCACCACCGGGACACGAGGCGCCGCCACCCGGCTGACCGTCCGCCGTCCTGGCGGCACCGCTCTGCCACGCGGTCCGCTGCTGTGCGCCTTCTTGGGTCGTACCTCGACCGAGGACAAGCAAGATCCCACTCTGTCGATCCCTAGGCAGCTTCAGGCCAGCCGTGCCGCGCTCCCCGACCAGGCGATCATCGTGGCTCACTTCTACGACGTGGAAAGCGGCCGAAAGGACCTGGCCGCACGGGGACACGGCCGTGGGCATGAACGCTTTTCGATCCCGGTGCCGCGCGATGGCGGCGTCGCCGACCTGCTGGCCGAGGCCGCCCGCCCCGACCGCCGGTTCGACGCGGTGATCTGCGAGTCGATCGACCGGATCGCGCGGCGCACCTACATCGGCACCCAGATCGAAAACCAGCTGGAACAACTTGGCGTGGTGCTGTTCGCCGCCGATGAGCCGATCGTCTTGGACGGTGGCAAACGCTCCACTCAGATCCTCACCCGCCGCGTCAAGCAGGGTGTGGCCGAATGGTACGTGCTGGAGTTACTGGAGAAGTCCTGGGCGGGGTTTGAGACCCACACTGAGCAGGGCTTCAACATCGGCAAGCCGCCCTACGGCTACAGCGCTCACAAGATTCCTCACCCGGTGCCCGCCAAACGCGCCGAAGGGGCCACCAAGCACCGCCTGGTCCCCGACCCGGTCCGCGGGCCGGTGGTCACCCAGATCTTCTCCTGGCGGGTCGTCGAACGGCTGGCCTATGTCAAGATCGCTGAACGGCTCAACGCCGACCCCGATCGCTACCCGCCGCCCGAGCCGGTCGACCCCGCCCGCGCGCTCGGCCGCTGGTCGGCCAGCGCGGTGCGGGAGATCCTGATCAACCCCAAGTACACCGGCTACATGGTGTGGAACCGCCGCGCGACCAAGACCGCCTCCGGCAAGCACAACCCGCCCCAGGCGTGGGTGTGGTCCAGCCGGCCCACCCACGAACCCCTGGTCGGCAAGGAGATCTTCCTGGCCGCGCAGCAGGTCGCGCCCAGCCGGGAACGCTCCCGCAGCAGTGCCGGGGCCAACACCGCCCATCCGGCCACCCACCGCTCCTACCCGCTGCGCTCCTACATCATCTGCGCCGCCTGCGGTCGGCGGATGTTCGGCAAGACCAGAACCCCCTACACGTACTACACCTGCACCCCCGCCAAGAGCCATCGTCCCGCCGGGCATCCGCCCGCCGTCTACGTCCGGGAGGATGCGCTGCTGGCGGGCATCAGTGACTTTTTCGCCCAGCGTGTCTTCAACCCCGCCCGCACCGCCTACTTGTCCGCCGCGGCAGCGACCGTGCAGGCACAGGCCGAGACCGACCGTCAGGCACGCATCGCCGCGCTGAGCGCGAGCATCACCGACATCCAAACGCGCCGGGCCCGGCTGGTACGCAGCCTGGAACTCACCGACGACCTCACCGCTGAGCTGGTCCGTGACATCCAACTCCGCGCTGGCAAGCTGGCTGCCGACCAGGAGGAGAAGACCGCCGAGTTGGACAGGCTGCGGCGGGCCGAACCGGTACGGCAAAGCCCTGAGCTCCTTGATGCCCTGCCGACCGGCGCGCCCGATCTGACCATGCTGCCGGAGGAGATCTTGCGGCGGTTGTTTGAGGCGTTCCGGCTTCGAGTGGTCTATGACAAGGACACCAACATCGCCACCTGCACGATCACCATCGCCAGGGAATCACTTCACGCGGTCCAGCAGGCAGCCCAGCAAACGCTTAACGGCGGAAAAGAAGAGATGACAGCGGCCTTGGCGCAGTTGCCCTTCTGTGCAGTGCCCCCGGCGGGGTACTGCACAGATGGGCAACAACGTGACCTGCGATTCTCCCACCACGTGCTCGTGATCAACGACCACTTCCGGATTGTGGATAGGGCATAATTCCGAATTGGGGATGGCTTTGTCCCAGTCCTATGCTCATCCCTTGTTCACTGGCCTCCATTAGACGCAGAACGGAACCTCCGCAGAACTTTTACCTTGCCGTCCGTCTGGAAATCCCGGGTGCCGCGGACGGCGGACAGAGGGCTTCGGTCGGTATAGCGGGTCAGTGGTAGGTGACCTCCGCACTGTCACCTACTGCAGGCGGTCGAATAAAGAGGCGGGCAGGCACGTGCGGGAGCAATGATCGAAACCTATGGGACCGCCAACGAAAAGGTGACACCGAGGCGGTCAAGGTGATGGCCCCCTGCTGGCGCCGACCAGATGAGAGATTTCTTATCGCCTTGGGGCCAAGTCGCGAGCCCGGGATCTTTGGGCGATCCTCCGAGCCCCCGAGGCATCCATGCGCCACTGCGCGAATTTCTCGCTTACGTTATACATGGAGGCGACCTCCTGGTTGCTTCGCTCCCTGAAGGCAGCACGAATCGCGGCCTTCTTCGGAATGAGGAGCTCCCCTGCGAGGTAGGCCGCTTCCTTCTCGATCTGTGGATTCATTTTCCGGCATCCGTCGTCGGTCCACAGAATCCGATCAAATTCGTGTTCAAGGAGAAGGTGGCTCAGCTCGTGTGTGACGTTGGACCTGCGACGAACCACCTCATGGGCGGTGTTCTCCACAATGAATTTTGCCGTCCCGTGGGGTACCAGGGCGGCCGACCACACGTTTGGCCGCTTGGACAGGAAGTATTCGACAGCCTCTGGCGAGCATTCGTAGTCACTCAGGTCGTCGAGCCTATATGTCGGCACACCGTACTTGTCGCACAAAACATAGGGATCGAACGGGTCGTCAATCGAGAGCGTCAACTCATCGCGTACTTCGAGAGCGAGTGCCTCCATGACCTTTTGAGTCCAACGCTCTGCCACTATCACCTGGCCCGCAAGTCACGCTCTGCCGAGAAACGCCGCAGGGCGGCGCTGATGACCTCTTCCAGGTAGCGTACATCTTCCTCGCGCAGGTCCTTGCGGGCTCGCAGAAGCGGGGCGAGCTGGACCATAAGCTCCGGTTCCGCTCGGACTTCACCGTCGTCTTCGTCGATCATGAAGTCCTCGGCAGGAAGACCTAGCCAGCGAACCAGGGCGGCGAAGGCGTCAACGTCTGGGCGATAGTCGTTCGCGAGTCTGGTCATCGTCGAAGGGCTCACGCCCACCTCCCGCGCCAGCTGCCGCCAGGACAAGCCGCGCTCGCGACGAGCGGCGTCCAGGGTGGCGTACAGCTTGGGCACGTCGACCCGGGTCCTTGGCATGACGTCGTGCTCCCTTGTGTGCGTATGAGGACCTTTCTATCACTGTTCGACTTCTCAAACATACCTGCTAGGCTAGTGTTTGAGAGCTCGAACAGCGTTGGTATATCGCTACAGTCATGTAACCTCGATGGAGAGCGGAGATGATCACTTGAGCAGCGAGCTGCCGAACCTGGGTGCCGTCTTCTGGCCGGTGGGCACCGGAGACAGCACCACGATCGTCGTGTCGGACGAGATCATGATGCAGGTCGACCTGCATGACCTGGCTAAAGCCGATGACGACGACACCCATGAGGTGCCAATCGTGGACCTGCTGGCGGATGCGTTGCCCAGGGGGACGGATGGCAAGCCGTATCTGGCGGTTTTCGTGCTGACACACGCAGACAAGGACCACTGCAGCGGATTCAAAGAGCTGCTGGACCGGGTGACGATCGGGGAATTGTGGGCGACACCGCGCCTGTGGAGGGAGTTCGACGACCCGGATGCGCCGGAACTGTGTAAGGACGCGAAGGCGTTCCAGGAGGAGTCAATCCGCCGGGTTGAGGCGACGAAGAAGGCTGTGGCTAAGGGCAAAGATCCGGACAGTGGCGACCGTATCCTTGTCGTCGGCTATGACACCGATCATGATGAGCACGCCTACTCCGAGCTTCCCGACCGGTTTCTCGCGACACCGGGCGACAGCATCACCAAGCTCGATGGCGAGGATTTGCGGGGCCGTTTCGAGGCGTTCATCCATGCGCCGTTCAAGGACGACTGTGCCGAGGCCCGCAACGATACGTCGCTGTCGATGCAGATCACGCTGACCGAAGATGGTGGCCGAAACGGCAAGATGCTCCTGTTTGGCGACCTCGCGCACGACACCATCATGAAGATCTTCAACTACAGCGAGGCTAAGCAGCGGGAGAACTATCTTGAGTGGGACCTTCTGCTGGCACCGCACCACTGCTCCAAGAAGGTGATGTACGTCCGAGAGGACGGGAGGGACGTGCTGAAAAACGACGTGCTCGACGCGTTCGAGCGCCACGCGCGTGAGGGCGCGGTCATCGTGTCCAGCAGTTGCCCCATCCCGTCAAAGGACGTGGACGGAAACAACCCGCCACACCGTAAGGCGGCCGATCGCTACCGTGAGATCGTCGACTCGGGCAACTTCCTGTGCACAATGGAGTGGCCCAGCGAGGACGACCCATCGTCGATTGTGTTCGCTGTCGACTCCGCAGGCGGGCGCATAGTAAGCGATGACGCAGCTGAGCTGTCGGCCAAGGCCGCTGTTATGGAGGCCGTGGCGAAGCGACACCGCAGCCTTGTGGCGGTAGCTGCCGCGGCGTCGAGCGCTGGCCGACTCGCGGCTGAGAAGGTTGGCGGAGGTTCCGCTGGCACTGATGTGCAGTCCGGCCCGGAGCGTGTCCGGGACGCGGTCGCCGCGAGTCGCGGGACGAAGAACGCCCCGGCGACCACTGTCGGGTTCGGCAGTGACTGACGGCCTTGACCTTGCTGAGCGGCAGTTGAGGGAACTCGCCGCCGTCAGCGGTGGCTCGGTCGAGATCTTGGACATTCAGGACGTTGAACGAGGCCGCTGGTTCACGATCTCCCTGGACACGAGTGGCATCTCAGCCAGGGGTGCTGCCATTCGAGTCCGCGACCGGGAGCGGTTCCGCATCCTCGTTGGAACTAAATACCCTTACCGACCTCCGCTTGTTCAGGTCGTCCATCGCCGATGGGCGGGCACAGCGCACGTGCAGTGGGGCAACCAGCTATGCCTGTACGCTGCACCCTCGGTGGAGTGGGTGCCTTCTGACGGGTTAAACGGCTTCATCGAGAGGCTCTCTACCTGGGTTGTGCGCGCCGCGGAGGGCACCCTTGACCCGCACGGACAGCCGTTGCATCCGCCGGTCGCCTACCCAACTGCCGGTATGGGCACACTGGTCGTGCACGCTGATATCGGTGACCGCGCTCCATGGTCACCGGGGAGGCGAATCAATTCCGGTGAGCCGAGCCCGCCGCGGGCCACGTCAATGGTCGCCTGGTGCACGGTTGATGGCGAGCGCCTTGACGTCCTGGAGTGGAGTGACTGGCTCACCACATACAACCGAGTGCTGGAAGACGGGTTCGATCCGTTCGCCGGCGGCCGCCCGCTGGTAGTGATGCCCGCGCTGCTTATCAGCAATGAACTTGGATTCGAGTACCCGGAGAAGGCCTGGGATCTGGTCATGGCGCTGGAGGCGGCTGGCTTCTCGCTTGATGACGTTCTTGTAGAACTCGCCAATGCGGTGATCGTCAACAGGTATCTGAGAACCAGCCAGACCAGCGATCTGGACGCTGTCCGAGCACGAGGCGAGGTCGACGCGAGTGACAGGCCCCCGCCGCTCACGGGTCTCTTGATCGGAACTCCCTCCCGGCGAATCGACGATGTGCGGCTGACCCATCTGGCGGGGTGGCGGATCGAGGAAACCGGACGAATCCTGGCCAGCGCGTATGCCGACTTTCGGCGAAAGCCGGAGAAGGAAGAGGTACTCAAGAAGGTAGGTGAGCTCACCCGAGAATGGCTGCAGGAAGCAGACGTGCTGTGGATGCGCATTCTGGAAAACCGGCCGGAAGTCACACGACGCCGCGATAAGGGCACACCGTTGACGTGGTTGGCTGGGAAGCGTATCCTAGTTCTCGGATGCGGCGCGCTAGGCGCTCCGGTCGCCGAACATTGTGCGCGAGCTGGTGTGGCGGCACTCTCCATCGTCGACAGCGGACTTGTCACACCCGGAATCCTGGTTCGCCAGCCCTACAACGATGCGGAAATCGGCCGGCCAAAGGCTACGGTCCTGGCTGAGCGGCTCAGCAGGGTCCGGGCAGGATTCCAAGTCGAGGGCCGACACGGAGACGCGCTGGACGTCTTCTTACAGCCGAACCATGGCATCAATTCGTTCGACTTAGTCATTGACGCGACCGCGGATGCGGGTATCCGCTCGGCCATCGAGAACAAGCGGCGGGTGGACGAGGGGCCGTGGCCGACCGTGGTCACGATGATCATTGGCCACGACGCGACCCGTGGTCTGGTGACAGTCAGCACGCCGGAGTCGACCGGTGCCGGTGCCAGTGCCTTGCGACAAGTGGCTCTGCATGCGTTTGCGAACCCGCGGGAGTGGGCGGATATTGCCAACGATTTCTTCCCGGAGAAGCCGCGGACGGATATGTTCTTCCCCGAACCAGGCTGCTCGGCGCCGACGTTCATCGGGGGCTCTGCGCAGACCACGGCGCTGGCAGCGCTCATGCTGAACGAGGCCCTGGGCATGCTAGGGAGTAACAGTGCTTCCTATTCCAATACGGGAGTGACTGTATACGCGTCGGCGGTCCGGATCGGCGGTGCGGTGACTGGCTCTGGCATATCTCGAGTAGCTTGGGGTCCGGACACGGTCGTGGTAGATGACACCTTCGATTACGAAGTCAGGCTAAGTCCGGCTGCCGTTATTGATATGCGGACAGAGGTGCGTCGCGGAGCACGTGTGAGGGGACCACGGATTGAGACCGGCGGCATGCTACTGGGAGCGGTCGACGAGGCCGCCGGCGTAATCTATGTCGATCGGGTTACCGGTCCGCCGCCCGACAGTTTTCTTTCCGAGAGCTACTTTCAGCACGGCCAGGTGGGAGTGCAAGAAATCATCGAAGTCCACCAGGCGAGTTCGCGAGCAATGACCGGATTCGTTGGCTATTGGCATACGCATCCCGGAGGACGAGCGGCGCCAAGTCCGACTGACGAAGAAGGGATGGCGTCCATCCTGGCGCCCGACGGTCGCCGACAGCGTGCTCTCATGGTCATCGTGGGAGGCCCCAGTGCTGAGTGGGACCGGTGGGTTTCGGGCGAGGGGCCACTACCGGCGGCGTTCGCACGCTTGGTTCTGCCCAGTGACGAGCCCACTAGTGGCGGTATGAGCGGTGGATTCCGTGCGACTGTATTCGGCCTTGGCGCTCTTCGTGCTCTTCATGACCGAGGCATCCTGCGCGATGTCACGGTCGTCTCCGGTATCAGCGGCGGCAGCCTTCTGGCCGCGATGTGGGCGTATGGCCCGGAGAGCTTCGCCGCCTTCGAAACCAGCGTGACCGAGTTGGTCGCGGCTGGTCTTCAATTGGAACTCGTCCGGCGTGCGTTCGCGCCGCGCGCCGTCCTAGCCAACAGCGTCAGCCTCGTCAGGGCTGTTGCTGGGAAGCCGTTTGGCGGGCAACGGTTGAGCACGCGCACCGAGGCCCTGGTTCGGGCTATCGCCGCCCGGCCGTTCGGGCAGCGTCAACTCGACGAAGTCACTCATCCCGGACTCACGACCGTTATCTCGGCCACCGATCTCGCGACGGGCAATGCTGTTAGATTCGGTAGTGAAGTGAGCTCACTATCCTCGATTGGTGATATAGCAGACTCGGTCACGGTGGCCGATGCGGTTGCCGCGTCGGCCGCATTTCCGGCCCTGCTTCCGCAGCTGAACCGCACATACGAATTCATTAAGCATGACGGGGTTCGGGAGCGTAGGACGCTGTTGATGACCGACGGAGGCGTCTATGACAATCTTGGACTCACTCCGTTACTTCCGGGGCGTTCGGCCGCACACACCAGCCACGTCTACGATCTCGATTACATCATTGCAGTGGACGCAGGGCAGGGTCGACCAGTCCGCACAGCGCCGAATTTTATGCTTGGTCGCCTCAAGCGAAGCTTCGAGATCGCCTATAGCAGAGCGCAGGATGGGTCGAGGGCGCGGCTCAATCAGGCTGCCGAATCAGGTGCCATTCGTGGCTTTATTCACCCGTACTTGGCTACCCGAGACGGCCGTCTCCCGTTTCCGTTAGCTGACCTCGTCCCCCGGGAGGCAGTCGTCGAATACCCGACGAATTTTGCTCGCATGACAGCAGAAAACCTGCATCTGATCGCAACCCGCGGAGAACAGCTCACGCGTATCCTTATCGAACACTACTGCCCTCAGCTGGGAGCGAATGCAGTGCGGCAGTGATGACAGTGATCCCTCAAACGTTGAGGCGATCGGGTGTCGACAGGCGAGCTGCGCGGCAGGAGGCCTTCCGTAACGCGGCTTTCTCCATTTACCGGGGCGGCGATCTAGTGTTAGATCACATCGTACTCTGCAATGTTCGGCGCGGCGTAGTACGGTAGCCGAAAATTGTGATCTTTGTGGACCTATCCTCCTTCGGTTGACCGACGGTTAGATCGACCATTCCATGCAAATCGCCGATTGCTGCAAAGCGGCGAAGCCAACGGAAACCATCCTTTCAATACCGCTGCGACTACATGGTGAGGGCGAGCGCAGGGAACGCGGCCATGTCGAGCGCGCGGCAATCGATGCTCTCCGGATAGCAGGACGCGGCCCTTCGGTCAGTCATTCTGGTCTCTGCGCATCTGATAGCTCGAACTGGATCGGTACGAAGCCTTGTTGATTTGAGTGATCGGAGTCCGCGTAGAAAGCGCCGAACATGGTCCTCGCCTCTCCAGCAGAAGGTTTACACGACGATGGGGTGTGCGCGTCGGATCGATCACGGCGGAGATTAGGGTGTGCTATGGCGACCCTGGCGCTGGGCCGAGTTTGCCGTCCCGGACGGCCTGCTTGACGATGTGCCAGTACCGGTCGCGTGGTAACACGCCCCGGCTCTCCTCGCTCGAGTCAACTGGCCTCGCAGTCTACGAACAGCTACCACCAACCCGTTGCCGCCGGGGTAGCTGGCGAAAGCCGAGACATCGAAAGGCGAGTGATATTCGCATTCGTTGTCATGGCCCTGATCTTGGTTTCGGGCGCTAGAAGTAGTATTTGTCCGGACAGGTCCGGAAAATGACTAGTGTCCGGATGTTCAGTTGGACAGAAATTGTCGGAGAGGGTCTCTAGGATGCCCTGCATGTCTTCGACCGTGATCGGTGTTGATCAGCGTCTCCGCGATCAGGCAATCACCGCATGCTGCCTGGCAGCCGCTGCCCTGGGGGATCCGGATCTCGCAGCTCGCAGGAAAGGAAGCGCACTGATGAGCTGCCTGGGGGTATTGACCTCGGCTTACCCGGTCGGCCGGGCTCCGACGATGGCGCAGTTCCGTTGTGGCCTGCGTCGCCCGCTACGGGAGTTGCTGCCCGACGATTTTGATCTCGCCGGTGTCGGTGACTTGGTCCTGCTCGATGAGGAAGGGCAGTTCAGCGACGAGGCCCGTGACCTATGTCTGGAACACCTGGTTCCGTCAGCAGCGTTGGAGGAGCACTGGCCGTGGGCCAAGGTTGCCACGGAACAGGAGGAGCGCCGCATCTACGAGGTGCTACGGCGACTGCCCTCGAAGGAGTACACCCGGGCACGGGAGTTGCTCGTGGAAATGCCTTCAGGCGATCTTCGCAAGTTGCGCCGCACCTGGGATGGGTTATGGGGCCGGATCGATCATTACGAGCCGATCGTGGAGTGGACGTGGTGCCAGATCCGCGGATGGTGGTTTGCCTGTCCGATGTGTCGGTGGCCGATGCGCGTCGTCGACAGGGGCACAGTGGTCGAGGTTCGCTGTGAGGCGCACGCCCGCAGCGGGGTCATCTACACCTGCCACGCCGACGGCACCGCTGACCGCGCTCCCATTCTGCAGCCTGTCGGCCCACGGGCGAGCGAGGTCAAGGGTCAGCCGGCCACACAGGAGGCGCGTGCGGTTTCGCGCGTGATCTGGCGGTACGTAACCCTGCCGGGAATCTTGGAGCGCGACCTCCGTGATCATGCGCGTGGTGTCGGCGCAGAGGTGGACATGTGGCCTCATAAGGACCGCTACGACCTGCGGATCACGTTGGGGCGGAAAGTGTGGAGGGTGGACGCTAAGGCGTGGGCCTCTCCGGTCGCGCTTGGTGAGGCGCTACGTGACACTGAGCCGGCCGAGCCCGGACTGATCATCGTAATTCCCGACCACCAGCGCGCCAGCCGGGGGCTCCTGGCCGACATGCTGCGCGGCGCGGGCTATCGGGTGATGACGGCAACCGATCTCAAGAACGACATCGACAAGGCGGCGGAGGCGTGGCGGTGACGAGTCTGCGTCAACTCGCCACGCAGATCGCGTGTGCGTTCTCCGAGGAATTCTTCGGATTCTCAGGCACCGATGGCCGCACGGTCGTGCCCTTGGACCAGGCTGGTCTGATCGCCTCGGGCAGGCTGGATCTGTGGTCGGATTGGCCCAACCAGCCCGAGAACACCCAGCGCCTAGTGGGGCAGTTCCTGCGGCTACGCCACAACGAACTCGGCTCGCCCCGACGCTTCCTCGAAGCGGCCCGGGCACTGCGCCACGACCCGAACAGCCCTTACGAAGTACCCGACGAAGTTCCCGACAACGCGGTCACCCATGTGATCGCCCGGCACGGCCAGCATCCCCTGGATCTCGCCGAGCGCCTGCTTGAGGAGGCCGAGACCAAGTACTTGCAGAGTCGGCGTCCGTTGCCGGTGGCCGGTCCGGGCCGTTGGAGCTTCGGCTGGCGGGGCGAATCGACGGTCGAACTACCGATCACCGTGCGCGGGGCCACTGTCGCTCCCGTCGCGTTGGACACGGCAGCGAAGCTGGACACCGTCAAGGTCGGCCTTACCGACCTCAAGGCGCTGGCGAACGAACTGACGAAGGCTTCAGGCACCTCACCGTGGCAAAGCAGCCTCATCGAGGAACTCTTCAGCAAGCTGCGCGACGTCGAGGACCTGCCCGTGACCGAGTTGCTTTTGCGGGCGGGCGGAATCCGGTTGTTCAATGCCCCAACAGGAGTCGGCAAGAGCGTATTGACCCGGCTACTGGCGATCCATCTGGCCCGCCAGGGCATCCCTGTGGCCATCGTGGTGGGCACCATCCACGAGGCACTCACCACCGCCGAGAAGATCGCCTATGAGGAGGACAACGCACGAAACCTGACCCAGGGGATCGAAGAAGACCTCGCTGCCCTGGCTGTGCCCGCCCGGTGCGTGGCTTTGGTGTCCCCACGCAGGCTGGATGAGAAGGCCACCCAAGCGGCCGAGCGCGGTGAGTGGGACCGCTTCGACCGGCTCGGCTATGGCTGCAGCCTGCCTGCTCTCATAGTCGACGGCCCACCGCCGACCGCACCCGACGAGCCCTGCACCTCCCTGCGTGTCCGACCCGCCTCCGGTGAACAGGAGACCACCCCCACCGCGAAGGGTAGGCGGGGCAAGCCCGAGGCCAACCAGCGGCACGCCTGTCCTTTCCTTGGCGCCTGCGGGCGGCACCGGGGATTCCACGAGGCCGCGGCAGCCGACATCATCGTCACCAACCACCACAACCTAACCCACGGGACAGTGCCGGTCCCCGTGCGAATCGACGGCATCGATCACGGCCGCATGCCGCTGCTGGAATTTCTCATGCGTCGCTGCCCGGTGCTGATTATCGACGAGATCGACCTGCTGCAGAGCAACATGTTCGACACCGGGGCCAAGCAGCTCGCGCTGGCCGCGAGCGGCGGCCAGCCTGAGCTGCCCTTGGCCCAACTCGATACCCAACGCACGATGCTGCTACCCGCTGAGGACCGCGAAGTCCTCCCTGCGCTGTCACGCACCCGGTTTCTGGCCGATCAGTTCCTCAACTACGTGCTGGAACAGGACCTGTGGTTGGAGACCGACCCTGATCGCCCCGGCTCCGGATGGCACGTCCCCGGCTCCAACGACCGCATGCTGCTGCAGGCCCTGTTCGGGATCGATGACGTCGCCGACGGAGTTGCCCCGGAGATCTACGAACAGTTCAACGCCCTGTTCCCGGATACCCGCGAGGTCAACGGTGGCACTCCACCCCGCAAGATGCGCAAGGTCGCCACCCTGCTGCGCTCGGTTGTGAGCAACGACACCGGCCAGGACCGGATCAGGGAGGTCAAGCACAGCCTGCACCGCACTTTGACCCGACGCGTCCGGGACGCGAACGTACGCCGCGACGTGGTCAACGCCCTGCTGGTACGAACCTGGCTCGGCGCGCTGCACCAGTCGCTGACCCGGCTGACCTTCGCGGTCAGCTCACCGGGCATCGAACTTCCGGCTGCTCGCGTGCTCGCCGAGAAGCTTGGCACCTTCGTCCAGCACGCCACCATCCCCTACGGCCCCCTGGGGTATTTGCTGTTCGGGTTCCGCGTGGACAAGGTGACCGACCCCTACCCACAGGGCAAACTGTCCGTGCAGGCCATCGCCGGCGATCCGCACACCACCGTAACGCAGTTGGGCGGCACGGTGGCCTTGGCCACCGCGGGGGTGCAACGCATCGTCCTAGGCTTGTCAGCCACGGCATTTTTTCCCGGCGCCGCCCGCGAGCACATCAAGGCTGAGATCACCTACGCGATGACCGACGCCGCACCAGGCGCGTTCACTACCCGCGCGGGCAAGGCTCTGGACGAGGAGTTCCAGGCCATCCACATCGGCGGCCGGTCCGAATCCCAAAAGCCCGACGCTATCCGCGACCTCGGCAAGACCCTGTGGGATCAGCATCTGGACCGGCACCTACGCAGGCTTGCTGAAACCGAACCCGACCGGGAACTGTGCATGCTGGTCGGCAACTCCTACAAACAGGCCGCCCTGCTTGGCGCGGGGATCGCCTCTCACGTCAGCGATCCGAGCTGGGTTGCCGTCGTCGTGCCCAAGGACCAGCGGCCCACCTCGGTGGCGCTGCCTCCCGGGGTGGTGCGCGTGACCGTCGACGACCTCGAGTCGATGCCACGCGAATATCCCAACGTCAAGGTGTGCATCGCACCGTTGAGCCCGGTTGCGCGAGGGCTCAACATCCTGGTCCCTGGAGACCAGCGTTCCGCCCTGGCATCGGTCTGGGTGTGTGTGCGGCCACCGACGCAGCTCACCGACTCGGCGGAGATGTTCGCCAGCGTCAACTCGTATGCCCTCGATGTTGGCATGCCCGGCCCCGACCCTGCCGCCGTGCTGGCCGAACAGCGCCAGGCCGCGTTTTCCCGGCTATTCCACATTCTGACCAGCGACCCTCGGTTCAGCCGGCTCAGCCGAGTCCTGAAAGCCGAAGCCGTCGCAGGGATGCTCGTCGACCTGATCCAACTCGCCGGACGCGCCCGCCGCGGCGGCACTACGGTCGAGTTGTATCTGGTCGATGGAGCCTTCCACGACCCGAAATTCGGCAGCGATCTGCCCGGGCTGCTGCGCTTCTACTACGACAACCTCACTCCCGAACATCAGCGAGCCCTACGCCGCATCTATGGCTCCACGCTGGCGTCCTGGCTCGACTTCGCCGGAATCGACCACAACCGCGAGGACGACAACCGATGACCACGGGCGACGACGAACTGCACCTCCTGGCCTACCCCCTGACCCGCGAACTGCACGGGGTGGTATACCTCCACCGCTTCCCCGAACGGGCCCGCGACGTGTGGAGCGACCTGCTCGACCGTTACCGCGACATCACCGGATCCCGAGGCAACCTGCCCTACTCCGGCCTGGCCACCGCCCTGCGCGCCATCGGACATAGCAGCGTCAACCTCTTCCCGACCAGTCGCAACGACCCACCTCGGCAGATGATCAGCCGCCGGAGACTCGACAGCCGGGACATTCACGACGCCATGGTCCTGTGGGAACAGGCCCTGCTCAGGGTTCCCGACGACGAAATCAGCTTTTCCTACAACAGTGAGCTGGCCGAACTGCTCGCCGACATCGAGCCCGACGAAGTCCAACTGGCCAAGGAGATCAAGCACATCGGCGATCAGCCCGACGCGGCCAACTGGGTGTACGACGCAGCAACCTGGGAAGTTGCCCAGCAACTGTCCGCCAGCATCTGGAAGGTCGACGACCAAGACGTCACCTTCCGCGCCGACACCGACGGCAACCTGCTGGTCTGGGACAACGACCTTCTATGGACCGGTCACTGGGACAACGACGAGGACAACCCGTCCTATGCTGCGCTGCGCGTGCAACTGATGATGAAGACGCTGCCCTCGATGCGGGATCCGGTCGTAGTCGTCGACCCCTCTGTATCGAGGCTGAGCCGCTGGCTCAACTCCTCGCGCACCGCCTGGCTTGCCCAGCGTTCGGCACAAGATCCGCTGCTAGCTCTGACCCTCGAAGGGCGAGGCCCAGCAACACGAATCGAACGCACCAGCGACATCGCCCTCGCCGTATGGGCCCGGCTCGGCGGCGAACACCTGATCCGACCAGAAGACCACAACCTGACCGGTGTTCCCGGCAGGCTGCGCGCCCTAGTGCCGAATTCCGTCCGCTTCCCGATCGGCCGCGGCGTCGGAATGTACACCATCCGTGAGCTCAGCAGGCACCTGTCTGACGTTCTGGGCGTACCCAACATCATCGCCCGCAACGTCGCCGGCCACCGATTCCCCAAAAACACGCGGCGGAAGACAACAGCGGGACGGGACACCGACCTGCTCGACGAAGCCGTCTTGCCCAAAATCATCAACGCATCAGGCTGCCAACGCCTTCGCATCCTCGTCCTCTACAGCCACCAACACACCCGCGCTCGACTGCAGCGGCTGCTGGCCTACCACTTCAACCGGCCAGACCTGGCTGACACCGGTATGCCGGAGGATCAAGCTGTAGCGATCGGGGACCATGTCGAAATCCTCTTCCACCACGCCGCCAGACTGCTGGCCCACGGCGACCACTCCGGCCGAGCCGCCCTTCTCGCTGGCATTCGCCACCTGGACGCGCCAGACGGCACACGGGTCATGGCTCTGTGCGAGACCGAGTTCGACGCGCGCGCGTGGGCCGCCCAACGCAAGCAGTCCCGCAAGCCCGGCAGCACGGTGGCCGACCCGGATTTGACCGACGCCAAGCATCCCGTCAACCGGCTGCTCGCCCAGCACAACGTCCTTGCGCAGTTCATCACCACCAAGCCCAAACCGGGCCCCGAGCCCGCGGCCATGTTGGCCAGCGATACCGCGAAGAGTGCAGACACCGGCGAGGCGACCCCGATCACCGAGAACGGCGTCGAGGAGAACGATCCACTCAGCAAGCTCGGCCTCTGCCTGAAGAAAGACCATGCGGGTCACAACGCCGTCGCCGACATGCTGCGCGCCGCCGGTCTGATCCATCCCCGTCTCGGTCAGGCACTCGCCTACGGCCGCTACGGGTTCAAGGAACCCATCGCGTTCGTTGGCCTGCACATTCGCGAGCAGCGCGGAGCACGGTGGAGTTCCGGGTCGCCCCGACTGAGCTGGTCACTGGTGGCGCTCATCCCCGACGGGGGACACTGGCGCACTATGGCATACCAGGCCAAGCGACACCCGCGCGGTGGAACGACCGGATGGCAAGACTACTTCACCGCCAACACAGCATTCCGCTCGCACCCGCTACCCGAAGGCAAGCGCAAGGACCTCTCCCTCGTCGACAGCATCGACACCGCGCTCGGGCAACTCGAAGAGCACCTTGCCACCGCCAACGGCTACGTCCTACTGGTCTCCGGCGACAGTTCCCGCTCCCTATGGCCCCTGTTGGCCAACAAGAACCTTGACCTGCAGCCCGACTCGGCAGGACGCGTCAAAGACCGCCCAGCCCTTCCCGGCTTCACCCCCTCCACCGGACATCGTCCCCGAGCCATTGTCCGCGTCACCTCCGGCTCACGCGGCGTACCACGACCGGTCGAACTTCACAGCTTCAAGAACGAAAAGACGAAGAACGGGATTCAGGAGAAGAAACCCCACATCATCAAGACCACTGAGGGCCTGCACCAGCTCGACGGAGCCCGCAACACGTGGATCCTGTCGAACATTCCCCGCCAGTTCACCGGCAGCCGGAGACACAGCCGGGCAGGCGAGGACAGAACCCGGTGGACCGCCGACAATGAAGCTGGCCAGCACACCTGGTACGCCCACACGGCCACCGAAATCGTCGTCGTCGGCGCAGACGACGACCCGATTCGTTACGCCGTCGCCGCCGCCCGACTATGCGACCACGCCATTGCCTGGGACGGCCGCACCCAATACCCGGCACCCCTCCACCTGGCAGCCCAGATGGACAAGGACCACCCCGACTACCGACGCACCATCGATCCCGATGAGGAGATCGAACTCGACGAACTCAACGACGCCTGAAGGCCCTGGTCTGCCCCGGGTTCCGTGGAGTCGGATTTGTGGATCTCTCATACCACGGTGATCGTGTTCTCGAACTCTATGCGGGCTCAGCATGCCCAGACTGCCATGAGGGCGAGCTGGGTGACCACTTCGCCAGCCACGCCACCGACAGTCCCTATAACGCCCATACCGACCGCCCTGCCAGCTCGCCCTCGCCGGCGATGTCACCGGGCTGCGTGTCCTCGACGTCGGCTGCGGCGCCGGGCACTACATCGTCGAGTTGCGCACACGGGGCGCGGCCGAAGTGGTCGGCATCGAGGGCAGCCAGACGCTTCTCGACCACGCCCGCGAGCGAATCAACGGCGACGCCGCGGTGACGTTGATTCGTCACGACCTCGAAGATCCGCTCGCCTTCCTTGCCGACGGCTCGTTCGACCTGGTGGTCATGGCCTTGGTGTACCACGACATCGAGGCCCGTGGACAGTTGCTGACCGAACTGCACCGCGTGCTGCGCCCAGGCGGCAGGCTGCTGGTGTCCACGACGCACCCGACCGCCGACTGGACCTACTTCGGCGGCTCCTATTTCGACGAGATCCGGGTCGAGTTGCCCATCAACGATGGCGCCATGACCATCTCCTACCGTCGCATAACCGTTCAGACGTTCCTGAACGAGCTACTGGACGCCGGATTCGTCCTAGAGCGCGTGGTCGAGCCACGCGCCACGGAGGAGGCCCGCCGCATCGACGAGCGCCGTTATCTCAAGACCCAGCAGGCGCCGTCCTTCCTCGCCGTCAGGATGCGGAAGATCTAGGGGCTGCCTCACCCGCCGAGGGGAGCCCTTCGTTCGAGTACCTGGCGGCGGCTGATGCGCCATCCCCGATCTGTGCGTACGGCGTGTCTTGATAGGTCACGCTTCCGCTCGTGCCGTCGGCGTTGATGCCGACCCCCTGGGACAGCGCACCAACGGTCCCATCGCTGTTCTCCGTGAGGACGATGTTGGTGACATGATGGCCGTGCATCGCGATCAACTCGGTGATAGCGATGCGGTCCTGCGTCGCGCGCCCGCGCTGGAGTCTCGCTTCTGGCCGCCTCGCCGATGCTGAGGGTTACCGAACTGTCCCTCAGCGTTCCCCTTATCGCACCTGTCACGGTCACGGCGGCGCGCGTTTTGATGAAAGCAGCGCAGCAAGCGGCCCGACCCGATGCGCCCACCGCCATCCGGGGCCCCTGGCCGTCGTACGCATGGAGGTCCGCCCCATGGCATTGACTGCTCCCTCCCCTTTGACGCGCGGCCGCCGAATGTGGCATCACCGGTCTGCCACCCATGGCGGCGTGCCGATGAACCCGTACGGCAACCATCGCAAAGATGAGTTCATACGGGGCGCGTGAGGTTCACTCCCACATGTGCGATGTGGGCCACACGGACGCCAGACCCTGCCAACCCCTGCGGCCCGGCGGAACCGGCACCGCCCTCCAGGGCATGCTGCTACCACCTTCTCGCGCCCCACAGTCGAAGACACGACGCGTAGGAAGGGCCGCGCTCGCCACCTCGGCGCTGGCCCACAGGTGAGCCGCCGCACCGCCACTTGCACCGGCACCGTCCGCGCCAGCTGAAACGCACCGGCCGGCCCCCCGAAAAGAGACAGCCGTGAAGCGATCGCTCATTGTCGACACCCACGCCAGCTCCTGCTACTTCCGTACCACGGTCGAGGGCGACCAGCGCAAGGCGCTGGTTCAGATCACTGAGCGCTGCAACCTCCACTGCGCTCACTGCTTCGTGTCCTCCGGCGCCTGGGGCCAGGACATGCGATTGGAGGACCTCACTCGTACGGTGTTCCCGCGGTTGCTGCGCGCTCGCGTGCGGCGCATCACCTTGACCGGGGGCGAGCCGTTCGTCCACCCGGACATCCTGGAGATCTGCCGCGTGCTCGCCGATCTTGGGCTGCCGGTCGGGATCTGTACCAATGCCACCCAGACCAGCGGCGAGCAGATCGCCTACCTGGCCAGGCTCGGCAACGTCCACATCAACGTCAGCTTCGACGGCTTCCGGCCCGAAAGTCACGGCAGGTTCCGCGGCGACACCACCTGTTTCGCCACGACGTTGGCCACGACCCGCGCGTTCGCCCAGGCCGGGCTTCTTCAAGGGCTGCTGTCGACGCCCAACGCGCTCACCGATGTGGAAGAGTTCGCCGAGTTGTGCGCGTTCGCTGTCGAGGTCGGCGCCGAGTATGTACTGATGAACCCGCTGTCGCCTTTTGGTCGCGGGGTCAAAAGCCGCAACCGTCTGGCGGCCGGCGACGACACCATGCGCGCCATTCACGCGGTGACCGAGCGGTTCCGCGACCAAGGAATCGAGCTTGTGCACATCCGCTTCCCCAACGACACCAAGCCGCTGGGCGGCTGCGACGCCGGCAAACTCATCTACGTCTTCGCCGACGGCCTCACCGCCGTCTGCCCCTACCTGGTGTTCGCCGCCCGCACCCCTCAGTCCCGCTACAGCGACCGCGACTTTCTGGTGGGCAACGTCCTGCACAGCGAGGTCGCCGACGCCCTGGATGGCTACGACGTGGCCGGCACGCTCGGCATGGGCGCCAACCCCACCTGCCGCGGCTGCCCAATGAATAGCATCTGCGGCAAGGGTTGCCCCGCCGCGGTGATCGCCCAAGGGCAGCGCATAGGTGACGTCGATGCCGCGCAGTGCCCCCGCACCGAGCGGCCACTGCTGCAGATCGCCACCCGGCCGCTGTCATGACCGGCGGTGTGTTCCTGGTCGTGGAAGGCCCCAACAGCGTCGGCAAGACCACGACCACCAGCCTGCTGGCCAGACGACTGCGCGCGTACGGCAGGGCCGTCCATGTCACCAGCGAGCCATCACGGTCCCAACTGGGGCGGCTCATCCGCGCGAGCGAGTCCACGCTGTCAGGCCGGGCGCTGGCCCTGGCGGTGGCCGCCGACCGCTACCACCACGTCGACACCGAAATCCTCCCGGCGCTGGAGGCCGGGCACGTGGTCATCAGCGACCGATATGTGCACTCATCGTTGGTGCTGCAACGCCTCGACGGCCTGCCACTAGAAGAAATCTGGCAATACAACGCTCACGTGCCACCCGCGTCCCTATCCTTTTACCTGCACCACGCGCCCCAGACGCTGCGGCAGCGGCTCGGCGAACGCCCGCAGCTGTCGCGATTGGAGCGCGACGGCTCGCCGGAGCGGGAGCTGGCTCTGTACGAGGAGGCGTTCGACTTCCTGCGCAGGCGCGGCTGGCGCCAGGAACGGATCGACTGCCGCGGCCTCGACCCCGATGGGGTGGTGGCGATGCTCCTGCACCACGTGGATCGGCTCACAACGGCATGAGGGAGGCGGCAGTGGTCCGCGCGCTCACGGTCAATATCGGGGCGGCGTCCCTCGAACGCGCCGAACTGTTGCTGAACTGGCTCGCCGGGCGGCAGGAGGATGTGCTGCTGCTCACCGAGACCAGCGCTGGGGCCGGCACCGCCTTCTTGCTGGAAAGGTTCCGGCGTGCTGGCTACGACGTGGTCAAGACACCCGACGACGGGGATCGGGGAGCAGCCCTGGTCAGCCGGATTCCCTTGGCCGACGATCAGCCCGACTGGTTCGACAAGGTGAGTATCCCCGGCCGCATCGCGGCCGCGGCGCTCGACACGAACCCGCGGACCTGGTTTGTCAGCGTGTATGTGCCAAGCCGGGACCGCAGCGCGGACAAGACCACCCGTAAAGAAACCTTCATCGGCTCGCTGCTTGCGGTCCTGCGAAATCTTCCTGCCGAACAGCACGACCATCTGGTGATCGGCGGCGACTACAACGTGATCGGCGCCGATCACCGCCCGCTCCACCCGGGGTTCTTGCCGTTTGAGTTCGGCCTGCTGGAGACCCTCCACGCCGAGGGTTTTCTCGACGCCCACCGGCACTGCCAGCCGGACGTTCAGGCCTACAGCTGGATCGGCCGGACCGGCGCGGGCTACCGCTATGACTACTTTCACGTGGGCCGGGCCCTGGCCGACCGCATCCGGGGGTCTGCTTACCTGCACCAAGTGCGAACGGACGGGCTGACCGACCACGCCGCCGTACAGCTGGACCTTGATGTCACGGCTTCCCGCCTGCCTTGCGGCAACCCCGCTGGTCCGGAGACCATCGCCCTGTTCTAGCCAGCGCTGCTGTTACGCGGGGGCCATCGCTGCGCGCACTAAGGAGTCGTAGGTGTCGCTGACGCGCTGGAGATCAACCTCGAGCGAGCGCGCGAGGGCGTCGAGCCGATGCTGGGCGATGGTGCCGGATTCCCCGGCCCGGGCTGTGCACTCGAACTCGATGAACACCCCGGCATGCTCGACCTCGTCGACGCAGACATACACCTCACCCAGCGTGCCGGTCCGCCGGGTCTTGACAATGCGCACCGTCGGGCGGAACCCCATCGCGACGATAGCCTGGTGCATCTGCTGCCGATCAGCGACCTCCGTCTCGTGCTCCAGGCACGCCATCTCGTTGTCGAGCGGTGTTTTGACGGTGAACAGGTGCCGGTCCTGCTGGGTGCGCAGACGGGCGAACGCTACTCCGATCTTGCTGCGGCCATAGTCCCAGCCTGCCGGTGCGTAGGCTTGATCGTCTTGCCGTGTGGGTGCCGACAGCGTCACACCGCGCCGGGTCAGCGCGTCCTGTAGGGCCGTCAGGTCGCCTACGCGGTACTTGACCTCGATCTCTTGCGCCCCATCCGTCACACTGGCCTCCCTGACATCTGCTCTGGCGAGGGAGCTTACCGACACCCCGGGCGGTGATTGGCGTCTTTCCCGAGGCCCGCCTCCTCGATCCCGGCGGCGGGTGTTGCGGACATGGGATGTTCACGAGCAGGTCTGACCAGGGCTGTCGCTCCTCGGACTGCGGATGATCGTTTCCCGGTCGAAGGCTACGGCAATGACATCGGTTGACGGCGGCCATGAGAAGCTGGCTCTGGCGCAAAGTGTGTGATCTCGTGACAGAGAGCATGCGAGGGGTTAGTCCGAGGACTATCGCAGTCGTGTGACGGCGCGTGCACGGCTAGGGCCGCTCGTTGATGTCAATGGCCTGTGAGTTCTCCCCGTAGGTGTGCGGCTCCAGGACTTCCTTGACGTCCTTGCTCCATCACTGGCTTGACGGTTTCACGAGCTGATTGACGCTTCAGGACATGCTTGACGATTAGGAACGTCGGGTGGTGGCCCTCAAGTGGGTGACGGGGTTGTTGCTCTTGCGTGCGTGGGTGCTGATCTCGATGTCGTTGTGAGTCACGCGAAAGACGGTGTCCTCGACGAGGGTGATTACGGTCTTGCCGGCGTGGGCGCGGCCGACCCGCAGACGTTGCCCACCGACCTGTGTGATGCCATCGGCGGGGATCTTGCGCATGACCCGAACTGGTCCCTGAGGTGGCGGCGGGAGCGGATCGGTGGTGGTTCGGGCGCCGATGAGCCGGGCGGCCTGGTGCGGGCTGATTGGCGCGGGCATCGTCTTGACGAGGTGCTCGTCGGCGATGACGTGCAGCAGGTGCCGGTCCAGGCGAAGTGTGACGCGTTGTCCGGACAACTGGACACCGAGCAGGTGCCGCTGCCCGGCGAGGGCAACCGTGCCGTCGCGGTCGACGGTCCGGTCGACCTCGACAGCGGTGGTGGCCGGGATCGCGCCGCGAGGTGCCGCAGAGGCCGCGGGTTCGGGGTCGGCGGGGCGGCCGCGTAACCGCAGGACGGCCAGGTCATCAGGAGTGAGACGGGACTGACGGGTGCGGATGAGCTCGCCGGCCAGCGCGACGTGGATGCTGCGCAGGTCAGCCCAGATCGTGACCGGGTGCCCGCCCAGCGCGGCTGGGAACTTCAACTGGTTGTTGCCAGGCAGCACGATCCTTCCGGCAGGTGAGATGACCAGGTCGATCTCGACCGCCTCGTCTTTGGCTTCGTCTTGCCGACCGGGGCGTGGCGGGACGAGAACGCGCTCGGGGTGCGGACCGGACCTGTCCGCCGGTGCCGGGCTGCTCGCGGGGTGAGGCACCGGCCGGAACGCGGAGATCGGTGTGGCCATACCGAGGGCCTGATGCGGACGCTGATGGTTGTAGGCATGCACCCACACGTCGATGCCGGCCTGGGCGGCGGCCAACGATTCGAATGGGCCGCAGACCTCCAGCAGCTCCCGCCGGAACGTGCCGTGAAACCGCTCGATCTTCCCCGTTGTCGTGGGCGAGCGAGGCTTGGTCAGCCGGTGCGTGATGCCGTTCTCCCGGCAGATCCGCTCGAACATCACCTCGGCCGGGAACGGCTTGGTGAAGCGGCCGGTGAACTGCTTGCCGTTATCGGTCAGCACCTCCGCGGGGACACCGTAGCGTCCCATCGCGTCGGTGAAGGCCTGGCAGACCGCCCGCGCCGACTGATCGACGATCACCTGGCAGATCACCACGAAGCGGGGATGATCGTCGATCCCGGTGACCACCTTGCATTCGCGGCCGTCGGCCAGGAACACCCCGCCCATGATGTCGATCTGCCACAGTTGCATCGGAGCATCCCGCTGCCACCGCTTATAGCTACGGCGATGCCGCTGCTCCTGGGGCCGCACCAGCCCATTGCGGACCAGCACCCGGTAAACCGTGCTGCGCCCTGGCGCCTTGGCGACCTCACGAACCTTCAGCTCGTGCTGGATCCGCTGGGCACCCCACCGTGGATGGCCACGCCGCAGCTCACAAATCAGCGCTTCGATGTCCGCCGCCAGCCGGGTCGGCGAGGTGTTCGGCCGCCGTGATCGCTCCGCCAAGCCGTCGTACCCTTCGGCCTCGTACCGCCGCAGCCAGGTATACAGCGACTGCCGTGACGTGCCGTACTGGCGCGCTACCTCCGCGACGGAGCCGCCATCGAGGACCTCCTGGACGGCCCGGTATCGATGCTCGACCCACCAGCGCCCAGCGTCGAAGGCCGAATCGAGCGTCTCATCAGCCACGACATGAGCATCTTGCAGCAGCGTCAACGATGAGCCGGAACCGTCGCGGATGTTATGGAACCGTCAGCAAGGTCCTGGAGCTGGGCTGTCAACGATGTCCTGAACCCTCACACCGTCACGTTGATGATCTCGTTCGAGTGAGAACCGATCGTCAACCTGAGACGGCTGTAGGAACCCCGATTGTGCCCTCATGCCAACTCGGCAGGCGATGCCTGCTGCTTGAATACGTTCTTCCCGCATCTGACCGAACTGGTCATCCGCGAGGTCGAGGACCGGGGCAGCCACGTGCTGGTCCATGCAGCGACCAGGGGCGCGGCGGTGGCGTGCCCGGCCTGCGTGCAGACCTCCTCGCGAGTACACGGCCATTACCGCCGGTTCCTGCAGGACCTGCCCGCGGGTGGCCGCCCCGTGCTGATCGCGCTGTCGGTACGCCGGTGGAAGTGCACCAACCCCTCCTGCGCGGTGCGGACGTTCGCCGAGCCGGTTGGCGACCTGGCGGACAGGCACGCGCGCAACACATCGCTGTTGCGGCGCATGCTGGAGCCGGTCGCCCTCGCCGTGGCCGGCCGCGCCGCCTCCCGTTTGCCGGCCGGACTCGGCGTCGCGGTGTCGCGCGACACGCTGATCCGCCTGGTCCGCGCTCTGCCCGACCCCGAGATCGGGCAGGTCTCCGTGCTGGGGGTCGACGAGTGGGCCAGACGACGCGGCCGATCGTATGCGGCTGTGCTGGTCAACATGGACACCCATCAGGTCATCGACATCTTGGGCGATGACCGGGCCGACACCTTCGCCGGCTGGCTCCGCGACCATCCCGGCATCGGTGTCATCTGCCGCGACCGCGGCCTCGGCGCAGTTGCCCATCTGTGCAGTGCCCCCGGCAGGATTCGAACCTGCGGCACCCGCTTTAGGAGAGCGGTGCTCTATCCCCTGAGCTACGGAGGCTTGTGGTGTAAGCCTATCGAACTGGGAGGGCCTGATGCGCCCCAGTATCGGGGTGGGTTGGGGAAGAGGGCGGTCATGGGGGATGTGGGAGGTGGCAAAGGTCTGGTCAGGGGCGGGTTCGGTGGGGTGGGTGGGTGATTACCGTCACGTGGCATGAGTGATGGGGTGCGCGGGTCCGGAGTGCGGACGGGGTGTCTGGGGAGCGGTTTTGGGCGGCCCTGGGTGCTTGTGGTGGCGATGCTTGCTCCGGTGGTGCTCGGGGGCGGGTTGCTTGTCGTGTCTCTGGCGGGGATTGAGGTTGGGGGGCGGACGGCGGATGGAGTGAGGCCGCGGGCGGAGGCGCTGAGTGTGCGGTCGGAGGGGAAGGGCGCGGTTTCCGGGCCGGATGTGGTGTATGAGCGCGTTGTGGAGGTGAGGGCACGGAGAGGGGGCGAGGTGAAGTGGGAGCAGGGGGTGGGGAGGCCGGAGGGGGTGCCGGAAGGGCGGCGGGGGTCGGGGAAGGCGCGGGAGAAGGGCGCGAAGAGGCGGTCGGAAGGGAGGGGGGACGGGAAGAAGGAGCGGCCGGGGGAGGAGTGTCCGCCGGAGGTGGAGGACGGGGTGCGAGAGGTGGTCGGGGAGGTGGAGGGTGAGCGTGAGGTGATTTCGGAGTTGTGGCTGGGAGTTGTCGGGACGGAAGTCGAGTAACGGGCAGTCCGGAAAAACGGCCACATTCGGGGCGGGTGTGTGTTTCACTCGTTGGGCGGCTCGGTGGCTGACGGTGGAGGCCGGTGGGTCGTGGCCGGGTGGCGTGACCGTGGCGAGCGGTGGGTCGTTCGTTGTGGCGGGGCCCTGGGATTCGCGGTGGTACGGCCTGGCGTTAGGTGAGGTTCGCGAAGGCAGGTTACGGCGGGTGGTCGTTGGTGTGGGCCGCGAAACCGGCCTAATTGGCACATAACGGCTATGGGAAGTTTCGTCCAGAACGTTGTTTCGCTGTAGTAACGTGCCTTGCGGTTCGGGTCGCGAGTTGGCAAACGGAGGAGTCGGACGTGGCATCTCCTCGATCAGCGGGGCTGATCGCGGTCGTCATGGCGATGACTTCGCTGGTGGTGGGGGCCTCGTCCGGGCAGGGGGAGGCTCAGGCCGCGGCCGGGGCCGAGCGAGGGTCGGCGGCGGGGCGGCAGGTGCGGGAGCCGGGTGATGATTCGAAGGATTCGAAGACGGATCCGATCGGCCTGAATGATCTGCGGCGGGAAGCGCAGAAGGCCACCGCGGACATTGAGGCGGCGACCAAGGCGCTGGTGGGGCGGCAGAAGGCCCTCGACGAGTCGCAGAAGCAGCTCGCCACCAAGCTTGGTGCGCTGCAGGTGGCCAACCAGGAGCTGGCCAAGGTGCGACAGCCGTTGTCGGAGCTGGTGCAGTCTCTCTATCAGGTGCCGGCGGCCACGGATTTGGCCACCTTCTTTTCCGGCAAGGAGCAGTCGAGTCTGCGGGCGATGAGTGACGCCACTCATCTGGCCGAGAAGCGGCAGCTGGTCTTCGCGGACAGCGGCAAGGTCTATGAGGAGCGGGAGCGGCTCGCGGCCGAGGCGCAGGAGTTGCGGGCGGCGAACCTGCTGCAGGAGGCGCAGCTCAACGCCGAGATCGACACGCTGCGGAAGCGGTCGCGCAAGCTGGTGAAGAATCTGACCGCGGCCTTGCAGAAAGCGGGGGTGCGGCTCAACAAGCAGAGCCGGACGACCGGGTGTGACCCGACGCAGATCGCGACCGCCGAGAAGTTCCCCAACGGGCTGTTGCCCAAGGCGTTTCTCTGTCCGTTGCCGGGCAAGGGGCATCAGTTGCGGGCGGATGCGGCGATCTCGTTCGCGGCGCTGAACGAGGCGTACCGTAGGCGGTTCGGCAAGCCCATGTGCATCACCTCCAGTTATCGCAGTCTGGGGGCGCAGCAGGCCGTTTACTACCAGCGGCCGGGGCTGGCGGCCATTCCGGGCAAGAGCAATCACGGGCTGGGGCTCGCGGTCGACCTCTGCGGGGGCGTAGAGGTCTTCAGGTCGGTGCAGTTCAACTGGCTGGAGGCCAACAGCAAGAAGTACGGCTTCATCCACCCGGACTGGGCCTACAGCAGCCCCTTTGAACCTTGGCATTGGGAGTACGACCCCAAGCTCGGCTCTGCCTTGTAGGTCATCCGCGTAAATCATCTGGGTAGGTCATCCGGGTAGGTCACTCGCGCGGGCGGATGGCGATGGTGAGGCGGCCTGCGGACTGGGCCAGGGCGAGGTACGCGGCCTGGCTGGGGGTGGTCGCGAGGACGACGAGGGCTCCGGCGGTTGAGTCTTTGGTGGTCGAGGGGTCGGCGGGGGCGGTGATGACGCGGACGTTTTGGGCCACCGGCATCGTGGTTGTGGTCTGGTCGCCGGTCCAGTCGGTGGGGGCGGCCAGGATGTCGATCGTGTCGCCGGGGGAGAGGAGGCCGGCGGCGTCGGCGTCGGCGATGCGTACGGGGGTCGCCACGAGGCCGGGGCCGTAGGCGGACAGCAGGCCGGGACCGAGGAGACGGGTGTCGGTGAAAGGCTCCCCGGCGCGCATGGGGGCGGCGAGAGTCCGCCCGATCAGGGGGGCTCCAGGTTTTAGCGCTCCCGTGGGCAGCAGGTCAGGTGGGAAGGCGACCGATTTGATGTCGGCGGGGGTCAGTCGGCCGCCGGGGAGGTCTCGGGCCGCGACGAGGATGTCCACGCCTGAGGCGGGGCGGATCGACAGTAGGGCGCAGGCCATGGCCATTGCGGCGAGAAGGGCGGCGATGGGGCGGCGGCGCCGGGCGAGATTACGGCGGAAGGCGCGCATGACTCCTTCGACTCCGAGCGGGTGGGATGGCTCCGAGCACTGCTGTCTGGCATCGGCACGTGTGGGGCATGGTCATGTGTGGAGCAGGTCGAGTGGTGACGTCAGGGGAGGTCGAAGGGGAGTTTGATGCCGTCGAGGGCGTGGCCGCAGGGGCAGGTGCGGTCTTCGGGGAGGGACTCGACGACCTTGGCCACGAGGGTGCGCATGCGTTCGATGTTCGCGGCGAAGAAGGCGAAGACCTCCTCCTGGCTGACGCCCTCGCCTGCTTCCACGCCGGCGTCGTGGTCGGTGACGAGGGAGAGGGAGGTGTAGCAGAGGGCGAGTTCGCGGGCGAGGACGGCTTCGGGGTGGCCGGTCATGCCGACGATGGTCCAGCCGGCGGACGTGTACCAGCGGGATTCGGCTCGGGTGGAGAAGCGGGGGCCCTCGATGACGACCAAGGTGCCGCCGTCGACCGTGGGCCAGTCGTCGGCGCGGGCCACGGCGACCGCGGTGGCGCGGCCGGAGGGGCAGTAGGGGTCGGCGAAGGCGACGTGGACGGCACCGCCCTCCTCGTAGTAGGTCTGGACGCGGCCGGAGGTGCGGTCGACCAGTTGGTCGGGGATGACCAGGGTGCCGGGGCCGTGCTCGGGGCGGAGGGAGCCGACGGCGCTGGGGGCCAGGACTTGGCGCACGCCCAGGGATCTCAGGGCCCACAGGTTGGCTCGGTAGGGGATGCGGTGCGGAGGATAACGGTGGTCCTTGCCGTGGCGGGGGATGAAGGCCACGGAGCGGGAGCCGATCCGGCCCAGGGTGATGACGTCGCTGGGGGGACCGTAAGGAGTCTCGACCGTGATCTCCTCTGCTTCGTCGAGCAGGGAGTAGAAACCGGAGCCTCCGATGACGGCGATGTCTGCACGAGTGACCATGGCGCCGACCTTAGCGCGTGGGGAAAGGAGGCTGGAGCGGGCGGCCGTGCCTGTGGATAACCCGCGCGGAGGGTTCACGGCCTGTGGATAAAGAAGGACGGTGGCCTCGTCTGGCCGTGGCGCCCGGGTGCGGCCGACCTTGGGTGATGTACGGGGAGGCGTCGGTGAACATGACCGGCGGCTTCGTCTCAGGCCGTCGCACGCCCAACTCCTGTGCTGCCTCCACACTCGGGCGGAACTTGCGAGGCGGAGGGCGGCCGGAGCGCCGGGGCCGAGAATGTCGATGTCTCGGTGCGTGTTCTCGACAAGGTGAGCGTTGCCACTCGGGGCGCTGCGGATCGGCGACCGATACCGCAGGCTGTCGTCGATGCTGTGGTGCGCGCCGCACCCGTACCTGGTGCGGCGACGTGCGGCGGCATGGCCGCCCACAGTCTCCGATGGCGCAGAACGAGGGGTCTGCGATTTAGCAGGTTTCGCGAGGTTCGGAGATCCGTACCAAGATCCGGAAAGCGGCCAGAGCGAAGGTCGCCGACATCCCCAGTGTGCTACCCGGCAGGGGTAGACCAGGTCGGGCGAAGTTGGAGTCAGCAGCAGGCCCGGCTTCGGTGTTCCGTGGGCCGAACCAGGCCGTGCTGCCTATCTAGTGTCGAATGGCGGCCCCGCCAGGTGCCTATGTCAGGCGGCTGAGACCGTGGAGGAGGACTTGCTGTCGGACTTGGCGCTGCTGGACGAGGTGTCCGAGGAGGAGGTCGAGGAGGTGCTCCCCGAGTCCTTGCTTCCGCCGGAGTCCTTGTTGCCGTTGCTTCCGTTCGACGAGCTCGTCGAGGACGAGGCCGACGTGGAGGACGAGCTGCTTGAGCGGCTGTCCGTACGGTAGAAGCCCGATCCCTTGAAGACGATGCCGACCGGCGAGAAGACCTTGCGCAGCCGCCCCTTGCAGCTCGGGCACTCGGTGAGCGAGGCGTCGGTGAACTTCTGGACGACCTCGAACTGCTCGGTGCAGGCGGTACAGGCGTACTGGTAGGTGGGCACGCACTCCTCCTCTATGGCTCACACCGACTGGCACTCTAGCGGTGCGACTGCTAATGGTAAGGCTGGGACTAGCATAAACGCCACTCGCGCGCGTTCTAATCCTGTTAACCATGGGCTATGTGAGAACGAGATCCGCGCGGTCGGGGTGGCGGCGGGAGATCGTCGAGGGCCGGGCGGCGCCGCTCGCCCCTGCTGCGACCGGGGGTGATGGGTCGGCTCGGGGCGGGGTCGGATACGGCCGGTCGGTGGCGATCCGCGGTGCGATGTGACGCAAACCACACAATAGGGATGGCCCGGGTAGGATGTCCGGCGATCGTGCAAAAGATCTCGGGATGCCAGGCTTCACCAAGAAAGGCGCCGGCGCAGAGGGCACCCGGGGGACGGGGTGCGCGGTCACAACCCCTGCTCGCCGTACCAGCCCGCGAGCTTGCCTCGGCGGCTCACCGCGCGCAGGCGGCGCTCCGCCGTCTCGCGGCACGCGGCCGTCGTCACCACCAGCAGTTGATCGCCCGCCCGGATCCGGGTGGTCCGCTCGGGCACGAACGACCGGCCCTCGCGTACCACCATCGTGACCGCCGCGTCGCTGGGCAGCCGCAACTCGAAGATCTCCACGCCGTGCAGCAGGGAGCCGGGTGGCACGCTGACCTGCAACAGGTCGGCCTTGAGCTCCTCCAGGGGGGCCGCCTCCACGTCCAGGTCCCGGGCCTCGCCGGGCGCGCCGACCTTGAGCAGCCAGGCCACGAACGGCAGCGTCGGCCCCTGTAGCAGCGTGAAGACGATCACGATGACGAAGACCTCGTTGAAGATCGTCTTCGCGCCGGATACGCCGGACGCCCACGGGATGGTGGCGAGCACGATGGGGACCGCGCCGCGCAGACCGGCCCAGGACAGGAAGATCTGTTCTCGCCAGGGGATGCGATCGATCCGTAGAGCCCGGGACACCAGCGACGACGCCACCACCGAGATCGGGCGGGCGAGCAAAATCAGTGCGAAACCGGCGAGCAGGCCAGGGATCACCGAGGAGGACAATTCCGAAGGATTGGCCAGCATGCCCAGCATCACGAAAAGTCCGATCTGGGCCAGCCAGGCCGCACCCTCGGCGAAACTGCGCGTCGCCGCCCGGTGCGGCAGCCGTGCGTTGCCGAGGACGAGGCCGGCCAGGTACACGGCGAGGAAGCCGCTCCCGTGCACCAGCACCGCCCCGCTGTACGCGGCCAGCGCGACGGCGAAAACGGCGAGCGGATACAGACCGGACGCCGGCAGCGCGACCCGCCGCAGCGCGTACGCGGCGAGCGGCCCCACCGCCAGCCCGACCGCCGCGCCGATCACCAGCTCCAGGACCACGTCCAGGACGATGTTTCCCACGCCGGGCATCCGCGCGCCCCCGGCGCTCAGCGCCATCACGATGATCACGGCGGGCGCGTCGTTGAAGCCGGACTCGGCCTCCAGGATGCCCGCGAGCCGCGGCGGCAGCGGCAACCGCCGCAGCACCGAGAAGACGGCCGCCGCGTCGGTCGATGCCAGCACCGCTCCGAGCAGCAGCGCCGACCGCAGGTCCATGCCGAGCGGCATCATCGCGCACGCGGCCAGCACGATGATGCTCACCCCGACGCCGACCGTCGCGAGCACCGTGGCCACCGGTACGGCCGGCCGCACATGGTGCCAACTGGTCGTCAGACCACCCTCGGCCAGGATGACCGCCAGGGCGATCAGCCCGATCTCCCGCGCGAGAAAGGCGTCGTCGAAGTGGATGCCGAGCCCGTTCTCGCCCAGAAGCAGCCCGATCCCCAGATAGATCAGCAGGCTGGGCAGACCGGTCCGGTGCGCGACCCGCACGGAGATGATCGCGGCGATGACCACGACGGACCCGAGGAGCAGCCAGATGTCCATCTCCAGCGTGCCCCCTTTCGGTCCTCAAAGGTCATTCTGTCGCATTCACGTCCCTCCTTTAGCGTTGGGCAGCGGCAGCCCCGACCGTGACGATCCCCGAGGGCAGGGCCGCGTACCGAACCGCACGATCGTGCGGCTCGGCCGGCACCCCGTCGATCAGCTCCCCCTCGTGCAGCAACGCGACCGTCGGCACGTTCGGCCCCACCCGCGCGAGCGCCCGGTCGTACGAACCGCCGCCCCTGCCCAGCCGTACCCCCGTGGTCCGATCGACGGCGAGCGCGGGCACGATGACCAGCGCCGCCGTGCGGATCGCGTCCACCCCGCGCCGCGTATCCACCGGTTCGAGCAGTCCGTGCCGGCCGGGCGCGAGCGTGTCCGGCCCGTCGTACACCGCCCAATCCAGATCGTTGTCCGGCCGCAGCACCGGCAGCATCACCGTCGCCCCGTGCTTCCACAGCGCGAACACCAGCCCATGCGTGGCGGGCTCGTTCCCTGTGGACCAGTAACACGCCACCAGACCGGCCATTTGCACCCATGGCCGTTCAAGCAGCGACTCCCTGATCGCGATGGCGGCGCCCTGCGGGTCGGCGACTGTGGCCCGCCTCTCAAGGATCTCCCGCCTCAGCTCCCGCTTTTCCACGAATACCTCCATTAAAGTCGGTGCATGGCTGACTTCGACCCTGTGACGAAAGCTGTCGTCCCGGCGGCGGGTCTCGGAACCCGGTTCCTGCCCGCCACCAAGGCCACCCCGAAGGAGATGCTGCCCATCGTCGATAAGCCGGCCATTCAGTATGTCGTTGAAGAGGCGGTGGACGCCGGTCTGCTCGACGTGCTGTTGGTCACCGGCCGTAACAAGCGCTCCATTGAGGACCATTTCGACCGAGCGTACGAGTTGGAGGAGGCCCTCGCGGCGAAGGGGGACGAGGAACGGCTCTCGCAGGTGTTGGAGACCGCCGATCTCGCGACCTTGCATTATGTACGGCAGGGCGAGCCCAAGGGCCTGGGCCACGCCGTCCTGTGCGCCAAGCAGCACGTGGGCGACAACCCGTTCGCCTGCCTGCTCGGCGACGACCTGATCGACCCGCGTGACCCGCTGCTCAAGCGCATGATCGAGGTGCGCGACCGGTACGGCGGCAGCGTCGTGGCGCTGATGGAGGTCCCCGCCGACCACGTCTCCATGTACGGCTGCGCCGCCATCACCCCCACCGAGGAGGACGACGTCGTGCGCGTCACCGACCTGGTGGAGAAGCCCCGCCGGGAGGACGCCCCCTCCAACTGGGCCGTCATCGGCCGCTACGTCATCGACCCGGCCGTGTTCGAGGTGCTGGAGAACACCGAGCCGGGCCGCGGTGGCGAGATCCAGCTCACCGACGCGCTGCTCACGCTCGCCAAGCGGGACAGCGGCGAGGGCGGTCCCGTGCACGGGGTCCTGTTCCGGGGGCGGCGCTACGACACGGGGAACAAGTTCGACTATCTGCGCACCGTGGTGCAGTTCGCCGCGGAACGGGAGGACCTCGCCGGGGAGTTCATCCCTTGGCTCCGGGAGTTCCTCAACGAGAACGAAAAGTCTGGATGAAAAGTGCACAACATCCCTGACGTCAGGACCATGACGTCATGCTGAAATCCGTCGACCGGCACCTGGCCGAGATCCTCTCCACCGTGCGCGCCCCCGCTCCGCTGGAGCTCGATCTCGACCAGGCGCTCGGCACCACCCTCGCCGAGAACGTCGCCTCGCCGGTGGCGCTGCCGCCGTTCGACAACTCGGCCATGGACGGCTATGCCGTACGGACGCAGGACGTCGCCGGCGCGTCCGAGGCACGGCCGGTCACGCTGCCGGTGATGGACGACGTGGCGGCCGGGGACGGTGCCACGTACGCGGTGGGCCGCGGCATGACCGCCCGGATCATGACCGGGGCCCCGATGCCCGGCGGGGCCGACGCGGTCGTGCCGGTGGAGTGGACCGACGGCGGCAAGGTGCGGGTGGAGATCCGCCGCGCGCCCGAGGTGGGCTACGCGATCCGGCGGTCGGGGGAGGACGTGCGCCCCGGCCAGGTGGTCGTGCCCGCCGGGACGCGGATCGGGCCCGCGCAGCTCGGCATCCTCGCCGGGGTGGGGCGTCGGCGGGTGCGGGTGGTGCCGCGTCCGCGGGTGGTCGTGATGTCCACCGGGTCGGAGCTGGTGCCGCCGGGGTCGCCGCTCACGCCGGGCAAGATCTACGAGTCCAACAGCTACATGCTGGTGGGCGCGGTCCGTGAGGCGGGCGCCGAGGCGTTCCGCGCCGAGGCGGTGACCGACGATCCGGCCGAGTTCCTGGAGCGGCTGGAGGCCCAGCTCGTGCGGGCGGACGTCGTGATCACCAGCGGTGGGGTGTCGATGGGCGCGTACGAGCCGGTCAAGGAGGCGCTGACGCCGATCGGCACGGTGCGCTTCGAGAAGGTCGCCATGCAACCCGGCATGCCGCAGGGCTTCGGCGTCGTCGGGGAGGACAAGGTCCCGATCTTCTGCCTGCCGGGCAACCCCGTGTCGTCGTTCGTGTCCTTCATCATTTTCGTACGGCCCGCCCTGATGAAGATGCGCGGCCTGCCGTCCGGACCGCCCGAAACGGTGGAGGCCACCACGGACCGGGCGTTGCGCTCGCCCAAGGGCAAAACGTCGTATCTGCGCGGGGTGCTGTCGCCCGCGGGCGTCGTCTCGCCGGTGCACGGGCAGGGCTCGCACCAGCTCGGCGCGCTCGCCGCCGCCGACGCGCTGATCGTGGTCCCCGAGGACGTCACCGAGGTCCCCGCCGGCTCGACCGTGCGGGTCATCCCGTTGTGAGCTGGACGTACGATCTGGAGGAGTTCGTACGGCAAGCGGTTGCCTGGAGAAGGCCCGTCAGGAGGGCGATGTGAGCCGGTTGACCCATATCGACGAGACCGGTGCGGCCCGCATGGTCGACGTGTCGGCCAAGGACGTCAGCGTCCGTACGGCTCGCGCGACCGGCCGGGTGCTGCTGTCGCCGGAGGCCGTGGCGGTGCTGCGGGCCGGGGAGGTGCCGAAGGGCGACGCGCTGGGGGTGGCGCGCATCGCCGGCATCCAGGGGGCCAAGCGCACGCCCGACCTGATCCCGTTGTGTCATCCGATCGCGTTGCACGGGGTCAAGATCGAGTTGGAGGTCGTGGACGAGGGCGTGGAGATCGCCGCCCGGGTGAAGACGGCCGACCGCACGGGCGTGGAGATGGAGGCGCTGACGGCGGTGTCGGTGGCCGGGCTGGCGCTGATCGACATGATCAAGGCCGTGGACCCGGGGGCCGTGATCACGGACGTGCGGGTGGAGGAGAAGACCGGGGGCAAGACCGGCGTGTGGACGCGTGCGGACGCCGCCGAGCGCGGCGGTAGGGCGGGGGCGTCGTCGTGAGGGTGCTGGTCATCACGGCCTCAAACCGCGCAGCCGCCGGGATTTATCCCGATAAATCGGGGCAACTGCTGGCGGCGCTGCTGCAGGAGGCCGGCTGCGAGGACGTGGACGGCCCACAGGTCGTCCCCGACGGCGACCCGGTCGAGAAGGCCCTGCGCGACGGCATCGCCGCCGGATACGACGCGATCGTCACCACCGGCGGCACCGGCCTCACCCCGACCGACCTCACCCCCGAGATGACCCGGCGCGTCATCGACCGCGAGATCCCCGGCATCGCTGAGGCGATCCGCCAGGTGAACCGGGAGAAGGTCCCCACGTCCATCCTGTCGCGCGGCCTGGCCGGCGTGGCGGGCCGCACGCTCATCGTGAATCTGCCCGGATCGTCCGGCGGGGTCCGGGACGGCATGGCCGTACTCGCGCCCATCCTGCGCCACGCGATCGACCAGATCCACGGCGGCGACCACCCTCGGCCCGGCGTAGCGGATCACCGGTCACACAAGGGATGATTGACAAGTGGATCGACTTCGCGGCTGGCCGGTGACCCTGACGGAAGGGCCGGTCGGCCTACGGCCACTGCGCCTGCGAGACGTGCGCGTCTGGCGCGAGACGCGGCTGCGCAACGCCGACTGGCTGCGCCCCTGGGAGCCCACCAACCCCGAGACGCCGCTCTACCGCACCGGCCTGGGGCCGTACATCTCGATGGTCGGCACGCTGCGCCGCGAGTCGCGGCAGGGGCTCGCGATGCCCTGGGTGATGACGTACGAAGGACGCTTCGCCGGGCAGTTGACCATCGGCGCGATCACCTGGGGAGCGGCGCGCTCCGCCCAGGTCGGCTACTGGGTGGACTCGGCGCTCGCCGGCCGCGGCATCACCCCGACCGCCCTGGCCATGGCCGTGGACCACTGTTTCTTTACCACCGGACTACATCGCCTGGAGGCCAACATCCGGCCGGAGAATCAGGCCAGCCGTAGGGTGGTGGAGAAGCTCGGATTCCGTGAGGAGGGCGTACGCCGACGTCAGCTGCACATCGACGGAGCCTGGCGGGACCACGTCTGCTACGCGCTGACGCTGGAGGACGTCCCGCACGGGCTCTTGGCGCAATGGCGGCGCAGCCGGGAGGCGACGGCACGCGACGGCTCTTAGATGGCCATCACGTGAACAGGTTTGACGATCTCGCGACACACCGCATCGAATACTCGTCAACCAGTGACACGCGGTCTTACGGTGCGTGACGTGAGCACATCGGCAACGGCAAAGGTCCCCAGATGTGTTCACGCTGCCCGGAGGTGGCCTCATGGGTAGCGTATTCCTCTATCTCGCCATTGTCCTGATGTGGCTGTGCGTCCTGGTGCCCATGTGGCTGCGCCGGGACCGCAATGACGACGCCGAACTCGTCCCCGCCTTCAGCACCGACGACACCGCCTCCGAGGCAGGATCCGAGGCCGGACCCGACCCTGTGTCCGATCCTGCGTCCGACCCCGGGTCCGACCCTGGGTCCGACACCCTCTCCGAGCCCACTCCCACCCCCATGTCCGAGGCCTCCGCCGCCCCGACCGGCACCGCCTCCCCCCAGGGAGCCACCGCCGCCGTCGCCGACGACCCCGACGCCTCCGTCACCCCTCCTTCCGCACCCCCGAGCCCGACCTCCCGGACCGCCCGCCGCCGCGCCGCCGCCCGCCGCCGCGCCCGCCTCATCGCCCGGCGCCGCCGTCGCATGCTCTGGTCCATCCTCCTCGTCATCGCCTCCGCCATCACCGCCGCCACCGGCGTCGTCTCCTGGCTGGGCGTACTCCCCTCCGTCTTCCTCCTCCTCGGCTACCTCGTCATGCTCCGCATCGCCGTACGCATCGACGCCGAACGCCGCGCCCACGCCGCCCGAGCCCGCGCGGAACGCGCCCGCCGCCGCGCCCGCGAACGGGCCCGGGCCCTCGCCGCCCAACAGACCGCCGCCGAAATCCTCGAATTCGACGCCTCCCGCCGCGTCGAGGTCTTCGACCAGTACGCCGATCCGCCACGCCGCGCCGTCGGCGACTGAAACCCTGGCGCAGACTGCTCCCAAAGTTTGCTAACCTGGTCGAGTCCTAGGGGCTATAGCGCAGTCCGGTAGCGCACCTCGTTCGCATCGAGGGGGTCAGGGGTTCAAATCCCCTTAGCTCCACCGCATGTCAGAGGCCGTTTCACCCTAACCGGTGAGGCGGCCTCGCCGCTTCCGCAGAGACTTCATCGCTCGTTGCCGGCGATGTGCGCGGCGACCAGCTTGCCGCTGGCGTCCAGCCAGCCGTTGCGCCCGGCGTGGGCGATCATCGCGGCGAATCGCTGGGGCCAGTCGGGGGCGTGGCTGCGGATTCGCGAGCGGAGCGCGGCGATGTCGAGCCAGACGTGGCCCGGTCCGCGCGGGCGGCCGAGTCCCGTACGGATGAGCATGGTGCCCACCGTCGCCTCGTCCAGTGGTCCCGCGGAGACGTGCAGGCGAGTGCAGTCGTCAGCCTCCTCGACGCTCACCTCGGGCCTTTCGGCGGTTCCCGTCACTTGGACGTACATGCACGTACCTTTCTCAGATGCGGTGTCAGTCCAGTTGCGGGATGACCTGCGCGCCGATGAGCTCGACCATGTCGATGAACTCTTCCGTGGGGCAGCCGCCCATGTTGAGGGAGATGAGGTTGGTGTCGGCGGTGAGCATCGCGGCGGCGCGGTTCAGCCGGTCGGCGACCTCGTCCGGGCTGCCGACGATGGCCGGTCCGTGTGTGGTCACGTGGTCGAAGTCGAGGGGGGTGTCGTAGAACGGCGTCGGGGCGGGGGCGGCTCGGTTGCCCCGCTGCATCATGAGGTCGAAGTACTCGCGGTAACGCGGTTCCCAGCGGGCGCGGGCGCCCTGGCTGGTCTTGCCGACGTTGACGTGCCAGGCGGCGCCGACACGTGGCTCGCGGGCGTGGCCGTACGAGGCGAACTTCTCGCGGTAGGTCTCGACCACCGGCTTGAGCTTCTCGGGATCGCCGAACACGCTGGGCAGCAGCAGGTCCAAGCCGAGCCGGGCGGTCAGGTCGACGGTCGTCTCCGAGGCGCCGCCGCCCACCCACAGCGGTATCCCGTCGACCGGCGGGGGCTGCAGGGTGAACCCCTCGATCGGTGCGCGGTGCCGGGAGCCCGGCCAGTTCACGGTTTCGCCGCTCCACAGCTGGAGGAGCAGTTCGATCGCGTCGTTGAACAACTCGTGGGAGTCCTCGACGCGCTGGCCGAACAGGGCGTAGGTCGCGACGAAGAAGTGGCCGCGGCCCACGACGACCTCGCAGCGGCCACCGGAGAGTACGTCGACCGTGGCGTAGTCCTCCGCGACGCGGACCGGGTCGAGGTTCGCGGCGAGGGTGACGCCCGTCGAGAGGCGGAGGTTCGTGGTCCGCTCGGCGATCGCCGCGAGGATCACCGGTGGCGCCGAGTAGATGTACTCAAGGCCGTGATGCTCGCCGATGTGCACACCGTGGAATCCGGCCTCGTCGGCCACCGCGGACGCCTCGACGATCGCGCGGTGGCGTTCGGCCGGGGTGGGGCATACCCCGGTGATCGGATCGGTCAAGCGGTCACCCAGGTCCAGCAGACTGAGCTTCATTGGATCTTTTCCTCTCGTGCAGGCGTGATCGGTGCCTTTCTGCTCACGGGGAGAGTCTCGGCCTTGGTGCAGGTGCCGTACCACCGGTAAACTGACGCCTGATGCAGGAAATCCGCCAACCTTCCCTCGATGTCGGCGAGCCGGAGGAAGCGCCTCGCGGTCGGGCCTGGCTTCCGCACGGCTTCCGTCTTGAGACCCACTCCCATGTCGACGGTCAGCTGGTGTACGCGGCGTCCGGCATCTTGGCCACCACGACCGAGCGCGGGACATGGGTGGCGCCTGCCCACCGGGTCACCTGGACGCCGCCGGGGTTCGAGCATTCCCATCGCTTCTACGGCAACACCGATGCCCGGCTCCTGACCATTCCGGCCCACGAGTGCGGCGACCTCGCGGCGCACCCCAGCGTGTTCGCGGTGAGTCCGCTGTTGCGCGAGGCGCTGCTGGCGCTGACCGGCCGGAACTGGAGATCTCTCGACGCCGAGAACCGGCTGCGTGCCGTGGTCATCGACGAGCTCGTCGAGACGCCCGAGCAGTCCCTGCATCTGCCTGAGCCGCGTGATGACCGGCTGCGTGTCGTCACCGACCTGCTGCGGGCCGATCCCGGCCAGAACACGACCCTTGCCGAGCTGGGGCGTGCCGCGGGAGCGAGTGAGCGCACGCTGAGCCGTCTGTTTCAGACCGATCTGGGGATGAGTTTCCAGCGCTGGCGCACGATCCTGCGCATCCACCACGCCTTGGTCCACCTCACCGACGGCCAGTCGGTCACCGACACCGCGATCGCCTGCGGGTGGTCCAATCCGTCGACCTTCATCGAGGCGTTCACCGCGGTCGTCGGCCAGACCCCGGGCCGATACCAGGCCGACCTGCATCATCACGCTTCGTAGCGTGTCTGAGCCCGCCCAGGTTGGCGGGTTTTCGTTATTGCCTGTCCGTGTAGCGGTTGTCGGCAGTCGGTCGGCGGGGCCACGGTGGTGGTCGACGGCGCTCGTGCCGTTCGGGCTGTCGACCACCACAACTCCTGAAGGAGGACGAAAGCGGATGAACCAGGCAGAGGAGAGCACCACCGTGGTCATCGTGGGCGGCGGGGTTGCCGGGCTCGCGCTCGGCAACTTCCTGCTGCGCAGCGGAATCGACTGCGTGATTCTGGAGAAGCGCAGCCGCGAATATGTCGAGAATCGGCACAGGGCCGGGTCCCTCGATGCCCGGGGGGTGCGCATGTTGCGCGAGTGGGGGCTCGGAGAGGCGATAGAAGAGGTCGATCACGGCTCTTCCGATGCGAACATGCCGCTGATCATCGACGGGGAGAAGCGGCAGTGGAAGATGGACGAGAGCAACGCGGACGATCTGGACGCCGTCTTCTGCCCGCAGCAGGTCCTCGTACGGAACCTCATCAAGATATTCCTGCGGGACGGCGGCGACCTCCGCTTCGAATCCGAGGATGTCTGTCTGGAGGGCATCGACACCGAGCGTCCCGTGGTTCGCTACCGGGACGCCGCCGGTTCGGCGAAGGCGATCGGCTGTGATTTCGTCGCAGGCAGCGACGGCTATCACGGTGTCAGCAGGACCGGAATCCCCGCCGACGTCCTCAACTGTTACACCCATGAGTTCGGGTACGCCTGGCTCACCATCCTGGCGGAGGTGCCGGCGAATCCGCCGGCCGTGATGGCCGTGCACTCCCGTGGCTTCGCCGCGCAGATCACCCGTGGCCCGAACGCGAGTCGCCTGTACTTGCAGTGCCCGGTCACCGACACCATCGACCAGTGGCCGGACGAGCGCATCTGGAGCGAACTGGAATTGCGTTTCGGTGAGCCGCCGGCGGTCAAGGGCCCGATCGTGAGCAAGCAGGTCGTACCGCTTCGTGGTGTCGTCTTCGACCCCATGAGCTACGGCAGGCTCTACCTCGTCGGGGACGCGGCGCACATCATCTCTCCGATGAGCGCGGAAGGGATGAGTCTCGCCCTCCACGACGCCGAGGTGCTCGCCCGGGCGGTCATCCAGTACGTCGAGAAGGACGATTCGAGCCTGCTCGACAGCTACTCCGACACCTGTCTGACCCACACCTGGGAGCGTCAGGCATCCGCGGTGTGGATGACCGAGACCATGCATGAGTCCGGTGACGCCGGTTACGCAGGGGAGTTCCGCAAGCGGGTCGCACGAGTGAATCTGGAGACCATCCTGCAGCCCCGCACATCCGACATCTGACCGCCAAACCATGATCGAGATCGAAGTGTTCAACCAGGATCCGAAGCGGCTCCGCCAGGCGTTCGGCTGCTTCCCCTCCGGCGTGGTGGCGCTGGCGGCGATGGACGGCGACGAACCGGTAGGAATGGCGATCGCCTCGTTCACGCCGGTTTCCCTCGCGCCGCCGCTGGTTTCCGTCTGCGTCCAGAACACCTCGCGGACCTGGCCCCGCCTGCGGGGCCGCACGCGGGTCGGCCTGAGCGTGCTGGCCGAAGGGCATGACGACGTCGCGCTGCGATTGTCGTCCAAGGAGGGGGACCGGTTCGCCGGCGTCGACTGGGAGGCGACCTCGGACGGGAGCGTGTTCGTGCACGGCGCCACCGCCGTCCTGAACTGCCGCGTTTACGGCGAGATCCCGGCCGGAGACCACGTGATGGTCCTCTTGGAGGTCCTCGGCCTGGGGGCGCAGCCGGATGGGGCGCCGCTGGTCTTCCACGGCAGCCGGTTCCGCTCTCTGGCGGCGGGCGCGAAGGCGGCATGACCGGAGACCCACAAGCGCCTGCGGCGGCCGCCGCGGGCCAGAGGCGACGTGGACCTCACCCGCCACGCCGATCCGAGGGTTCGGGTCCGGGGCGCAGGGCGTCGGCGATGAGGTTGAGCAGTCGTCCCGTGCGCTGTGGGGCGTCGAGGGCCGTCGTCGACAGGAAGACGCCGAGGAGCATCGCGATGACGTCCTCGGGTTCGACGTCCGAACGGAGTGAACCGGCGCGCGCCCCACTCGCGAGGATCGTTCCGATCGCGGCGGTGAGGCGCTCCCTCGTGGTCGGCGTCGCGATCCGTCCGGAGGCCCAGCCGGCGCGGAGCGTGTCGACCATTCCGCGTTTTGTCGCGACGAACGACGCGTAGCGCTCCATCCACGCGCGGATGGCGATCTCGGGCGGGTACTCGTCCAGCAGGGTGGCGGCGCCGGCGGCGAGGTCGTCGAGTTCGGCCGCGTAGACGGCCTCGACGAGCGCCTCGCGGGTGGGGAAGTGGCGGTAGAGCGTGCCGATCCCCACGCCGGCCTCGCGGGCGATGGCCTCCAGGGCGACGGTGTCGTCGGCCGTGGCGAAGGCGGCACGGGCGACCGCGATGAGCTTTTCGCGGTTGCGTCGCGCGTCGGCCCGTCCGGGGCGGGCGGTGCCGGGCGTTGATTCAAGGGAGCTCAAAGCGGAGGTCCCTCCGGTAGTGTTAGAGTCGCATTAGCGGAGGGCCCTCCGCTTTTGTCAACGTTCTTTTCGCCAACATTCATGAGGATGGAAATTCCATGATGTCACCCGGCACCTCATCGTCCGACGTCACGGCCACCGGCGTACCGCGTCCCGGCGGCGCCGGCCTGCTCGCCGGGCGTACCGTCTCGCGCGTCGGATTCGGCGCGATGCAGCTGGAACGCCTGCACGGCGACCGCGATGCCGCGATCGCGCTGCTGCGCCGTGCCGTCGAGCTCGGCGCCGATCACGTCGACACGGCCCAGTTCTACGGCGACGGCTTCGTCAACGGCTGCATCCGCGAGGTGATCGGCACCCGGGACGATGTCCTGGTCGCGAGCAAGGTCGGCGCCGACCCGAACCCGGGGGGACGCATCCCGCTGCGCCCGGCCCAGCGGCCCGAGCAGCTCCGGGCGAGCGTGGAGGACAACCTGCGCAGCCTCGGCACGGAGCAGATCCCGCTGGTGAACCTCCGGCGGCTTGAGACCGGCCCGGGCCTGCGCGCCGAAGGCGACCAGGCGGTCGATGTCGACGACCAGCTCGCGGTGATGACGGCGCTGCGCGACGAGGGCAAGATCGGCGCGATCGGGCTGAGCGCCGTGACCCTGGACACGCTGCGCCGCGCGCTCCCGGCGGGGATCGCCTGCGTGCAGAACGCCTACAGCCTGGTGAGCCGCGACGACGAGGACCTGCTCGACCTCTGCGTCGCCGAAGGGATCGCCTGGGTGCCGTTCTTCCCGCTCGGCGGCGCCTTCCCCGGCCTGCCGAAGGTGACCGACGAGCCCGCGGTGCGGGACGCGGCGCAAGCCCTCGGCCGCACCCCCGCCCAGCTCGGCCTCGCCTGGCTGCTGCATCACGCGCCGAACGTGCTGCTCATCCCGGGCACCGCCGACGCCGACCATCTCGCGGCGAACATCGCCGCCGGAGCGATCGAGCTCGACGATGTCACCCTGGCCGCGCTGGACGCCGTGGAATCCAAGCCGGGCGACATCGCCTTCGCATGAGATTCGCGTGAGACGCGGCGGCTCCGGGAGCGCATGGCGAGGGGCCACTCCTGCTCGCGCCGCTGCCGCCGCCGGGCGGCCGAGCGATCACACCAGTTCGCCCGGCAGCAGGCTGAACAGCACCGAGTCGCGGCGCTCGCCCTTGAACCGCAGGTGCGAGCGCAGCACCCCCTCCCGTACGAACCCGCAGCGCTCGGCCACCCGCTGCGAGGCGTCGTTGTCGGGCGCACACGTCAGCTCAAGGCGGGCCAGCCGGAGACGGTCGAACGCCCAGCCCGCCAGCAGTCGCAGCGCGCGGGTGGCGACCCCGCGTCCGCGCGCGTGCGCCACCAGCCAGTAGCCGATCGCCGCACGCTCCTGGTCATGGTCGACGTCGTAGAGAGACGCGCCGCCGAGGACGCGGGCCTGATCGGTCGCGTCGACCACGGCGAGGGCGAGCTCCTCGCCGGCGAGGCGTGCCTCCTCCTCACCGGCGAAGCGCCGCAGCACGTGCTCCTCGGTGAAGGGCTCGGCCAGCGGCCAGGAGTAACGCAGGCACAGTGGGTCGCGGAAGCCGGCGAACCGCTGCGGCACATCCGCTCCGCGCCACCGGCGCAGCGCCACGACCGCATCGGTGAGCGGAGGGTCCGGGAACGGCAACATCGGCACAGTCCACGACGGTACGGCGATGCCGTTGGTTCCTCGCATCGAAACGGCCACCTCACTCGGCCCGCGGCTCGACGGCGGGGCAACGCGAACCGGGCGGGGGAGTCCGCAGGCTGAGCAGGTACCGCTCGGTCGCCGCGGCGGCGCACGCGCTGCCCAGCGAGTACACGCCGTGTCCCCAGCCGTCGTAGGTCAGCAGCGCCGCACCGGACTGACGTGCCACGTTGCGCGCCCACTCGTGCGGCGTGGCCGGGTCGTACCGGCTGTTGATCAGCAGAACCGGGACTCCCTTCCACCGCGGCGGCTCCTGGGGAACGCGGGTCGCGGTCGGCCAGCCGACGCACGATATGGTCGCGGCCCAGGCCTGCGCCGGCAGCCTCATGTCCGGTGCCACCCGGGCGAGCCCGCGCAGGTACGCGCGGACCTCGGCGGCGCCGCGCACCGGCAGCCGCCAGTCCTGGCAGAAGATGGGCATGGACGGATTCTCGACCGTCTCCTCCCGCGTGGCCTTCTCCACGGGGCGGCTGGTGGAGGACGTCCTCGGCCTGTTCGCCAGCATCTTCGCGTGGTCCTGCGACAGCGACTTCCAATACGGGCCGAAGAAGGCGTACTGGGCGTCGGCGAGCAGATCGAAGGCGGTCTTCGGCTCCGACGTACGCGGATCCACCAGCGTGCCACGCTCGGCCCTGGCGCGGAGTTCGGCGAAGACGCGGCGGACGTCCTTGCCGTGCAGGGCGCAGTCGGTCGATCGGCGGCACCAGGCCACGTACTGATCGAAGCCATCCTGTACGGCTTTCGCCTCACTGCGCAGGAAATCCCACGTGGTGGCCCGGCTGTGGTCCATGGTGCTGTCGAGCACCATGGCGCGCACCCGCTCCGGGAACAGCCGTGCGTACTGCTGGCCCAGCAGGGTGCCGTACGAGTTGCCGTAGAAATTCAGTGTGTCCTCGCCGAGGCCCTCCCGTATCGCGTCCATGTCCCGTGCGACGCTCGCGCTGTCCACGAAGTCGAACAGCGGGCCGCTCACCTGCCGGCAGCTCTCGCCGTGCGCGCGCATGGTCTCGCCAAGGCGACGGAATTGCCGGGTCGTGACGGGGAACACGTCCTCGGGCCGCAACGTCAGCGGGCGGCACCGGATCTGGTGGCTGCGCCCCACCCCCCGAGGATCGAACCCGATGATGTCGAAGCGGCGGCGCACCTCGGCGGGAAATTGCTTGGCCATGCCTCCCGCGCGCACGTCGTTGAAGCCCGAGCCTCCCGGGCCACCCGGGTTGACGAGCAGAGCGCCGATGCGGGAGGCGGGCTCGGTCGCCCTGCGCCGGGCGAGCGCGATGTCGATCTTCGGTCCGCCGGGGCGGGACCAGTCGATCGGCACCGTCACGGTGCCGCACTCCACATCCGAATCCCCCGGATCCCCCGGATCTACCGAACCCCGTAAGTCCCCCGGATCTCCCGAGTCCTTCGAATCGTCCGAACACGGCTTCCAGCCGATGGACGCCGTCTCAAGACGCGGCTCGTCCTGCGCGTTCGCGGGCGCGGGCGTGATGCCGAGCGCAGCGGTGGCCACCAGCGCGGCGGCCCAGGCTTTTCGTTTCAACGTGTGTCCTTTCCAGTGCCGAACATGAAGAGCGCCGTACAGGATTCGTCGTACGCGGCCGTGGCGCGGCTACTCGCTGCGCAGCCCCTCCGGCCCGCTGACCCGCCGCAGCAGCGGCAGACCGGCCGCGGTGGTGAGCAGCACGACCAGCGCGGCGGCCCCGGACGTGACGCCGATGCCGACCCAGTCGAACCGGACCAGGGTGCCCGCGGCCGCCTGGAGGATCCCCGACAGGGCGGTGCCGGTCAGGACGGCCAGGATGAGGCCGAGCAGGACGGGGATGGCGATCTGGTAGAGGATCGACGCGCTCAGGGTGCTGCGCGGGGTGCCGGAGGCGATGAGCACGGCGAGCGGCCGGCGTCGTTCGTGAAGCTGCTCGGCGACGTTGACCAGCAGGCTGGAGCCGATGAGCAGCAGCAGCGCCAGCGCGCCCGCGAGAAGCCCCTGCCGGAGGCCCAGCAGGACGCCGTCGAACGATTGCGCAGTGATGGACTGGACGGGGGCGGTCGGATCCAACCGGCCGACCGCGTTGCGCAGCCGGTCGAAGGCGTCGGGGTCGGCAGGGTCAAGCCCGGCATAGTACGTGATGGTGACGGGGGTGAACCTGGTGCCGCGCAGCGCCCCGGGGGTGGCCAGGATCGTGCTTTCCGACGCGTGCAGGGACCCGGGAAGGATCGGGGCGGTGCGGGCGTCGGCGGGCAGCGTCCACCGCGGCGACGACGCGGACGCCTTCTGCTCGGACCCGACGAGGGCGTAGGCCGTGCCGGGGCGGGGCGCGGGCGCCGTCGGCGAGGCGACGACGAACGTGTCACCGTCGGCGCAGTCGCCGATCCGGGCCTCCAGCCGCAGCACGGCGCAGCTTCCGACCCGCAGCGCGACGTCGTCCGACTCGTCCGCCGACCCCGGGAGAGCGGCGTGCACCAATATCATGGCCGCGGCGGTCCGCACGCCCGGGGCGTCGCGCAACGCGCTCTCCCAGCGCTTCCGCTCGGCGGCCAGGCCGGGGCCGATCTCGAAGGTGGGGAGCACCACCGCCTGGAACCGGGAGGTGTCGCGGCCGTTCTCCACGGTGAACTGGGCCTGGACGGCGCCGAAAAGACCGTGGAGCGCGATCGCGCCGGCGACGGAGACGGCGATGCCGGACACCGCCCGCACCGCGGTTCCGCTGTCGAGCTGCAGCCGCCGTACGGCGAGCTCCCAGGCGACGCTTCCGCCGCGCAACCGGCGAACCACGGCCTCCACCACCCACGGCAGCAGCAGGGCCACGCCGATCAGCAGGGCCGCCATCCCGGCCATGACCTGCGCCTCGAAGCCCGTCGCCTGCTCGGAGAACCCGTTGCGCAACGGGTACAGCAGGGCCGGCCCGGCCACGGGCAGGATCAGCCGCCACCAGAGCCGCCGCCGGTGCTCGCCCCCGAGGCGGACCACCCCCAGCGGCTCCACGGCGACCCGCCGCAGCGCGGACAGCGTGATCAGCACCGCCGTGACCGGCACCAGCACGACGATCAGGACCGTGAGGGCCGGGACCGGCCGCAGGTCGTCGGGGTGGAAACTCGCGTCGACCAGCGACGTCCCTTCGGCGAGCAGGCGCAGGGCGAGGTAGAGCAGCCCGCCGGCGGCCAGCCCCAGCACCGCCCCGACCAGGGTCTCCCCGGCGGCGATCCGCCGGGTCATGGCGGTGTCCGCGCCGAACAGCCGCAGCGCGGCGAGCCGCCGGTCGCGGGCCTCGCCGCCGAAGCGCACCGCCGTGGTCACGAAGATCGCCACAGGCAGGAGCAGCGCGACCACCGCGACCGCGCCCAGCAACAGCAGCGCCGGCGGCACCCCCTGGTCGGCGTCCGACTCGCCGAAGGCCCGCACCCGGCTGGCGGAGTCCGCCGAGAGCCGGTCGCTGACCAGATAGAAGGCGTACTCGCCGGGACCGGTCAGCCCCTCCGCGCCGATCGTGCCGGCCACGTGCGCGTCCCACCGGTCGCGGAGGCGCGCTCCCGCTCCGGCCCGCTCGCCGGCGCTCCCGTCCTCGGCGAGCAGTCGGGCCAGCGCGGGCGAGACCAGCATCTCCCCGGCGCCCGGCCATCGGGTCACCCCGGGCGGCAGCGGGGCCCGCTTCCCCTCGGGGCGTACCACCCGGCCGTAGATCTCGATGTCGCGGTACCGGGTGTCCGCCCGCTTGATGAGCAGGGTGTCCTCGCCGCGCCCCAGCTCCTGCGACCAGTCCACGTCGCGGGCGGCGAGCCGGCCGTCCCGGGCCGCCACCGCCGCGGGAATGCTCGCGGCGACGAGCAGCATCGCCACCCCGAGCGCCACGCCGAGCGAGATCAACGCGAGCCGGAACCAGGCGGGTCGTCCGCCCGTCACGCTGAGCCGCATCCCCAGCGCCAGGTCGCCGGCCCACCGCGCGGATGAGCCGCGCCGCCGCGCGCCGTGCGCGCTCACCGGACCCGCTCCTGCTCGCGCACCCGCCCGTCGCGCACCACGGCCTCCCGATCCGAGTACGCGGCGACCCGCGCCTCATGGGTGACGAGCACCACCGCCGCGCCGGTCTCCCGTGCCGCCGCGACGAACAACTGCATCACCCGCTCGCCGTTGAGCGAGTCCAGCGCCCCGGTCGGCTCGTCGGCGAAGATCACCCGGGGCCGGGTGACGAGCGAGCGGGCCACCGCCACCCGCTGGCCCTGCCCGCCGGACACCTGGCCGGGCCGCTTGTCGGCCACGTCGGCGACCTCCAGCCGTTCCAGCAGGTCGCTCGCCCGCCGGGCCGCCTCGCGTCGCCGCGTGCCGGCCAGCCGGAGCGGCAGCATCACGTTCTCCAGGCAGCTCAGCTCCGGGATCAACTGCCCGAACTGGAACACGAACCCGAACTCGGTACGGCGCAGCTCGCTTCGCCGCGTGTCCGGCATCGTGGCCAGGTCGTGGCCGGCGTACCAGACCCGGCCCGAGTCCGGGGGGAGGATGCCCGCCAGGCAGTGCAGGAGGGTGGACTTGCCCGAGCCGGACGACCCGAGCAGCGCCAGCACCTCACCGGCGTACACGTGCAGCGTCGCGCCGTCCAGGGCGCGGGTGGCGCCGTACTCCTTGATCAGGTTCTCGGCGACCAGCAGCGGGACGTCCGCGGGCGGTTGGGGCATCATGGGCGGCTCCGTAGCTGGTCGCGTATCTGGTCGAGGCGGGCCGCGGTCAGCTCCAGCCAGCGCAGGTCGGCCTCCAGGTGGAACAGCGCGTGGTCGCAGATGAGCTGGTCGGCGAGGTCGCCCGCGGTCTTGCGCCGGGTCAGCTCGCGCATCGTCCGCAGGTGCTCGGTGCGCTGGACGTCCAGCAGCTCGGCGGCGTCCCGGCCGGTGAGCAGCGCCAGGACGACCTTGGTGTACAGGGTGTTCTGCAGGTACGACTCGGGCTTCTCTGGCCGGCTCAGCCAGCGTTCCACGTCCGTGACGCCGGCGGCGGTGATCGCGTACCGCTTGCGGTCCGGGCCGTCGCCGGGCTCGGATTCGACCTCCACCAAGCCGTTCTTCAGCAGGCGGGCGAGGGTCGCGTAGACCTGCCCGTAGTGCAGCGCGCGGCCGTGGCCGAACTGCTCGTCGTAAGAGCGCTTCAAGTCGTACCCGTGGCGAGGGCCCGACTCCAGCAGGCCCAGCAGGGTCGTTGCGACTGACATATTCGTGACTATACACATCGGCTATACACCGAGTGCATAGTTCGCGGAAACCGGCCGGGCCCGCCCGGCGCAGGGGTCACCGCGGCGTGGGCGACCCCGCCAGAGCAGGCAAAACGCCGCGAAGCAGGGCGGCGTCGGCGCCCGCCCAGGCCACGTACCCGTCGGGGCGGACGAGCACCAGGAGGCCGCCGGGGGAGGCGGGCGGCGCGACCCGGACGCGGTCCTCCCAGCCGCTCACGTCGGCGTCGCCGATCAGGACGAAACGCCCGTCGCGCAACGCCTCGTACAGGCGGACGCCGTCGCCGAGCCGCGTGTCCCTGGCGCGGGTGCCGACCAGCCGGTGCGCGCCCCGGGGCGCGGGGTAGGCGTAGCCGACGCCGGTGAGCTGACCGGTCGCCTTCGCGGCGATCGCGGGGACGGAGAGCGCGAGCCGTACCGCCAGATTGCGGAGCGCCCGGCCCGCGCGGGACTTGATCATCGCGGCTCGGATGATGGCGCCGCTGCTGCGCAGCACCGTGCGTCCGACCGGGTGCCGTTCCGCATGGTAGGTGTCGAGCAGGCGGTCGGGCGCGCCGCGCAGCACGGCGGCCAGCTTCCAGCTCAGGTTGGCCGCGTCCTGCAGCCCGGTGTTCATGCCCTGGGCGCCGGCGGGGGAGTGGACGTGCGCCGCGTCCCCGGCCAGGAACACCCGGCCCGTCCGGTACGCCGGGACCTGGCGCTCGTCGCTGTGGAAGCGCGACAGCCACCGCGGCTCGTCCATGCCGAAGTCGGTGCCGAGCGCGCGCCGGGTGACCTCCGCGACCTCCGCCAGGGCGAGCGGCTCGTCATCGGGTACGGCACGGCGGCGATCCCAGGCGAAGACCCGGTGGTAGCCGTCGCCGAACGGCGCGATGAACGCGAAGGCGTCGCCGACCCCGTTGACGGTGAGCGTCTGCGCGGGCGGCTCGGCCAGTTTCACGTCGGCGAGCATGATCGACTTCAGCACGGACCTGCCGGGGAACGGAAGGCCGAGGGCGTGCCGTACCGAGCTGTGGAAGCCGTCCGCGCCGACGACGTAGGCCGCGCGGTAGGAGCCGCCCTCGGTGCTGACCGTGACGCCGGTGGCGTCCTGGAGCAGGCCCGTGACCTTGGCGTTGTGCACGATCTCGGCGCCCGCCTTGAGCGCGCGCTCCAGCAGCGGGGTCTCCACGTTGTACTGGGGCGTGATCAGCAGGTACGGGAAGCGGCTGGGCAGCCGGCCGAGGTGGACGGTCGCCCGGTCGAACAGCCGCAGCTCGCCGAGCGCGGTGCCCGTGGCGACGAGCCGGTCGGCCAGGCCGCGGGCGTCCAGCAGCTCCAGCGTCCTGGCGTGCACGCCGAAGGCGCGTGAGAGGTTGGAGATGTGGTCGTCGCGGCGCTCCAGCACCGTGACGGAGACGCCGGCGGTCGCGAGATCGCCCGCGAGCAGAAGCCCGGTGGGGCCCGCGCCCACCACGATCACCTCGGGCATTGTCGCCTCCTCGGGAGTCAACGATTGTTGGCCAACGGCCGTTGACTTAAGTGAAGCACCGCCGAGGAAGAAAAGTCAACACGCGTTGGCCTACACTCGTTGACATGACTTCGACGAGCAAGCGCCGCCGCTCCGGCGACACCAAGGCCGCGATCCGCGCCGCCGCCCGCGAACGCTTCGCCGCCGACGGCTACGACCGCGCCACCATCCGGGCGATCGCCGCCGACGCGGGCATCGACCCCGCCATGGTCATGCGGTACTTCGGCAACAAGGAGAGCCTCTTCGCCGCCGCGGCCGAGTTCGACCTGCGCCTCCCCGACCTCTCGCAGGTCCCCCACGACGAGCTGGGCGCGCGCATAGCGGCTCACATGATCACCCGCTGGGACGGCGACGAGACCCTCCTCGCGCTGCTGCGCGCCGCCGTCACCCACCCGGCCGCCGCCGACCGCATCCGGGAGATCTTCGCCGCTCAGTTGGGCCCGGCCGTACAGGCGATCGCCCCCGACGACCCCGTCACCCGCTCCGGCCTCGTCGCCTCGCAGGTCCTCGGCCTGGCCCTGACCCGCTACGTCCTGCGCCTGCCCCCGGTCGCGGCCATGGACAAGGACGCGGTCGTCGCCTGGCTCGGCCCCACCCTGCAGCGTTACCTGACCGGCCCCCGATAGGGCTCACCGCGCCGCACATCCCTCCCGTCGGCCCTGAAGTACGATCGCGGCCGGAGGCGGTGCACCCGCGCCCGGCATGAGGGGACACACCAGGCAGGAGGGGACATCGGCATGGTCACCGCGGTCGTGATGCCCGCACCCGGCGCGCCGCTGGAGACGCGGACCTTCGAGCGGCCCCGGATCGAGCCCGGGGGCATTCTGCTGGAGACGCTGGGCAGCGAGGTGTGCGGCACCGACGTGCACCTGTGGAAAGGTCAGCTCGCGGGCGTGCCGTACCCGATCATTCCGGGTCACGTGAGCGTCGGCCGGATCGCGGAGATCGGCCCCGGCGAGCCGCCGAGAGACGTGGCCGGGACCCCGCTGTCCGTCGGCCAGGTGGTGACATTTCTGGATGTGTACGGCACGTGCGGCCGGTGCTGGCACTGCACGGTCGCCCACGCCACCACCCGCTGCCCGTCCCGCAAGGTGTACGGCGTGACGCTGTCGGCCGACGACGGCCTGCTCGGCGGCTGGGCCGAGCACATCTACCTGCGCCCCGGCGTACACGTGGTCGCGCTGCCAAGGGAACTCGACTGGCGCTCCTTCCTCGCCGGCGGATGCGGCATGCCGACGGCCCTGCACGCGGTGACCCTCGGCGAGATCGCCTTCGGCGACACCGTCGTCGTGCAGGGCGCGGGCCCGGTGGGCCTCTGCGCCGCCGTGCTCGCCCAGCTGCGGGGCGCCGGGACCGTGATCGTCATCGGCGGCCCCGAGGTCCGGCTGGCCGCCGCGACCCGCTTCGGCGCCGACGCGGTCATCGACATCGCCACCACCACCCCCGCCGAGCGCCTCGCCATCGTCCGCGACGCCACCGGCGGACGCGGCGCCGACGTCACCATCGAGGCCACCGGAGTGGCCGCCGCCGTACCCGAGGGCATGCGCCTCACCCGCGACGCGGGCCGTTACGTGGTCGTCGGCCAGTACACCAACGCGGGCGACGCCACCTTCAACCCCCACCTCGACCTCAACCAGAAGCACCTGGAGGTGCGCGGCTGCTGGGGGAGCGACGCCGGTCACGTCCACCGCTCGGTCCGCGTCATGGCCCGCTACGGACGCCAGTTCCCCTGGGCGGATTTGATCAGCCGCGAGTACGCGCTGACCGAGGCCCAGTCCGCCCTGGAGGACGTGGCCGCCCAGCGTGTGGTGAAGGCCCTCATCGTCCCCCGATGAACCTCGTGCCACCCCTGGCGCCGCGACCGGTGAACCGCATCCGAGGAGTGTGAACCGGACCTCTGCGGGTAGACGCGGACGAACGTGCCGATCCGCGCCGCGGCCTCCACCGACCCTTCGGGGTCGGTACGTGGGACCTGGTGGGGGAACGCGAACCGCGGATCGGCACGCTTTTTTATCGACATGTTGTCGGTATGATGGCGGCGCTTCTGCCCGTAAGCCCCACCGAGAAGAGGCGATCGCCCGTGCGGCGAAGAGCGTTGCCCGTGATCTACCTGTCGGTCTTCGTCGACATGCTCGGGTTCGGCATCATCCTGCCGCTGCTGCCGTTCCACGCCGAGCGGCTCGGCGGCTCCGGCCTGTGGGTGGGCGGCGTGCTCACGGCGTACGCCGCCGCGCAGTTCGTGGCCGCGCCGGTGCTGGGGGCCCTGTCCGACCGGTACGGCCGGCGACCGGTGCTGCTGGCCGCCCTCGCCGGGTCGGCCATCTCACTCACCCTGACCGGACTCGCCGGATCCCTCGTCACGCTGCTCGCCGCCCGCCTCATCGCCGGGCTGTTCGGCGGGGCGATACCGGTGGGGCAGGCGTACGTCGTGGACCTCACCGAGCCGCAGGAACGCACCCGCGCGCTCGGCCTCGTCGGCGCCTCGATCGGCATGGGCTTCGTGTTCGGCCCCGCCATCGGGGCCGCCCTGTCCGGCCTCGGTTTCGCCGGGGTGAGCTTCGTCGCCGGAGGCATCGCGCTCGCCAACCTCATCGTCGGCTGGGCCCTCCTGCCCAAGCACGTCCTGTTGCCCAAGCACACGGCACCGGCACTCGCCGACCGAGCGACCCCCGAGACCCCCGAGTTCCCCAAGACCCCGACCACCCCGGCGACCCCGGCAGCGCCGGGCCACGACGCACCCACCCCCACCCGCAGGGGCAGCTCACCGGCGCTGCTGGCAACCGCGCTGCGCGTGCGCGCCCTGCGGCCCGTGCTCATCGCGATCTTCGCGGCGATGTTCGCCTTCGCGGGCATGGAGACCACGTACGCGCTGCTCGGCGGTCGCCTCTACGGTCTCGGCCCGGCCGGGCTCGGCCTGGTCTTCACGGGGGTCGGCGTCGTGGTGGCGATCGTGCAGGGCGGGCTCGTGGGCAAGGTGTCCGCCCGGTACGGCGACCGCCGCGTCGCCGTGGCGGGCACCCTGATGGTGGGCCTCGGACTCGCGGTGCTGCCGCTGGGCGTGGCATGGCTGAACTACGCCGGCCTGGTCGCCCTGGCCGCCGGCCAGGGACTGATGACCACGACGACGGCCGCGCTCATCGCCGAACTGGGCGCCTCGGCGCTCGGCGGCTCCTTCGGCGTGGGCCAGTCCGCCTCGGCCGCCGCCCGCGCGACCGGCCCCATCGCCGCAGGCGTCGTGTTCGACATCAACCTCGGCCTGCCGTTCTACCTGGGAGCCTGCCTCTGCGCCGCCGCCGCCCTGCTGCTGCACCTCGGCACCCGTACCCATGCGGCCACGGCACCACCGCTCAGGGTCGTCAAGGACGGCCAGACCGCATAACGAACCCGCTGGATCCGGCCATGGCCGGATTAGCATGATTCCATGCCGAAGATCAACGCGGCTACAGTGGCCGAGCACCGCGCCCAGCAGCACGGCGCGCTGCTCGCCGCCGCCCGAGAACTGCTTCTCGACCGAGGCTATCCCGCGCTGACCTTCGACGCACTCGCCAAGCGCACCGGCCTCGCCCGCCCAACCGTCTACTCGTACTTCCGCACCAAGGACGAGGTGGTCATCGCCCTATGCGAGGCCGAGCTCCCCCTCGTCGCCGCCGACATCGACAAGGCCCTACGCCGAGCCACCACCCCACGCGACCGCATCGCCGCTTTCATCCGCACCCAACTCCGCGCCGCCCGCAAACGCCGCTACCGCCTCGCCCACGCCCTGGCCAGCGCCCCCCTCCCGGCCGAGACCCAGCGCCGCATCATGACCCTCCACCGCGAACTGGTCCCCAGCGCGGCCCCCCTGTTCACCGAACTCGGCCACCCCCACCCAGCCCTGGCCGCCGCCCTCCTCCAGGGCCTGATCAACGCCGCCGTCACCGCGATGGACGCCGGTGAACCGCTGAAGCGCGTAGAACAGACCACCATCGCAGCCGCCCTTAACGGCCTCGCCGACTCTCCCTCCGCCTGAGCCTGTTCAGGCGCTCACACAGGTCCGGGACTTAACGTCAGCATCTCGCGAAACTCGCCGACCGCAGGGCGAGCACGTTGATCGAGCGGCACCGCATGGAGGATCCTCCGGCCGATCTCGTTGATCTGGTGAGTGCGATACCGCGGAGGCAGGTCATCGATCGTGGCGGAGGCACGCCGCAGACCCTCGTCCACACCTCCGCATATCACCGTGCACAGGGCGGTCTGCAGATGCGCCATGGCATGGTACTGATAGTCCCTGACGACCGACAGAACACGTTCGCACGCGTCTGCCGCCGCGCTCTCGTCCCCGGCCTCCGCGCTCACCCATAGCTCGGCGTACTCCAACTGACCCCCGCGCATGCGCCACACGTACGGCATGATGCTCGTGGCCGGTGGCTCCGACTCCATGACGTCATGGCAGGTCCGCAGGGTTGACCGGGCCTCGGCGTGCCTGCCTGCCGAGGCAAGCGCTTTGGCCTGTGAACACAGAACGAAGGCCGTCCCGAGGGATCGTGCGTCACCGGCGATGTGCCGCGCCTGCTCGGTGAGGCGCAGAACGGTCAGCGGGTCGCGTTGGCCGTGGCCCAGGATGTGGCCCGCCGCAGTGGCGCGAACTCCCAGTCGCAGGTGCAGATCCCCCGTTTCGTCCGCCATCGCCCGCGCGGTGTGCCACCAGCGCAGCGCCGCGCCGTGCTCGCCAAGCCGGGACAGCACGTTCGCATGGAGGGTGGACAGCGCGGCCACGACCCGGCGCAATTCAAGGATCTCGCTACTGTCCTTAAGATTGCGCAACTGCTGTTGCAGCTCGGCAAGGTCATTCTGCAGATCATCCCGCGCCTCAGCGGGTGGGCGCGTATGAAGCGTGTTCAGTTGATCGTCGCAAGCGAGATGCCAGTCTTCGACGGTGCGCTCCTCGACCAGATCCATGTGGAGAAGCTGACGTAGAGGCTCTCCTGTCGAGCCCAGCGCACTGAAACCAGCGCTGGTGGCGGCGAGTTGCAGAATTCGTCGGCGTTCCGTGGTGTTCACCTCATCCGAAGTCTCTTTTCTCACCAGCGTACGCAAACGATCCACTTCGGCAACAATGCCGTGAAGGGCAATAAGCCGACCATTTGCCCCGTACACCTCGTCCAGGCGTCGCACCGTGTCCGGTTGGGGACGGGTGACGCCGCGCTCCCACTTGGACAGGTCGGCGTCGTCGCACCAAGCCAGTTTCGCCACCTGCCGCAGCGTAAGCCCGCGCACCTCGTCGCGCTGGTAGCGCATCTCGGCGCCCAGCAGATGCCAGGGCGAGGCGCACGGGTTCACCGGATCGGGTTTACGAGGCATTCGGCACCACCAAATCCTGCCTGTACGGGGACGGTTACTCACCCACGTCAAATGTATAGGGGCACGCCCCGCCAGGTTCCATGATTTCTCTGCCAAAGGCAAACCACAGGTACAAGCGGGGTCCGATTCGACTGGTGTTACCACTTACGACCCCTTGTTCCCAAGCGAGGTGTGACCAAATGATCAGCCGTGCCGCCGCAGACCCCTATTCGCTAATTCCGGAAATAGTCCGATTTTCAAACGTTTCCGTGGCCTGGGGCGGGCGATGAGGGCGGCTCGTGAGGGCAGACGCGGCGGAGGACGGCATCGGCAGGGGTCCCCGTACGTGCCCTGGACCCGCATCCGGTGGGACGTGCGCCAGCAGGCGTCCGCCGCCGCACTCGACATGATCGAGCCGGGCTGGCTGGTGATGTACCGCCCCTGGGCACGGAGCTTCTACGCGGTCCCGACATGGCCCCTGCCCGGCGAAGCCGGCGTCGAGGCCCGGACCATCGTGGGACTCCAGGCCCGTATGCGGCAGGCCGAAGCATCGTCGTCCGCCGCCGAACGAGCCCGCCCTCGGCCCGAGATCCGCGGATTCCCTCGGACGGAGGCGGTATGAGCAGCGGCACCCACTCCCGGCGAAATGGCGACACCGCCCCTCGGCAAAGCAGCGACCTCGGCCGCCCGCCAAGCGGCGATCCCGGTTCCCCCCAAAGCGGTAACACCGACTCTCGGCACAACGGCGGCACCGGCTCTCCGCCAAGCGGCGACATTTACTCCCCGCAAAGCGGTAACACCGACTCTCGTCACAACGGCGACCTCGGTCGCCCGCAAAGCGGCGATCCCGGTTCCCCGCGAAGCGGTAACACCGACTCTCGGTACAAGGGCGGCACCGGCTCTCCGCCAAGCGGCGACATTTACTCCCCGCGAAGCGGCGGTACCTGCCCTCCCCCTCCCCTACGGCCCTTGTCGTACGTCTACGAGGCCGACGGCGGAGACGGCCACGGCGTGTGCGGCGTCACTGACGCGTTCGACACCGCAGAGCGCCACCTCGTCGCGGCCCTACGAACCATGCCCCACGGCGCTTCGGGCAGCATCCGGTTGGCGGTCCTCGACTCGACGATGTTGCCCTATCCGTCCTACCGTTACAGCCCGGTGATCGCCCGCGCATGGTACGACGCGCCGACAAATCCCCCGCGCGCGGCCGCAGATATGCGTTAGCGTCCACTGGAGTGGTGTACGGGTTTGAACCCGTTCGTCACCTTGATGCCCGCTAGGGAAGATCGATGTGACATGAGGGCGGCCACTCCGCGATCCTTCACAGCTGTCGAAGGCAAGAAGGAGAACGAGAAGTGGCCGCTATGGACATTCATTCAGCCCGTGGAGGGCGAGTGGTTCGACGAGACACTGGCCAAGGCCTCGCCGGATGTGCTGCGCGAGATGGTTGTGCGGATGGCGCAGATGATGATGGACGCCGAGGTCGAGCAGCGCTGCGGCGCCGGATACGGCGAGGTGTCCGACCAGCGGGTCAACTCGCGTAACGGCTACCGGCGGCGGGAGTGGGACACCTGTGCCGGGACCGTCGAGCCGACGATCCCGAGGTTGCGGCAGGGGACGTACTACCCCGAGTGGCTGCTGGAGCGGCGGCGGCGCGCCGAGCGGGCACCGGCCTCGGTGGTGGCGACCTCATATCTAGCTGGGGGTGTCGACCCGGCGGGTGCGGAAACCCGCCGAGCAGCTCGGCGTGACCAAACTGTCCAGGTCGCAGGCGGTGGCCGGGTGGCGGCAGGTGGGGAAGCGGCAGGTCTGGTCCCGGGCCTGGTTCAGCCGTCGCATGGCGGTAGTGGGCCGGTAGCGGATCTGGCCGTGGTGCATGGCGGCTCGCCTCGTCGTAGTCCGTTTTGTCATAGGGGGTAGCGGTCGGGGTGGACGGTGTGGGTGCGTTTGGCAGGGGTTTCCCACACCAGGGTGCCGGGGCTGGGCTGGGTGAGTTTCCACCCATCGGTCTGCTTCAGGACATGGTGCCGGCGACACAGGGCGGCCAGGTTGCACGGGCAGGTGGGGCCTTTTTCGTCGTAGGGGCGGGTGTGGTCCAGATCAGTGTGTCACGAACGCAGAGAGGGGCTTGTAAGTGAGGTAACAGAGGTCTCTCGAAGCGGTGCTGTGCGAAAGATGAAGGTTTGGCCCTTCGGAGTCGCCTTGCGGGAGGAGGCTTCAAATCACCACATGCTGCGTTGGCTGAAGACCGTCGTGGTGAGCGATGTGGAAAAGGCGTCGGTAGGAGACGTCAGATGAAGGTCAGGAAGACGTTGTGCAGTCTCGGAAGAGATCGCTGATGACGTGTCGTTAGATCATTAACTGACATCAAAACCGGGGGGTTCGATCTTCCTCCGGGATAAGTCTGGTGGGTGCCCGCTTATTGGCCAGGCGGTGTCCGGCATGGAGGCGGCGTGATCCTGATCTTGGCTTTCGCATGGAACGTGAGAAGGCGTGTCCCGTTACTGCTGCGCCTGTAATCGGGTGCAGCGATAGGGAGTATCCCAAGCGGCAGAAACCGTGAGGGAGTGAGTACCGTTGCGTGGATGCGCCGGCGGACCAGCTCGTAGTAGTGGTGAAACCTCTGCTTGGCACGGTGGGGGTGGAGCGAAGGGGCTGGGGTATCTGTGGCTGTGTTCGCTTGGTCAACCGGGAAGGTCCGGGAGGAGCTGCGTGAACGAGCTGAAAGCGTCAGGCAGGTCGTTTGAAATTTCGAAGCGGGAGGTATGGGAGGCGTGGGAAAGGGTTAAAGCGAACAAGGGCGCCCCGGGAGTGGACGGCCGCTCGGTCGAGGAGTTCGAGAAGGATCTGAAGAACAATCTCTACAAGATCTGGAACAGGATGTCCTCGGGGAGCTATTTTCCTCCCCCGGTGCGTGCGGTGGAAATACCAAAATCGCATGGCGTGGGAACCAGGATTCTGGGGGTTCCCACCGTGGCAGATCGGATCGCTCAGACGGTGGTGGCACGGAGGATCGAGGAGAAGGTCGAGCTGATCTTCCACTCTGACTCCTACGGCTACCGGCCTGGGGTGTCCGCGCTGCACGCGGTCGATACGTGCCGCAGGCGCTGCTGGAAGGCCGACTGGGTGATCGACTTGGACATCCAGAAGTTCTTCGACCGTGTCCGCTGGGACCTCGTCGTCAAAGCGGTGGAGGCCAACACCGATCTCCCGTGGGTGGTGCTATATGTGAGGCGGTGGCTTCAGGCACCGTTGCGACTGCCCGATGGGACCTTGCAGAAACGGGACCGCGGAACCCCCCAGGGGTCAGCGGTATCACCGGTGCTGGCGAATCTGTTCCTGCACTACGCGTTCGACATGTGGATGTCCCGGGAATTCCCGGCCATCGAGTTCGAACGCTATGTCGATGACGTCGTGGTGCATTGCAAGAGCGAAGCCGAGGCCCGCAGGGTGGTAGCGGCCATCGCCGAGCGGATGGAACAGGTCGGGTTGCAATTACATCCCGAAAAGACCAAGATCGTGTACTGTAAGGATGGGAGAAGAGGCGGGTCGTACCGGCATACCTCTTTCACCTTCCTGGGCTTCACTTTCCAAGCTCGTGTGGCACGTGACGGGAAAGGAATCAATTTCACTGGATTCCTGCCGGCGATCAGCAAGGATGCCCTGAGGAAGATCAGTCGGGAGGTCCGTCGGTGGCGACTACATCTACGGATCAGGCATTCGCTCGCGGAAATCGCTCGCATCATAAACCCGATCGTGCGCGGCTGGACGCAGTACTACGGGGCATACTATCGCTCCGCGCTGCGTCCTCTCCTGCGGCGTATCAACATGTATCTGATGCGCTGGATCCGCAAGAAGTACAGACGGCTGGCACCCTACAAGAAGGCGAAGGCATGCTGGCAACGCATTATTCGCCAGTACCCAAGGCTATTCGCTCACTGGAGATGGGTGCCCGGCTATTGACGACCAAGATATCAAGAGCCCGGTGACGGGAGACTGTCACGCCGGGATCTGTGGGAGCCTGGGGGTGAGACTCCCCCAGGCCACCCGACCAGCCGGTGGCGGGGCGGCGGCAGGTGGGGAAGCGGCAGGTCTGGTCGCGGGCCTGGACCAGCCGCCGCATGACCTCGCCGGGGCGGTAGCGCAT
>NZ_JBFATZ010000020.1:0-61676 GCF_040678635.1 Thermopolyspora sp. NPDC052614
GCGGTGCTGGCCGCTCATCCGGGTGTCGCCCGGGCGGTGGTGACCACGCGGCCCGGCCGTACCGGAACGACCCGACTCGTCGGATACATCGTCCCGGTCCGCGAGGACGCTCTCGACGAACTCGACCTCACCCGGGATGTGTCCGCGGGCGCGTTGCGCCGCTTCGCCGCCGCCCGGCTGCCGGAGTACATGGTCCCCGCCGCGTTCGTCGTCATGGACGAACTGCCCCTGGGCCCCAACGGAAAGGTGGACCGCGACGCGCTCCCGGAGCCCGACCTCGCCGTCACGCCCTACCGGGCGCCCAGCGACTCCGGCGAGATCGCTCTCGCCGGGATCTTCGCCCGGCTCCTCGACCTGGACGCGGTAGGCGCCGAGGACGACTTCTTCGCCATCGGCGGGGACAGCATCCGTTCGATCCAGGCGGTCTGGCAGGCCCGCAGGCAGGGTCTGGAGATCAGCCCGCGGGAGATCTTCGAGCACCGTACGGTGGCCGCGCTCGCGCGGCTGGTCCGCGACCGGGTGGCGGCCCCGGAGCGGCCGGCCGAGCTGGAGGGCGGCGGCGTCGGCCGGATGCCGGCGCTGCCGGCCGCGCGATACCTCGCGGAACTGGGCGGCGGGGACCGCTTCGCGATGTCCCTCGTCGTCGAGTTGCCCACCGGCGTCGACCGGGCCGTGCTGGTCGCGACGGTGTCGGCCGTACTGGACCACCACGACATGCTGCGTTCCCGGCTGTGCGACGGCGGGCTCGAGGCCCTCCCGCCCGGATCGGTGGACGCCGACGCCCTGATTCACCGCATCGCGTGCGACGGCCGCTGGGACGAGCCGTGGCGGGCCCGGGCCGCCGCCCACCTCGACGAGGCCACCGGCCGCCTCGACCCCGCCGCCGGCGTGATGACCCAGTGGGTCTGGTTCGACCCGGGACCGGACCGCGCGGGGCGACTGCTCGCCGTCGCCCACCATCACGTGGTGGACGCCGTGTCATGGCGGATCCTGCTGGAGGACCTCGGCACGGCCTGCGACCTCGTCCGGGCCGGGCGCACGCCGGACCTGCCGAAGGTCGAGACGTCGGCCCGCAGGTGGGCGCACGCCCTCGCCGAGGCGGCGCGAGCGCCGCAGTGGGCCGGGCAACTGCCGCTGTGGCGTTCCCTCCTGCAGGGGCCGGACCCGCTGCTCGGAGCGCGACCGCTCGACCCGGCGGTCGACCGCGCCGACACGGTCCGGCGCACCTGGGTACGGCTGCCCGCGCCGGTGACCGAGGCGCTGCTGACCCGGGTCCCCGGCGCCTTGGGCGGCGGCCCGAACGACGTCCTGCTGACCGGGCTGGCCCTGGCGGTGGCGGCGTGGCGGCGCGACCGCGGCGTCGACGAGCGGTCGGTCCTGGTCCGGCTGGAGGGCCACGGCCGTGAGGAGGACGTGGCGCCGGGGGCGGACCTGACCCGAACGGTCGGCTGGTTCACCAGCATGCACCCCGTGCGGCTGAACGTGGGGGCCGTCGACCTGGAGGAGGCCCTCACCGTTGGCGGGGCCGCCGGCGCGGCGGCGTACAAGGCCGTCCGGGAACAACTGGCGGCCGTCCCGTACAAGGGCATGGGGTACGGCCTGCTGCGGTACCTCAACGATGAGACCGCCGCCGAACTGGCCCGATACCCGGACGGCCAGATCGCCTTCAACTACCTGGGCCGGTTCGGCGCCTCCGACGCCACCGCGGGCCGGGGCTGGACCCTGGCCGCCGGGACCGAGGACCTGCTCGCCGCCCCCGACGCCGGCATGCCCGCGATGGCCACCCTCACGATCGACGCCGTGGTGCTGGATTCCGCGGACGGGCCCCGGCTCAGCGCCGCCTTCGGGGCGCCCGAGGGCCTGCTCGCCGAGGACGACGTACGGAGGCTGGCCGACCTGTGGTGCGCCGCGCTCCGCGGGCTCGCCGGACACGGCGAACGGCACGCCGAGGTGGCTCCGGCGCCCGTACGGCGCGGCACGCCGGAGGCGTGGCGACGGCGCTACCCCGGCCTGGCGGAGGTGTGGCCGCCGACCGCGCTCCAGTCCGGCCTGATCTTCGAGTCCCTGATGGCGGGCGACGGCTTCGACCCCTACCACGTGCAGGTGGTGCACCACCTGTCCGGCCCGGTGGACGCGGACCGGTTGCGGGCGGCCGCGCAGGCGATGCTCGACAGGCACCCCGGCCTGCGCACCGCCTTCGTCGGCGACGAGACCGGCGGTCTGGTGCGGCTCGTGCTCGACGGCGTCGAGATGCCGTGGCGTGAGCTGGATCTGCGTGCCCACGACGAGGAGGGGCGCGCCGCCGCGTTCGAGGAGTTCCTGGCGCGGGACCTCGCCGACCGGTTCGATCCCGCCGTGGCGCCGCTGCTGCGGTTGTCCCTGGTGCTGACCGGGCCGGGGCGGGGCGAGTTGGTGCTCACGACGCACCACGCCCTGCTCGACGGCTGGTCGATGGGTCTGTTCGCGCGGGAGCTGCTCCGGCTTCACGGGTCCGGCGGGGACGCCTCCGCCCTGCCGCCTGTTCGCCCGTACGAGGACTTCCTGACCTGGCTCGCCGAGCAGGACGCCGAGGCGTCGGCGGCGGCCTGGGCGGCCGAGCTGGACGGGCTGGACGGGCCGACCCTGGTCGCGCCGCACGCGGGACCGGAGGTGGACCGGCAGCGGATCGGCCGGGTCCGGGTGCCGCTGTCCGCGACCGACGCCCACGAGCTGTCCCGCCGCGCCGCCGAACTCGGGGTCACCCTCAACACGGTCGTCCAGGCCGCGTGGGCGGTGGTCCTGGCCGGGCTGACCGGCCGGAGCGATGTGGTGTTCGGCACGACGGTCTCCGGGCGTCCGGCCGCGGTGCCCGGCGTGGAGTCCATGGTGGGGCTGTTCATCAACACCATCCCGATCCGGGTGCCGCTGTCGCCCTGGCGGTCGCTGCGCGCGGTGCTGACCGGGCTCCAGGAGCGGCAGAACGGGCTGATGGACCACCACCACCTCGGCCTGGCCGAGATTCACCGGGCGACCGGGATGCCCGTCCTCTTCGACACCGCGACCGTGTACGAGTCGTACCCGATCGACCACGGCGGCCTCGCCGACCCGGCGACCGGGCTGACGATCACCGGAGTCCGGGCGGCGCACGGCACGCACTACCCGCTGGGGCTCGCCGCCGCGGCCGCCCCGTATCTCACCCTCGTCCTGCAGTACCAGCAGGACCTGTTCGACGACGACGCCGCCGGGCGGATCGCCGCCCGGGTGGCCGAGGCGCTGCGGCGGATGGCGACGGACCCCGACCTGCCCGTCGGCGGGCTCGACCTGCTGGAGCCGGGGGAGCGGCGGTGGCTGCTCGGCGAACCGGCCGGCGCCGGGGAACCCGGGCCGACGGTTCCCGAGCTCTTCGCCCGGCAGGTCGCCGCGACGCCGGACGCCGTCGCCCTGCGGTTCGAGGACGTCTCGCTGACCTACCGGGAGCTCGACCGGAGGGTCGACGCGCTGGCCGGGGAGCTGGCGGGTCGCGGCGTCGGGCGCGAGTCCGTGGTGGGGGTGTCGCTGCGGCGCTCGCCGGAGCTCGTCGTGGCCCTGCTCGCCGTGCTCAGGTCGGGCGGGACGTACCTGCCGATCGACGCCGCCCACCCGGCCGAGAGGATCTCCTTGCTCCTGGCGGACTCGGGCGCCCGCCTGGCCATCGTCGACGCGACGACGGCGGAGGCGTTCGCCCGGCACCCCGTGCCACGCCTGCGAGCGGACGAACCGGACAGATGGCGACGCCGCGGCGACCTCGGCCGCCCGCCGCTCCCGGACAACGCGGCATACATCGTCTACACCTCCGGCTCGACCGGGCGGCCGAAGGGCGTGACGGTCACCCACCGCGGCGTGGCCGGACTGGTGGAGGCGCACGTCGCCGCGCTTGGGCTCACCCCCGCGAGCCGGATGCTCCAGCTCGTCTCGCCGAGCTTCGACGTCTCGTTGGGCGAGTTGTTCTCGGCGCTGCTGTCGGGGGCGAGCGTGGTGCTGGCGGCGCAGGACGACCTGGTGCCGGGGCCGCCCCTGGCCCGCACCGTCGAACGGCATCAGGTGACCCACATGATGCTGCCGACGTCCATGCTGGCCGCCGTGCCCGCGGGCGCGCTGGCGTCGGTGCGGTGCCTGGTCGTCGGCGGGGAGCCGGTTCCGCCCGAGCTGGTGGCCACGTGGTCGGCCGGGCGGCGCATGGTGAACGCGTACGGCCCGACGGAGGCGACGGTCGCCGTCACCCTGAGCGGCCCGCTCACCGCCGGCCCGCGGGACGTCCCGATCGGGCGGCCCATCCCGCAGGCGCGGGCGTACGTCCTCGACGGGGCGCTGCGGCCGGTGCCCGCCGGGGTCGTGGGCGAGCTCTACATCGCCGGGCCCGGCCTGGCCCGAGGGTACGGCGGCCGACCCGGTCTGACCGCGGAGCGTTTCACGGCCTGCCCGTTCGGGCCCGCCGGGGCACGGATGTACCGGACCGGCGACCTGGTGGAGTGGACGTCGGAGCGGGAACTCGTCTTCCGCGGCCGCGCCGACGACCAGGTCAAGATCCGAGGGTTCCGGGTCGAGCCGGGCGAGATCGAGACGGTGCTGGCCGATCATCCCGCGGTCGAGCGGGCCGTGGTCGTGGCCGACGAGACGGCGCATGACCGCGGACTCGCCGCCTACGTCGTTGCGGCCGGCCGGCCGGACATCGGGTCGGGCACTGGGCTGGATCGGGTGCCGGATCGATCGCCGGATCTGGCCGACGAGTTGCTCCGGCATCTACGCGCACGGCTGCCGGAGCACCTGGTGCCCGCGACCGTGACGGTCGTCGGCGGCATCCCGACGACCGCGAGCGGGAAGCTGGACCGCCGGGCGTTGCCCGCCCCGCGGCGCCCGGCGACCCCGGCCGGTGGCCGGGCGCCGCGCACGAGCCTGGAGAAGATTTTCTGCGGCCTCTTCGCCGAGGTGCTCGAACTGCCCCGGGTCGGTGCCGACGACGATTTCTTCGCCCTGGGCGGGCACTCGCTGTCCGCCATCCGGCTGATCGCCCGGATCCGGATGGTTCTCGCCGTCGACCTGCCGCTGAGGTGGGTGTTCGAGGCGCGGACCGCCGCCGGGCTGGCCGCCCGGCTGGAGTCCGCAGGAACCCCGGAGGACGACACCGACCCGTTCGCTCCGGTGATCACCCTCGGCGCCGGCGACGGTTCCGGCGCCCGGCCGCTGTGGTTCGTCCACTCCGGCGGCGGGCTTTGCTGGCCGTACCTCGGCTTCGTCTCCCGGCTGCCCGCCGACCGGCCGGTCCACGGCGTCCAGGTGAAGGGCTTCGACGGGGTGTCCCCGTTGCCCGGGTCGATCGAGGAGGTCGTCGACGATTACGTCGCCGAGATCCTGGCCGTGCAGCCCACCGGCCCGTACGACCTGATCGGGTACTCCATCGGAGGCACGCTCGCCCACGCGATCGCCGCCGGGCTGCAGCGGCGCGGGCACGAGGTGACATTGCTGGTGTTGCTCGACAGCGTGCCCAGCGTCAGGCTCGCCGAGCAGGGACCGCCGGACGCCGACGCGTTCCGCGAGTACTTCCGGCAGGCGCTCCCGGCCGGAGCGGGCGGCGACGACCACGCGGCCTTCGTGGAGAACGCCGTCAGGATCGTCACCAATCACGCGGCCCTCATGGCCGCGTTCCCGCCGCCCGTCTACCGGGGCGACGCGGTGCTCTTCCGGGCGGTGCCCGGCGCAGGGGAGCCGCTCGCCGGACCATGGCGGCCGTACATCTCCGGCACGATCCGTGAATTCGACGTCGAAACGGCGCACGCGGACATGTGCCTGCCCGGACCGGCCGCCACGATCTGCGAGGTCATCGGCCGTCAACTCCAGGAACTTCAGGAAATCCAGAAGGGACGACAAGGATGAGCACCAATCCGTTCGACGACGACAACGAGGACTTCTACGTCTTGGTCAACGACGAGGAGCAGCACTCCCTGTGGCCGGCCTTCGCCGCCGTTCCAGAAGGGTGGCGGGCGGTGTACGGGCCCACGGGCTGCGGCGCCTGCCTGGAGTACGTCGAGGAGCACTGGACCGACATGCGGCCCAGGAGCCTGCGCCTCGCGATGGAAGCCGACGCCAGGTAGGGAGGTGGCATTCGATGGTCACAGTCGTGGAGCGCTGGAACATCCACCCGTTCCATTCCTGGCTGCGCGGCATCCGGCCCGGGCCGGTGCACTACAACGAGGAGATCGGGCTGTGGAACGTCCTCGACTATGAGGAGGTGCACGGCGTCCTCAACGACCCGAAGACCTTCTCCTCCAGCACGGCGCACCTCGCGCCGGTCACGATCGACGAGGAGTTCCTCGAGGGCGACTTCGCCCAGATGGACCCGCCCGACCAGACGCGCTACCGCAAGCTGGTCAGCAAGGCCTTCACCCCCCGGGTGGTCGCCCAGCTTGAACCGCGGATCGTCGAGATCAGCCGTAACCTCCTCGATGCGATGGAGGGCAAGGAACGCGTCGAGCTGGTGGAGGAGTTCGCCTACCCGCTCCCGGTCATCGTCATCGCCGAGCTGCTGGGCATCCCGACCGGCGATCTGGAGGTCTTCAAAAAGCAGGCGTTCCGGATCATCGAACAGCTCAACGGCTACTCGTTCCTGTACGACGACGAGGAGGCGCAGCGGACCATCGAGGCGGCGGTCGACAAGTTCCGGCCCATGGTCGACTTCATGCGCGGCCAGATCGCCGACCGCCGGAAGAACCCGGGCGACGATCTGCTGAGCCACCTCGTCGCGGCCGAGGTCGACGGCCACCGGCTGACCGAGAACGAGATCGTCACCATCGGGAACCTCATGCTCGTCGCCGGCCACATCACCACCACCATGCTGATCGGCAACGCGGTGGCCTGCCTCGACTCCAACCCCGACGCGTTCGCCCGCGTGCGGGCCGACCGCTCGCTGGTGCCGAGCATGCTCGACGAGACGCTGCGCACGCTCACCCCGTCCGCGGCCCTGTCCCGGCGGACCACCGCCGATGTCGAGATCGGGGGCGTCGGGATTCCCGCGGAGACCATGATCCTCGTCTGGCCCGGCGCCGCCAACCGGGACCCGCGCAGGTTCCCGGACCCGGAGACCTTCGACCCCGGGCGCACCCCGAACCCGCACCTCGGTTTCGGCCACGGCGTCCACTACTGCATCGGGGCGACCCTGGCGAAGCTGGAAGGTCGGATCGCCATGAACGCGTTGCTGGACCGCTTCCCCGTGCTGCGTACCGACCCGGACGACCCGCCGCGGTTCTTCCCCTCGCCGGACATCATCGGCACGGCGTCCCTGCCGCTGCGCACCCACGAGTGACCTCGAGTCCCGCCGATCCGAAGGGGTGAACGTTGTACAAGTCGCAGATGAACCGTGTTCAAGAGTGGGGTATTCTGCGGGCATGCCGCGTGACACCCTGACCAGGGAACGAATCGTCCGGACGGCCATCGAACTGCTGGACGCCGAAGGCCTGGAAGGCCTGAACATGCGCGGCCTCGGCGAACGACTGGAGTCCGCGGCCACCGCCGTGTACTGGCACGTCAAGAGCAAGGACAACCTCGTCATGCTGGCCGGCGACGAGGTGTGGCACGAGATAGAGCTCCCCGACCTGGACGCCCATGACTGGCGTACGGCCGGGATGATGGCGGCCAGGGGCCTGTTCGGCATGCTGACGCGGCATCCGTGGCTCGTGCAGGCGCTGGGCACCCACCTCCTGCAGGGGCCGGGGAAGTCGCGTTACGACGAATACAGCCTCGCCGTTTACGAGAAGGCGGGCTTCGTCGGCGTGGAGGCCGATCGGGCGATGGCCGTGGTGTTCATGTTCGTGCTCGGCAACGCCATCGGCGAGTCGGCGGCGGTGTCACTGCGGCGGCGGCTGCGGCGGGAGGGCTCGAACCCCGACGATCTGATCCGGCAGACCATGGCGGATCAGATCAAGATCGTGGAGGAGTTCCCGCGATTGCAGGCCCGGCTCGCGACGGTCACGGACACCGATTACCTCGCGGCCCCCGACAAGAGCTTCGAACTCGGCCTTGAGGTGATCTTCGATGGTCTCGAAGAGCGGCTCGGCAGGCGGCAGGCGGAAGGCGGCGAAGGAGTCGCCCAGGAGACGTAGGAGAACGTCCGGCCCGGTGGACGTTCGCGGACATCGCACAAACCTGCCGGTCGTCACGTAGGTGACACCGCGGCGGGCCGCTCAGCCGGCCGCCGCCTGGCGCCCGCTCAGCACCCGCACGATCCAGTCGGCGACCCCCCGCGGATTCGTGGCGGACAGCAGATGGCCGCCGGGGATCCGGGACACCTCGCACCGGCCGGTGGTGTGGGCGGCCCAGGCGGCCGGCGCGATCGTGGCCGGATCGGCGGCGCCGGTGAGGACGTGGACGTCGGCCCCGACCTTCGCCGCGCGGGTCGCCTCGATCATCGACCAGGACAGCCGCAGGTCTCCGACGATCATCGCCCCGGCCTGCTCGGCGAGTTCGGGGTGGGTGAGGACCTCCTCGGGGATCCGGGCGCCCGTGGCCGTCAAGGCCGCGACGGCGTCCTCGAGGGAGCGGACGCCGCCACCGGCGACGGGGGGCCTGACCGAGGGCGGGGAGTTGGACGCCACGAGCAGCAGCGGCACCCCGAGGATCCCGGTCAGGGCGAGAGCGACGTAGGCGCCCAGGCTCTCGCCGTACACGGCGTCGACCCCCGTCCCGGACAGTCGCTCGGCGACGTCCCGTACGGCCAGGGCCGCCTCGATGATCGGCGGCTCCAGGCGGCGGCGTCCGTGGCCGGGGAGTTCGACGGCGCGGGCGTCGGCCCGGTCGCCGAGGGACCGGCGCAGCCGGCGGAAGTAGCCCGCCCCGCAGCACGACGGCGGGATGAGCGCGACCACCGGAGGGCCGTTCGCCGCCAATCGCCGCGGATCGGCCATCGGCTTCCCCCTGTCCTGCTCCGGGTCCCGCCCGGGGCCGTCAGCCCGGCACCCTGGGGTACGGCGTGCCGCGCAGCGTCCTTGTGACGATCTTGTTGTGCCCGTACTCGTCCCGGCCCCGCACGAGGACGGCCCCCCACCGCTCCAGTGAGATGGCCCCGCCGTACTCCTCGATGTGGTTGGTGTCCGGGTAGACGCGCACCTTCGTCGGGACGTAGCGAACCGCGAACCCCATCCGGTAGTCCCTGCCCTTGCTGATGTTGGGCAGTGAGGCGTGCATCAACGTGGACCAGAAGATGACGCACTGGCCCTTCTCCATCACCAGGGGGACCGCGTCCTCCTCGTTCGGTCTCCAGTCCGGATCGATCTGCAACTCCCGGTAGTCGTAGCCGAAGAAGCCCCGGCGCACGCCGTTCTTCACCTCGTGGTTGATGCGCCGCTCGTCGTAGCGCATGTGCTTGGTCTCGTCGTAGTTCATCTGGTGCTGAGTGCCCGGGATGATCTGCAGGCAGCCGTTCTCCCGGGTGGCGTCGGTGAAGGCGGTCCACACCGTGATCGTGCCCGCGCCGAAGTCGTCCTCGGACTCGCCGGGCCACAGCAACTGGGGCTTTCCGCTGGCGTTCGCGAACGTGTCCGCCTGATGCCAGTCGGTCCCCTCGTCCCCCGGGTACTTGGGGAAGAACTCTGAGCGCCAGCACAGGATGTCCGGCCCGATGATGTCGGCGACCCGGTCCACGATCTTCGGGTGGCAGATGTGCTCAGCGAGCAGGTCGATGTCGAGGTGGCGGTCGTAGTTGTAGATGTTCGGCGCTCCGATCTCCCGGTCGACCTCCGGATACGCGGCGTACGACCGGTTGAGCGTCTCCCGGTGGATCTTCTTCCACATCGCGGACATCTCGTCCGGGCTGTAGATCGTGATCGGGCCGATGTACCCGTTCTCGTGGAAGAACGCACGCTCCTCGTCGGTCAGCCGGTGGGAGACGCGCTCCGCGCCAAGGGCCATGGCAATCCGCTCCTCACGTCGTTTCGTGCGTTCTGCGCGCATCGACCCGCACGGCGGCCACCGCCGCGCCGAGTTCGTCGTCGTACGTCGTCCGCTGGTCCAGGGTCACGCCGTACGTGGTGCTCAGGTACCTGTTCAGGCGCTGGAACGTCAGCGAATGGCCGCCGACGTCGAGGAAGTTGTCCGAGGCGGTGATCTCGGGGTCGTCGAGCTCTTCGCGCAGCCATTCCACAACGGCCTGCTCGACGGCCTCATGGGCGGCCGTGCCGGCCGCCATGCCGCTCGTGGGCATCATCGAAGTGCGCTCCCATCCGCTGTCGTCCATTCGTGGGCACGCCGGACGCTGGCGCGCGCCGAAATTCGAAAATGGTATGCGAAGCGGCAGACGGATCGTCGCCCGGGCGATTTCCAGGCATGTGGAGATCCGTTGCGTAATGCCAACTGGGCGGAATATATCACCGTCGTTCCGATGCGGTCAGCAGCTTGTACGCCAGGCTCGGCGGCGGATGTCCCGTCCACCGGACAACGCCCGATTCCACCGGCGCCGCGACCACGGCGCGGCCTTGAACGCCACGGCGCGCCGACTTTAACGTGGTGCTCCCGACGGTAATCCCGCAGGCCGTTTCGGTATGCGGCCCCGCCCGAATGACGAGCGATTGTGAGCACACTTCGAGAGACGATTCCATGGCTCGTGGCGCGTCAGGTGGCGGCGACACCGGACGCGCCCGCCGTGCTGCACGCGGGCCGGTCACTGACCTACCGCGAGTTGCTCGACCGTGCCGGGCGCGTGGCGCGGCGGCTGATGAGCGCGGGCGCCGGTCCGGAAACCGTGGTCGCGCTGGCGCTCCCCCGCACCGCGGATCTGGTCGTCGCCCTGCTCGGAGTGCTCGCCTCGGGCGCGGCCTTCCTGCCCCTCGACCTCCGGTACCCGGCGCCGCGTCTGCGGTACCTGCTGGCCGACGCCGCCCCGGCCCTGATCCTCACCGAGTCCGCGACGCTGCCGGACCTGCCGGCGGACGGTCCGCCGCGCCTGCTCCTCGACGATCACGACCTCGCCCTCCCCGGCGCCGGAGAGGGCGAGGGAGGCGGGTTGCCGGAGGCCGGGCTCCGGCCGGGCAACCCGGCCTACCTCATGTACACCTCGGGGTCGACGGGAACGCCGAAAGGCGTGGTGATCACCCACGCGACGGTCGTCAACGGGGTCCGGGAACTGGCCGCGGTCGCCGGCCTGCACGCAGGCTCCCGGATGCTGGCCAGCTCCTCGATCAACTTCGACGTGTCGGTGTTCGAGATCGTTGCCGCGCTGACCGCCGGCGCCGTCGTGGAGGTCGTCCGCGACGTCTTCGCGGCCGGGGACGGAAACTGGGCCGGGGACGTGCTGCACACCGTCCCCTCCGTGTTCGCCGAGATGCTCGCGCAGAGCGGCGGGAAGATCGACGTGGCCACGGTCTTCTTCGCCGGCGAGGTCCTGCCCGCCGCACTGGTCGCGCGGGTCCGCGACGCCGTCCCGGGCGTGCGGGTGGTCAACGCGTACGGCCAGACCGAAAGCTTCTACGCCACGACGTACACCGTTCCCGACGGCTTCGCGGGCGTCGGCGGCGTGCCGATCGGGACGCCGCTGCGCAACATGCGCGCGTACGTGCTCGATCCGGGGCTGGGCCCGGTGCCGCCGGGCGCGCCGGGTGAACTGTACGTCGGAGGCATGGTGGCCCGGTGCTACCACGGCCGCCCCGGTTTGACGGCCGAACGGTTCGTGGCCGACCCGTTCGGCCCGCCCGGGCGGCGGATGTACCGGACGGGGGATCTCGCCCGCCGGAACGAGGACGGGTTCCTGGAGATCCTTGGCCGCACCGATCATCAGGTGAAGATCCGCGGCATCCGGGTGGAACCGGCCGAGGTGGACACGGTGCTCGGCACGTATCCCGGGATCGCCCGCGCCGTGACAATGCTCCGCCCGGGGCGGGCGGGCCGGCAGGCCGCGCTCGTCGCGGCGGTGGTCCCCGCCCGCCCCGACGCCGACCTCTCCGCACGCACGCTGCGCCGGTTCGTCGCCGACCGGTTGCCGAGCCACCTGGTGCCCGCGGCGTTCGTCGTGCTGGACCGGCTCCCGCTGACCCCGAACGGCAAGCTCGACATGGCGGCGCTGTCGGCCGTGGTCTCCGCGCCAGAACGGGGCTGACCCGGCACCGGCCGTCCCGTCGACCGGACATCCGGTTTCCGCGCTCCGGCGATGCCCCGGCGATCGTCAAGCAGTCGCGGTCGAATTCCTGCGAATCTCTCGCGATATCGCCCAGGGCATGCCGCGTGTATTTCCAAGCGCGATGCCCGGCATTACCCTCTCCTTAGCGATCGCCGCCGGCCCGTGTACGCGACGGAAATCCAGGGCCGCAACACCGGCGATTCGGCATCCGAATCCCGAATTGAGAGAGTCACGGTGCTGCCGACGGTTTCGAGTCGTGTGCCGACGCCGGCCGCGACGATCATCGCGTTTTCGATACCCGCTGATGCGCGATACCTCGGATCGCGATCCGAGGTATTTCGATGTTCGCCCTTCCGGAACATCGCGGACGAACCTGAACCGGTCGGCCTTCGCCGGCCGCGCCGCGACACTGACCCGCGACACTGACCCGGCGTGCCCGGCCACAGCCAGAAGGACGAGCCAGAAGGACGAGGTGGGGGGATGGCAACCACGCAGACGCGCGCGGTGCCGCGCGGGGGCGCCGCCGTCGCGGAGCCGGGTCAGGCGGAGTTGCTGCGGGTCGGCATGGAGCTCCTGCACGAGAGTGACCCCGGGTTGGCGAAGCTGCTCGACGCCGAGGTGCGGGCGCAGCGGGACACGCTCGCGATGATCGCGTCGGCGAGCCTCGCCGATCCGTCGGTCCTCGCGGCCGCGGGGTCGGCGTTGTCGAACGTGACCGCGGAGGGGTATCCGGGGGCCCGCTACCACCCCGGCGCCACCGCGTTCGACCAGGTGGAGGAGCTGGCGGTCGCGCGGGCCAAGCGGCTCTTCGGGGCGCGGTACGCGAACGTGCAGCCACACTCCTGCTCCTCGGCGAACCTGGCAGTGCTCGTGGCGCTCATCCCTCCGGGCGGCACGCTGCTCGGCCTCGACCTGGACTCCGGAGGCCATCTCAGCCATGGGTCGCCGGCGTCGGTCACCGGGCGGCACTACCGCGCCGTTCACTACGGCCTGGACGCCACCGGCCGGATCGACTACGCGCAGGTCGCGGAACTGGCCGCGAAGCACCGGCCCCATGTGCTGATCGCCGGGGCCAGCGCCTACCCGCGCACGCTGGACTTCAGCCGGTTCCGGGCGATCGCCGACTCCGTCGGGGCGTACCTCGTCGCGGACATCTCGCACATCGCGGGGCTGGTCGCCGCAGGCAGACACCCCAGTCCGATCGACGTGGCCCACATCACGACGACCAGCACGTACAAGCAACTCGGCGGTCCACGCGGCGGGCTGATCCTCAGCGGCGTGGAGCACCGGTCCCCGGGGCCCGGCGGGCGGGACACACTGGAGGGCCTGATACAGCGCGCGGTGTTCCCGCAGACTCAGGGCACCGCGAACCCGGCGGCCGTCGCCGCCAAGGCCAGGGCGTTCGCCCTGGCGGCACAGCCGCGGTTCCGGCGGACGATGCGGCGGGTCGTGTCCGACGCCGCGGCGCTCGCGGACGAGCTGACCCGGCTCGGGTACCGGATCCTCACCGGGGGCACCGACACCCACATGGTGGTCGTCGACCTGCGGGAGCGCGGGCTCACCGGCCTGGTCGCCGAACGCGCCCTGGAGGAGTGCCGGATCCTCGCGAACCGCAACCGCGTCCCCGGCGACGACCAGCCGCCGATGGTCGCCGGCGGACTGCGGCTGGGCACCAACATCCTCGCGCAGCGGGGCCTGGGCCCGGACGAGACGCGCGAGTGCGCCCGCCTGCTGCACGCGGTGCTCGACGCCACAACCCCCCTCGGCGCCACCGCCCACAGCGTCGACCCCGAGACGGCCGTCGAGGTCCGAGCCGGCGTACGGGCGCTGTGCGAACGACACCCGGTGCCCGCGGCCGGGCCGCCGATTTCCTGAGGGAGAGCTGGTGAACCCCACTTCCGGCATCCACACCTCCGGCTTCCACGCCCCGGACACCGCGCCGCCGGTGCTGCTCCCGGTGGACCACCCCCGGCGCCCGGACGCCCCCGCCACCCGGACGGCGGTCCGGACGGTCCGACTGACCCTGCCCGCGACCCTCCCCGCGGCCGGACCCGGCCGGGACGACCTGGTGCTCGCCGGTTTCGCGGCGCTGCTGTACCGATACACCGGCCAGGAGCGCATCGGCCTGGACCGCACCGGCGCGGAGGGGCGGACCGAGCACGTGTGTCTCACCGTCACGGCCGGCTCCACACTGCCGGACCTGGCGGTCGCGATCAGGGCCGGCGGGGGGCCCGCGGGCGAGCCCGCCACGGTCGGCATCCGCTTCGTCCCCGTCGAGGAGCCCGTCGAGGAGCCCGTCGAGGAGCCCGCCGATGAGCACGGCGACGCCGGCGGACCCGATGAGCGGCTCGTGGCCCGCCGGGCTCGCGAGCTGGAACTTGTCGTACGGCACAATCGGTCCGGAGACCTCACGCTGACCTGCGCCTACGAAGCCGCGCTCTTCGACGCCGGCACCGTGACGCGGCTGCTCGGGCACTACGGGACGCTCGTCCGCGACGGCCTGCGGAACCCGGACCGGCCGGTGGCACACCTGCGCCTGCTGCCGGACGCCGAGCGGCGGCGCATCCTCCTCGACTACAACCGGACCGAGCGCGATCTGCCGCACGGCCGATGCCTGCACGAGGCGTTCGAGGCGGCGGCGGCCCGGTCGCCCGAGGCGGTGGCCGTCGTCCAGGCGGGGCGCGGCACGTACGAGCGGTGGACGTACGGCCGGATCGACGCCGCGGCCGGGAAGCTGGCCCGCCGCCTGCGCGCGGCCGGTGTGCGTCCCGGCGTGCGGGTCGGGATCTGTCTGGACCGGTCGCCCCTGCTGCTCGTCGCCGTGCTCGGCGTGCTGAAATCCGGCGGTGCCTACCTTCCGCTGGATCCGGACCATCCGTCCCGGCGGCTGGCCGCCATGATCAAGGGCTCCTCCTGTGCTCTGGTGATCAGCCGCGCGGCGTCGGCCGGGAACCTTCCGGACGGCGCCCGCCCGCTGCTGCTGGACGGCGACCCGGAGGAGTGGGCCGGGCCGCCCGACGACGACCTCGGCCTCGCCGCCGGACCCGACGACCTCTGCTACGTCATCCACACCTCCGGCTCGACCGGGGAGCCGAAGCCGATCGCGCTGCGCCATCGCGGGGTGATGAACAACATCGCGGATCTCAACGAGCGTTTCGCGGTAGGCCCGGGGGACGCGGTCCTGGCGTTGTCGTCGCCGGGCTTCGACATGTCCGTGTACGAGTTCCTCGGCATGACCGCGGCCGGGGGCACCGTGGTCGTTCCGGATCCCGGCCGCGTCGGCGACCCCGCGCACTGGGCGGAACTGATCGCGGCCGAGGGTGTCACCGTGTGGAACTCGGCTCCGGCGCTGCTCGGCCTGCTGGCCGATTACCTGGAACAGGTGGGAGCCCCCGGGTTGCCGGGCGTACGGCTGGCGCTGCTGGGCGGGGACTGGGTGCCGGTGACGCTGCCGGACCGGATCCGGCGGTTCATGCCGGGGTTGCGCTTCGTCGTCATGGGCGGGGCCACGGAGGCCTCCATCCACTCGACGATCTACGAGGTGGAGGCGGTCGCCCCGGAGTGGACGAGCATCCCGTACGGGCGGCCGATGGCCAATCAGCGCGCCTACATCCTCGACGACGCGCTCCAGCCGGTCCCGCCGGGCGTGACCGGAGAGCTGTACCTGGCCGGGCTCGGCCTGGCCCAAGGGTACCTGGACCAGCCGGAGCGGACCGCCGAACGCTTCTTCGACTGGTCGTACGGCGAGGTCACCGGCGAGCGTGTCTACCGTACGGGAGACCTGGCCCGCTTCAGGCCGGACGGCCTGATCGAGTTGCTCGGCCGCGCGGACTTCCAGATCAAAATCAACGGGCTACGGGTGGAACCCGGCGAGATCGAGGCGGCGCTGCGCTCGCATCCGATGGTGCGCGAGGCGGCCGTCGTGGGGCGGGACGGGCGCTTGGTGGCGTACGTCGCGACGGATTCCCCAGGGGTCGGGCAGCAGGAGCTGCGCGACCTCGTCGCGGCCCGGCTGCCCGGGTACATGGTGCCCGCCGTGGTCGTACCGCTGGAGCGGATGCCGCTCACGCCGAACGGCAAGCTGGACCGGCGCGGTCTTCCCGCGCCGCCCGCGACCCGGCCCGCCCATCGGGCGCCGCGGTCGGCGCTGGAGCGTTCGCTGGCCGAGATCTACGCCGACGTGCTCGGGCGGGACCGGGTCGGCGTGGACGACGACTTCGTGGCGATCGGGGGAGACAGCGTCCGGGCCATCCAGGTGATGATCCGCGCGCGGGCCAGGGGGATCGCCGTCACCTCGCGGCAGGTGCTGGAGCGGCGCACGGTCGGCGCGCTGGCCCGTGCGGCCGGTGAGGTGACCGAGGGGCCGTTCACGGACGCGGACGGCGGCGCTCCGGCACGGCCGGCGGCCGCGACGGCCCCGGAGGACCTCCGGTCGTGGACGCGCCGCTACCCGAATCTCGCGGACGTGTGGCCGCTGACCCCCCTGCAGGCCGGAATGGTGTTCGAGTCGATGCTCCGCGACGGCGGAGCCGACCCCTACCACCTGCAGACCGTCTACCACCTGTCCGGACCCGTGGACCCGGTCCGTCTGCGCGCGGCAGGCCGGTCCCTGCTGGACAGGCACGCCGCGCTGCGCGCCGGGTTCGTCTCCGACGCGGGCGGAACCATGTGGCAGGTCGTCCTGGACGGGCTCGAAGCGCCGTGGCGGGAGGTCGGCCTCGGTCACCTTCCGGCGCAGGAGCGGGAGCGGGCGTGGCGGCGGCTCCTCGCCGAGGACAGGGCCGCGCGGTTCGATCCGGCCGCGCCGCCGCTGCTGCGGATGACCCTGGCCGGGTTCGGCGACGGGCGCGCCCGGCTCGTGCTCAGCAGCCACCACGCACTCATCGACGGCTGGTCGCAGCAGGTGCTCGGCGGTGAGCTGATCGACCTTTACCACGGTGTGCCCCTCGGGCCTGCGCACGTGTTCCGGGATTTCCTGGAATGGTCGCGGCGGCAGGACGTGCGGCGGAGCGCGCAGGCGTGGGCCGATCACCTGGCCGGCGTGGACGAGCCAACGCTGCTGGCCCCGGCCGACCGGCCCAGGACCGCCGCGAGCGCCGTCGGCGAGGTCGTGCACGAGCCGCCGCCGGGGGAGTCCCGGTGGCAGGGCGCGACCTGTGCCGCGCTCGGGGTGACCCCGAGCACCCTGGCAATGTGCGCCTGGGCGCTGCTGGTGTCCGTGATCACCGGCCGCCACGACGTCGTCTTCGGCACCACCGTCTCGGGCCGGGCCGTGCCCCTCGACGGAGTGGAGACCGCGGTCGGGCTGTTCATCAACACCGTTCCGGTCCGCGTACGCCGGCCGCCGGACGGCACGGTCGCGGACCTGCTCACCGCCGTGCAGAGCGAACGGACCGCGCTCATCGAGCACGAGCACCATGCTCTGGCGGACCTTCACCGGGCGACCGGCCTGCCCGCGCTGTTCGACACGCTGGTGGTCTTCCAGTCCTATCCCACCCGCTCGGCTCCCCGCGTCGCGGCCGGAGCGCCGGCCGCCGTCCGGCTCACCGGAGTCGACTCGATCGGCGCCGGGAGCTACCCGCTCACCCTGCTCGTCGAGCCTCACCGCGTTGTGCTCCAGTACGACGAGCGCGCGTTCGGCCGTCAGGCGGCGGAGGCGATCCTGGCGGGATTCCGGTCGGCCGTACGGCAGATGACCGCCGACGTCCACCGCCCTCTCGGCGCGGTCGAGGAGGCGCTGGCGGACCTCCGCGGCACGGCCGGGCGCCTCGCGGCTCGGCGATCGGCCCCGATCGGCCTCGGCGAGCCGCCGGAGGGCGCCTCACGAGAGCCGCGTACACCCCGGGAGGAGGCCCTCTGCGCGATCTTCGCGGACGTGCTGGGGGTGGAGCGGGTGGGCATCGACGACGACTTCTTCGCGCTCGGCGGCGATTCGCTCAAGGCGACGAGGATCGCCGGCCGCATCCGGCGGGCCCTCGGGCTGGAGGCGACGATCCGTACGATCTTCGAACACGCCACCATCGCCAAGCTCTCCGCCAATGTCCGCAGGCCGGCCTGCGGGGACCGGCCGGCCCTGCGCAGAACCGGTCACGGGAACACCGATGGCGCGAGCAACCGCGACGAACCGCGCTGAACACGCGCCCTGGATCAAAGGAGAAATGCGATGCAGGATTTCGCCGACCGGTGGGGTTTCGGCCCGGACAAGTTCTGGTTGCGCGGGGAGCGGAAGAAGGAGATCGTCGAATTCGACGAGGCGCACGGCGTCTGGCACCTCTACGGCCACCCGGAGTCGTCCGAGGTCCTGCTGGACACGGAGCATTTCACGCCGGACGGAACCAAGCTGTTCGAGGTCGACGAGGAGACGGCGAAGTACTTCGACGGCGACCTGGCGCAGATGAACGGGCCCGAACACGTCCACCTGCGCAAGCAGGTGATCCGCGTGTTCAACCCGCGGTTCATGGACCGCCTCGAGCGGCGAATCGTCGAACTGTGCGACGAATGCATCGGCGGGCTCGGCGGGCGCGACCGGTTCGACCTGCTGCGTGATTTCGTCGACGACCTCGCGGGCATCGTCTTCGCCGAGCTGCTCGGCATCCCCGCCGACGACCGCGCGATGTTCCGGATGGTGGACGTCAACATGGACCAGACGGCCATGATGACCACCGTCGAGGGCGAGGACTACTTCCAGAAGCTCACGGTGCCGTTGCAGCCGCTGCGCGACATGATCGGCGAGCATGTCGACGAGCGCGCGCGGAACCCGCGCGAGGACCTGATCAGCCTGTTGTGCCAGGTCAGGAAGCTCAACGGCGACCCGATGACCCGGGATCAGATCATCAACTTCATCATCGGCATCCTGGGCGCCGGGCACCTCGCGACCCCGCTTCTCATCGGCAACACGATGCTGTGCCTGGACTCGTTCCCCGAGCAGTACGAGCGCGTGCGCGCGGACCGTTCCCTGGTGCCGACCATGCTCGACGAGACGATGCGTTTCCTGACACCGGGCAACGCCACCTACCGCGCCACCCTTGCGGACGTGGAGGTCGCCGGGCGGAAGATTCCCAAGGATCAGATGATCCGCGTGGAGATCGGGCCGGCCAACCGGGATCCGCGGGCGTTCGCCGATCCGGACGCCTACGACCTCTCCCGCAACCCCAATCCCCATCTAGGGTTTGGACGCGGCGCCCACTACTGCATCGGCGCACAGATGATCAGGGTGGAGACGCGGATCGTGTTTGACCTGCTCATGGACCGCTTCCCGGTGCTGCATGTCGATCCGGAGATTCCGCCCGTCTACTTCGAGTCGCCGGACTTCACCGGAGTGAAGTCGGTGACGGTCCGTACCCGCTGAGGCGCGTCCACGCCGAGCCGATGCGTATAAACCCGGAGCGCCGTTGTGATTCCGTGTGATTCCGGCATGTGCGCATTGGCGGCTGCGCCGACCTGGAAAAGGTGTGGTGGGCGATACTGGGATTGAACCAGTGGCCTCTACCGTGTCAAGGTAGCGCTCTCCCACTGAGCTAATCGCCCGAGAACTTGCAGAGCGGACGACGGGATTCGAACCCGCGACCCTCACCTTGGCAAGGTGATGCTCTACCAACTGAGCCACGTCCGCGCGCATCGGCTGATGCGTTGATTACTTTAGCGGATCCGGAGAGTCCATGTGACCGCTGGGGGAGGCCCGTGCCCGGGGCCGGTCATGCCGCCGGGATCGGAGGGGCGGGCTTGGGGGAAACCGGGCGGCCCCATGGTTGCGGCCGGCGGGCCTGATGCCCTCCTGGCGTGCCGTTGACGTCCGCTTTGCCGGTCCCCGTGAGACATTTCCTGCCCGATTTCGGGCAGGAAACTTGGTGTTTGCCGCCCGTACTCCGTAGTGTCCTTCCTCGTAACACCGGGCTCGAACGCGAAGTCCGGCAGGCGGGTGGGGAGACCGGGGGTTCGGAATGAGGGGTGGGACGGCCGGGCGCGCCGCCGCGTCCGTGCCGCGTCATCCGCATGAGGATCTCATCGAGCACCTGACCAGGACGACGGCGCTGGGGCGGGGGGAGGCCGCGCGGGTCGTCGCCGACGTGCTCGCCTACTTCGGCGAGCCGGTCGAGGAGTTCGTACGGCGACGCCACGCGGAGCTGCGCTCTCGCGGCCTGGCCAACGACGCGATCTTCAAGCGGATCGCGGCCGAGCTGCCGGGCCGGCGGGTGGCGGCGCCGAATCTCTCCCTGCGGCAACTGCGCCGGATCGTGTACGGCTAGAGGAGGACTGTATGTGCGGAATCGTCGCCTACGTGGGACCCAAGGACGCGGCACCCATCCTGCTGGAGGGCCTGCAGCGGCTGGAGTACCGAGGCTACGACTCAGCGGGCATCGTGGTGGCCAACAAGGGGCTGAAGCTGCGCAAGGTCAAAGGCCGCGTGGCCGACCTGGCCGCCGCCGTACCGGCCCGGTTCAAGGGCGGCCTCGGCATCGGGCACACCCGCTGGGCGACGCACGGCGTGCCGAGCGATGTGAACGCGCACCCCCACCTGGACGGCGAGGAACGCATCGCGGTCGTGCACAACGGCATCATCGAGAACGCCGACGACCTGCGGCACCGCCTGGAGGCCGACGGGGCCGTCTTCGCCAGCGAGACCGACACGGAGGTGCTCGCGCACCTGATCGCCCGCGCGGTGAAGGAGACCGACACGCTGGAGGAGGCCGTGCGCAAGGCGCTCAAGAGCGTCGTCGGCACGTACGGCATCGCCGTCATCGACGCCGAGCGCCCGGACCAGGTCGTGGTGGCCCGCAACGGCAGCCCGATCGTGATCGGCCTGGGGGAGAAGGAGATGTTCGCCGCCTCCGACGTGGCCGCCCTGGTCCGCTACACCCGCCAGGTGGTGCACCTGGAGGACGGCGAGCTGGCGGTGCTGAAGGCCGACGGCTTCCACACCTTCACCATGGACGCCCGCGTCACCTCCAAGGAGCCGCTCACCGTCGACTGGGACGCGGGCCACTACGACACCGGCGGCTACGAGCACTACCTGCTCAAGGAGATCTCCGAGCAGCCCGAGACGGTCGCCCGCACGCTGCGCGGCCGCATCGACGACCGCTTCCACGTGGCGCACCTCGGCGGCCTCAACCTCACCCCGCACGAGACCCGCGCGTTCCGCCGCGTCAAGATCATCGGCTGTGGCTCGGCGTACTACTCGGGGCAGATCGGCGCGCAGCTCATCGAGGAGCTGTCCCGGGTGCCCGCCGACGCCGAGCCGGCCTCGGAGTTCCGCTACCGCAACCCGGTCGTCGAGCACGACACCCTGTACGTGGCGATCAGCCAGTCCGGGGAGACCTACGACACCCTCGCCGCCGTGCAGGAGCTCAAGCGCAAGGGCGGACGGGTGCTCGGCATCGTCAACACCGTCGGCAGCGCGATCGCCCGCGAGTGCGACGGCGGCATCTACCTGCACGCCGGGCCGGAGGTGTCGGTCGCCTCGACCAAGGCGTTCACCTCGACGGCGGTGGCGTTCGCGCTGCTGGCGCTGCACTTCGGCCGGGTGCACGACCTGTCCCCGGCGGACGGCCGCCGCATCTGCGAGGGCCTGCGCCGGCTGCCCGACCAGATCGAGCAGATCCTCAAGCAGGACGAGCACATCGCGGCGCTCGCCCGCAAGTACGCCACCAACCCGAGCATGATGTTCGTCGGCCGGGTGCGCGGCTACCCGGTCGCGCGGGAGGGCGCGCAGAAGCTCAAGGAGATCTCGTACGTGCACGCCGAGGCGTACCCGGCGAGCGAGCTCAAGCACGGCCCGCTCGCCCTGATCGGCCCCGAGATGCCGACCGTCGCGATCGTCCCCGACGACGAGCTGCTCGACAAGAACCTCACCACGCTCGGCGAGATCCGCGCCCGCGGCGGCCAGGTCCTCATGGTCGGCCACCGTACGCCCGACGCCAAGCTCGCCGAGGACGCCATCGTCGTGCCGAAGAACGAGATCGAGCTGGACCCGATCCTGCTCACGATCCCGCTCCAGCTCCTCGCCTACCACGCCGCCGTCGCCCTCGGCCGCGACGTCGACAAGCCCCGCAACCTCGCCAAGAGCGTCACCGTCGAGTGACCGGTGCGGCCCGGCGACGGACGACGCGCCGCCGGGCCGCACCCGGCTCAGGCCGGGGACCGGGTCAGCCCAGGGTGGCGCCGAACAGGGTGCCGATCCCGTAGGTGACCGCGGCGGCCGCCCCGCCGAGCAGCAGTTGCCGCAGCCCGCCGTACCACAGGGGACGGGTGGTCAGCCGGGCGACGAGGGCGCCGACGACGAACAGCGCCACGGCCGTGAGCACGACGGCGACCAGGATGGAGGAGAAGCCGAGCAGGAACGGCAGGACGGGGATGAACGCGCCGACCGCGAAGGAGCCGAAGGAGGAGAAGGCGGCCGTCCACGGGGAGGGCAGGTCGTCGGGGTCGACGCCGAGTTCCTCCCGGGTGTGGATGCGCCAGGCGACCTCCCTGTTGCGGTGGAGCTGGTGGGCGACCTCGCGGGCCAGGCCGGGCTCCACGCCGCGGGACTCGTACAGCAGGGCGAGCTCGCGCTCCTCCGCCTCGGGGCTGCGGTCGATCTCCCGGCGCTCGACCGCCATCTCGGCCTGCGACAGCTCGTCCTGCGACCGCACCGAGGTGTACTCGCCCGTCGCCATGGAGAACGCCCCGGCGGCGAGCCCCGCGAGGCCGGTCATCACGACGACGGATGCGCTCGCGCCACCGCCGACGACTCCGGCGATGAGCGCGGCGTTGGAGACCAGCCCGTCCATGACCCCGAACACGGCCGGGCGCAGCCAGCCACCGGTAACATCTCGGTGGTGTTTGTGTAACTCGCCGACGGACATCGAAATCCCCCTAAGAAAAACCGACCTTCTGCCGATAAATGTCAGATCATCCTACGTTTTGCTCGGCTAAACCCTTGACCGCCCCGGGCTATTCCCCGACCAAAGGGCCGGCGACGTTCACGTCTTGGCGTGCCGCGCCCCCGCGAGAATCGTCCCGTACTGAATCGCCACAAGATCGCGCAGCGGAATCGGCTCGGTGGCGGTGTCGGCCTCGAACGCCGCCGTCCACGCCCCGTACACCTCCTCCAGCATCCGGTGCCGCTCCCGGATGCGCGGCGTCCCGTTTCCGATGCCGATCTCGGCCTCCAGCGCCCGCAGCATCATGCCGGTGTAGCGCAGCCGGTAGGTGTGGACGAGATCCTGGGCCGACCTCATCTCCGCCACCGTCGCCTCCCGGTCCGCGTCCGGCTCACCGGCGCGGATCTCCTCCAACTCCACGATGTCCGCGAGCAGCGGCGTGAAGAAGCGCGAGGCCCGCAGGAACGGCGAGTCCGACACCACGTCGCCGAGCACCGCGTCGAGCGTCTCGCGCAGCACCCGCACCAGCTCGGTGAGGTCGGCGGCGTGCTCCCGCACCACCCGCGCGTACGGCACGCCCGCCGGCGAGTGGTCGGACGCCGCGTCGTCCCGCCAGTACGGCAACTCCACGATGATCACGAACGTGCCGTGCCGCGCCGCGTACTCCGCGCTGGACGCCCCCGCGATCTGCCCGTTGAGCTTCTGCCCCACCCGCTGCAGGTAGTCGTAGTGCGCCCGCGAGTTGAGCGCCAGGTAGATGGCGTCGTCGAGCCGCCGCACTGAGGGGTGTTCGGGCTCGCCCAGGTGCAGCGGCAGGCCGTACCGTTTCGGCAGCGCCTTGAGCAGGGGGTTGAGCGCGTTCTCGGGGCGGTTGACGTAGTAGAAGACCCCGCCGCGCTCGGAGTTGTGCAGCGAGGACATGAACGCCGGTCGCACGTCGTCGATCAGCCGCATCCAGGCGAGCGTCTCGGGCATCACCCGGTCGAAGTACGCGTCCTTGTAGGCGAACGGGAAGGTCCACTCGGTCTGCTCGTCCCCGGCGGGCCGGTAGAAGTGGCGGCCGTAGTTGTCCGGGGTGAACTTCTCGGTGAACCACGCCTCATTGAGCCGGGTCCCGTCGGGGTCGATGCAGCCGACGATGTGCCAGGTGTAGCCGCTCGACCGGCGCAGCGCCGCGTCCTCGCACATGCGCCTGGCCAAATGCATGGCGGTGAGCCCGCCGATGGGCTCGTTGGGGTGCGGCATGGCGACGACGACACCGTGGTGCGGACCGTCCCCGACCGTCAGGCACAGGATCGGCTCGCCCAGTCGCGAGGTACCGATCCGGCGCAGGGCGGCCACACCGGGGAATTCGGCGGCCAGCCGGGCGAGCTCGCCCACGACCTCGTCGACGCCCGCGAAGCGGGCGAAGTCCGGCACCGTATCGAGTTCGTGAGCAAGATCGTCGTGCAGCACGTTTGTCCCTCCCCGGACGGGCCTCCTGGGGCATATGTCGCCTCCGTAGCCAACTGCGGGCTATGTGGTGTTATCCATCCGTCATCCTCACCGCGTTTCGAGCCGCTATCAATCGTTGCCGTGCGTCATCTCGCGGCCAATCGGGCTGTGAGCCGTGAGCAGCCCCGACCCGGCGCCCGTACGTCCCGTCGGATCCACCGCCGCCGGCCGCGACGTCGATCTCCGCACTGATCTCCATGCCGTGTCTCCGGCCGTGTCCACCAGGGCATGCTCTCCGCGTCGTGTCACGGTGCCGCTGTGGCGCACCCCGGCCGCCGCGCCTGTGATGGCCGGTCCTCGTCGGCGCCGTCACCGCCGTCGTGCGGCCGTAGGGCGTTCGACGAACTGATGGCGGCTAGCGGACGGGGCGATCGCCGAGGGCGATCAGGACGTCCCGCAGCAGGTCGGCCAGCGCGCGAGCGGTCTCCTCCGGCACGCCGCCGAGGAGCTCCCGGTGCGCCTTGGTGGTGGCGATGGCCAACTCTTCGGCGCGCTCGACGCCGAGGGGCGTCAGCCGTACCCAGGAGCTGCGGCCGTCGGAGGGGTCCGGCTCGCGCTCGACCAGCCCGGCCGCCTCCAGCCGCTGAAGGATGTTGCTCGTGCCGCCGGTGGTGAGCGACGACAGCGCGGCGAGTTGCCCTGGTTTGAGCCGGTACGGCGAGCCGGCCCGGCGAAGCGTCGCCAGCACGTCGAAGTCGGCGTAGGTGAGGCCGGAGTCGCTGAGCGCGGCCTGGGTGACCTGCTCCACCCGGGCCTTGAGCCGCGTGAGCCGCTTGACGATCTCCAGTTGGACGGTGGCGGCCTCGGGGAGTTCCGCGCGCCACCCCTCGATCATCTCGTCGACGTGATCGCGCCGCGCGCCGCTGCGGTCCATGACTTGAGGATATCTCGCCGTACTGATAGCTTTCAGAAAAGCTATGAGAAAAGCTTTATTGAAAGCTTTACAGACAGAAGATCTCTGACATGCGTGTTCTCATCACCGGCGGCACCGTCCTCGACACCGAGCCGGAGCCGCACGTCCTCCCCGGAGCCGACGTGCTCATCGACGGCGAGCTGATCGTCGCCGTCGAACCGGGACTGCGTGACGATCCCCGGGCCGAGGGCGCCGAGGTGATCGACGCGACCGGCCGCATCGTGCTGCCCGGCTTCGTCGACACCCACCGGCACGTCTGGCAGGGCCTGCTGCGCGGCACCGCCGCCGACGCCACGCTCGGCGAGTACCTCGACCGCGTCCTCGGTTGCTACGGCACCGCCCACCGGCCCGACGACGTGTACGCCGGAAGCCTGTGGGGCGCGCTCGACGCCCTCGACGCCGGAGTCACCACCCAGTACGACTGGTCGCACATCCAACTCACCCCGGAGCACACCGACGCCGCCGTCGCCGCCCTGCGCGACTCGGGCGTACGCGCCGTCTTCGGCTACGCCCACCCGGCCACGGCCGACCCCGACCGCCGCGAGTCGGAGCTGCGCCGCCTGCGCGCGGAACACTTCCCGTCCGCCGAACCAGGACTGATCACCCCGGCCCTCGCCGAATGGGGCGGACCCGAGACGATCGAGGCCGATTGGCGGCTCGCCCGCGAACTGGGCATGCACATCAGCCTGCACGCCGTGGGCCAGGGCCCGGTCGAGCAACTCCACGCCGCCGGCCTGCTCGGCCCCGACCTGCTGTTCGTGCACTGCAACGGCTTCACCGACGAGGCGCTCAAGCTGCTCGCCGACAGCGGCGGCACCGCCTCCGTCTCGCCCGCCGTAGAACTGCAGGTCGGCCTCGGCACCCCGGAGACCGGCCGCCTGCGCGCCCACGGCATCCCCACCGGCCTCAGCGTCGACACGATCACCAACGTCCCGGGCGACCTGTTCTCCGTGATGCGCGCCGCCTTCGCCGCCGAACGCGCCCGCAACCTCGCCGAATCCGGCACGGGCGCGGCACCCGAACCGATCCGCGCCGCCGAGGTCCTGCGCATGGCCACCATCGAGGGCGCCGCCGCGATCGGCCTCGCCGACCGCGTCGGCTCCCTCCGCCCCGGCAAGCAGGCCGACGTCATCCTCCTCGACGCCGAGGCCCTCAACATCGCCCCGGTGCACGACCCGGTCGCCGCCGTGGTCACCACCGCCGATCGCGGCAACGTGGACACCGTCCTCGTCGCCGGCCGTGTCCTCAAGCGGTCGGGCCGCCTGCTGCACGCCGATGTGACAGCGGCCCGGGACGCCGCCACCCGTGCCGCCGTACACGTCACGGCGTGATGACCCGGGCGGCGATGCGATTCCTCGTCTGATCGTGATGTCCGGCCGCGCTCGGCGGATCGTTCCCGCGGCCGTCTGCGGCATGGACACGCGAGGCGATGTCGGGCGCGCGACCGGCGGATGGCCTGTGACATGCGTCTTTCTCTGGATATGTATGACTATCAGCCCTGATCGGGGTAGTGACATTTGGAGTAGTGACATATCCGAGGTGTGTGTCATGTCGAACAGTCCGCCCGCCCGCCTGGTCCGTTGGCTGGGCCTTGATCGCAACCCGCTGCGGCGGCGCTCCGACCGGGTGGAGTGCGCGTTGCGGCTGATGGCACTCCTCGGCCTCATCATGGCCGTGATCGCCGGGATCGGCATCGGTGCCCGCGCGTACGAGCAGGGAGTGCGTACCGAGCAGGAGCACAAGCGCACCCGGTATCAGACGCCGGCCGTGCTCGTGCAGGACCTCAGGTCGCCGGGGGTCGCCCCCGTCACCGGCGTGATCCCCGGCCGTGCCCGCGCCGAATGGACGGCCCCCGACGGGACGCCCCGCAAGGGCCTGGTGGAGGTGGAACCCGGCCGCCGCACCGGCGACACCGTTCTGATCTGGATCGACCAGCGCGGCGAACCGACCCGCCCGCCGCAGGACCGGGGCACCACCATGGCCGGCGCGATCTCCAGCGGTACGGCGGTTCCCCTCGGCACGGCGGCGATCGCCACGCTCGTGCTGGTCACCACGCGGATCGTCAACCAGCGCCGGGCCGCCCACCTCTGGGAAGCCGAGTGGACCATCGTCGAGCCCTCCTGGCGGCATCACATCTGACGGCGGTGCGGTAGAAGCGCCTTTCGGCGCGACCCCGGCATGTCGGCACGCCGGGTGGCATTCGCGCGCCTCACCGAAACATTTGTGCTTTGGGGGAATGTCCCGATATGCGCCCTAGGAATCGCCGAGGTGGGGGTTGCGTGTTCATGGAGATTCTCCGTCACGGACGGTAAAAGAACTGATACGCTGCACATCAAGCATGCGCAGTGTCGAACGCGCAACGCTGATCTTAAACATGTCTGGGCTGTCCGGAAATGTCGCCGGATCAACCATTGCGGAAAGGACGGAAATGGCCAGCGGCAACCAAAGCCCCACCGTACGCCTCCGTCGCCTGGGCCACGAGATGCGCAGACTTCGCGAAGCCGCCGGGAAGAGCATCCATGAGACATCGGCGGAGCTGGAGTGGTCCACCTCCAAGATCTCCCGCTTGGAGAATGGCCTGACAAAACGCCCGGACGTACAGAATATACGCGTTCTCTGCGCCGCCTACGGCGTAACGGATTCCGAACTCATCGAAGACCTGGTCAAACTTGCCCGCGACGCCCGCCAGCGCGGTTGGTGGACCAAATACCAGGACATCTTCCGTTCCACCTATGTCGGACTCGAAGCGGAAGCGTCGGCGATCAGTACGTTCGAACTCGCCCTCATCCCCGGACTCCTCCAAACCACCGACTACATGCGCGAGGTCATGCGCGCATGCATGGTCCGCGATCCGGTGGAGGTCGAGCGTCGTGTCGAGGCTCGCCTGGAGCGCCAGGCTCTTCTCACGCAGCCCGATCCTCCGCGCCTCCGGGCGATCATCGACGAGTCGGCCCTCCTACGCCCCGTGGGAAGTCCGGACGTGCACAAGCGTCAGCTTCGCAAACTGATGGAGACCGAGTCGCTGGAACACGTCAAGATGCAAATCCTGCCGTTCTCGGCGGGCGCCCACGCCGGCATGACGGGATCCTTCGTGATCCTCGCCTTCCCGGAGGCGGCCGACCGAAGCGTGGTCTATCAGGAAACGGCCACCGACAGTCTTTTCTTAGAACAGCAAGACCAAATCAACCGATATGAGCTGCTCTTCGAGCATCTCTGCGCGTCGGCTCTCAGCGTCGATGCATCCATCGCCTATGTGTCGGCCATCATCGACAGACTGTGAGGCGGCCGATGGACGTCACCCGGATCGGCTGGCATTGATCACCTGCTCGGCAGGCCGGGGGTGTCGTCCTGCCAGGTGAAGCCGTAGGAGGGGCCGTCGAGCCAGTGGACGCCGAAGACCTCGTCGATGACGTCGTCGAGATCCTCGGCGTCGGCCTGGAGATGGCGGGCGCGGGTGACGGCGGCGGTGCGTTCCAGGCGGGCGGTGATCACGGTGTCGCCGGTCTCCGCGAGGGCGAGGCAGGCCACGCCCCAGGCGTTGGCGTTCGCCTCGGTCACCAGGCGGCGGACGGTGTCGGGGGAGGGGGTCCAGCCCGGCGGGCAGGTGAGGCGGAACATCGCCGGGGACGCGTCGGGCGGGACCGACTCGGCGAGGCGTACGCGGGGTTCGTGCTCGTAGGAGTATCTGCTCAGGCGCAGATCGAGCCAGGGGTCGTCGAGCGGGGAACGGCGCCCGGTGGGCAACGCGGACCACGGGCCGACGAGCGTGACCACCAGGTCGGGGAGGGTGCTCGCGAGGAAGGCGTCGACGGTGGCCCGGACCGGCTCGTACGGCACGCCGCCCGCTTCGACCACGACCTCGACGCAGGGCACCAGCCACTGACGCCGGGGATGCTTGCGCAGCCACCGCAGCGCGGGCACGCGTTCGGCGAGCAGCGGCCAGTTGTGCCGTTTCGCCTCCTCACCCCGGTGACGCATGGTGTGCGCGCCGACGTGCCAGGCCTGGGCGGCGGCGTCCCGTACGAACACCGCGCCCTGCTGGGCCAGCCGGTAGCCGAACTCGGTGTCCTCGCCCAGCGGCAGATCCGGGTCCATGCCCCCGGCCGCGTGGTAGAGCCACGCGGGCATCGAGGCGCTCGCCCCCACGTGGACCTTGAACGCCTCGATCGGCGCGTCGCACAGGTCGCGGGTCTTGGCGACCTGGTCCTCGATCCAGGCGTGCGGCCGGGAGGCGGACCAGTCGAACAGCTTGGCCGCCTGGTCTCCGGCGACGGCCGCGTGCACATCGGCGGGCGAGGGGAGCTCCTCCTCGGTGAACCGCAGCGCGCCGGTCACCACCAGGTAGTCGGCGAGGTGGTGCCAGCGCATCAGCGCCTCGACGTGATCGCGGTACGGCACCACGTCGGAGTCGAGGCGGTGCACGACGTCGCCGCCGGCGTGCCGTACGGCCGTCTGGCAGGCCCAGGCCGCACCCCAGCCGCCGGGGTCGGAGCGAACCAGCCGGGTGCGCTCCGGAACGATCTCGGGGAGGCGCAGCGGCGGGTCGCCGCCGTCGTCCACCACGATCGCCTCCAGGAGGTGGGCGGGGTAGCTCTGCGCGGCCAGCGCGGCGAGCGTCAGGTCCAGGGTGCGCTGGCTGCGGTACGCGGGGATGATCACGCTCACGCTGAGCCGCGGCGTCCACGCCCCGAGGACGGGCGGCGTCAGCACCGAGTGATCATTGCCCCGGATGCGGGGCATGCGCGAGGCGGGAACCGGTTCGGCGGGTACGGGGGTCATCGCTTCGATTCCAGTAGTGCAGTTGAAAAGGTGACGTCGTCGGCGGAGGGTCGGCGGGGAGTCGGCGGGAAACGGCATGGCCGGTCGTGCGGCCCTTCCGGCGCAGGACCCGGCGAGCCCGCCGGCGTGCAGGCCGTGCCCATGTGGGGGAGTGGCGCGGCCGTTCGGGCGCGGCCGGGAAGCGGCGTTCCGCCTCCTGGTCCGGTGGCGCCGGAAGTGACGGCTCTCATCATCGTGTCTCATAATCGGGGCGGAGACGATGCCGCCGGGCGGGCCGTCGAGGACCGCGGCCCGCGATGAGGTCCCCGCATCACAGTTCCATCAGCGGGTTGGCGTACCAGCCGCGCCACTGGCGGCGGTTGTGCTGGGCGAGGAAGTAGCCGATGGGCTCGCGCCAGGTGTGACCCTGGGCGGCCCTGCGGCGCAGGATGTAGTTAAGGCCGTGGGCCTGGTAGATGCGACCCCCGGCCGCGCGTACGGCCCGGCAGAACTCGCCGTCCACGTGGCGGGGGACCGGGCGGAAACCCCCGACCGTCTCGAACAGGGTGCGGGTCATGAACAGCGTGCCGCCCGCGACCGTGTCACGGAAACACTCGGTGCGGCGGCTGCGCTGCACGGTCACCCCGATCTGCTCCAAATGCACGAACTCGGCCGGGGCGCCGAGCAACTCCGCGCCGCTGTACATCTGGGCCAGGGCGAGATCGGCCAGATGATCGGGACCGTACCAGTCGTCGTCGTCCATTTTCGTGACGTACGTTCCGGACGCGCGGGCGAACGCCTGGTTGAGCACCGCGCCCAGCGGCAGCGACGGATCCGCCTCGTACACCGTCACCGGGAAGTGGACGCTGCGCACCGCCTCCTCCACCCTCGACCGCGGCACGCCGTGCAGGCCCAGCACCAGCTCGACGTCGACGCCCCGCTGCCGGGCCACCTGGCTGATCGCGAAGCGCAGCATGTCGGGCCGCCGCGTGCACAACACCACCGACACCTTCGGAACCGGGCCGCCCGGGATTCCCGGGCCGCCCATGCCCGGCACCTCACCCATGGTGAGCTGGAGCCATCGGGCTCGCGTGCCGTGCGTACGCAGCGCGTGACGGCGCAGCCGTACGCTGTGGACCTCCCGGTCCAGGTCGTCGCCGAGATCGGCCTCGGCGACGCCGGAGATCAGCCCGCACAGCTCCGCGCCGAGCAGCGGACGCACCCAGTCCGGCAGATCCGGGGCGATCAGCGGCACCCCGGCGGCCGCGAGCCCCGTGATGACGCGGGCGGCGGCGATCGGCCCGGTGTGCGACAGCCGCCACTTCACCCGCAGGCCGCGCAGCTTCCGCAGCCGCGCCACATCCGCGTCCGTGACGACCCCCGAGGCGGCGAACCGCGCCAGCACCCGCCCGTCGTGAACCGCCGCCCACCGGCCCGCACGCTGCTCAAGCCACCCATATCCGTACGGCGGCACCTGCAGAAACCCGCCGGGATTGACCGAACGCTCATCCACCGGCGGCACCATCGACATATCCGCCAGCCCCACCAGACGCCCGTATCCGCTGAGCTCCGCGAATCGCGACCACTCCACCGGCTCCGGCCGCGCCACCACCGGCGGCACCTCCGCAGGCCCCGCGTCCGTCGCGACTCCCGCGACGTTAACCCCTGCGGCGTTGGCGTCGCGGGCCGTGTCGGCGGAGGACTCGCCAACCCGCCCGGCGTTGAGGCCGACGACGGCGGGGCCGGGAGCCGTCGCGCCGATGTCTCCGGCGCCTTCCACGCCGGGACGGCCTTCGGCGAGATCGGTCACGTCCGCGCCCGCCACCAGCACGACATCGCAGTCGCCCTTGTGCGGAGCGGGCGTGAGCACCACGTTCGGGTCCCCGGGCCGCCAATGGGTCCCGCCGACCCCGGCCAGCGCCGCCCGCGGCTGCGGCATCGCGTCCAGGTGATCGCCGCCGAAGGCGCGGGCCGCCGCGGAGAGCACCTCGCCCGCTGGAAGCGGCTCGGAGAACTCGGTCTCCAGCACCCACGACCGTTTCTCGATCATCCGTACGTGGAGATCGCGCAGATGCCGCCATCCGGCATGCCCGGACGCCACCGGCAGCGGAGCCGGATGCAGGTACGGCAGCGCCCCGACGGCGATCGTGACGTTCCGCGCAGGCGGAAGCAAAGCCCGTACGGTCACCGCCCGCCGCAGATCGGTCATCGTGCCCGCGATCAGCAACAGGCGCTCCACCGGCCCTTCGGCGAGCGGCCGATCCACCTCGACCTCATCCAGGTCCACCACGGTCCACCCGGATCCGCCGCCCCGATCGAGCCCGCCCGGACGGTCCGCGCCACTCGCCGGTCCCGGCCCTTTCGACGCGACATCCGGCCCCAGCAGCCGATCGAGCTCGCCGTCATCGACGCCGACGCGAGCGATGAGCAGGCGCTCCCGGGCACCGTCCTCGCGCACCACCGGTGACAATCCGGCACGCGCCAAGGCGCCGATCACAGGTTCCCCTCCTTCTTCCGGCCGTCGGCCGTTCCCGTCGAGGTCGCTCCAGTCAGGCCCGTTTCAATCGGGCCCGTTCCAGAGGGGACCACCCCATCCACGTTCGCCTCGCCCGGCCCCGCTCCACGTCGTCGATCGGCCCCCAAACCCAGCCGCAACACGTCCACCCCGCTTCGCACGATCGCTCCGCCGTCAATCGCCTCGGCGCTCTCCCTTGGAAGCCCCGGAGGTCCCCGCGACCGGGGAGCCCGTCCCGTCCTCGCCCGGCGTCGCGGCGCGTTTGACCAGCGCGCGGGCATCCTCGGTGACGCGGCGCAGGTCGGCGGCGACGTCGTTGAGCAGTTCGGTGTAGTGCTTGTGGCGGTAGACGGCCTCGACGCGGTCCTCGCCGAGAGTGGCCAAGACGGTGCCGACGCGGTCCTCCAGCCGGTCGGCCACGACGGTGAGGTGGCTTACCGCCGTCTCGACGCGCTGCAACCGGGGCTCCAACCGTTCCAGTCGCTCCAACCGCCCGTCGTTCCGCACCACCGGAGCGGGCCGGGCCGCCTGACGCGCCAGCCGCTCCGACAACCGCTGCACCTTGCCGTCCAGGCGCCGCACCCAGAGCCCGATCACGAGGATGCCGACGAGGGTCCCGCCGCCCAGCGCCAGGACGATGGCGATCTCCGGGGTCACGACGCCCAGCAAGGCCGCCACGACGATCGCGAGCAGAGCGACCCCGCCACAGGCGGCGATGACCATCATCAACTGCCGTGAGGTTGGCATCCGCATGTTAAGAACCTTACGAAAAGTGGCGTTATGAGGTCGAAGAAAACCTAGCTCATCAGCCTGGAAGGATGCTAAAAGCCCAATTAGCGATCACTGTGAACGGGCATCCGTGCCAGGTCAACGGCCTGATCGCGTACTGCTCGTCGCTATGACCACTATCACGTGGACGCCCGCCGCCGACGATTCCAAGAAAGATCGGCCTCTGACCGACGATGTCAAAGGGCCCGTGCCTTCGGCGCACAGCGTTGCTCGAAAGCCGCTCGAAAGCCGCAGGTAAGCCGCCGAGAACGGTCAAGCCAAGGCGCCCGCCGGAACGGCGGCCTGCGGCGGCAGTCGCGCGAAGACCGGGCCACGTGCCCGCCGGTCGGCCACGCCGGTGGTGTACGAGCGCCGGTCAGCGCTCGACGATCTCGTTTTTGCCGATGACGACGACGCCGCCGCGCGTGACGGCGAAGCGGGCGCGGTCCTCTTCGGGGTCGAAGCCGATGCGGGCCCCGTCCGGGATGACCACGTTCTTGTCGATGATGGCGCGCCGGACGATCGCCCCCCGTCCGATCTTGACGTTGCCCATCAGCACCGAGTCCTCGACCTGTGAGTGCGAGTGCAGCACGACGCCGGGGGACAGGATCGAGCGCAGGGCCGTGCCGCCGGAGACGATCACGCCGGGGGAGACGAGCGAGTCGAGGGCCCGGCCGACGCGGTCGCCGTCGTTGTGCACGAACTTGGCCGGGGGCAGCGGATCGTGGCCGGTGTAGATGGGCCAGTGCTCGTTGTAGAGGTTGAAGATCGGATGGACGGAGATGAGGTCCATGTGGGCCTCGTAGTAGGCGTCGAGCGTCCCCACGTCCCGCCAGTAGCCGCGGTCCCGCTCGGTCGAGCCGGGCACGACGTTGTCGGCGAAGTCGTACACCTCCGCGCTGCCCGACTTGACCATCATCGGGATGATATTTCCGCCCAAATCGTGCTTGCTGGACGGGTCGAGGGCGTCCTCCCGAAGCGCGTCGATCAACGCCTGGGTACGGAAGACGTAGTTGCCCATCGAGGCGTAGATCTGGTCGGGCGCGTCGGGCAGGCCCACCGCGTCCTTGGGCTTCTCCCGGAAGGCGACGATGCGTCGCCCGGCCGGGTCGGTCTCGATCACGCCGAACTGGTCGGCCATCGACAGCGGCTGCCGGATCGCGGCGACGGTCACGTCCGCGCCGCTCTCCACGTGCTGCTGGACCATCTGCCGCGGGTCCATGCGGTAGATGTGGTCCGCGCCGAACACGATGCAGTGCTCCGGCATCTCGTCGTAGATCAGGTTCAGGTTCTGGAACAGCGCGTCCGCCGACCCGGCGAACCACCGCGGCCCGAGCCGCTGCTGCGCGGGCACCGGGGTGACGTAGTTGCCGAGCATCGCCGACAGCCGCCAGGTGCGCGAGATGTGCCGGTCGAGGCTGTGGTTCTTGTACTGGGTCAGTACGACGATCTTGAGATAGTGCCCGTTGGCCAGGTTCGACAACACGAAGTCGATCAGCCGATAGATCCCCCCGAACGGCACCGCGGGCTTGGCCCGATCGGCCGTGAGCGGCATGAGCCGCTTCCCCTCTCCACCGGCCAGCACGATCGCGAGGACTCTTGGCGTGGTCATAGCGCTGACGTTACCCGGCATGACACGCCGAAACACCAGCAGACACGCCTCTAACGAAACATCCGGACAAACCTCGTTAAGCTCCCGCATATGCGCGTTGAGCTGTTGAGTCGCGAGTACCCGCCCGAGGTGTACGGCGGGGCGGGCGTCCACGTCGAGTACCTCGCCCGTGAGCTCCGCCGGCTCGCCGACGTCCACGTCCGCTGCTTCGGCGCGCCCCGCGACGAACCCGGCGTCACCGCCTACCGCGAGCCCCCCGCCCTGCAGGCCGCCAACGCCGCCCTCGGCACCCTCGGCGCCGACCTGGAGATCGCCGCCGCCTGCGCGGACGCCGACGTCGTGCACAGCCACACCTGGTACGCGAACCTCGCCGGCCACATCGCCAAGCTCCTGTACGGCGTGCCGCACGTCGCCACCACCCACAGCCTGGAGCCGCTGCGCCCGTGGAAGGCCGAGCAACTCGGCGGCGGCTACGCGCTGTCGTCCTGGGCGGAACGCACCGCCCTGCTCGCCGCCGACGCGATCATCGCGGTCTCCGAGGGCATGCGCCGCGACGTGCTCGCCTGCTACCCGGAGATCCCCGAGGACCGGGTGACCGTGATCCACAACGGCATCGACACCGACGAGTACGCGCCCGACCCCGGCACCGAGGTGCTCGCCGCGCGTGGCATCGACCCGGCGCGGCCGTACGCGGTGTTCGTCGGCCGCATCACCCGCCAGAAGGGCCTGGTCCACCTTCTGCACGCGGCCCGCTCCTTCGACCCCGCCGCGCAGCTCGTGCTGTGCGCCGGAGCCCCCGACACCCCCGAGATCGCCGCCGAGGTGACCGCCCTCGTCGACGAGCTGCGCGCCGTCCGCGACCGGGTCGTCTGGATCCAGGAGATGCTCCCCCGCCGCGAGGTGATCCAGATCCTCACGCACGCCCGCGTCTTCGTCTGCCCCTCGGTGTACGAGCCCATGGGCATCGTCAACCTGGAGGCGATGGCCTGCCGCACCGCCGTCGTCGCCACCGCCACCGGCGGCATCCCCGAGGTCGTCGAGGACGGCGTCACCGGCCTGCTCGTCCCGACCGAGCAACTCCCCGACGGCACCCCGGTGGACCCGGGCAAGTTCGCCGCCGACCTCGCCGAGGCCGTCAACACCCTCATCGCCGCCCCGGCCATCGCCACCGCGATGGGCGACCGCGGCCGCCAACGCGCCGTCGAGCACTTCTCCTGGGCACGCATCGCCGAACGCGTCCACGCCCTGTACGCCACCGTGGCCGCGGGCCGCTAGCGAAGGGCGCCTTCTCTCCCGCCGTCGCCCATCCGCGGCGGCCCGTGCCGCCGTACGGACACTAGGCTGGGCGCGTGTTCCGATTCGGCAGAGGCAGAGTGCGCATGGCGTTCACCGACCGATGCGGCGGGACGAGCGCGCCGCCGTGGGAGAGCCTCAACCTCGGCGGCCTGGTCGGCGACGATCCGGAGTCGGTGGCGGAAAACCGGCGCATCGCGGCGGGCGATCTGGGCATCGACCACGAGCGCGTGGTGTTCATGCGCCAGGTGCACAGCGCCGCCGCCCGGTACGTCACCGAGCCCTTCGGCGACGACGCCCCCGAACTCGACGCGGTCTGCACCGACGTGCCCGGCCTCGCCCTGGCCGTGCTCGCCGCCGACTGCGCCCCGGTGCTGATCGCCGACCCGGACGCGGGCGTCGTCGGCGCGGCCCACTCCGGCCGCGTCGGCACCCTCGCCGGCGTCGTGCCCGCCCTGGTCAAGGAGATGACCGCGCACGGCGCGTCCACCATGGTCGCGGTCGTCGGCCCCATGGCCTGCGGGCGCTGCTACGAGGTGCCCGCCGACATGCGCGATCGGGCCGTCGCCGTCCTCCCCGAGACGGGCTCCACGACCCGCCAGGGCACCCCCGCCCTCGACCTGCGCGCCGGAATCGTCGCCCAGCTCCGCCAGGCGGGCGTACAGGAGATCCACCACGACGCCCGCTGCACGATCGAGGACCCCGACCTGTACTCCCACCGCCGCGAGGTCGTCACCGGCCGCCAGGCCGGCTACGTCTGGCTGGAGCCCTGACCGAGAAGCGGGCGGCGACCGGCCGCGTCGGCGGTCAGGCTGGGCGGGAGTAGAGGCGGTAGGTACGGGAGCGGGTGGCGCCGAGGACCTCCATGACGCGGTTCATGGCGTGGTTGTCCTCCAGCGTCCAGGTGGCCTCCCAGGAGTCGCAGCCGAGGCGGCGGGCGGCGCGCCAGAGTTCGGCGACGAGGACGGCCTCGACGCCGCGGCTGCGAAAGCCCTCCTTGACGCCGAAGGCGACGGCACGCCAGCGGCCCGCCGAGGCGGTGGCGCGGGCGACGGGCAGGAGCGTGGGCGGCAGGCCCAGGCGGGCGAGGCGGACGGCGGGGCCGGTGAGCGCGCGGTTGCGGTCGGGGAGGGCGGCGGCGAAGGCGATGGGCTCGCCGGCGGCCTCGCAGACGAGGGCGGCGCCGGGTGGGAGCAGGCCGCGCAGGCCGGTGAAGAGGTGGGCGAAGTCGCGTTCGGTGACGGGGGCGAGACCCCAGTCGTGGATGCGGTCGCCGCGGCGGATCTCGCGCAGGCGCTCGCATTCGGCGTCGAGGTCGGTGGCGTCGAGGGCGCGTACGGTGAGGCTCTCGCGCAGCCGGGCGGCGCGGGCGACGCGCTGGATGCGCTCGGGCGGCTCCGCGCCCGCCGACCAGGCCCACAGGTCCTTCACCTTCGTCAGACCGCAGGATTCCAGCAGCGCCGGGTAGTACGGCGGGTTGTACGGCGTGAGCGCGACCGGCGGCCCGGCGGCGTCGCCGAGGAGGAGGCCGGACTCCTGCCCGGGCAGCAGGCCCACCGGGCCGGTGATCGTGTCGCAGCCGCGCGTCCGCAGCCACGTCGCGGCCGTGTCGATCAGTCGGCGCGCGACCGCCGGGTCGTCGACGCATTCGAACATGGCGAAAAAGCCCTGGCGGACGCCGTGGGACCCCGTGCGGCGGCGGTGCCGTACGGCGGCGACGCGGCCGACCGGCCGCCCGCGGCGGGTGGCGAGGAAGAGCTCCACCTCGCCCGTGCCGAGGACCGGATGCGGGCGGCGGCCGGGAAACGCGCGGCGCTCGGAGACGAGCGGGGGCAGCCAGTTGGGGTCCTTGCGGTAGAGGTCGCGGGGGAGACGGGCGAAGGCCCGGACGTCCGCGCGGCCCCGCGCCGGTTCCACGATCGGCTCAAGGTGTGCCGGGTGCCGGGTTGAAATGCTCACGATCGTCACGTCCGGAGGTTCTGCTCGGTGGGAATGGCCTTCGGCATCATAGGGCGGCGTCATCGCGCTTTCGCGTGAAGAACCGAAACGGGGGGATGCTTTTTTCGCCCGGCATTCGCTCCGTGATTGTCCCGGCGTGGTGAATCACGGTAAGTCGGATATATCCGTCAGTCCGGAGTTGCTGGCTGATTGGGCCTTGTCGACCTCTGTGAGCGGGTTCACGCTGAGAATGACCAGACAGTGAACGGGGGGTCAGGAGGATTCTCATGGCCGAGATCACGACCGGTCGACCGCTCGGAGTGAGCCGCCCCGATCTGCAAGTCGCCGATCTCCCCGAACCCGAGGAGGTGTTCGGGGTCTCCACGATCGGCGCGAAGGAGTTGTTCAAGTACGCCATCGGCCCCAGCCTCATCGCCCTGGGCATCTCGATCGGCAGCGGCGAGTGGCTGCTCGGCCCGCAGGCGGTCGGCCAGTACGGCTTCGTCGGCGTCGGATGGGTGATCCTCGTCTCGGCGGTCCTGCAGACGTTCTACAACATCGAGTGCTCGCGCTACGTCATGGCCACCGGCGAGGTGCCGGTCGTCGGCTGGGGCCGCGTGCCCCCGGGGTTCAAGCTCTGGGTGCCGCTGTCGGTCTTCATCGTGATCTTCTCGTTCATCGCGGGCGGCTGGGCGGCCTCCGCCGGTCAGGGCGTGTACGCGCTGGTGCACGGCGAGGTGCCCCCGGCCGGGGCCGAGGAGCCGAGGCTGTGGGCGATCGCGCTGCTCGTGCTGGTCTTCCTCATCACCGCGCTCGCCCGCCGCATCAGCCGCGCCCTGGAACTCGCCAACTGGCTCATGGTCGGCGCGATCCTGGTCGCGCTGCTGGTCATCGACCTGTTCGTGGTGCCGTTCTCGCAGTGGTGGGAGGGCATCCGCGGCTTCGTCACCCCGGCCGCGCCGCCCGAGGGCATCACCGCCACCCAGATCGGCGCCCTCGCCGGCTTCACCGCCCTCGCCTCCGGCCTGAACTGGTACGTCATGGGCCACTACCGCGACAAGGGGTACGGCATGGGCCACCGCGCCGGCTACATCGCGGGCCTGCGCGGCACCCGCCGCGACCTGCTGTCGAGCGGCGTCACCTTCCCCGAGGACGACAAGAACACCGCGCTGTGGCGGCGCTGGTACCGGCTGCTCATGGTCGACATGTGGGGCGTGTTCTTCGTCGGGGCGATCCTCGGCATGCTGCTGCCCACCATCCTCATGAACCGCGCCGTGGAGCTGTCCGGCGAGGAGCCGACCCAGGCGAACGTGCCGACCTTCGTGGCGAGCGCGCTCAACGAGGAGTACGGCCGGGGCATGTTCTACATCGCGCTCGTGCTCGGCGTGCTGATCCTGTTCTCCACGCAGCTCGGCATCTTCGAGGCGATGGTCCGCGTGACGACCGACGCCTCGCACGGCACCAGCCCCCGGCTGCGCGGCCTCATCGAGGGCGACCCGCGGCGGTTCTACTACCCCTTCATGATCGTGCTGCTGGTGGTCATCGCGATCATCCTGCACTTCGCGCTGCCGGTGAGCCTGGTGCAGTGGTCGGCGAACATGTCCAACCTCGGCGCCCTGATCTACCCGTTCATGCTGATCTACCTCAACAGCAGACTGCCGCGCCCGGCCCGGCCGAAGTGGTACCACCAGGTGATCCTGGTACTCAACTTCCTGTTCTTCGGATTCTTCTTCATCAACTTCATCGCCGACTTCATCGGCGACCCGCTGATCACGTTCTGATTCACGGACGTATCGCTACAGAACGGATCTGAATCATAACCGGTTGGTATTACCGCAGGGCAAACGCCCGCCCTTGCCGCGTCGCGTCCGCCAGCATGGCCGCCAGGCGATGGCGCGACGCGGAAGGAGTGCGCGGTGGGGGAGTCGCGGCGACGATCAGCACACGGCATGCGCCGTGCCCCCTATCCGGATTCCTCCGGCCCGTTCGGGGCGCCCCGGCGCGGCCCCGGCGGGCCGGAGCGGTCCGGACGGGTGGACGGCAGCCGGTTCTGGGACCCCGAGCCGCTGTACGACGATCCGGAACGGCCCCGCCACGCCGCCTCAAGCTGTCTGACGGCCGCCGCCGCGGTGGCGGCGGCCCTGGTGGCCGGGCTGATCGCCTGGCTGGCCTGGTCTGGCTCCTCGTCGGTCGGTCCACGGAACCGCGTGCCCGCGGGCGCGGCGGATGCCGCGACATCCATCGGCCCCTCCGCCGGCTCCCCGACCGGCCTTCCCACCGATGTGACGAGCGATTCGCCGTCCGGCCTGCCGGGCGGCCCGGCCCACGGATCGCCGACCAAGCCCTCGGCCTCGGCCGAACCGTCGGCCGCCGATGACTCAGGCGCCGCCACGACCTCCCTGACGTCGCCGCCCGCGCCGACGAGCGCCGTCGGCGGGGCCGACCCCCGGCCATCAGGCACGTCCGGTGCCCTTCCGGTGCCGACCCACCCCTCCCCGAACCCGCCTGTCCGAGTGCCCCCGGTCCCGCCGACGGCGATCGAACGGCCTGGCCGGGACGGCGGCTCCTCCTCTGGCGACCGGTCGGCACCGCGCGGCCCGGCCGTACGGACCGGTGGGAAGGACCCGGCCGGACGCGGCGGCGCGGGCGGCCACGAAAGGCGAGGCGGCGCTGGTGCGAACGGCCGCGAACCCGCCGGTCCGGGTGGCTCGGCCTCATCCCGTGACGGTTCCGGGCGCGGCCATGACCACAGCCACCAGCCCCGGCCCGGCCGCCCCGAAAAGGGCTCGGGGCCTGCTTCGCCCCGCGCTTCCGGGGGCACTTCGGCGGATGGATCGGACCGCCGCTCGCGTGAGGACCCGGGACCGTCGGCGGGACGCGGCTCCCAGGGCGATCCGGGCAAGGGCTCGGGCCCCGGTCCCGCGCCGCGCGGGGTGGAAGGCGGAACAGGGCACACCGGAGGCGACTCCGACCCCGGTGACGTGGGGGACCGGCTCAGCGCCGCGTACGCGTGCCGCCACATCGCCCCGCAGGATTGGCGCTACCCCTACTGCGTCCGCGCCTGGAACGAGCACCGCCGCCGACTCGGCATCGGCTGACCGACGCATACTGCCCCATCCCGCCCCGGCCGGGACCGCCGGGCCGGGGGCGCGTTCGATCAGGCGAGCACGGAGGCGAGCTTCCTGCCCATGCTCATCCTGATGTGATCCCACTCGCCGTCGGTGACGTGCTCCTTCAGCGTGGTGAGCACCGCGTGGCAGAGCTCCTCCACGTCATCGACCTCGAAGGGGAACTCCCGCCTGACCCGGTCGAGGAACTCCTCCTTGTCGGCCTTGACCGGCACCGAGCTGGGGTTCCAGCCGTCGTAGTAGATGCCGCGGATCAGCATGGGAAGCTGCGCGGCGAACTGCGCGCACGCATCGACCGTCAGCCGGTCCCGCACGGCGTGCAATACAGCCCGGAGCGCGGCGTAGGACCGATTTCTCTGTTCTTTCGTCCAGCCGCACGCCTTCTCTATTTCATTCAGAATCCGATTGGTCTTGTCCACCGTCGTATTGAACGACGAATATCCCGTGTCAGCCATTTCGTGTTCCCCCGTGTCCCGTGTCCGCGTCGAGATTCAAGCCGGGTTTCCGCGCACTTCCCGGGTACGGCTCCGCCGCGACGCCCCGCCGGGACGCCGCGAACGGGCGACCCGGCTCCGGATCCCCCTCCCCGCCGCCCCGGCGGGTACACGCCCCCCGCCCTGATCCTTCTCGCCCGCCCCGCCGTACCGGCCGGACGATCCCGCCGCGCGACGGAACGCATGAATCCCGATCTCCCGGACAGAAGGAGGGGACGCGGCAACCCCCTGCGAACGGAAGACGTCGATGGGCAAGGACCTGGACAAGGAACACTTCTCCGAGGCGGAGTTCGCGCGATTCGGCGAACGCCTGGAGCACTCGCTCGCCGCCCTGCGCGAACTGCTGGACCGGCCCGGCTTCGGCGCGGGACCGCCGACCATCGGCGCCGAGCTGGAGCTGTTTCTCGTCACGCCCGACGGCCGCCCGCTCAAGCGCAACAAGGCCGTGCGGGAGACCGTCGGCGACGACCGGGTCGCGCTGGAGCTCGGCGCGTACAACATCGAGGTGAACCTGACCCCGCGCCCCCTCGCCGGCCGTCCCTTCGCCGACCTCGCGGCCGAGCTGCGCGAGGTCATGCTCGCCGTGGACGAGGCGGCGGCCCCCGAGGGCGGCGGCCAGGTTCCCATCGGCATCCTGCCGACGCTGCGCGAGTTCGACTTCACCGGCGACGCGATGACCAACGAGCGCCGCTACCGGGCGCTGAGCCGGGGCATCCGCCGGGTGCGCGCCGAACCGTTCTTCGTCACCATCAGCGGCGCCGAGCGGCTCGACCTGCGGGTCGTGGACGTCATCCTGGAGAGCGCCAACACCTCCTGGCAGATCCACCTGCGCACCCCGCCCGCCGACTTCGCCCGCGTGTACAACGCCGCGCAGCTCGCCACCGCCCCGGTGCTCGCGGTGAGCGGCAACTCCCCGCTGTTCCTCGGCAGGCGGCTGTGGGAGGAGACCCGGATCGCGCTGTTCGAGGAGTCCGCCGACGACCGGGACGAGGAGCGGCCCTGGCGCCGCGAGGGCCGCGTGCACTTCGGCCCGGACTGGGTGCGGCACGGGGCCGAGGAGCTGTTCGCGTGGGGGGTGCGCGAGTTCGAGCCGCTGCTGCCCGTGCTCGACGACGAGGAGGACCCCCTCGATGTCGTACGGCGCGGCGGCGTCCCCCGCCTCGACGAGCTGCGCACCCACCAGGGCACGGTGTGGCAGTGGAACCGCCCGGTGTACGACCCGGCCGACGGCGGCCACCTGCGCGTGGAGATGCGCGCCCTGCCGTCCGGCCCGTCGGTGCCGGACATGACGGCCAACGCCGCCTTCCTGCTGGGCCTGGTGGTGGAGCTCGCCGAGCGCGAACCCGAGGGGTTCGCGTTCGCCGAGGCGTACCGGAACTTCTACCGGGCCGCGCGGGACGGCCTGGCGGCTCGCCTGTTCTGGCCGGGCCACGAGGAGGAGGTGCCCGCGCCCGCCCTCGTGCGCGAGCTGGTCCCGCTCGCCCGCGCCGGGCTGGAACGGTCGGGGGTCGAGCCCGCCGACGCCGACGCCGCGCTGGAGGTGATCCGGTGGCGCGCGGAGACCGGCCGCACGGGGGCGCGCTGGCAGCGGGAGGCGATCACGGCGCTCGGCAACGACCCGATGAGCTGGGCGCAGATGGTCAACCGCTACCGGGAGTTGGCGCTCACCCACCGCCCCGTGCACACCTGGCCGCCGCTGTCGGCCTGACCCGGCGTCCCCCCGGCGGCCCCCGGCGGCACAGTGAAACACCATCTTTACCAATGCCTGCGAACCTTCTGTTTCTCGGCTGAATCGGAGAGGAAACAAGAATCACCTACGGGAGGGGCGAGATGGTTATGAAGCCGGTGGACGGCAAGCCGTTCGAGTTGACCCGGGACACCGGCGGGCTCGCCGAGGGCGCGGCGGCGATGCGGGCGGCGCTGCCCGGCACGACGCTGAAGAACGTGCTCGCGCAGGCGGGCCGCACCGCGGTGCGGAAGGGGCGGAACGCGGCCTTCAACGGCATGAACCCGCAGCCGGTCGACTGGTACTGCTTCGAGGCCGACGACAACGACACGCCCGATTGGTATCCGCAGGGCGTGGCCTGCGCGTCCGAGGCGGGCAGAGCCGAGCCGGTCGTGGCGGTGAGCTGGTACTGGAAGCCGACCGACGGCCGCCCGGAGAAGGGCGTGCGGCTGTCGTTCCTCGACGTCGCCACCCGCAAGTACGCCCACGTGCTGCTGGTCCGGCCCGCGCCCGACGGGTCGTACCAGCCGATCAACATCCACGCGGGAGGCATCGCCTGGTCCGGAGACCTGATCTACGTGGCCGACACCACCAACGGCCTGCGGGTCTTCGACGTGCGCGGCCTCGTCGACCTGAAGCCGACGCCGGCCAAGATCTACCTCGCCTACCGCTACCTGATGCCGCAGGTGGACCACTGGCGGCCGGTGTCGGGCCAGGCGCGGTTCTCCTTCGCCGCGATCGACCGCAGCCACTCGCCGGACGCGCTGCTGTCGGGCGAGTACGCCGAGCCGGGCACCGTCGGCCGGGTCGCGCGCTGGCCGCTGAACGGCGACCACACGCTCGCGGCCGGCGAGGACGGCGTGGTCCGCGCGCTCGACGCGTTCGAGATGCCGAAGAACAAGATCCAGGGGGCGCAGTCGCACGAGGGCCGGTGGTACCTCAGCCAGGCCCGCGACGGGCGTACCCGCGGGTCGCTCGTCGTCGTGGACACGGCGGGCAAGGTCACCACCAGGGACTTTCCCGTCGGCCCCGAGGACCTGACCTGCTGGCGGGAGAAGAAGACGCTGTGGAGCGTCACCGAGTTCCGGGGGCGGCGGGCGGTGTTCGCGGTCGGTCTCTGAATTCGTGTCGGATCGGCTGAACTTCCTCCGGGGTGCGCGCGTACTTCCGGGTTGGTGCACCCGCGTGCGGGATGCCGCGGCGGGTGCCGAGGGGCCCGCGACGCCGTCCCGCTCCAGAGGAGGAGTTGAGTTGGCTCGATCTGTCGATCTCAGGCTGCTTCGGACGAAGGCGCACAGCCCGTCCTTCTTCGCCTTGACGCGTGATTACGCGCCGGGGGAGCAGTCCGATCTGGTCGACTTCTGCATCCCGTGCAACCCGTACTTCCCGACGCCCGGGATGTTCGAGCGCCTGAAGGGGAGCCTGGAGGGCATCCTCAAGTACTACCCGAGCGACGCCGACACGATCACGGCGGAGCTGTGCAACACGCTGGGGTTGCAGCCCCAGACGGTGGCGATGGGCAACGGATCCACCGAGCTGATCACCTGGATCGACCACCTGCTGGTCCGGGAGAGCCTGGCCATCCCCATCCCCACGTTCGGGCGGTGGACCGACCAGCCCCTGGAGACCGGCAAGCGCGTGGACATGTTCCCGCTGCAGGAGAGCCAGGGCTTCCGGCTGGACGTCGAGGAATATGTCCGGTTCATTCGGAACCGCGGGTCGCGGGTGGCGGTGATCTGCAACCCGAACAACCCGGACGGCGGGTTCGTCGCCCGCCAGGACGTCGTGCGCATGCTCGACATGCTCAACGACCTCGACCTGGTCATCGTGGACGAGTCGTTCATCGACTTCGTGGACGCCGAGCCGTACCGGAGCGTGGCCGAGGAGGCGGCGATCCGGCCGAACGTGATCGTGCTGAAGAGCCTGGGGAAGAACTTCGGGCTGCACGGCATCCGGTTCGGCTACATGGTGTCGAACCCGGCGCTGGCGGGCGTGGTGCGGCGGGCGCTGCCCAAGTGGAACCTGAACTCCTTCGCCGAGGTCGTGGTCTTCATGCTGAAGGAGCACCAGGAGGAGTACTACCACAGCCTGCGGCTGCTCGCCCGCGACCGGCAGATGATGTACGAGCAGCTCTCGCAGCTTCCCGGGCTCACCGTCTTCCCGTCGCAGGGCAACTTCCTGATGATCAAGTTGCCGGACGGGCGGGACGGGACCGAGCTGCGCGACTACCTGATCTCCGAGTTCGGCGTGTACGTGCGCGAGTGCGGCAACAAGCTGGGGTCCACCAGCCAGTTCCTGCGCCTGGTGGTACGGCCGCAGCCCGACGTGCAGCGGCTGCTCAACGGGCTGTTCGCGTATCTGTACGGGGTGGAGACGCTGACGCCGCCGGCCCAGCAGCAGGCCCAGCCGCAGCAGCTGACCCACCAGCAGCCGCGCCCGCTCACGGCCGCCGAGACCGACGCCCAGTGGGCCGCCGCCGTCGCCGAGATCGCCGCCACGCGGCCGGTCACCGTCGCCGACATCGTGGCCGCCCGGCCCGCCGGGGTGCCCGAGCCCACGTACCAGCGGCCCGCCGCCCACGCCGACACCGGCGCGCACCGCAAGCCCACCGACACGGGCGCGATGCCGCAGCTCACCGTGTCCGGCGTCACGGCCCAGCATCCGCTCGCCGTCGCCGACACCGGCAGCCACCGCGCCGTGACCGTGGGCGCGGCGGCGGGTAACGCGGGCCTGAACGGTGGGGGCCTGAACGGTGGGGGACCGAGCGCGGTGAACACCGGAGCGGTGAACACCGGCGCCTTCAGCACCCTGGGCGCGGGCGTCCGCACCGACGGCGGCGGCAACGGGGCAGGGAACGGGGGAGGCAACGCCCTGGCCGAGACCACCATGACCGGGAACATCCTCGGACCCGCCACCCTCGGCGCGACCGCCCCGCAACGCACCGCCTCGGTGACCGACACCGACGCCCAGTGGCCCGTCTCCACGGCCGCCGAGATCACCGCAGGCCGCAACCTCGCGGACACCGGTGCGTGGCCCGCCGTGAACAACCCCGCCCCGTCCGCCTCGACGCCCGCTGCGGACCCCGCCCCCACCAGCACTCCGGTACGGCCCAGCAGCAACCGCTCCATCGAGGAGACCGGTTCCTGGTCGATCCCGCCCGACCTCGCCTCCGCCCGCGCCCGGGCGAAGGCGGACCGCTCCTCCCGGCCCACCGTCGCCGAGATCGGCTCGGGTCGGCCCACGGTCGCCGACGTGAACGCCCGCTCGGGCTACGCGTCGCTCGGCGTGGACGACCGGTTCTCCCTGGTGCCGAAGCAGTCCCGCGACCAGGGGCCCGGCACCGACTGGATCACCATTCAGCGTCGCGGCCACAGCTGATCTTCACGCCCGGCCCGGCCGCCATGCCCGAAGGCGGCTGGGCCGCACTTCACGGCTGCGGAGGCGAGCGGGAAGCCTGGCCTTCCGGGCTGCGAGTCGGCCTGTGGCGATCCGAGAGGCACGGGCTCGTCTGCCGGAGCCCGTGGGCGGCGGGCGCGGCGAGCGACGGGGTGGATCTCACGCATGTGCGCGTACGCCGTCGAACGTGCGCGCCGGTCACCGCCATCGGGTCGCAGCGCCGCCCGCCCACCCGGCTCCGTAGCCGGGTGACGTGCCCCTTCGCCGATCACCTCGTGCTGGACATCCGGGGGTGTCCGTACGCCGCATGCCGGAGGCATCGGGGCGGGCGGGGACGGCGAAAGAGCGTCGGGCGGGGCGCGGCAGGATTATGAAATATGGCGCGTGTGCCATTTCTTGCATTGCCGGGGAGTTGCCGGACCCTGTGTGACGGACACGCTGGGCCGGGGGATATGCGGAGTCTTGACCGGTAGTTAGCGGCGAGTGGATTGTAACCCGCCTAAAGTGGACATAAGGTGAAAAACATGACAGATGGGATTCTGTCTGTATAGCGGAATCTCTCGGTGCACGAAACTGCGCCGCAGACTATTCACATTAAGGTGACTGGAATGCTCAAGAGATTGGTCGCTACCGGTGCCATCGCCGCCGCCGTCCTTGCTCCTGCGGCCGCCGCGAACGCCTCCACCGCCAGCACGGCGACCGCGTCCACGGGCTCGGTCAGCCAGGTCGCTCAGTGGTGGGGCGACTGGGGCTGGGGCTGGGGCGGTTTTGACGACTGCTTCGACGATGACTTCTTCTTCTGGGGTTGGTGATACGAAGCATCAGGTAGCGTGACGACGCCGAAGAGCGCCTCGGCGATCGACGCGAGGCGCTCACCGCCCGGGCTCAGGGAACCTACGGGACCCTGAGCCCGGCCCATGTGGCGGCGTGGCGGTGAGAAGCGCCACGACGAACGATCCGATCGACCGGCGACCGGGCCCCGATTCCGGGCCGGTCGTTTTTCATGCCGCAATTCGGTTGGGCCGCCCCGGCCGACGGCGGAATCAGGCGGGCGGGATGGCCATCGAATTCGCGACCGCCGACGTCGCGCAATAGCCGATCGGGCCGGAGTCGTCATAAAGAGTGCAATGGCCGACCGCGACGCCGGCATCGCTGAGATGGCCGTCCGACTCCATGCCGATGACGTCGCCGATCGGAAGCCGGCTCAGGAAGAGCGTGTAGTCGGCGTTGATGAATCGCAGGCCCTCCGTGCCCATGTGGGTGAGCGGGCTGACGAATTCGGCGGCCAGCACGGCGCGGACGAAGGGCGTCAGCTGCTCGCCGCCGACCAGGGGATGCCTCTCGCGCAGCCAGATCCGCGACCGCTCCTTGCTGCCCCACGGCGTCAGCCGCCACAGGTCGAACGGCGGGATCCACCCGTTGTAGGGGGTCGGCGGCGGGGCGAGGGGCTCGACGGGGGGCGCGTCCCACGCCGGAGGCGCCCAAACCTCGCCGGGCGGCTGCTCGCCGCGCCGCAGCAGCACGGCGCCGGCCCGGCCGATCGCCCCCTGCTCGGTCTCCACGACCGCGTCGGCCACCCGGATGCGCCCGCCGTCCCGGACCCTCGTCGTCGACACCCGCAGCGGCACCAGCGGACTGCTGCGGAACAGGTCAACGGTCAGCCGGGCGAAATGCAGGTCGGGATCCCGGTGCTCAAGCTCCAGGGTCCGCGCGATGAGCCCGCCCACCAGACGGCCGTGCAGCATCTGCGCCGCCCAAGGGCTGCGCGCGTGCGGCTGCGGCACGAAGAAGTCACCGTCTTTGACGAGAAATGGCAGGTTATCGGCGGTATCGGCCACGTGTGATCCCTCCGGACTACTTTAAAGCGGTTTCAGAGTATCGCTCGGTCCTGAGGGCGTTGGGTCCGGGGAGCAAGGGTTCATTACCCAAATTTTGATCATCGAGATCGGAAACCTCGTATCAAGATCGGGTACTACAGGTAACAGGACCGGTTGGACTGGTCACCCAACGTTGACACTCTCGGGGGTACGGCATGGCCGGATCGCATCGGGTAGTCGCGCACAGCGCCATCGCGATCGTCATGAGCGGCTCGATCGCCGGGTTCCCGCCGTCCGCCGCGGCGGCCGAGCCGCACTGCGTACGCGCGTCCTACCCCGACCGCCGGGTGCACGAGATGAGCGGCTACTGCCCCGCGCCCATGGGCTCGGTCCGCGAGGGGCTCGTACCCGACCTGCTCGGCCTGCTCCGCCGTGCGCGCCGCCCCCATCGGAGCCTCACCGGGAACGAGCCCTGGCTGGGCTGGCGCAAGAGATACCCGGCCACCGGCCACGAATCCCATCCCGAAGCCCACCCCGAAGCCCACCCCGAATGGCACCGCGGATCGCGCCGCCACCGGCACCCGCCCCGGCAACCGGACGCCGAGCCGGTCCGCCCAGGCCACGGCGGCGGCCGTATCAACGACGAACCCGGCGAACTGCCGGGCCGCGCCCCGGTCATGCCCCCCGGAAAGACGGCAGGCAAACTCTCCGGCCGAACATCCGCCCGAACGCCGGCGATTTCGCCGCCGAAGGGCGCCGAACACCGGGCGGGCATCCCGCACGCCGCCCGGCCGGCGGGCAGGGAGCGTTCCACTCCCGGCACGTACGGCGAGCCGCCCACCTGGCATCGGCGTACCACCCCCGAGACCGGCCACCTGACCGCCCCCGGCGGCGAAACCGGTCGTCCTCCCGCTTCCGGCGTCGAAAACGACCGCGATCTCCCCTCCGGCGTGGCCGCCGACGGCACCGCCCCCTCCAACCGTCACGTCTCCGGACGACGCTCCGGCGGAGCCGCCGCGATGCGCGACACGACCGTCTCGCAGTCCGCCGCGGCGGACGCGGAGGCCACCGAACCCTCCGATACCCCATCGGCGAAGCCGCGACACCGGGTCTGGACGATTCACCGCATCGGCGCCGCGGACGAGGGCCTCGCCACATTGCGATTCGGCGTGACGCTCGTCCTCGGTCTGGTCATCACCGCCGGAACGCTGCTTCTGATACGCATCACCCGGGTCATCCCGGTCACCCCGGGCGGCGCTCGCCGCGGCAGGCGGCATCCCACCGCCCTGCTGCGCTTCAGCCCGTGCGCCGGACGGCGGTGGCGACGCCGCCCCCGCGCCTCCGACACGATCACGGCCGCGGACGCCGACCCGCCGCCGGAACCCCCGGACGGCGACTCCGGCGAACGGCCCGAAGCCGCCGCCGACGCCCGCGGCCATCACACCCCCGCCGACGGCGGCACGGTCACCGACCTCGACACCGTGACCGGCGACGGCACCCCCACCGGCCCCGGCGGTGACGCCCGCGGCGGCGCTCACTCCGGCGAAGGTGCCGGCAGTGGCACCGGGAGGGGCACCGGCAGGGGCACCGGCTCCGGCGCAGGCGTCGGCTCAGGTTCCGGCAGGCGTACCGATGGAGCGCCTGACTCCGCCACAGGAACCGGTTCCGCCACCGATGCCGGCGCGACCGGCGCGGATGCGGTCGCCTGCGGCGTGACGACGGCAGATCTTCCGGGAGCTCTGCTCGGCACGGCGGCCGGGACGTTCCTTGGCGAGTCGCGGGAGACGCCCATCGCGTGCTTGGTGACCCCGAAGGCGGCGCGGCTGCTGATCCGGCTCCTGGGCGGGGTCGTGATCGAGGGCCCCGGCGGGCGCGTCGACTGCACGAAAGGCAAGGATCTGCCCGATCTGCTGGGGCTGCTCGCCGTACATCGCGACGGGCTGACCCGGGAGAAGGCGCACGAGCTCCTGTGGCCGGACGTCGCCCTGTCCGACTACGACCGCTTCCACAGCAGGAAGAAGGAGGTGCGCAAGCGCCTTCGCCGCGCCCTGGCCGACGGCGTCAGGGAGACGGCACTGATCCGGCAGGTCTCTCACCGCTACTTCCTCAACGCCGACCTGATCGACGTCGACTACTGGCGGCTCACCGAGGCCCTCTCCGCCGCCGCGGCCGCCGACGGGCTGCGGGAGCGTCTCACCGTCCTGCGCCGGGCCGTTGACCTGTACACCGGCCCGTTCCTGCCCGGCGTCACCCGGCCGTGGAGCGTCCCCATCGCCGAGAACCTGCGCAGGAGCGTCGTACGCGCGCTGACCACCCTGATCGAGCACGAGCACGACGCGACCCGGCTGATCGCCCTGCTGGACCGGACGCTCGACCTGGACCCGTGCAACGAGCCGCTGCGCCGCCGCCAGATGCGGTTGCACGCCGACCTGGGCCGCGTCGACGAGGCGCACCGCAGCTACCGCCGTCTCGTCGCCGCCCTCGACGAACTGGGCGGCCTGCGCCCGTCACCCCTCACCACGGCCCTGTACCGGGACCTCACCGGCCCCGCCGCACGCCCCGCCGACCGAGACCGCCCCTGATGACCCTGATGACTCCGATGACCCCGCCGCCGCGAGCACGGCGGTCGGGGTCATGACGCCGGATGCGCGCCCGTGCCGCAACGCCACGGGCGCACACCGTCACCGATCAGTCGGCCGTCGGCCGGGGCGCGAGGCGACGCCCTCCGCCCCGGCCGGACCGGACCGGCCTGCGTACGGACTCACCCGGCGCGGAGCCTGCCGTCGAGGACGGCGGCCCGGAGGCGGGACTCGGCGGCGGCGCGGCGCCTGCGCAGCACGTCGTACGGCACCGCCAGGCCCTCGGCCACGGCCCGCAGGGGCACGCTCTCCAGGCGGGTGACGCCGATGAGCCGGGCGTCGGCACGGCTGATGACGCCCTGGGCCACGGCGCGGGCCAGCAGGAGGTCGGGGTGGTCGGCGGGGGCGCCCGAGACGATCGTGTCGAACGTCTGCGGGGCCACCGGAACCGGTCCGCCCGGCGCGGCGGGGCGGGCGCAGGCCAGGCGGGTGGCGCGGTAGAGCCGCGGCGTCAGACGCGGGCGATCGAGGTTCAGGCCGTGGAGCGCGTGCGTGAACGCGACGACCACCTCGGCGGTCACATCGGCGGCGTCGCCGGGTCCGCCGGACAGACGGCCGGCCATGCGGCGCAGAACGGGCAGGGCCAGGCCGAGGCAGCCGATGATCCATACATCGCCGTGTTCGCGTGCCAGCCTGATCAGCGGACGCCAGGCGGCGTCGCGAACCGGATGGCCGATGGCCGGGTGGCTGAGGATGAGCCGCAGTTCGGCGAGTGTGATCGGCCGTGGCGGCAGGCCGTACCCGATGACCTCGCCGTCGACGCGCAGCGGCCCGCCGTCGCGGCACAGCAGTTGGAACGTGCGCTCGGCGATGTCCAGCAGGTCCGGAGCACCGGCGCCACCCTGGCGATATGGGGCGAAGCGTGGCATGAACCCTCCCCGTTTTCGTGTCCTGAAGAACCGGACACGACCAGCAACTCACCCCCTTCAGCCGATCTTTGGCATTCCTCTGGGCAACCGCCCCCGTTCAGGCCGTCCGCCATCGCCAAAACACGCTCTGACCTGCGATAACGCGGTAAAGAACGAAGAACGGTAGAGAGACGGCAAAGAATCGCCCATCACATCCGCTGTCCCCATTGCGGCCCCGGCCGCCGCCTCCGTCCCGGCGCGCGCCATGCCCGAAGCCAGGCCCCCGGGCACGGGCGGCGCGGTCGCCGGGTGTCTAGCGCTGGTCGTATGCGGCGGCGACGCGCTTGGGCACCACCATGCGCCAGGTGTCCACCACGAGTTGGCGCATTTCGGCCTTGTCGAGCGCCGTGCGCCGGGGACGGGCGGCGCGGTCGCCGGGTGTCTAGCGCTGGTCGTATGCGGCGGCGACGCGCTTGGGCACCACCATGCGCCAGGCGTCCACCACGAGCTCGCGCATCTCGGCCTCGTCGAGCGCCGCGAGCCGCGCCCGGACCCAGTTGTACCGCTCGTCGGACGGCTCCGGCATCAGGAACTTCTCCGGCTCGGCCGCCACCAGCGCGCCGCGCTCATGCTTGGGGAAGGCGAATCCCATGAGCGTCTCGTCGCGGGAGAACGACACGTACACCAGCCTCCCCACGCGGAACTTCACGCGATCCCTGATGAGCCTCTCCTCGGTGCGCGGCAGCGTGATCGCCAGTCGCCGCACGTCCTCCACGGTGACCATCCGCCCAGCCTTGCAGAGCCGCCCGCGCGTGTCGATCCCGGCCGGTTCCACGTACAAATCCACGGATCGTAAAAGTCAACACTCCCGGATCGGCCGCGAAACCGCAGGTCAGAGCCTTTTACAAGATCCGTATAAGACGGAGTTAAGTGGTTTGCAGGTGGCTTGGAGCATGCTTCGGCCATGACGACGTACCGAATCAACGCGAATCCCGGCCACCTCGCCCCTGTCGGCGACGTCCGGGCCAAGAGCGCCACCGTCAGCGTGGTGATCGCGGCGATGAACGAGGCCGAGAACCTGCCGCACGTGTTCGCCACGTTGCCCCGATGGGTCGACGAGGTGGTCCTCGTGGACGGCCGGTCCACCGACGACACCGTGGCCGTGGCCCGGCGGCTGCGTCCCGACCTGCGCGTGGTCGTGCAGTCCGGCAAGGGCAAGGGCAACGCCCTCACCGAGGGCTTCGCCGCCGCCACCGGCGACATCATCGTGATGATGGACGCCGACGGCTCCACCGACGGCCGCGAGATCGGCCGCTTCGTGGACGCCCTGCTCGCGGGCGCCGACTTCGCCAAGGGCTCCCGGTACGTCCCCGGCGCGGGCTCCGACGACATCAGCTTCGTGCGGTCGCTGGGCAACAAGCTGCTCACCGCCGCGACGAACCTGCTGTACGGCACGCGCTACACCGACCTGTGCTACGGCTACAACGCCTTCTGGGCCCACCACCTGGACGCCCTCGGCCTCGATTGCGACGGTTTCGAGATCGAGACGCTGATGAACATCCGCGCCGCGCAGGCTGGCCTGGTCATCAGCGAGGTGGCGAGCCACGAGCGCTGCCGGATCCACGGCGAGAGCAACCTGCACGCCGTCCGCGACGGCTGGCGTGTCCTGAAGACCATCGTGCGTGAGCGGAAGCGGCGGCCTGTCCCGCCGACGCGGCACCCTGCCCTCACCACCGTGGAGCGCGCCGCCGCCTGACCATCCCCTCGGGGACGGTCGGCGGCAGCTGGCTCTCGGTCGCACGCGCGGAACGCGCCGCGAAGCACGGTTCATAACAGATAAATAACGTTGCCCGGCCCGCTGAGCCGAGGTCCGATCCCGTACGTCATGAGGTTGACAAGTAGGTTGACTGAAAGTCGAGGGATTGGACATGGAGCGTTCGCCGGCCCGGGACGTCACCGGTTCCACCCCGGTCCACGCGGCAGCCACGGGAGCGGTGCCGCCGGACCTCGCCGAAACGGTGGAACGCTACGGCGACGGACTCGGCGACTACTGCCGCATGTGGGTAGGGGACGCCCCCGCGGCGGTGGTCGCCGAGACGGTCCGCGCGGCACTGCTCCTGGTCCGGGAGCGGCGAGAGCCCTCCCGGAACCGGGGTGAGGGCCGGGCACTGCTGTACGCCGCGGCACGCGCATGTTGCCTGATCCGGCTGACGCGTCCGGTGGAAGGGGCGGCCTCGATCGCGGGGGCGCCGCCCCGGACCCGGGAGGCCGACGCGGCCGAACCGATCCTCGCGGGCCTGCAGGCCCTCGACCGCAGGCAGCGCGAGGTGCTGGAACTGGCCTGCCGCCACGGGCTGGACCTCGCCGAGATCGCCGCCGTCACCGGCCTGTCCGCCGAGCGGGCGGGCGCGTTGCTCACCGAAGCGCAGGACGTCTACGAGGCCTGGGTCAACGTCGTCATGCTCACCCGGGCCTCCCGAGCCAAGTGCGCGGAGGGAGCCGACCTCGCCGCCGACTGGGCCGCCCACCCGGTCCGAAACGCCCGCACCCGCCTACGCGCCCACGTCACCGCCTGCGCGACCTGCTCCGCCCCGGCGAGCCTGACCGTCGACGCGATGGCCCTGCTGGGCCGCATTCCCTTCACCCCGCTCACGCAGGAGCAGCGCGCCCTCATTCTCGACCCCTCCCTGCCCCCGCCCGTCCGCATCGCCTGGGGCGCCGACGGCTTCCCCGTCCAGCCCGACCGGGAACGCCCGGCTGCCCCGCCCCTGCTTCAGCAGGCGCCCGTGCTGTCCGCGGGCCTGGAGGCCAACCGCACCATCGGCTTCTGGGACCCCGACACCCCGGACGTCCCCATCGACGACCCCACCCCGGCATCCGGCGCAGACGCCCCCTCCCACGACGACGCCTCCCCTCGCCGTAACGTCTTCCGGCGTGGTGGCGCCGCGTCCGGTGATCTCCGTCGCACCGCTGATCGCTGGCCGCCGTTCGCGTCCGCCTCCCGGGAGACCGCGCCCCGGGAGAGTGCGCCCCGGGAGAGTGCGCCCCGGGGGAGCGAGCCCGGGGAGGCCGCACCTCGGGAGGCCACGCCCCGGGAGACCGCGCCACGGACGGCCACGCCCCGAGGGAGCGAGCCCTGGGAGACCGCTCCCCTGGAGGCCGCGCCCCGGGGGAGTGCGCCCCAGGGGAGCGAGCCCGGGGAGGCCGCGCCCCGGGAGGCCGCGCTCCGAGGGAGCGGCAGCCCGTGGTCCGGTCGTCTCGGCCGTGACGGGAGCCTGCCCGGCGGCTCCGACGGCTTCGAGGAACTCGGCCCGCGCACCGGCACGCCGCACGACGCCGCCGCCGACGGCTCCACGCCCGGATTTGGCACGTTCCACGATCGCGCTCCGCGCCGGGTCCGGCCGTACGACGACGGGTTCGCCTCCGATCCGCAGGACCTGGACCCGGACCTGTACGGCCACCCGGGTGAGAAGAGGCGGCGTTCGGGCAAGGCGCTGGCGGCCACCGCCGGTGTCGTGCTGATCGGCGGACTGGCCTGGGCGGTGTTCGGCCCGTCCGAGCGGGCCGTCACCTTGGACGTGGCAAACGAGAAGCCCGCGAGCACCGGTCCCGAACCGCCGACGCCGATTCCCGCACCGCCGGAGGCGTCGGCGCGAGCCGCCGCCCCCGGAGGGGCCCCCTCCGGCTCCGCCGCCGGAGAGACGCCCCTCGACCCCACCGGCACGGCCGACCCCGGTGTCGAGGTCACCCCGGACGCGACGCCCACGGACGCGGGCGTGGGAGACGGCGCTTCCGGAGGCTTCGGCGTGAATCCCGACGACGGCGCGGCGTCGGGATCCCGCCGTACCCCCGACGCCGGAGCGGGCTCCGGTGCCGGGGGCTCCGACTCGGGTGGTGCCGGCGCGGGCGCGACCGCCGGCGCCACCCGTACCCCCAACCCTGGCGCCACCCGTACCCCGGACGCCGGGGCGCGCGGCTCCGGCGGTTCCGGATCCCGATCGGGCATCGGCGGAACCGGCGCGGGCGCGTCGCCGAAGCCGAGCGGCGTCGCCTCGGCAACCCCCGGCGGGACCGGGCGACGCGACCCGGAGCCCCTCCCGTCGATCGTCCCCGGGACCAAACCGTCCGCAGGCGCGAAGGCGTCCCCCAGTGGCGCGCCCGTACCGTCCCACCGCCCGTCGCCGAGCGCCACCGGACGCCGCGCCGCGGTCGCCCCGGTCAGGCTCATCGTGACGGAGGGCACCGGAGGCGACCGCCAGTCGGAGATCATCCTCCTGCGTGCCGTCAACGGAACGATCGCCTGGCGAGCCGCGATCTCCACGCCGCTGCTGCAGCTGTCGTCCAGCAGGGGAGTCGTCGGCCCAAACCGGCGCGACGGCTTCCAGATCCGGCTGACCCCCCTCCGCACCCTCGCCGCCCAGGGCCGCAGCACCGTGAACCACCTTTACGCCAACTGCGGAAAGACCAGGACCGCCGTGCTGCGCATCGCCTGGACCGGCGTCAACCAGGCGGGCGTCCGAACCCAGGACGTCATCCCCATCCGCGTCACCTTCAACCGGCCCTGCCCCTGACCTTCCTCATCGTCCGCCGCTACCCGCCCGGCCCGCTGGCATCGGCCTCCATGCGTATCGCTTGGACCGGCGTCAACCGGGCGGGCGTGCGGGCTCAGGGCGTCATCCCTTCCGTGTCACCTTTGACCGGCCCTGCCCTTGACCTCTCGCATCGCCCGCCGCCGCCCGCCCCGCCCGCTGCCATCCGCCCCCCTTCCGCCCCCCGCATCCCACATTCGCCGCCCGTCACCTCGAACCGCCCCAACCCGCCCGGCGGCAGACGGCCCTCACTGACTTGACAGATCGCTGTCAATGACGTGAGGGCCGTGCTGCGTCCGTTCCGGCGGGTCGGCCCGCATTCGGGCGGCACGTAAACCCGAACTGGGTCGTCCGATACCTTCTCCCTTGTCATGTGATTCGGGCGGCACTCTCGATGGTTTCGGTCCTGTCCAAACCATCCGCAATTGGACATGAATCACACGGGTGAACCGTTCCCACGGGAATTCGAGACGCGGAGAGAAGCTCTCTAGGGATGTCACATCCGCACCATGACAACGCATCTGACTTCGATTGACAGACTATTCCAAGCTGGTCAGAATGCATGTCAAGAGCCTGATTCGAGGCTGCTGACATCCCAGAGGAAGGGAGGGTGTGACGATGGGCAGTCCGGCCGCAATGGGTAGCGGAATCTGCCCCCGCCCATTCGGCGGGGAGATCCCTAGGGCATCAGGATAGCCGCGGGGGATATCCCCTCAAGTAGGGCCGTCACCCTTTCCACGCCCTGCGGATCCGCGTGGGCCGAGCAAGCCGCGGGACTTTACACCCGGCTTCTCACATCGTACGGCGACCGTCTTTGCCATGCCTGGCTACCGGTCACTTCCGATATGAATCTCCTCCCCCTCAGCTCGCTCGACAACCGTGGTGGTGAATCGGTGCCAGTACTTTGCAAGCCGGCGGTCGCCGTACCCGAACATGTGATCACCCGTGAGCAGACCCTCGCCCTGTGCGCCGACCTCCATCGGGATCACCCGAGGCTCGCGCTCGCCCTGCGCCTGATCGCGAACACCGGCGTGGAGAAGCGTCACCTGGTGCTCCCGATCGAGCAGGTGCTGCACCACCCGGGTTTCGACGAGCGGAATGATCGCTACGAGGAGGAGGCGAAACTGCGGGTGCCACCGGTGATCCGCCAGGCCCTGGACAACGCCGGGGTGACCGCCGGCGACATCGACGCGCTGGTCTACGTCTCCTGCACCGGCTTCATGATGCCGTCGATGACCGCCTGGCTGATCAACAACCTGGGCTTCCGGCCGGATGTCACCCAGCTCCCGATCTCCCAGCTCGGCTGCGCCGCTGGCGCCGCCGCGGTCAACCGGGCCCACGACTTCTGCGCCGCCCACCCCGGCGCGAACGTGCTGGTCGTCGCCTGCGAGTTCAGCTCCCTGTGCTACCAGCCCACCGATCTGGACGTGGGCAACCTGCTGTCCAACGGCCTGTTCGGCGACGGCATCGCCGCGGCCGTGCTGCGCGGAGCCGGCGGTCACGGCATCGAACTGCGCTACCAGGCCTCCTACCTGCTGCCGAACACCGAGCATTGGATCAGCTTCGACATCGGCGCCAGGGGCCCGCACTTCCGGCTCGACCTGCGGGTGCCCGGCACCATGGCCGACCTGGCGCCCGTCATCGCCCGCCAGGCCCGCGACCACGGGTGGAACGCCTCCGACCTCGACCTGTACGTCATCCACGCCGGTGGCCCGCGCATCCTGGACGACCTGGCGAGACACCTGCGCGTACGGCCCGAGGCGTTCTGGGCGAGTCGGCAGACGCTCAGCGAGTACGGCAATATCGCCAGCGCGGTCGTCTTCGACGTGCTCCGGCGGGCGTTCGAGGTCGGCATGGTGCGGGACGGCACGCGATGCCTGATGGCCGGGTTCGGGCCGGGGATCACCGCCGAGCTCACCCTCGGCACCTGCGTGGGAGAGGACCCACCCGACCCCGTGCCGAGGGCGCCACGGCCGCTGCACGCCGTGGCCGAGCCGCTACGTCTCCCGCACCAGCGCAGGAGCGGTCGGACCACCGCCCACGACCGGATGCACGCCCACGGCCGGGTACACGCCCGCGACCGGCGGCACGCGCGGGGGCACGGCGCCGCGCACGGACGCCACGCGGCCGACGACCACGGCACCTGCTGCGACTCCGACGGCCACCCGCGGCGACTCCGCCGCCGGCGCTAGCCGGACGACATCCCCGGCGCGCTGCGGAAATAAACGCCTCAATACCTGACTCATATATTTACAACACACATATCAATATTGTTATGGATGCCGGGCCGGAGATTACCCGAGCCCTCCGCCCCCGGGATCGCCGCTTCGCGGGAAAGGCACGCCGAAATGAATGAAATCATAGGCCGCGATCGGATCGCCGGATCCCTGCGGAACCGTTCCGTCAACGACCCCCGCCATGCGTTCTAGCTCGGTCATGGCCTGGTTCCTGCTCGCGTGCGCGATTCTCACGGAGATCGCAGCAACAACCGCGCTCAAGTACACCAACGGGCTCAATATCTTCACCCACACCTTTCTCACCCTCATGGTGGTGGGGCTGTACATCACGTCCTACGTGTGCATGGCCCAGGCACTGAAGCTGCAGTTGGAGGTTTCGGTCGCCTACGCGATGTGGTCCGGCATCGGCACCGCGGCGATCGCCGTCATCGGAGCCATGTTCTTCCGTGAATCGATCCACCCCATGAAGATCGGCGCCATCGCGTTGATCGTGGTCGGCGTCGCGATGCTCAACCTCGGCCCCGACGCCGGCGCCGCCCACGCCACGGTGATCCGTCCCTCGGTGAACATCGCGAACATGCCCTGGTCCGAGGCCATGACGGGCGCGACCGCCGCCGGTGGGCGCCATCGCGCCCCCGTCGGCGCGGCCTACCCGGCGGCCCGAGCCGCCGACCCCTACGGCGACTCCTACGCCGACCCCTACGGCGACGGGTACGCCGAGCCCCGCCGAGCCCGCCACGCCCGGCCCGCCTGGGGCCGGCCCGCCGAGCCGGTCACCATGTTCCACGACGATCACCTGGCCGAGACCGCGCCGACCGGCCACGTTCCCCACCAGCGCGTCGCCGGTCACTTCGCTGGTCACGTCTCCGTCCATGACGTCACGGGCACCCATGTCGCGGGCGGATACGCCGTGGCCGCCGACGCCTCCGGCAGGCGGCGCCTCGAGGCCGACGCGCCCGGCTACGCCACCGAAAGCGTCATCCCCCGGCCCTACGTCTCGGAGGGCGTGGACCCCCGCCCGTACGTCTCCGAAGGCACCGTTCCCCGGCCGTACGTCTCCGAGAACGACATCCCCGTCCACTGGGTGCCCGCCTACGGCGCCCCCGACCCCGTCCACGACGCACCCGCCCCGGTCGCGGCCCCCGTCCCAGCCCCAACACCGCCGCACGCGCACACGACGGCCCGCCAGGCGGCCTACCTCGGCACCGACGACGTCTCGGACTTCGTCACCGACCTGGACGCCGCCCTGAACGCGGGGCACGACACGTACCGCGACGACCATCACGAGGCGGACGTCGTGGTCGAACCCGCCGCCGTCGAGCCCCCGGCCGCGATCGAATGGCGGCCCGCCCCGATCACCCGCATCCCCGCGCAACGACGCGCCCCGATCAAGGGCGTCACCCTCCTGCACCCCTACCCGGACCGCCCCGCCGCCCGCACCCCTCGCTCCGCCTGACCGCTCCCCAAACGCGCCACCACGCCCGCCGCCGCCGCAGCCGGTGGGCGTCTTCATGCCACCAGCCCGCCGGTCTCGTCCGCCGGTCCTGCCCGCCGGTCTCGTCCGCCGGTCCCGTCTGCCGGTCCTGCCCGTCGGTCCTGATCGCCTTGACCGGCGGGTCAGGTTCACGGCGAGTCGTCGTACTCGCCGTCGCCCTCCGCGCCTGGAGCGGGAAGACGCGGATCTCTGTGCCCGTACGACGCGTCTCCGGCCGCAGCGTGCCCACGAATCGGGTGCGTGCCACGACCCCGGTCACCCTGCTGCTCTGGTCGGTGAGCAGGTCGGTGACCGACGTGCTGGCACCCCCTCATCCAGGCGGCGCTCGCCCGCCGAACCGGGTGGCCGGGGCCTGCCCGGCCGCGCACAGGTGATGGGTGTATTCGGCCAGGGTCTGGCCGGTGGCGGGCAGCGCGACGCGGCCCTGCCCGGCGCACCAGCCCGCGAAGGCGCGCGCCCTCGGTCGGCGGTTCATCGGTGTGGCCGGACAGCCGGTGCATGGTGCGCACGGCCGCGATCGCCTGCTCGGTCCATACAGGGATCCGAAGCGCCCGTCTCGCCCCCGTCGAACGCCTCGCCCCGCCGGATGAAGTTGCGGTGGTCCGCGGCGACCAACGGGGTGAAGCGCGTGCTGTTCAGCGCCAACTCCGAGGGCGCCTGCCCCGCCAGCAACGGCGCCGGCGTCGTTCGGCCCTCGCCTGGCCGCAACGAAACGATCCGACCGGAGAAGGGGCGGCGCTGGTGCCGTGGCCGCAGTGCTTCATCGGGTCAACGCTTCCGAGCGTGAGGGCCGACGGCGCAGGCGCCAGCCGGGGTCACTGCGAGAGTGCGCGGCGACAAAGCAGGCCGCCTCGCCGCCGCGAATCGTGTGCAGGGTCTACCCGACGGGCGCTGACAAAATGCCTTCAGTACGCGAGCTGCAACGGGGCCGTGGGTTTGAGATGGTTCCCAGGCGCGAGGCGCTGGGCTCACAGGCCCACACCACCGGCCCACGCGCAGTCGCCGAGTTCCCCCGGTCAAGGAATCCGCCGACGCCGAG
>NZ_JBFATZ010000020.1:61773-70609 GCF_040678635.1 Thermopolyspora sp. NPDC052614
CCGGTTCCCAGGCGCGAGGCGCTGGGCTCACAGGCCCACACCACCGGCCCACGCGCAGTCGCCGAGTTCCCCCGGTCAAGGAATCCGCCGACGCCGAGGTACGTCAGGAAAAGTTGCCGCCTGAATAGGGCATGCGCCGGTACGGGCGCTGACGCGTGTCGGACGTCTCCGTGACGGAGGGCTCCGTGACGGAGGGCTCCGTGACGGAGGGCTCCGTGACGGAGGGCTGCGCGACGGAGGGCTGCGCGACGGAGGGCTGCGCGACGGAGGGCTGCGGGGTGGTGGGCTCAGACGCGGCGGACTCAGGTGGGGTGGGCAGTGTCGCGGTCGGCTCGGCAAGGGCCGGTCCTGGGAATGGGGACGCGGCGGAGGGGGGCTCCGGCAGGTAGTACTGGGGCAGGGCGGGGCCGGGGAGCGTGAGTTTGTCTGCTGCGGCGAGGAAGTGCGTCGCGGCGGTGCGGAGTTCGCTTTCCGCCTGGGCGCGTTCCTTGGCCCTGTGAGCGCGTTCCCTGGACCGCCGGGAGCGGGTCGCCGAGCCGCGGCGGGTACGCGGGTGAGGAGGCGCCTCGGTGGTCGGGGGAGCGAGGGGCACGGGGACGTGCGGGCCCGTGATGCGCACGGTGGCCGCGGAAATCTCCGCGATGTGGCCTACAGGGTGGTCGGCGGGGTGGCCGAGAGGGTCGTGGGCGGGGTGGGCGACAGGGTGGCCCACAGGGGGGTGGGCAGGGTACGCGGCAGGGTGGCCGACAGGGTTGGGGGCCGCCCCGTAGTCGCCTGGGACGGGGGCGGACAGCGGCATCGCGGACGGAACGTGCGGGACGGCCGGAGAGCTCACCGGAGTGTCCAGGGACGCCGGACCCGTGAGCGCCGGACCCGTGAGTGCCGGACCTGTGAGTACCGGGAAACGGGGGAGAGCCACCGCATCCGGCGGGGTGAACAGGCTGGCGGCGGGAGGCTGTGGGGCCTTCTCGGAAGCCGTGGCGGGGCCGTCCGTGAGGGGCCGGGGGCGGATGAAGACGGCCACCAGCCCGGCGAGCCCGGCCAGGATCATGCACCCGGCGAAGACGGCGGTGTAGCCGGAGAACGTGTTGTTCACCGTGAGACGGCCCACCAGTACGGCGGCGCCGGCCATGCCCACGGCACCGCCGATCTGGCGGGCGGTCATCGTGCCGCCGATCGCGGCGGCGTACTCGGTCGGCGGCGCGGACAGGGTGCCCGCGGTGGAGGCCCCGGTCGTCATGGCGCCCAGACCCAGGCCGAGCAGGACGCTCGCGGGCAGCCAGGCGGTGAGCAGGCGGGGCTCGGGCTGGAGGACCATCGTGATCACCCAGGCGCAGGAGGCGGCCACGCCCACGGAGCCGAGGTAGATGATCGCTCGCGGGCCGTACCGTTTGCAGGCTTTGCCGGAAAGGTACCCGGCGACCAGCACGCCGGCCGACAGCGGAGCCATCGCCGGGGCGGCCACGGTGAGGTCGTACCCCCAAGCGCGGTGGAGGAAGAGCGGGACAACGATCAGCACGGGGAAGGCGATCAGCCCGTAGAGCAGCGAGACCGTCCCCGCGAGCCCGAACATCGGCGTACGCCACAGGGACATGGCCAGCACCGGCACCGGATGGCGGAGGGACCGGAACACGGCGACGAGCAGCATGAGCAGCACGCCCGCGAACAGGGCGGCCATCGCGGGGCTCCACCCCCACTGCGGGGCCTTGGTGATGGCGAGCACGGCGGTCCCGATGGCGGCGAAGAGCGCCACCGCCCCCACCGGATCGGGTGCCCGGCCGGTCGTCGTGGCGTCCCGGCGCAGCGCCAGCGTCCCGTAGACCAGGAGCATGGCGATCACGGCGCTCGGCAGGAACATCGCCCGCCAGCCCTGAAAGCCCAGCAGCCAGCCGCCCGCCGCGTGCACGGCCGTGCCGCCGATCCCGGAGCCGGCCATCCATAAGCCGATGGCCCCCGGCCGCCGATGCGCGGGGACGCCGGCGAGCAGCATCCCGAGCGAGGCGGGAACGGCGGCGGCCGACCCCACCCCCTGTACGGCTCGCGCCACCAGCAGAACCGGAAAGCTCATCGACACCGCGGCCGCCGCGGCCCCGAGACTGAACAGCCCCAGCCCGATCGCGAGCAGCCGACGCCGCCCCACCAGGTCGGCGAGCCGCCCGGCCGCGGCCAGCAACGCCGCGAACGGCACCGCGTAGGCGGTCATAACCCACTGCAGGTCCGCCTCGGTCATCCCGGGGCCGGTGAACGCCGGGGTGAGCGCCGACACCGCCAGCGTCCCGCCGATCGTGTCCGCCATGGTGATCCCGATGGCCCCCGCGCAGACCAGCATCAGCAACCTGGCCCGGCCGCCCCTCTCCGGCGACTCGCCGTCGTCCTCCCGGCCCGCCGTCGGCGTATCGCCGTACGCGGCCGGTACGGCGCGAGGCGCCGGGCTCCGAAGGGGCACGGGAGCGGTGGGCCGATCATCGTACGCCGCCGTGCTCGCGGCGTTCCCGGCGCTCCATGAGGCTGTCGGACCGTGCGCGTGACCACGCGGGGCGGCGGCCGGGCCGGTCGTCACGCCGACGGCGGCCGAGGGAGCCGTCGGCCGGTCGTCTCGTCCGGCCATGTCCGCGCCGAAGCCACCCCGCTGGCGCGTGAACGAGTCGGACGGGGGGTGCGCGGCGAAGGGAAGACCGGGGCGGTCGCCGTGTGCGGCGGCCCCGGATGCCTCGATCGCTCCGAACGCCCCGGCGGCCCCGAATACCTCGATGGGCCCGGTGGACCCGGATGCCCCGGCGGTCCCGAATGCGTCGATGGGCCCGGCGGTTCCGAATGCCTCGGTGGGCCGGGTGGACCCGGTTCCGAATGGCCCGGCGGTTCCGGATGGCCCGGTGGCTCCGGATGGCCCGGTGGCTCCGAATGGCCCGGTGGCTCCGGATGCCTCGGTGGGCCGGGTGGACCCGGTTCCGAATGGCCCGGCGGTTCCGGATGCCCCGGCGGTTCCGGATGCCCCGGCGGTTCCGGATGCCCCGGCGGTTCCGGATGCCTCGGTGGGCCGGGTGGACCCGGTTCCGAATGGCCCGGCGGTTCCGGATGGCCCGGTGGCTCCGGATGGCCCGGTGGCTCCGGATGCCTCGATGGGGCCGACTGCCCCGGTGGATCCGGATGCCCCGATTGCCCCGGTGGCCGTGGTGGCCCCGGTGGCGTGGTGCGGAAAGGCGGACGAGTCGGCCGGTCGGACGGTGTGCGTGGTCGGGGACGCGGGGGCGAACCAGTCGTGTGGCCGCGGTGGAGGCGATGCGGGTGAGTGGGCGGGTGAGCTGGCGGGTGAGCCGGCGCTTGAGTGGGTGGGGGCGTGGGGGCCGGATGAGTGGGGACGTCGGCCGCTTCCGGGATGGAGATGTCGGCCGGTTTCGAGATCCGTGGGGGAGGAGCCCTCACTCATGGCGAATCGCCTCGTATCTGCCGGGTCTGACGGGGGTGCGGGGCCTGTGCGGGGGCGGTGCGGGTTCGTCGATGGGCAGGATGGCGGTGCCGAGAATACCGGGGTGGAAGCCGTCGTGGACGGCGTTTGCGGCAGGCATCGGACGATCCGCCTCGTACGCGCCGGGAGTGGCCTGGTACGCCTCCGGAGCATCGTCGGCCGCGTAAGGGCTCGGCTCGGGCGTGTCGTGGGGCCGCAGCGCCTCCTGGACGGCCACCTGGCGGGCGGTCTCGCTGGACATGTGGGCCGAGTGACGGCACTTCCAGAAGACCTCGACCGCCGTGTGGGCGGCGGCCAGGTGCTGGTCGCACAGGACGCGGATCTCGCCTTCGAGGCGCCGGATGTGTTCGAGCTGGGCGGCGATGGCGGGGTCGAGGGCGCGGCGGTCCAGATCGCCGACGTCCTTGAGGTGGGCGGGCCAGCGCAGCTCGCGCGCGACCTCGGTGAGGGCCGCGTCCAGGACGTCGGCGAGCGCGGCGGGACGCCCGGTCTCCAGATGGCGCTCGGCGCAGGCGATGGCCACGTGCACGGTGTGGTGGCGCTCGTGCCGGAGCATGCCGCAGGCGAGCAGCAGCGTACGAAGGCGATAGGCGAGGTTCTCCTTGCTCCAGCCCATCACGGTGAGCGTGTGCTCGCGCCCCTCGATGACCTTCCAGCCCAGCAGGGTCAGCTCGCGGTGGGCCTGCTGCTGCGCGAGCCGCTGGTCCATGCGCAGCCTCGGGTGCCCGCCGACCATGTCGAGCCGGACCGCGCCGCCGTCGACGACCAGGCGCTCGCAGATGCGCTGGATCACTTGGACTCTGCTGTCGGTCATCGCGATCGTCCCTCCCTGCCCAGGGATCGACTCGGCTCCTTGACGGAGTCTATTGACATGTCGGTGATCCGCAAGTCAATCCTGATCGCAGGGTAGGCGGGCGGGATGCCCTGAGTCACGTTGAGATGCCCGTTCCTTTTTCTCGGAAACATACCTGTGGCTCGGTGGATAGCGGGCGAATCCCGGAACATGCCCGGCTGTCGCTTTCCGGGCCATATCTCTCTAGAGAACTCTGATTTCCGTACGCGTTTGCCCCGCCGAATCGGCGCGCCCCGCCCGGGCCGTTGCCACAGGTCCTGGAAGCGGGCCTCGAAGAGACCGCGGGGAGTTGTCTTGACAGACTGGTCAAGGGTGTCAGTGATGGTGCATAATCGCAGTTCATAGGCCGCTTCGTGGGATGACCGCGACGGTAGTTGATCCATTCCTCTCGGTAGCGGAAAGCGGCATTTACAATCACCTCAACAAAGAGTTGAGGAAATTGTTGCGATCGCCTGGTGTTTCGTGCTACCTATTCAACGGTGGGACAAGACCTGGTTGTCGAGGTTGCACTGAAAAGACTTCGCGCACATGGCGATGGCCGCCGGAGACTTGATCACAAGACTCTGGAGATTCTGCGTACGGCCGCCGTGGCGCAAATGGACGCCGGCGTCGGCGTGCGCGAGATCGCGACCGCGTTCGGCATGAGCCGCTCGACCCTGTACCGCTGGCGCGCCCTCGCGGGCCGCCGCGGCGAGCCCGCCTCCCCCCGCCGCCCGGCCGACCACGCGCCCGGCGACCGGACCGGCGAGCCCCCCGCCTCCGGGCGCGCGGGAAGGGCCGGGAGCCCCTTGGGCGAAGGCGCCGGGCACGACGCCTCCGCCGACCCCTACACCGATTCCGCCGTCACGGCCGCCGCGTGCCCGCCGCCGGAGCGGCTGGCGGCGCTGCGCGAGCGCGTCCTGGGCGAGCCCCTCGCCGGGCGCCCGACGGACGCGCCCCTGCCGCCGCTCTGGGACCTGGAGGCCGTCCGCGCCGTGCTCGCCGAGCTCACCACCGACGCCGGGGACGCCCACGCCGCCGCCGCCGGGGACGCCGCCGCATGGGACGCGGCCAACGCCCGGGATGCCGACGCCGCCGACGCCGCCGACGCCCGGGACGCAGCCTGGGACGCCGCCGCCTGGGATGCCGCCGCCTGGGATGCCGCCGCCGCCGGCGTACCGGCCCTCGCGGACGCGCCGGCCCTGCTGCGCGCGGCCGGCCTGTGGCCGGACCACCCGCTGCGCCGCCCGCATGAGCTCGCCGACGAGGGCTGGCTGAAGTCGGTCCTGCCGCGCATCCGCGAACGCGCGCGCGCCGAGGGCGCCCGGCTCTACTTCGTCGAGGACGCGCTCGTCGGCGACGGCGCGCTATGGCTGCTCTCGGCGGTCCCCGCCGCCGGCGGCCTGCGCAGGTTCGCCGTCTACGACCCCGCCCGCGAGGGCGCCGACGACTACCTGCGCTTCCTTGAGGACTTCCTCCAGCGGCTGGGCGAGGAGGCGGACACGCCCGTCTACGCCGTCCTCGAGCCCCTCCCCGCCAAGGACGCGCGAGCCGTGGCCCGCTTCGCCAGCGCCTCGGGCGACCGGCTGCGGCTGTTCTTCCTCCCCGACGTCCTCATGCGCCTGGAAAGACTCTCGGAGCGCTGGCGCGAGGCCCTGGCCACCATGCGCGAGTACGCCGCCGCCCGCGACGAGACCGCCCGCGGCTACCGCGCGGCGAAGTCCGCCGAGGAGCGCCTGCGGCTCGACCGCGACCGCGCGATCCGCAGCTGCCGCGAGGCGGGCGTGCCGATCACCACGATCGTCTCCGGCACCGGCCTCGCCGCCAAGACGATCTACGACGCGCTGGGCCGCACGTCCGCCCCCGCCGACCACGACGCCGCCGCCGCGCCCGCCGCCGTACGGCGCGAGCGGCTCGCCGCCCTCGACGCGGCGATGGCCGCCTGGCGCGAGTCCGTCGCCGCGCTCCGCGACCACGCCCGCGAACGCGAACGCGCCGTCGCCGCCTACCGGGCCGCCAAAACGGTCGAGGAACGGCTGCGGCTGCGCCGGGACAAGGCCATCGTCGCCTGGCGTACCACCGGCATCGCCGCCGGCGTCCTGGCCGCCCGCACCGGCCTGTCCAACGGCCTCATCTCCCAGATCACCGGCAAACGCCCGCCCGCCGCGGGAGAGCCCCGGCACGGCGAGTCCGGCCGCCTGCTCGACGCCCTGGAGCGCGTCAGCGAGCAGTGGCGCCAGGCGGTCGCCGAGGCCGAGGAGCGGGCCAGGGTACGCCAGGAGGCCGCGGACGCCTGCCGGGCGGGCCGCGCCGTCGAGGAGCGGCTGCGCCAGAGCCGCGACCAGGTGATCACCGCCTGCCAGGCGGCGGCCGTCCCGATCCCGGACATCGCGCTGTGCGCGGGTCTCGACGTCACCACCGTGTACCAGATGCTGCACGCCAACAAGTTCGCGCCGGGCGACGCGCTGCGCGCCGACCGGGTGCGGCTCATGAGCCGCCTGCGGGAGGTGTCCACGCGCTGGCGGCAGGCCGCCGAGGCGGTGCGCGGGCACGTACGCGCCCGCGAGGAGGCCACCCGCGCGTGGCGGGAGAGCCGGGCCGCCGAGGAGGAGCTGCGCCGCCGCAGGGACAAGGCGATCACCGAGTGCCGGGCCGCCGACGTGGCCGTCACGGTCCTGGCGTCTTACACGCGACTTGACATCTCCACGATCTACGGAGTGTGTCAGGCCCCCGGCGCCTGATCGCGGGCCCGGCGCACGGTGGTGACCTTGACCACATTTGACAGCGTTGGTTATTGACGCGTTCTCTAAAGAACCTCTAAAGAACGGAGTTTTGACATGTCGGGCCGCAAGAGGCGAGAATTGAGATCTCGCCACAGCGGCCACCTCTATAGAGAACTCAAGGCCGCTATCACCTTTCTGAGCTGGGCACTTGCATATTTTTCGGTGATCGTGCAGCATGCGTTTCGTGGGGATGCTTCGCGCCACTCAAATGCAGCCCGGCACACGGACGAAACGATTCACCGGCCCCCGACCGACGCTCGACTGGAGAAGGTTCCGATAGTCGTGCGATTAGTGGTAGGGCCAGTGGGACATCGCCGTTCCGCCGTGGCGGATGAGTAAGGAGTAACGGCGATGGGCGACTGGAGGTTGTCAGAGGGGTGGAAGTTACTGCCGGATTCCCGGACTCCTGACCCTCCGGAGGGTGAGCCCGGCCCGTGGCGGGATCGGGCCGGTCGCGTGATGCACGGCGTCTACGAGCGGAGGATCCGCGGCGTGGAGTCCGAGCGTCCCGCGCACGTGGAGGGCGTCGCGGCCTGGTACGGCTCGCGCCTGTACACCTGGAGCGGACCCGAGATGCCACGGTTCCGCGACCGCCGCGTCAGCCCATGGAACCCGATCCTGGCCCAGGGGCTGCGCGCCGAGGGCGTCGAGGAGACCCCCTACCGCACCCCGTCCTGGTGCGATGAGTGGATCGCCGAGGCGCTGCTGCGCAACCTCAAGCCGTACGGCAGGTTCGCGCTGCCGTACAAGACCGCGATGGACTGGTTCGCCGAGGCCGGGCGCGCCGGCCTGGTGTACCGGGCCACCCGCTACGACCCCTCGGACGACCCCGAGGACGGCCCCGGCGACGGGAGCGGCCCCGAGCGCCGACTGCACATCACCGCGGCCGTCGCCCAGACCTACGGGGAGATCTTCGACCTCGACGCCCTCATCGCCGACTACCAGGACGCGCTGCCGCCGGACGTGGCGGCGCCCCAGATCGACGCGCTGCAGCGCCATCGTGACCAGTCGATGGCGCTGCTCTACGTTCTCGCCGACGACGCCGACGAACGCTTCTGGGCGGCCCCGCGGGCGGTGCGGGGCCTCACGCTCGGCTACCCCCCCTCGTCGACCGCCGCGCGCATCCTCGCCGAAGCCGAACCGACGAGCGGATCACCCCGCACACGACGCTTCCACGAGCCGTCGGCCCACCCTCAGCCGAACGGCCACGCCAACGGCAACGGCAGAACGAACGGACAGCAAATGATCAGAGTCCCCGAATGCAGGCACCCCGGGCGCCCGCACGCACGCGTCGCCGACATGACGCCCGCCACCCTCGCCACCGTGGTCCGCTGGATCGACCGGAGCTGGCCGGTCGACATGCCCCGCGGCATGTACCCCGACAACGCCCTGGAGTTGGAGCGGTCCGGCTACCTGATCGCCATCGCCTACCGGGCGTACGTAAGCGGCGATCCGCTGCTGCGCGTCCCCATCTGCGACGACCCGGCCGCCGAGGGCGAACTGCACCGCTACGTGTGCTGCCTGCTGCGCGGCATGTCCAAGGATCCCCGCGAGATCCACCTGGACGCCGTGTACGCCCGCAAAATGGTCTGGAGCTGACCCCTCGGCCTCCCGCCCCAAGCACACGGGCCGGTACGGCAGTCGCCCGCTGGGCATGCCGGGCACCCAGCCGACGTGGGCTCGATCCGATGCTCAGAGCAAGGCGCAGTCGCGGATTGGGCGTGGCGGCGGGGCGGCGAGCGTTGAATCGCCGCC
>NZ_JBFATZ010000020.1:70706-116014 GCF_040678635.1 Thermopolyspora sp. NPDC052614
GCCAAGGCCGAGCAGGCCGACGCGGGTCATGCGGGTCACGCCGCCGATGTGGGCTTGATCCGAGGTCCGGGGCGGGGCTTGGCTGGGTGTCCTGGTGGTGCGGCTCGGATGGCCTTGGCGGATGGGGCGTGGCGGCGGGGCGGCGAGCGTTGAATCGCCGCCAAGGCCGAGCAGGCCGACGCGGGTCATGCGGGTCACGCCGCCGATGTGGGCTTGATCCGAGGTCCGGGGCGGGGCTTGGCTGGGTGTCCTGGTGATGCGGCTCGGATGGCCTTGGCGGATGGGGCGTGGCGGCGGGGCGGCGAGCGTTGAATCGCCGCCAGGACGGAACAGGCCAAGGCAGAAGAGCCGCCCATGACGACCCGGCCGGCGAAGGCCGGGTCTGGGACCCCCGAACATGATCAGGCCCCCGCCTGACCGCCCGTGCGGCGAGCCGTACGGGATGGAGTAAGGCGGGGGCCTTCATCGTCGGAGGGGGGCTCAGGCGGCGGACAGTCGGCTCTCCTCCTGGATGCCGCGACCGGCCTCGATCTGCGCGCACAGGGACAGCAGCGTGCCCTCCTCGCCCCAGCGCCCGGTGAGCATCACCCCGAGCGGCAGCCCCTCGGAGGACCAGTGCAGCGGCAGGCTGATGCTGGGACGCCCGGTCAGGTTCGCCTCGGCCGTGAACGGCGCGAAGGCACGCATGCGCTCGTACGTCTCGGCCGGGCCCACCTCGTCGGTGAACCAACCGACCGGCGGCGGCGCCTGGGCGAGCGTGGGCGTGAGCACGACGTCCACGGCCGCCTCCTGGCGCAGCATCGCCCCGCGCATGGTCTTCTCCAGCTCGGCGTGCGCCCGCAGCACCTCCGCCCCGGCGACGCGGCGGCCCATGCCGCGCATCCACGCCGTCAGCGGGCGCAGCTGGTGGGCGCGGCTGGAGCGTACGGTGTGCAGCCGGGCGGTGGTGAACCACAGCACGTCCAGGTAACGGGCCGACTCGGGCCCGAGCACCGGGGTGGTGTCCACCAGCTCGTGGCCGAGGGACTCCAGCAGCAGGCACGCCTGCTCGTACGCCGCCTTGACCTCCGGGTCGAGCTCGGCCCCCGGCACCGGCGGCGTGGCGGTGACGCCGATGCGCAGCCGGCCCGGCTCGCGTTCGGCGCAGGCGGCGAACGAGCGCTCGGCCTGCGGCGCGGTCCAGTCCTCCCCGTCGCCGTCGGCGGCGATCACGTCGAGCAGCGCGGCGGCGTCGGCGACCGTGCGCGTCAGCACGCCCGGCACCGACAGGCCGAACGGATCCGGGGCCCACGCCCCGGCGGGCACCCGGCCGCGGGAGGGCTTGAGGCCGACGACCCCGCAGGCCGACGCGGCCACCCGGACCGCCCCCGCGCCGTCGACGCCGTGCGCGGCCGGGGCCAGGCCCGCCGACACCGCGACCGCGGACCCGCCGCTGGCGCCGCCCGCCGTGCGGTCGGGGGACCAGGGGTTGCGCGCGGGCGGGGCCACGTCGCTCTCGGTGAAGCAGGACAGGCCGAACTCCGAGGTCGTCGTCTTGCCCAGCAGCGTCGTCCCGGCCTCGCGCAGCCTCGCCGCCACCGGGTCGTCCACGGGCGCGACCAGCTCGTCGAAGGCGGCCGAGCCGAGCGTCAGCCGTACGTCCTTGACCGGGGTGAGGTCCTGCACCGGGACCGGGACGCCAAGCAGCGGCGGCAGCGCCGACGGGTCCGCGGCCTCAAGCACCTCCCGCTCGGCCCGGTACGCCTGCCGCAGGGCGACGTCGGCGGTCACGGTGACGAACGCGCCCGCGGTGCGGTTGATCGCCGCGATGCGGTCCAGGTAGTGCTCGGCGATCTCCACGGGGGACAGGGTCCGGGATCGTACGGCCGCGGCGAGTTCGAGCGCGGTTAACTCGTGGATCTGTGACATTTCGGCCTCCGCTGGGGTCCGCTGGGGTCCGCTGGGGAACGTCATCGCACGCCCGCCGGGGCGGGCGCCGGGTCCGGTTGCAGGGGGTCCGGCAGCTCGGCCGGCTCGAACGTGTGCGGGTCGGCGACCTCCTGGCGCAGGAAGCGGCCGGTGGACGGCTCGATCAGCCACACGCCGCCGTCGGCGTCGCGGACCGTCAGCCGGGCCAGGTGGCGCAGGGTGTGGCTGGGGGGCAGGTAGCCGTCGTCGAGGCTGCGGCGCAGCGCCAGCGCGGCCAGGTAGAGCGTCTGCAGCTGCGGGTGGATGAGCCGCTGCCCGGTCCGCGACGGCCGCGATCTCGCCCGCGTACGGCGCGGCTGCAGCGGCAGCCAGATCGCGACCAGCAGCGCCGCCAGCATCGCCGCGCCCGCCGCGATCCAGGCCGCGACGCTGATCGCGTGCGCGTACGCCGAGGCGCTCTGCGCGAGCAGATCGCTCGCCTCCGACTCCGGCATCCGCTCGGCCACCCGTACGGTGACCGACACGTTGGCGAGCGCCGCCTCCCGCCGCGCCGGCTCGACCAGGGCGGCGGCGGGGGCCATGTTGGCGGCGTAGACGACTCGGGCGACGCCGCCCAGGATCGCGATCCCGATCGCGCCCCCCGCCTGCCGGGCGGCGTCGCCGATCGCCGCCGCCACGTTGGCGTGCGCCAGGGGCACCGCCCGCAGCGTCGCCTCCGTGGTGGTCTTCATCGCCATCGCCATGCCGCAGCCGCCGACCGCCAGGACGACGGCGAGCTGGCCGTACCCGGACATGGCGGTCGTCGAGCCGAGCACCCCCATCGCCCCCGCGATCAGCATCAGCCCGACGACGGCCGGGGTCTTCTCGCCGTCGCGCCCGCCGAGCCAGGCGGCGAGCAGCACGCCCGCCAGCAGGCCGCCGGCGAGCGGGAGCAGCCGCAGGCCCGCCTCCAGCGGTCCCATGGCGAGCGTGGTCTGCAGGTGCTGGGCGATCACGAACAGGGCGCCGAACAGGCAGAACCAGGTGAGCGCGATCGCGATCGTCGCGGCGGCGAAGCGCGGGCCGTGCAGCACCCGGATGTCCACCAGCGGCGGGGTACGGCGGCGCGCCCGCAGCGCCAGCGCGACCAGCGCGACGACCCCGGTCCCGGCCGCGGCGAGCACCGCCGGATCGGTCAGGCCGCGCGGCGGCGCCTCGATGATCGCCCAGACGACGGCGCCGAGGCCGAGGACGCCCAGCAGCATGCCGAGCGGGTCCACCGCGCCGATGTCGGGATTGCGCGAGGCGGGCACCAGGATCGGGACGACCACCAGGGCGAACAGGCAGATCGGCACGTTCACCAGCAGGATCGAGCCCCACCAGAAGTTCTCCAGCACCCAGCCGCCGACGGCCGGGCCCGCCGCGACGCCGACGCCGATCCCGGCCGACCAGATGCCGACGGCGCGGGCCCGTTCCCGACGATCGGGGAAGAGATCGATCAGCAGGGACAGCGCCGACGGCATGATCAGGGCCGCGCCGACGCCCATCGCCGCGCGGGCCGCGATGAGCTGGTCGACGGCGGTGGCCTGGGAGCCGGCCAGCGACGCCAGGGCGAACACGGTCAGCCCCAGCACCAGGATCGGTCGGCGGCCCAGACGCTCGCCCAGCCGGCCACCGGCCAGCAGGAGGCCGGCCAGGGCGAGCGTGTAGGCGTCGATCGCCCACTGTGCCTCGGTGGGGTCGGCGCCCAGCTTCCAGGTCAGAGAGGGGACCGCGATGTGCAGCACGGTCTGGTCGAGGCCGACGATGACCTGGCCAAGGCACAGCACCGGCAGCGCGATCCAGCGGCTGCGGCGTGCGGCGCGGGCAGGGGGAGGGGCGAAGTCGGCAAGGTCCAGGGCGGTCATCGTGTCGGCTCGCTCCTGTTGGTTCGGGCTCTTATCTGGTTGGGGCCCTGCTCGGTACCTGTTTGGTCCGGGCCCTGTTTGGTCCGGGCCCTGTTGGGCACGGGCGCCGTTCGGCTCGGGCCCCGGGCCGCCGGACGCGGGGCGCCGGTACGGCTGCCGCGGGCTGCGGAAGGCGGCAGCCGTACCCGGCTTGACAGTGATCTTTACAAGAGGTTTCCGATCAGCACGTCCTGGGCGTCTCGCTGATCGTCTTGACCTTGACGCCGCGGTAGCGCTCGTACTTCCACGGCAGAGTGAACGAGTGGGTACGGCCCGCCGCCAGACAGGTGCCGACGCGGGCCTGGGGGTTGGTGTAGGAAACCTTGACGTACCTGCCGGTGGCGCACCGGTTGCGGACCAGGGTGTAGCCGGAGTAGCCGCCCTTCGGCGGCACGTGCTCCACCAGGTTCACGCAAGCGGGGGTGGGTTTGGCCGCGGGTGCCGCCACGCCGTGCGCGGCGGCGGTCACCGCGCATGTCACCGCCAGGGACAGTCCCAGCATCACGCCGGCCCTCGCCAGGTTCCGACTGCTCATCTTTGATCTGTCCTTGCTGGTCGCCGGGGGTGCGCTCCGGTTCCGGGCAGGGGACCGGGCCCCCGGGATGGGTGGGTTGAGGGCGGATCCGCCGGCCGGGCGGACCATCCCGGTGATCCGTTCCGGCCGGGAACGTGTCCCGGCCGGAGAGCCGGCCGACGGACCCGCGGTTCCGCGGGAAGGGAAGCCCCCTGGGCGGGCCCTTCCAAAGGGGCGAGCTTGGCGAAGGCTTTCACCGGTTTCGGAGCATAGGCACCGATTGATTAACCGGGGAATAGCCGTTATCAACTCGTGACTTTGACAAGTAGTTATGTGTCGGGTTTTGCCTGGAAGGGAAGTTCGGCGACCGGGGACCGGATGAATCGGATCGGCCTGAACCGATGTTTCGGCCATGCTATATAGCGATCCGTTATGACGGTACTCACCGATGACCTGCGCTTTGTCTCAGGAGTCCCACAAGTCTCACTTGTTGTCAGGAGTCTTGTAAGGATGGCAGCAATTATTACGACTTGGTCACGACAGGGTTGGCATATATCGCTTCCAGCTTGTTTTATTTACTCTCGACAGTGGGTTGACAAAGCCAGTCAAGAAACTTGATGACCTTGTGAGGCCGTCTTGACGGACCGGAACGAACGCCGCCGAGCGCCGGCTTCGCCGTCCGATCGGGACCCTTGTGCCCGCCGCCCCCGTCGAGGAGATCGGCGCGGTCCTCGACGGGGGCGGCGTCTGCGGGACTCCGCGGGCCAACCCGCCCCGCGCATGCTCCGCCGTACGCCCCCGGGGTCGGCGATCCCCCAGCCAGAGAGGACATGACCAACCATGGCGATCCTGCCCATCGACCCCTACGTCATCCCGGACGAGGTCCCCGAGAACCGGGTGGCCTGGCGTCCGGACCCGAGGCGATCGGTCCTGCTCGTGCTCGACATGCAGAACTACTTCCTGCGCGTGTTCGCCCGCTGGGGCGCGCCGTGGCGCGAGCTGATGGCCAACTGCCTCGCCCTGCGCGAGCACTGCGCCGACAACGGCATCCCCGTCGTGTACGGCGTACAGCACGCGGCGCAGACCCCCGAGCAGCGCGGCCTCACCCGCGACTTCTGGGGCCCCGGCCTCGGCGCCGACCCCGCCGACGCCCAGATCGCGGACGAACTGGCCCCGCGCAAGGGCGACATCCGCATCAACACCTGGCGCTACAGCGCCTTCCAGCGCACCGGACTCGCCGGCCTGCTTGAGGACCTCGGCCGCGACCAGGTCATCATCTGCGGCATCTACGCCCACCTCGGGGTCCTGATGACCGCCTGCGACGCCTTCATGCGCGACATCGAGACGTTTGTCGTCAGCGACGCCGTCGCCGACTTCTCCGTGGAACACCACCGCATGGCCCTGCACTACGCGGCCCAGCGCTGCGCCGTCGTCGCCCCCACCCGCGACATCATCCACACCCTCGCCTCGGAGTCCGCCGCCGACGGCCCCACCCTCGGCCTCACCGCCGCCCGCGCCCGCCAGGCGGCGATGGCCCGCCGCGAGGCGGCGGCCCGCCAGGAGGCCGCGGCCCGGCGAGAACGCCAGTTGCGCCGCGAGGCCCTCGCCCGCCAGGACCGACTCGTCCACCACGAGGTGGTCGTGCACCGCGAGGACTTCGCCCGCCGCGAGATCCGCGCCGCCAGCCACGAGGACATGCAACTCCAGGCCGCCGGCCCCGCCTACCACGGCCGACCGCCGTACGCGGGCAACCAGAGCGCCTGACCGCCCCGCCCGCAGGCGACCGCACGGGGACAGGCGAAGTGTGTACGTCACGCGGCGGGCGGGCGGTACACGGACGGGCGGCCAGAACGGGTGGCCCGGCCCGCACGCCGTCACCCGGGGCGAGTGTGTACCTCGGGCGGCGGGTGGCGGTGCACGGGCGGGTGGTCAGAGCACCTGGACCGTCCCGTCCGCAGGCGGTCACGCGGGGAAAGCGGAGCGTGTACCTCGGGCGGCAGGCGGCGGTACAGGGGCTAACGATCACTGCGCTTGACTGTCCGGCCCGCAGGCGGTCGCGCGGGGCGAGTGTGTACCTCGGGCGGCGTGTGGCGGTGCATGGGCGGGTGATCAGAGCACCTGGCCGTCCCGTCTGCAGGCGGTCACGCGGGGCGAGTGTGTACCTCGGGCGGCGTGTGGCGGTGCACGGGCGGGTGATCAGAGCACCTGGCCGTCCCGTCCGCAGGCGGTCACGCGGGGCAAGTGCATATCTCGCGCGGCGCGCGGCGGTACACGGGCGGGTGATCAGAGCGACTGACCGTCCGGCCCACAGGCGGTCACGCGGGGCAAGTGTGTACCTCGCGCGGCGCGCGGCGGTACACGGGCTAACGATCACAGCGCTTGACCGTCCGGCCGCGGGCGGTCAAGCGGGGCCACCTAGATGTTGGTCCCCGTGTGCGGCGGCGGGCCGCCGTACAGGGGCAACCAGCCGTACGGGGGCAACCGAGTAGTGACTCCCACCGGGGCACCTCCGGCGGGTCATGGCCGCGGCGGCACCGTCCGCTCTCCGCCGTCGCGGTCACCGTCGTGATCTCCCAACGCCGCCGGGTAACGCCGAAGGTAACAAGGAGGGAAATATGACCATCGCTTCCGCGCCGGTCGCCGGAGTGGATTTGTTCACCGACCCGGTCTTGGCGCACCCTCATGGCGCCTACCGCACCATCCGGAACGCGGGCCCGGCCGTATACCTCCCCGAGCACCGCCTCTGGGTGCTCTCCCGCTACCGGGAGGTACGTCATGCCCTCAACCACCCCCTAATCTTCACCCCCGCCCACGGCACCGGCCTCCTCGACCTCCTGAGCATCCCTGCCACGGGCGCGACGAGCGGGCGGACCGCACCCGCCGGGCCGAGCGCCACCACCGACGCCTCCGCACCCAGCCCCGACCTCACAATCACCGCCCTCACCGCCCTCACCGCTTCCTCCACCGCCTCACCGGCCGGCCGTGCAACGCCGCTTACCCTCAACGACCTGGAAACGGTCATCGTCAACCACGCGGAGAGACTCGTCGACGACCTCGTCGCCCGCAGCTCCTTCGACGCCGTGGCCGAGCTCGCCACCCCGTTCGCCCTCAAGACGATCGGCGACCTGATCGGCCTCCCCGCCGCTGCCCGCCCCGACCTGATGACCTGCGCCGAGGCGTCCCTTCAGGCCAACGCCCCCCTGGACGACCACACGCTGCGCGCCCTCATGGACCTGGAAAGCGTCTTCACCTTCCTCACCACCGAACTCACAGCCTCCTGCACCCCTGCGTCAGCCACCCCTGCGTCGGCCACCCCCGACCACGCCGCCACCTGCGGCCACGACCCGACCGTCCACCTGCTCAAAACCTTCGCCATGCCCTGCGTCTACACGATCGCGGTCGGCATCTCCGGCATGCTGTGGCTTCTGGCCACCCACCCTGAGGCTTGGCACGCCTTGCGCACCACCCCGTCCCTGGTCGCCGCCGCAGTCGAGGAATCCCTCCGCCTCGAACCCCCAGTCCAGATCCTCTCCCGCACCACAACCCGAGACGTCCGCATCGGCGACACCCTGATCCCCGCAGGCGGCCGAGTCCTACTCCTCCTCGCCGCAGCCAACCGCGACCCCCGCAAATGGCCCGACCCCGACCATTTCGAGATCCGCCGCAACCCCACCGACCACCTGAGCCTCGGCCTCGGCGCCCACTCCCACCTCACCGCAACCGTGGCCAAAACCCACCTACGCGCCGTCCTGGGCGCCCTCGTCAACCGAGCCCCCGCCCTCTACCTGGACGGCACCCCCCGCCGCCGCATAACCTCCACCACCCGCGCCTTCGCCTCCCTGCCCCTCTACGCCACCCAACCATGAGAAGGCATATTGGGCGCCTTCTGCGACGACGAACTCATACTCCGCCGCACTCCATCGCGCGCTGGTAGGCCAGTTGACTCCCCTCCGGATCTCCAATGCCCTGCAGCACCGCTGCAACCATGAGCCAGGTCTCCGCCGTTGTACGGGTGGCCGGCTCATGCGCCAAAACCTCAACCGTCGTCTTGAGCGTGGCATCGGCGTCATTGACTCGTCCCAGCATCAAATACGCCTGGCCGAGCAAAGTGAGTGTATCGGCACGCAACTCGCTGCTACTGTCCCCGTTCACATCGAGGGCTCTGAGCGCATACTTAACAGCTGCATCCGCATGGCCGAGCTCGATCTCGGCCTGCGCCAGGAGGCGAAGGCAGTCGGCCAGGTCGAGAGTGCTTGCCGATGACTCCTGAAGCTCTTGTTCTGCTATTAGCAGTTGCTCCCGGCAAGTAAGAGCCTCGCTGGGCTGAACTATCAGGCGAATGGCCGCATACGCCACACGGAGTCGAGCGCTGTGCCGCGGGTCGTCGAGCTCAGACTTCATTTGCCAAGCACGTGAGATAAGCGGTAGGGCCTCTTGGTATCGGCCAGTCATCTCGGCCAGCCAGGCTGCGTTCCAATTAGCCGCGACGATGGCACGTGCAGTGCCGAGCGCTTCGGCCGCCGCCAGCAGGTCGGCCGCGTATTGTTCGGCCCGGAGTAGATCGCCCCGCACGTAATACGAAGACAAGAGAGTGGCGCCCAGTTCGATGAGGTGGTCGGTCCATCCCTTTCCGAGCATCGCGGAGATCTCCTGCTCCGCGACCTCGATGGCCATGCCAGTCTCGCCTCGATCCCTATAGCAGCGAGTCAGGGCTAGGGCAGTTCCAATGCGCTGGTCATCCGTGAGAGAGTCATAACGTTTTTCTCGTAGGGCGATGAGGATACGAATGGCCTCCTCAAGATCACCGCAAGCCTCTGAAGCCAGTGCCAAGCCGTATTCGCCTTCCCGCAGTAATTCCGGAACCTGGGCGATGTTAGGGTCAGCCAATAGCTCGACGTATCGTTCTCGGGCTTCCTGTCTTGCTCCTGTTCTTAAGAGTTCCTTGGCCGTGTTCAGCCTGTTTCTGAAACTTGTCGTGTCCTCGCTTGAAATGCCATGGAGTAGATAGTCTACCGAGCAGCCCAGCTTCGTTGCGATGATTTCCAGCACGGCTGGTGTTGGTATTCGGCTCCCACTCTCAATCAACGAGATGTAACTATCGGATAGTTCAGGGCGCGCGAGTTGGGCCTGCGACAAGCCACGTTTGCGACGGGCTTCCCTAATTCTTCGACTGATGGCGTCTGGGTTCGACATGGGCACTCCTGCCCTTCTTCACGCCAGGTGGCCTGTCTGTAACCAGCGTAGGCTTGCGCTTGACCTAACTCTGGTCCAGTTTAGCTGTCAGCATTGTCGGGCGCATGCCTCCAGCGCAGATGGTGATGCAGTTATAGCCCTCCGCACTCCATGGCGCGCATGTAGGCTATGGCGCTGTTCTCCTGATCGCCGGCGCCTTCCAGCACTGCGGCTGCGGTGAGCCAGCTCTCGGCGGTGGTCCGTTGTATCGGTCCGAGTTCCATAACCTCGATTGCCGCGTTGACCTGGGCGGCCGCCTCGCGCCGCCGCCCGAGCAGCAGGTATGCCTGCCCGAGGATCACTTGCACATCTGCACGTACATCGGGGTGATTCTCCAGGAGGTCGATTGCGCGCTGCGCATAGTCGATGGCCAGTTCAACGTGGCCAAGGCCTAGCTCGGCAATCGCCAGGTGCTGGAGACAGAACGCAAGATCGAGTGTACTTGAGGCAGATTCCCGTAGTTCGCGTTCCGCACGGAGGAGTAGATCACGGCAAGCGGCCGATTCATCGGGACGGTTGCGGAGCCGGATGGCTGCATACGCTGTGCGTAGACGTGCAATGTTACGGGGCTCGCCATTCTCGGACTGCACGACCATTGCGCGCTCGGCAAGTGGAACCGCCTCCTCGCCATTGCCGAGGAGGTCGGCGACGTGGGCCGCGTTCCAGTTAGCTGCAACGATCGCGCGAGGAGTCCCGAGCGCCTCTGCTGCAGACAGGAGTTCTTTTGCGTAGTGGTGTGCTCGGAGCAGGTCCCCGCGATCGAAGTAGGATGCGAGCAGGGTTGAGCCCAACTCGATCAACTCGTCAGTCCATCCTGCCCCGCTCATCTGGCTGATTTCCTTCTCGGCCACTTCGATGGCCAAGGCTGTCTCGCCCAGGTCGTGGTAACAGCGGGAGAGAGCGATGGCGACGGCTACGCGTCGCTCGTCGGTCATGAGTTCTTCGGCAGAGTCTCGGATGCGCGTCAGGAGGTTGATCGCCTCTTGAAGCTCGCCGCAGGCCTCGGCCGCGAGTGCCGCACCGTACTCAGCCTCAAGCCGCAGTGATGTCAACGAAGGGAGAACGGGATTGGCTAGGAGTTCCGTGTACCGCTTACGTGCTTCGGCTATCTCGCCGTTCTCAAGCGCCATGCGGGCGTAGCGCAGCGTGAGCTCCAGCTCTTCCATCTCCTCAGCCGTGACTCCATTGACGAGGTAGCTGACTGAGCAGTCAAGCTTGGACGCGATCAGTTCGAGTACCGCTGGAGTGGGTGTGCGACTGCCGCTCTCGATCAGTGAAATGTAGCTGTCAGATAGTTCCGGGTGTGCGAGTTGGGCTTGCGAAAGCCCGCGCTGACGCCGAATCTCCTTGATTCTTTTGCTAATCAGGTCCCGTGTAGTCACCTGCACCCCTAAAATGCTGGACGGAGAATACCAATGTGACAGGAGTGAACCATGCGCCGACTCCTAGCTGTGGCCCTCGTAGCCGTCCTGGTGCCGCTGGCCGTGGTGGTTGTGGCCAATATCGCAGGCAGCTCTGGCGAGACGAACGCTATACCGACGTGGAAGAGCCCTCGCTGCTGCTGAACCAGACCATACCCTGCCCGGTCGTTGGTCTTGGCCCAAATTGACACAGCCCCTGGGACGAGGGGACACCGGTCTGGTGATCCCCTCGTCGCAGCCGGTGTAGGAATCGTCATCCTCGTCGCACCTGTGGCTAACTGCCGCTGCCGCCATTGCATCAGGGTACGTAGTTCTGACGCTCGTGACGAGGGCGAAGTTCGCCCTCGCCCATACTTCCTGCTCATCGAACATTCCCGAGACGGTGCATAGTGATCATACATCGTCGCGCGTCGGATCATGCCTAGAGCCGTGCTCAACGTTTGCGGTAACCGCTCTGCGGTTACCGACCTCGGCGTTGGTCGTGCCCGTCATGACGGTCGTCAGGTATCGGCTTATGGCGGGTGAACGAAGACAACCTTCAGCCGCTTATGCCCCGGTATTGAACTCAACGATCTGAGGCAGGGAAACCGAATCTGACAATCGCCATGATTTTCCCGGTCGCTTACTCCTCGGCGTGCGCGTGGATCGGAGGCGATGACAAGAGTTCCTCGTGGAGACGGACGAGTTGTTCGGCCGTTTCGGTGATATCGCAGAAGGCGTAGTGTGCGGAGAAGCCGTTGGTCGTCCAGGTGAAGGTGGCGTTTTGGCAGCGGACCTTCAGGGTGTTGCGGATGACGAGGGTGGACTGGCCCCACTCGTCGGAGCGTGTGATGCCGGGGATGCCTCGGGCCGCCAGCATGGATTGCAGGAGGTGGGCGGCCTGGGCCGGGGTGAGGCGGGGTGGGGGGCGGTGGGCCGACCACGGGGGGAGGGGCATCGCGAACCAGACGGCCTTGCCGGGGATGGAGCAGCTGCCGCCGAGGCGGGAGCGGGTGAGGTGGCATCCCCAATTGGCGGCCAGGTTCTTGACGATGGTGAGGCCGCGGCCGTGTTCCTGGAACTCGTGGGCCGGTGTGACCTGGGTGGGGATGCGGGTCCGGGGCTCGCGCTGGGGGTCGAAGACCTTGCAGACGAGTTGGGCGTCCTCGTTCTGGCCGCGGCGGTAGAGCCATAGTTCAGGGGCGCCGGCCGGTGTGGGGTCGGGGATGCCGGGCGAGGCGTCGGCGGTGGTGATCGAGGAGGTGGCGCGGGCGGAGGAGGCGTCAGGGGCGATGGTTGAGGGGCCTGGGGTGGTGGTTGAGGGGCCTGGGGTGGTGGGGCGGGTGCGGGTGAGGACGTGGGTGTAGACGTTGGCGGCCAGTTCGTTGACCGCGAGGGTCGCGTCGTAGATCTGGTCGTCGGGGAGGCCCATGCGTTCCAGGGCCTGCCGGAGCAGCCTTCTCGCGACGCCTGCGCACGTGCCGTTCGAGGGCAGCGCCCATAATGCGCATTCCCGGGCTAAGTCGGCTCCCGTTTCTGCCATCGGCGCTGCCTCCGCCAGGTTGGTTCTCATCACACCGCCCAGCTCGTGATGTTCCTCGTACACCTGTGGAGGCAGGGGTCCGCTGGTGGCGACCCTAATGCCCCACTCTGCGCCGAACGCGGACCGGGGAGGGGTTTGCCGGTGCCGCTTCCGGCGCAGCGTGTTACCTGGACGAAGACCGTGTGCCACTCCCTCGACCTGCGGGTTCTCGCACTTCCCCACAATTGACCCGAGGCACGTCAGCCCCGGAGGCGAACACCCGTTCTCGTGATTCTCAGCCTTCGCATGTATGCATCTGTGAAACGCAGATTATTGAATCGGGGGTGCGCTGACAACCTTCTGACCGAAAAAGATCTAGATTCATCTCTTACGGGTGGGTCCGTGGATGTATCGTGCGGACGGTGCCTTGAGACAGGCGCGGAACATGAAAGATCCCCCGGGGCGGCCACTCCGGGGGATCTCACGAGCCGTGCGCCGGCAGAACCTACAGGTCGTAGCGTCCGGCCTTCACATCGGCCAGGAACGCCGAGAAGACCGACCGGCTGACCACGTGGGCCCCGGCCTCGGGACGCTTGCTGTCGCGTACCGCCGTCACGTCGGGCAGGTTGGCGGCGATCTCGACGCAGCCGGTGTTCGCGCCGGTGCTGCGGCTTGCCTTGCGCCATTGTGCTTGAGACAGGTCGATCATGTATCACTCCAGCTGTGCAGCGAGCCGTTCGAGCCGGGCCGCCGTCGCGGGGGCGTCGAGCGCCGCCTCGCGGATGCGGCCGAAGGTCAGGGCATAGGCGTCCACCTCTTCCGGTGTGTTCACTTCCTGCAGGGCCGAGTCGTTCTCCAGGAAGACCATGCTCGGCTCGTCCCCGGGGAAGTCGAAGATGCTGATCAGCGAGGACATGCCCGGATGCGGTCCGCTGTCGAAGGTGATCATGCGCAGCTCGACGTTCGGCCGCGCGCCCATCTCGACGAGGTGCTCCACCTGGGCGCGCCGGTCGGCGGGCGTCCCCCAGCGGTACATGAGCGACGCCTCGGTGATGACGGCCACCAGGTCGGGCCGGCCGGTGGCGCGGGTGAGGATCTCCTGCCGCCGCAGCCGCGCCTCAAGCGCCCGCTCCCGCCACTCCGGCGGCTTCGGACCCACCCGCATATAGGCGTCGATGTACGCCGGGGTCTGCAGCAGGCCGGGAAGGATCAGCGGCATGTAGACGCAGATCCGCGTGGCGTCGGCCTCGAAGCCCGGATACTCCGAGTCGCCGAACACGTCCGCGTACTCCCGCCACCACTGCCGGGCGCGGGCCAGTCTCGCCAGTTCCTCCAGCTCGTTCTGCTCGTCCTCGGACACCCCGTAGAAGCGGCACAGATCGCGGATGTCGCTGAGCTGGGGAAGCCGCCAGGCGTTCGCCTCGAAACGGCCCACCTTGCCCCGGCCCCAGCCGAGTTTGTCGCAGACCTGGTTCGCGGTGTGGCCACTGTCGGTCCGGAGCTCGGCGAGACGGCGGGACAACCGGCGCTTGGCGACGGTCGCCCCGAAGGAGTTGCTCACCTTGACCCTCCCTTTGACAGGGCGTTAGTGTCAGTTTAACGCCCCCGTATTTTGACTCGCGAAGTTTTTTCGTACCGCCGCTGAGCAGGGCGAACGCCGTGAACTCAGCCGGCGTCGTCGAACTCGCCCCGCTTGGCGCCGTCGACGAAGCACTCCCACTCGTGCCGGTTGAACACGTGCACGGGCGCGGCCGGGTCCCCGGCCAGCCGCATCAGCACCCACCGCTCGCCGTCCGCGTCCGCGAACGCCACCTCGATCGCCTCATCGCCGACCCCCGAGCGTTTCCAGCGTTGCGCGGCCGGATCGAGGCCGAGCTCTTCGACGGTGGGTTTCTCGTGTCGGGTCACCACGCCTCCCCCTCGCCCCCTGTGTCTCCTCCTGTGGCGGTACGACGGCTATGTCATAAACGGATGCCCAAACCCCCGGAGGCGGGCCCCCGAAACCGGCGCCCGCCACGCTGCAGGCGCCCTGACCGATGTCGACCTGAAAATGTGCCGCGGCGGCTCGCACGCGACGGCCCCGCGTGATCCCCGGTGACGATGCGAAAACCGTCCCTGTGAATCACAAACCGTAGCTCATGATCAATGAGAGCGATACCTCCGGGCCCTCAACCGCGGTCGGGGCGAGGTCACAGCGTCACCGGCGCGGTGCGGGCGGCCGGGCGTGAGGTGAAGCGGGGTGAAGCGAGCGAGGCCGGGTGAGGCGGGGTAAGGCGGGATAAGGCGGGGGCGTTCTAAGCGCCGAACCAGCCTCGGGCGGCGGGGCGGGTGAGCTGGTAGAGCACCACGATGGCGAGGATCAGGCCGATCAGGGTGGCGGCGACATTGCCGCCGCTGAACAGGGTGAGGGCGGCATTGAACACGATGATGCCCTCCACGATCAGCGCGGCGATCCGCACCCACCTCTTGCCGCTGCCGAAATTGAACGCGACGCCCACGATGATGAAGCCCCATGCCAGGTTGAGCAGAATGAGAACGGTCAGGCTCCCGGCCACCCCCTGGGACGCGAGCAGGAACAGAAGGATCAGGTAGATCACGAGGATCAGCCCGCCCTGAACGAACATGATGACCCGCGCCGTCCTGGCCTCGGCGGGCATCTCACGGGTGAAGTCCTGCTCTGACATCGCGACCTCCACGGAAGGGGTGATCGGTCGTGCCTGTCGCGAAATCGGGGCCGAAGGACTCCGGGCGTGTCGAGCTTCTAGACCGGACGGGCCGTTCGCCGGCACTCCTTTTTGGTCGATGGGAGGAGATACGTTCCTATTTATATGGCAACCGTCGCCTCGCATGTCGGTTCGATCGGCAGAGGGGTATCCCGCCGCGTCGCCGCGCGCCGAGATCGCCTGGGGGATCGAGAGCCACGGCGGGCTGGGCCCGTCACCGCTGAGGCGGCATCGGGAAGACCTCGTCGATTTCCGGAGTGCCGGACAGACCGGAGACGGGGGTGCGGGCCGTCTGAGCGACGCTGACGGCCCGGACGGGTTCGGCTACGGCTTCGGGGTCTCCGGCTCCCAGTGCTCCGGGTCCGCGACCGTGGAGCCGATACCGGGCTCTGTCTGGATCAAGCCGTCCGCCCGGAGCTGACGCATGACCTTCTGCGCCGTGGCGTTGGCGATCTTGAATTCGTCCACGAGTTGGAGCAACGACGGGACGCGCTCCCCGACCTTGTAATGCCCGGAGCGGATTCGCTTGCTCACGATCTCGTAGACCACGCGCCACCTTGGCGGGCTCGTCTCGATTGCCACGAAGGCAAGCTAAGCGCTCGTGATCCGACAAGCGATGGAAGCGCACCTAGCGCGCTTAGCGCGCTACCCCTGACCCATGGACAAGGCAGATCGGATGCAGCCGGACACGTGGCGAAGCGATCTCGTCCCGGAGTGCGACGTCTGGCAAGACGAGTCCGGCCGGTGGCATGGCGTACACCGGGCGTCCGGAGAGGCATTCGAGGCGCACACGTTCCGCGTGCTCGAAGTCGTGGCCCTGGTGAAGCGGACGCTCCGCATGTGGGAGCGAGCCCGGTGAGCGTAGGCCGGGACCGGTCGATCCCGGCGGAGCCGGAGACCACGGACGCGACTCCGATCAACGCGTGCGGGTCGTGCGGCGCGATGTTCTCGCGTCCGTTCCCCTGCCCCCGGTGCGGAGCCTCACGGAAGGACGGGACTCTCGCACGGCGGATCTGGCGACGGCGGAGACCCGGGTGAGTGGAGAGCCGCGTGAGTGGAGAGCTTGAGTGGCGGCCGTACTCCGCTCACGTGCTCCGGCCGAAGGTCCGGGACATCGTGACGCGGGGGAAGGTCGAGTATGAACTGTGCCTCGAAGGCGGTTCCTACGTGATCCGGCGCACGGACCGTCGTACGCCACGCGTCAGGGTGGACGAAGCGGCGCGCGGAAGCCGCCGGAGAGCGTGGGCGGCGTGGCAACGGATCATCGCCGGTGCTGATTCATGATCGAAGTTGCACAGGAAGCCCTGAGCGAGCGATCTGGGCCGGACGGCAAACGCGGCATGGCGGACGTGGCATCACGGACGACGGCTCCGTCCGGTCGTCACCCCTTGAGGCGCGAGACGCGATCCGGCGGTCGCCCGACCCGATTTCGCGAACCCGTCACACATCAGGGTGCAGGGGGCAACAAAGCGGGTCAACGGGGATATCCTCTGGTCTCGTGCCCGTCATCGCCACCGGCGCGCCCGCCGCATCCCCGACCCCCGACCCCCGGCCGATCGGCCCCGGTCGTCACCACCGGGGGCTCCGCGCCATGAGTGTCCGTACGCCGAGATCCCCATCATGAGGCGCGTAACGGGAGCCGTGCGATGAGACAGTCCCGCTGGGCGGGGCTGCTGGACCGGTTCCAGAACCCCACCCAGGTGATCGCGACCGGTTTCGGCGCGGCCGTGCTGCTGGGCACGTGCCTGATGGCGCTGCCGATCGCCACCGACTCCGGCGAGTCGGCCGGCTGGGTCGCCGCGTTGTTCACCGCGACCTCCGCGGTGTCCCTCACCGGCCTGGTCATCGTCGACACCGAGCAGCACTGGTCGATGTTCGGCGAACTGATGATCACGCTGCTGATCCAGATCGGCGGTCTGGGCATCATGACCCTGGCCACGCTGTTCACCGTGCTGGTCTCCGGCCGGATCGGTTTGCGCGCCCGGCTGTTCGCCGCCGCCGAGACCAAGTCGCTCAGCGTGAGCGACGTCCGCCGCGTGGTGCGCAACGTCGCGCTGTTCAGCCTCGCCGGTGAGGCGGTGGTGGCGGTCGTGCTCACCGGCCGGTTCATGTTCGGGTACGGCCAGCCGTTCGGCCAGGCCCTTTACTACGGCGTCTTCCACGGCGTCTCCGCGTTCAACAACGCCGGATTCGCGCTGTGGAAGGACAACCTGGTGAGGTTCGTCGCCGACCCGTGGATCTGCCTCACGATCGCGTTCGCGTCCATCGTCGGCGGGCTCGGCTTCCCCGTGGTGTTCGAGCTGATGCGCTCGTGGCGGCAGCCGCGGCGGTGGTCGCTGCTGACCCGGCTCACCCTGGGCGTGACGCTCGTGCTGCTGGTGCTGGGCACGCTGCTGCTGACCGTGACCGAGTGGGCCAACCCGCGCACGCTCGGGCCGTTGGACGATGCGGACAAGCTGCTGGCGGGCTTCTTCGCCGCCGTCCAGCCCCGCTCGGCCGGATTCAACACCATCGACGTCGGGCAGATGTACCCGTCGAGCTGGCTGGTGACCGACATGCTGATGTTCATCGGCGGAGGCAGCGCCAGCACCGCGGGCGGGGTGAAGGTCACCACGGTCGGGCTCCTGCTGTTCACCGTCTGGGCCGAGCTGCGCGGCGAGACCAGGGTGAACATCGGGAACCGGCGGCTGCCCGAGGGCGCTCAGCGGCAGGCCTTCGCCCTTGTGCTGATCATGGCGGGACTGATCGCGTTCTGCACCTATATCGTCCTTGTGCTCACCCCGCATACTCTGGATCGGGTGCTCTTCGAGGTCGTCTCGGCCGCCGCCACCGTCGGCCTGTCCACCGGCATCACCGCCGACATCACCCCGGCCGGGCACGTGCTGCTCGTGCTGCTGATGTTCGTCGGCCGGATCGGGCCGCTCACCCTCGGCTCGGCCCTCGCCCTGAAGGAGCGCGCCCGGCGTTACGAACTACCCGAGGAGCGAGTGATCGTTGGCTGACAAGACAAGCGATCCGGTCGTGGTGATCGGGCTCGGCCGGTTCGGCAGCTCGCTCGCCCTGGAGCTGACGCGGCGGGGCACCGAGGTGCTCGCGATCGACCACCGCCCCAAGGTCGTGCAGAGCCTCGCCGGGCGGATCACCCACATCGCCACGGCCGACGCCACCGACGCCGAGGCGCTGCGTCAGCTCGGCGTACCCGACTTCTACCGGGCGGTCGTCGGCATCGGCAGCGACCTTGAGGCCAGCATCCTCACCGCGTCGATCCTGGTCGAGCTGGAGGTCGAGGACATCTGGGCCAAGGCGGTCAGCCGCCAGCACGGGCGCATCCTGAGTCGCATCGGTGTCCACCACGTGGTCACCCCCGAGCACGACATGGGCGAGCGCGTCGCGCATCTGGTGAGCGGCCGGCTGCTCGACTACATGGAGGTCGACCAGAACTTCGCGCTGGTGAAGACCCGCCCGCCGAAGGACTTCGTCGGCAAGCCGCTCGGCGAGACGAACCTGCGCCGCAAGTACGGCGTCACGGTCGTGGCGGTCAAGAGCCCCGGAGAGGAGTTCACCTACGCCAGCGCCGAGACCGAGCTGACCTACGACGACGTCATCATCGTCTCGGGCAAGACCGAGAACGTCGAACGCTTCGCCGAACTCCCCTGACCGGCCCGTCCTGCTCGCCGGTCGTCGCCGTCTCTCCCCTGTCGGCCGGTCCTGAAAGCGTCGCTCAAGGGACGTGCAAGCGGCGCTGCCTATCACGGTGACTAGTGAATGTGCATATTTACGCATCTGCAGCACTTCGCGGCGTGATCACCGCGAGGCTCGCGTGAGCGATGGGACGGGGAGGAAGTCGGTGACCATCAACCTGGAGGTGGGTGGCGCCGCGCGGCATGACGAGACCGAGCTGTCGCTGCTGGCGGGCGAGCACGCGCTGTACACCCAGGGCGACCTGCAGGCGGCCCGCCGCTGGTTCGACGAGGCGTACCGGCAGGCGGACGAGCGCGGCGACGTCCCCGCGCTGGCCCGGGCCGCCCTCGGCCTCGGCGGGGTGTGGGTGCACGAGCACCGCAGCGTGGGCGAGGCCGCGGTGATCCGCGCCCGCCAGCACCGCGCGCTCTCCCTGACCCCGCCCGACTCGGTGCTGGCGCTGCGCCTGCGCGCACGCGTCACCGGCGAGGAGGACTACCGCACCGGGCGGCACACCGCGATCCTCGCCCTGGTCAACGAGGCCCGCCGCGCCGGCGACCCGGTCGCGCTCGCCGAGACGCTCAGCCTGGCCCACCACTGCGTGCTCGGCCCCGACCACGACCGGCTGCGCCTGGAGCTCGTCGACCGGCTCATCGGCGCGGCGGTCGAGACGGGCCGCCGCGGCGACCTGGTGATGGGCGTGATGCGGCGTACCGCCGATTTGTTCCTCGCCGGGGACCCGCACGCCGAGCGCGCCCTGGAGGAGCTGCGCGGCATGCTCGCCGTGGAGGACCACCTCGCCGCCGGGTTCGTGGTCGGCGCGATGGAGGTCATGCTCGCCATCCGCGCCGGGCGGTTCGACGAGGCCGAGACCCTCGCCGGCGACTGCGCCGACCGCGGCGCGGCGGCCGGTGACATCGACGCCACCGGCTGGTACGGCGGGCAGATCGCGGCGATCCGCTGGTTCCAGGGCCGCCTCACCGAACTGCTGCCGCTCCTGGCCGACATGGTGAATTCGCCCTCCCTGAGCGCGGTCGACAACTCCTACCTGGCCGGGCTCGCCGTCGCCGCGGCGAACGCGGGGGAGCACCGCCTGGCGCTGAGCGCGCTGGCCCGGCTGCGCGGCCGGAGCCTGACCGCGCTGCCCCGCAACAGCACGTGGCTCACCACGATGTTCGGCGTGGCCGAGGCGGCCTACCTGCTTCGCGACGCCGACGTCGCCGCCGAGGTGTACGCGCTGCTGACGCCGTTCGCCGGGCTGCCGGTCGTGACCAGCCTCGGCGTGGCCTGCTTCGGCTCGGTACGGCACGCCCTCGGCATGGCCGCGCTCGCCATGGGCGATGTCGACCGCGCCGTGGACCACCTGCGCGAGGCGGCGGGCGACAACCTGGCGCTCGGGCACTGGCCGGCCACGGTGCTGTCGCGGTGGCGGCTCGGGCAGGCGCTCGCCGTACGGCTCGGACCGTCGTCGCCGGAGGCGCGCAAGGCGCTGAGCTGGGCCGAGACCGAGGCCGCCGCACTGGGCATGACGCTGCCCCCGGCCGTGAAACAGGACGGCGAGCCCGCCACGCGGCCCGCCGCCGACCCCGGCGAGCCGACGCGCTGCGAACGGCACGGCCGCCAGTGGCGGCTCACCCTGGGTGGGCGCAGCGTACTGGTCGGGCACAGCGTCGGCATGCGGCACCTGGCCACCCTGATCGCCAACCCCGGCCGGGAGATCCACGCCGCCGAGCTCGCCGCCGGTCCGGGCCTGACGGACGCCTCCTTCTGCGACGCCGGCGGCTCGGCGCAGCCCGTCCTCGACGAGGTGGCCAAGCGCGAATACAAGCGGAGGCTGTCGGAGCTCGAAGCCGACATCGACGAGTTCGAGGCGATGAACGAGCTCGACCGCGCGGCCACCCTGCGCGCCGAACGCGACTGGCTGATCGCCGAACTCGCCGCGGCCACCGGCCTCGCCGGGCGCGCACGCCGCTTCACCGACGACGAGGAACGCGCCAGGATCGCCGTGGGCAAGGCGATCCGCCGCGCCCTCACCCGCGTCGCCGAGGCCGACCCGGTCATCGGCGAGGAACTGCGCGCCACCGTCCACACCGGCCTGCGCTGCTGCTACATCCCTCGCTGAAAAGGAACCGCCGACCCGCGCTCGCGGCTCACCCGCTTCCGGGAGCCGGACGGTGACGGGCCTCGCGACCGGACGGCCGTCGCCGAGGGCTTACGCGTGTGTGGTGACCTCGCTGCGGCCACGTGGGCGGGCCGCCGACGCTCACCGGCCGAACGCGGGGCTTCGGAATTGCCATGAACCAGCGGTAACCGGACCTTCGGTAACTGTAGTCAGAACCGTCTTCGGCGAGGCATGCCATTGTGCGAAACTTGCGGGACCACATCACGACGTACTTCTCCCGGGAGCGTGCATGCCCCCAGCGCAACCCAAATACGGCCGATCGGGCGATCCACTGCAGGTATTCCCGCCTGGGCCCACGGCGGCGCGGGTGTTGCTGGGTGCGCGGCTGCGGCGGCTGCGGGAGAGCGCCGGAATCGACCGGGACGCGGCGGGGGAGGCGATCCGCGCCTCCGGCGCGAAAATCCGGCGGCTGGAGAACGGCGGGTCGGGCTTCAAACGCCGCGACGTCGAGGACCTGCTCACGCTGTACGGCGTGACCGACGCGGCAGATCGTGCCGTCCTGCTTGAACTGGTCGAACAGGCCAACACGCCGGGCTGGTGGCACGAGTACGCCGATCTGGTGCCGTCGTGGTTCGAGCCGTTCCTCGGCCTGGAACAGAGCGCCCAGGTCATCCGCACCTGGGAGCTGCAGTTCGTGCCCGGCCTGCTGCAGACGCCCGAGTACGCCCGCGCGGTCATCGCCCACGGCCACCCGGGCGCCCCGGCGAGCGAGATCGAGCGCCGGGTCGCGCTGCGCATGCGCCGACAGCGCATCCTCGCCTCGCCCGGCGCCGTCAAGCTGTGGGCCGTCATCGACGAGGGCGCGCTGCTTCGCCGCGTCGGCGGCCAGGCCACGATGCGCCGCCAGCTCGCCCACCTGGCAGAGACGGCCGCGCTGCCCAACGTCACCGTCCAGGTGATGCCGCTGACCAATGCGCACAACCCCTCCGCCCGGCGTCCCATCACCGTGCTGCGCTCCGCGGCCGACATCGTGCCCGACGTCGTCTACTGCGAGCAGCTCGGCGGCGGCGTGTACTACGACAAGCCCGCCGACACCTCCCGCTTCTGGGACGTACTCAACTGGCTGGGCGTGAACGCGGCCCCGCCTCGCGAGACCCCCGCGATCCTGCGCCGTCTCATGGAGGACCTGGAGCCGGTGCCCGCTGCCCCGACGACCCGGTCGGACGGCGGGGGAGGGGCCACCGACCGGTAGCGTCGAAACGCGCACGCGCGCCCGGGCGCGGGCGGACCGCGCCGCCTCGCGAGACCCTCGCGATCCTGCGCCGTCTCATGGAGGATTTGGAGCCGGTGCCCACCGTCCCGGCGACCCCGGTCGGACGGTGGGGGAGGGGCCACCGGCCGGTAGCGTCGACCACCCCCACGCTCGCACACCCGCGCAGCCGCACGCCCGCGCGCCCGGGTGAGGGCGGATCGCGACGCCTCGGCGACCGGCGTCGTGGTGTCGTACGCGTGTCGGCGTTCGGGGCGAAAAGATCAGTTCACGCACCCCGCGACGCTGTAGACGGGCGCGCAGTTGGCGGCGGATCCGGCGGTGTTGGCGGTCACGGTGCTGCCGGAGAGGCGGACGGCGCCGGTGAAGAAGTCGTTGAAGATGCCGCCGCCGGCGTCGTGGGCCGAGTTCCGTTCCACGACCGTGCTGAACAGGCGGGAGATTCCGCCGGGGGCGTTGTGGAGGCCGCCGCCGCGGGTTCGGGCGGTGTTGCCGTTGACGGTCGTGTTGCGGAGCGTCGCCACTCCGCGTAGCTCGTTGAGGACGCCGCCGCCGGTGCGGGCGCGGTTGAAGGCGATGCGGGTGCGCATCGTGTCGAGTTCGCCGTCGTTGACCAGGCCGCCGCCTCCGTCGCGGGCCTCGTTGCCCTCGACCGCGCTGTCGACCAGGACCACCCGGCCGTCGTCGTTGGCGATTCCGCCGCCCTGCTGGGCGGTGTTGCCCTGGACGGCGGCGGTCCGCATGGTCAGCATGCCGCGGACGAGGATGCCGCCGCCGGGGTGCGCGCCGGGGTCGCCGCCCTTGACCGTCAGGCTGATCAGCTTGACGGTCCTTCCCTCGGCGATCTCCATGACGCGGAAGGCGGGCGAGCCCGCGGCCCGGGTGACGCGGGCGCCCCGGCCGTGGATCGTGAGGTCGGCGTCGACGATCGGCAGGCCGTTCGCCCCGTGGGTGCCGGTCGAGGCGGCCTTGGTCAGGACGTAGTCGCAGAACGGGGACAGGATGAGCACGCCCCGCTTGACGGCGTTGACCGCGGCGATCGCCTCGATCAGGGCCGAGGCGCGGCAGGGCACCTTTCGGCGCACGTGCGCCGCGGCGGGCGGTGTCGGCCAGAGGAGCTGGGCGGCCAGGGCGGCACAGGTGATCCGGGCGGCGTTCCTGACAAATACGTGCATCGAGACCCCTCGCCTAGGTGTGGGCGGCCAGTCCCGGTGGCCGCTCGCCGTGCGGTGCCGTCCTGGGCCGCCCGGTGCCGTGCGGTGCCGTCCTCCAGTGCCATCCGGTCGCCACCGCCCGACGTACATGGCCGTAGGTGGCCGTACGGCGGCCGCATGGCGGGGATCCGCCGCGTTGAGCGGTGGCCGGATTCCGCCGTGGAATGCGATTCGGCGGCCAGGCGGTGGCCGGCGCGTACCGAAGAATTATGACCGCTCGGCTGTGCCGCTCATCGACGGATTCCTGCCGCCTTGATAGCGACTTTTCATTAATTTCTTTCTTGTTTTGTTCGCGCGTTTTATAGCTTGATATGACCTGTTCGGGGCGGGTGTGATGGATGTCATGGTTTGCACTGAACCGATCGTCGGCCTCTTACCGAGAAAATCGTCGCGAGACATCGGTTGCCGGTAAAGTTACTTCCAGGATACGGTCCGTGACCGTGCCAAAAAAGTCGTTCAAGTGGTTATGGAGTACCAGAGATTTGACGTCCCCGGATATGCGCGGCCCGTTCGCGACGACGGACGAGCCGCCGGGTCCGGCGGGCCTGCCCGACGCGGGGGAGTGGCGATGAAGGGAGTGGCGATGAAGGTCGTGGTCACCGGCGGGGCCGGTTTCATCGGAGCGCACCTTTGCCGCGAGCTGGCCATGCGGCCCGGCGTCTCCGAGGTCGTCGCCTTCGACGATCTCAGCAGCGGCTCGGCGGAGAACCTGAAGGACGAGGCCCTTGAGGACTGCGGCGGCGCCGTCCGGGCCCTCGGGACCTCCGGCGGCGAGGTCCGGCTGGTGCGCGGCAGCGTCCTCGAACGCGAGCACCTGGAGGAGGTGCTCGACGGCGCGGACGCGGTGGTCCACCTGGCCGCCTGCCCGTCGGTGACGCGCTCGATGGACGACCCGGCCTTCAGCCATCGCGTCAACGCCACCGGCACCGTCCGCCTGCTGGAGGTCTGCCGCAGCCGCAAGGAGCTTCACCTGGTGGCGGCCTCGTCCTCCTCGGTGTACGGCTCGGTCTCCGGCCTGCCCGAGCCCGAGGGCCTGTCGGCCCGCCCGCTCAGCCCGTACAGCGCGAGCAAGCTCGCCGCCGAGGCCTACGTGCTCGCCTACGGCGCGGGGTTCGGCCTCCCCACGCTCGCGCTGCGCTTCTTCAACGTGTACGGCCCGCTGCAGCGGGCCGACAAGCCCCACGCCGCCGTCGTGCCCACCTTCGTCGCCGCGGCCCTGCGCCGCAGGCCGCTGTGCATCAAGGGCGACGGCCTGCAGACCCGCGACTTCACCTACGTCGGCACGGTCGCCCGCGTCCTCGCCGACGCCGTCGTCCGCCGGGTCACCTGCCCCGCCCCGGTCAACCTCGCCTTCGGCGAGCGGGTCTCCCTCCTGGAGCTGGCCCACCTGGTCGGCGAGGTCGTCGGCGTACCCGTCGACATCCGGCACGAGCCGCCCCGCCCCGGCGACATCCGGAACTCCCAGCCCGTGGCCGGCACCCTGCTGCGCCGCCTGTTCCCGGACGTCGCCCCGGTGTCGCTGCGCACCGGCCTGGAGCAGACGGTCGCCTGGCTGCGCAAGTCCCTCGACCGGGAGTCCACCGGCCTGCCCGTCTGACCCGACCCCACCGCCCCCATCGTCCTCGCCCGCCGCGCCCGTCCTGGGGCGGCGGGCGTTCCGCGATGAGGAACGCTTGCGAGGCGGGGGCGGCGCGGTCGCCATCGTGTGCTCATGACGCCGTTCATGGTCGCCGTCGCCGAGACGTGCCGGGGCGCGGGGGAGGTCGCGCCGCCCCGTACCGTGCGCTCCCGGCCCAGATCCGTGGGAGCCGGGACCGAGCGCCAGGTCGCCGCCAGGTCGCTCGCCGAGCAACTGGTCTGCGAGGCCAACGCCGTGTTGTCCGAGCTGCCCGGACCGTCCGGAATCCGGGAGCGCATCGAACTGCGGGACGAGCCGGGCGAGGGGGCGCTGGAGTTCGTGCTGCGCGTCCGCGGCCGGGAGGCCCGGGTGCGGACCACCTACGCCGACGGGGTCACCCGCGGGTGGCTCCGCTGGATCACACCGGACCAGAACGCCCCCGGCGACACCGCACCCCACGTACCCGACACCCACGCCGACGCCGACGCCGAATCCTCCGGCGAGCCCGCCGTCGAGCTGGCGGAGCCCGAGGACGTCGAGGCCCTCATCCTGCGCCTGCTGGCCGGACCCGTCCCGGCCGGGCGGATCGGCGCCACCCCCTGAAGGAGACATTCCGTGCAGTACGAGCTTCGAACACAGGTGATCGAGCCGCTCCGGCCCACCTTCCAGCACCTCGTGGACCGGCTGGGCGACCGCCCCGCCTCCCGATACGAGGAGGGCACGATCGGCCTCCAGGCGACCGAGCACTTCCACTACCGGCCGCTGTGGGACCCCGACCACGAGCTGTACGACCCGGACCATTCCGCGCTCAAGCTCACCGACCCCTACTCCTTCACCGACCCCCGGCAGTACTACTACGCGCCGTACGTCACCACCCGGGCGCTGATGTTCGAGGCATTCGCCCGCACCCTCGACTACATCGACGACCACGACCTGTTCGCCGCGATGGCCCCGGCCTGGCGCAAGCTCACCACGGCCGCGCTGCTGCCGATGCGCCACTACGAAGGGGCCGCGCAGCTCGTCTCGGTGGCCGGAGCCCGGTTCGCGTACGGCACCAGCGTCGAGCAGTGCCTGTCGTACGCGGCGTTCGACCGCATCGGCAACGCCCAGACGCTCAGCCGCATCGGCCTGGCGATGGGCACAGGGGCGACCGGGACAGCCGGCATCGGCGCCGAGCTGGAGGAAGCCCGCAGGCGCTGGCTTGAGGACGCCGCGCTGCAGCCGCTGCGCCGCTACGCGGAGGAGGCCCTCGCCGAACCGGACTGGGCGGTCGCCACGTACGCGATCGACCTGACCGACCGGCTGCTGTACCCGCTGCTCTACCGGCACCTGGACCGCGCCGCGCTGGCCGCCGGGCAGACCGCGCTCAGCCTGTCCACGCAGCACCTGCACGCCTGGTACACCGACCAGCGCCGCTGGCTCGACGCCCTGCTGCGCGCCTGGACCGCCGACCCCGGCCACGGCCCCGCCAACGCCGAGGCCCTCGCCGCCGCCACCCGCGCCTGGCTGCCCCGCGCCGAGCAGGCCGTCGCCGCGCTCGCCGAGGCCGCCGACGCCATCGTCCCGACCGGGGCGCACCACGCCGCCGGCGAGCTGGCCGTACACGCCCGCCAGGACCTCGCCGCCGCCGGAATCGACGCAGGAGAGAGCGCATGACCGCCGCCACCGGCCGCCCCCGCACCGTCGGGGTCGACCTCCAGCAGAGCAGCGAGGAGACCAGGTACGTCGTCGAGGCGATCCAGCGGGACAACCCCGACGCGACCGTCCGCCACCTGCCCGGACTCATCAAGATCCAGACCTCGGGGGCGCTGGTGATCCGCCGGGAGACGGTGGAGGAACTGCTCGGCCGCCCGTGGGAGACGCACGAGTTCCAGCTCGCCATCGTCTCCTACTACGGCCGGGTCGAGGAATGGGACGACGACGAGATCGTCATCAAGTGGAGTCACTGAGGAGCCCCTGAACCGCCATGGCGAAGAAACTTCCGCTCAAGCAGCGCTACGCCGCGCTCACCAGGGACCTGCACTGGGAGCCGACCTACGTCCCCGCCAAGACCGTCTTCCCGTACACCGAGTTCGAGGGCATCAAGATCCACGACTGGTCGAAGTGGGAGGACCCGTTCCGGCTCACCGTGGACGCCTACCACAAGTACCAGGCCGAGAAGGACCGCCGCCTGTACGCGGTGCTCGACGGCTTCGCGCAGAGCCAGGGCCACCTGACCCTGTCCGACGCCCGCTACCTCAACGCGATGAAGCTGTTCCTGCAGGGCGTCACCCCGCTGGAGTACCAGGCGCACCGGCACTTCATGTTCCTCGCCCGCCACCTCGACGGCGCGGGGCCGCGCTTCGCCGCGCTGTGCCAGAGCATCGACGAGCTGCGGCACGCCCAGACGCAGATCCACACGCTGTCCGGCTACAACCGCTACTACCCGGGCTTCCACAGCTTCGCGAAGATGCACGACCGGGTGTGGTACCTGTCGGTGCCCAAGTCGTTCTTCGACGACGCGCTGTCGGCCGGGCCGTTCGAGTTCCTCATCGCGATCTCGTTCAGCTTCGAGTACCTGCTCACCAACCTGCTGTTCGTGCCGTTCATGAGCGGCGCCAGCTTCAACGGCGACCTGCCGTCGATGACGTTCGGCTTCTCCGCGCAGAGCGACGAGAGCCGGCACATGACCCTCGGCCTGGAGGCGATCAAGTTCCTGCTCGAGCAGGACGAGGGGAACGTGCCGATCGTCCAGGAATGGATCGACAAGTGGTTCTGGCGCGGGTACCGCCTGGCCACGCTCGTCGCCGGAATGATGGACTACATGCTCCCCAAGAAGGTGATGAGCTGGAAGGAGGCCTTCGAGCTCTACTTCGAGGAGCAGATGCTCGGCGGGCTGTTCCCCGACCTCGCCTACTACGGCATCCAGCCGCCCCGCCACGTGCAGCACGCCGTCGACGAGAAGGACCTCGTCTCCCACCAGGTGTACTGGGTGCTCTACCAGTTCTCCTTCGCCGCCGCGTTCACCACCACGGTGCCCGAGCCGTACGAGATGGAGTGGCTGGCCGCGCAGTACCCGAAGACGTTCGACCGCTACTACGCCCCGCTGTGGAACCGGGCCCGCGAGATCCAGCAGGGCGGCGGCCGGTTCTACTTCCAGGGGCTGCCGCAGCTGTGCCAGACGTGCCAGATCCCGATGGCGTTCACCGAGCCCGGCGACCCGACCACGATCTGCCAGCGGCACTCGGTGTTCCGCGGCGAACGGTTCGACTTCTGCTCCGACGGCTGCAAGTGGATCTTCGACCGGGAACCGGAGAAGTACGTGCAGGCGTGGCTGCCGGTGCACCAGATCTACCAGGGCAACTGCGGCGGCCCGTCGGTCCCGGAGGTCCTCGCCTGGTACGGCGTGACCGACGGCGACAACGGCGAGTACCTGGGCTCGCCCGAGCAGGCCAACTGGCTGCGCTGGCACGGGACGGAGGGCTGATCGACATGAGCGTGCGCGCCTTCGCCCCCGGCTACGACTTCCCGTCGCGTTCCCGCGCCGAGCTGTACGGCGACGACCAGCTCGTGCACGTGCTGTGGCGCGGCAACATGATGTTCTGCTCCGCCGCCTGCTTCCGCGCCCCCAAGGCCATGACCTGGGCCGACTTCGTCGCCGGCATGGTCGAGCCGTGGGCGTCCTCCGACCCGGCCTTCACGCCCGGAACCCCCCGGAACTGGGTGCTCGACGGCCGCCCCCTCGACCCGCGCGGCGACGCCACGCTCGCCGAGCTGGGCGTCGGGCACAAGAGCCTGATCGAGTTCGAGGTCTAAGTGACTTCGCTGCTTCCAGCCGAGGCGGGCGACGGACCGGCCGCGCCCGTCTCGAACGGGCGAACCACGGCGGGGAGGCGTTCCCCTGGGGCGCCCTCCTCGCCGGATCCGGCGGCGAGCGTCACCGTGGCCGGGGTCACCGTGCCGCTGCGGCCCGGCGAGACGATCCTCGCCGGGCTGTACCGGGCCGGATACGCCTACCGCATCGGCTGCCGGCGCGGCGGCTGCGGGTTGTGCGCGGCCGAGGTGACCTCCGGCGAGGTGACCTACGACGGCGCGATCGCCGAGGACGCGCTGCCCCCGGCGACGGACCCGGCGGCCCCGCCGTGCCTCACCTGCCGGGCCGTGCCCGTGACCGACGTGGTCATCCGGCTCGCCGGGAACGCCCGTTTCCGCTGCGTCTCGCCCATGCTGGCCGAGCTGGCCGGCGCCATTCCCCGTACCGACGGGCCCACCCCCCGTACCGAAGAGCAAGGAGAACCGTGATGGGAGTCATGCGACTGGGCTACGTGCACGCCCGCGTCACCGACCTGGACGAGGCCAAGTCCCACTACGCCGACACGCTGGGCATGCGCATCGTGCACGAGGAGGACGCCCGGCTGCACCTGAAGGCGTGGGACGAGTACGACCACCACTCGGTGGTGCTTGAGGAGGGCGGCGTCGGGCTCGTCAAGCTCGGTTACAAGGTGCAGCGGCCCGAGGACCTGTCGGAGTACGAGCGGCGGGCCCAGGCGTTCGGCTGCATCACCGAGCGCATGAGCAAGGGCGACAACCTGGCGGTCGGCGACGGGGTGCGGATCGTGCTGCCGTCCGACCACGTGGTCGAGCTGTACAACGAGATCGAGGTCGTCGGCACCGAGACCGGCACCGTCAACCCCAACCCGTTCCCGCGTCACCTGGTCGGCGTCGGCGTGCCGCGCATCGACCACGCGCTCATCACCGCCGAGGACCCGGGCCTGGTGGAGCGGTTCTTCGCCGAGGTGCTCGACTTCGGCACCTCCGAGCGGGTCGTCACCGACCTGGACGACGGCGAGGTGATCGGCACCTGGATGTTCTGCACGAACACCCCGCACGACATCGCCGTCATCAAGGGCCCGAACGCCAAGCTGCACCACTTCGCGTTCTACCTCAACGACTGGAGCGACATCCTGCGCGCGGGCGACCTGTTCGCGATGGACGACGTGTCGGTGGACATCGGCCCCACCCGGCACGGCATCACCCGGGGCACGACGATCTACTTCTTCGACCCGTCGGGCAACCGCAACGAGGTGTTCTCCGGCGGCTACATCACCTACCCCGACTTCCCGACGATCAACTGGACCACCGACCAGCTCGCCAAGGGCATCTTCTACATCAGCCGCGAGCTCAACGAGCGCTTCACCTCGGTGCTCACCTGACGCGGGGCGATCCGGACGGGCGGTCCCGCCGGGATCCGCCCGTCCGGTCCGCCTCGCCCACACGCGACAACCTACACGCGACTAACCCACACGCGACAAACCCACACCGACGCCTCGCCAAGGGGAGGGCGGGCGCGAGGAGGAGAACGATGCCGAGGACGCATCGCGTCACCGTCGAGCCGCTCGGGCAGCGGATCGACTGCCGGGAGGACCAGACGATCCTGGACGCCTGCCTGCGCGCCGGAATCTGGCTGCCGCACGCCTGCACGCACGGCACCTGCGGCACCTGCAAGGCCGAGATCCTCGACGGCGAGGTGGACCACGGCGAGGTGTCGTCGTTCGCGCTCATGGACTTCGAACGGGACGAGGGCAAGGCCCTGCTGTGCTGCGCCCGGCCCCGCTCGGACGTGGTCGTCGAGGGCGACGTCGAGGTGGAGCCCGGCGTGACCACCCACCCGGTGCGGGACTTCACCGCCACCGTGGCCGCGGTGGAGGACTGCGCCGCCGACACCCGGCGGCTGCTGCTCGACCTGGACCGGCCGATCGCCTTCAACCCCGGCCAGTACGTGACGGTGCGGGTGCCGAATTCGGCGGCCGACCGCAGCTACTCGATGGCCGGGCCGCCGTCCAGCGCCGACCGCATCGAGTTGAACGTACGGCGTACGCCCGGGGGCCTGGCCAGCGACGGGTGGATCTTCTCGTCGCTGCGGGCCGGGGACGAGGTGTCGCTGAGCGGCCCGTACGGGCGGTTCTTCTGGCGGCCCGAGCGCACCGAACCGGCCGTGCTCGTCGCGGGCGGCACCGGGCTCGCGCCGCTGATGTCGATGATCCGGCACGTCCTGGAGGGCGACGCCGACCGGCGGCTCACCCTCTACCACGGCGGACGCACCGCCGCGCACATGTACAACGTCGACGAACTACGCGAGCTGGCCCGCGCGCACCCCGAGCGGTTCCGGTACGAGCCCTGCCTGTCGGAACAGGACGCGTCCGGCTACCGTTCCGGCCTGGTCACGGACGTGATGGCCGGGGACGCCGACACCTACCGGGGACATGTGGCCTACGTGTGCGGCCCGCCCCCGATGGTGGACGCGGCGATCAAAGCGCTCATGGCCAAGCGGCTGTTCCCCCGCGACATCTATCGCGAGGACTTCTTCGACGCCTCGGACCGGGCCGGTGGCCGGGCGGTGCGCAGCCCGCTGCTGAAGCGGTGAGGCGGCGGGCCGCCGGCGTGGACGGCGCTCCCGGATCGGCCGGGTGGACGGACCTCTGATTCGTCCTGGTGCGACCTGGTTCGTTCTGGACCCTCCTCATCGGCGACGCCCGCCTCGTACGCCTCCGGCCGTCGCGGGCGCCGGGCTCGGAATCGGCCCGCCTCCGAGCCCGGCGCCTCGTCGTCTTCCGCGTCGACCGTTTCGCCTTCCGTGAGCCCGCGAACCGGCGAAGTCACGTGGTAGGGGAGACTTCAGACGGGAGGGGGCGAGCGCCGATCCGGGCGTAGGGGTTTTACTCTCCGCCGTGCCACTGAGCGGCACAGATGCCTTGCATCCTGCGCAAACACATGGAAATGTCCCTTTGTGCGGCTCGTGTTACCCGCGATCGCCGCTGACCGGCCGGAACGGCAGTGCGGTGGAGGTGCGTCATGACGTCCGCTGTGGAGTCGCCGGACTCGCCCGATCCGTCACCCCCGTCCCGGGTCGCCGAGATCGACGGCGGGCTGCGCTCGGTGCTGCGGGCGCTGGACCTGCTCGACTGCTTCATGACCGACGAGGAGCTGGGCGTCGCCGACATCGCGCGTCGGCTCGGCGTCGCCAAGAGCACCGCGCACCGGCTGCTCACCACGCTGTGCGCGCGGGGGTTCGCCGAGCAGAACCCGCTCACCGGGCACTACCGGCTCGGTTTCCACCTGTACGAGCTGGGGCAGCTCGCGCTGAGCCGTACCGACCTGCACCAGGCGGCCCTGCCGATGCTGGAGGAGCTGCGCGAGCGCACCGGCTGCACGGTGCACCTGGCCGTGGCCGACGGCGCGGAGATCGTCTACCTGGAGCGGCTGCAGACGCTGCGCGACGTGCGCGCCTTCCACGGCGTCGCCCGCAGGCTGCCGGTGCACTGCACCGGCTCCGGCAAGGTGATCGCCGCGTTCGACCCGATGGTCGCCCGCGCCCGCGCCGCCGCCGGCTTCACCCGCCTCACCAGCTCCTCGATCCGGGACGCCGCGCACTTCAACCGCGAACTCGCCGAGATACGCCGCATCGGCTACGCGGTCAACACCGACGAGGCCAAGCACGGCCTCAGCTCGGTGGCCGCGCCCATCCGAGACCACACCGGCCGCGCCCGCGCGGCCATCTCCCTCGTCGGCCCCACCAAGGAGATCGTCGGCACCGTCGAACGCCACGCACGTCTGGCCCGCACCGCCGCCAACCGCCTGGCCCGCACCCTGTGCCTCTGACCCCGCCGAGACCGGGGGTGGGCATAAGGGTGCTTTTCGCGTGCCCAAAAACGTGATCATAGGCGTTCACCTGCGAAAACAGCCCTGAATCACTTCCGGTTCAACCCTTGTGGTGTCGCGCGTCACTGTGTCATTCTTCCTGTAGTGAGCACTACAGAATTCTGAGCTGCCTCCCCCACTCGACACGGTGGTCCGGACAACGGATCCCCCAGCGCGAAAGGCCAATACGGCCGCGAACACGCACGCGTTCACACCCCCCTGAAGTGGAGCATCCACTACAGCGAACGGAGGCGCGGCGTACCACGGGATCAACGGCTGGTCACCGACTCCATAGCGACAACGGATCGGCTCCCCCCGCCGACGGGACGAAGGACGGACACATGAGCGAAGTACACGAGAAGATCAAGGCCGCCGCGCCGGTGCTCAAAGAGGAGGCGGTGCCGAGCGACGAGATCGGCAAGCTGACCGACCGGAGCGCCAAGGCGCTGCGGGACACCGGCGTGATCCGGCTGCTGCAGCCCAAGGAGTACGACGGCTACGAGTCTCACCCGTGTGAGTTCATGGAGGCCGTCATGGAGGTCGGCCGCCTGTCGCCGTCCGCGGGCTGGGTCGCCGGCGTCGTCGGCGTCCACCCCTGGGAGATCGCCATGATGGACCCGCGGGTCCAGGAGGAGATCTGGGGCGAGGACCCCGACACCTGGACGGCCTCCCCGTACGCGCCGTTCGGGCGGGCCAAGCGGGTCGATGGCGGGTTCCTGTTCACCGGCCGGTGGCCGTACTCCACCGGCACCGACCACTCGGACTGGGTGATCCTCGGCGGCATCGTCGTCGGCGACGACGGCAACCCCGGGGTGCCGCCGGACATCCGCCACTTCGTCATCCCGCGCAAGGACTACGAGATCGTCGAGGATAGCTGGAACGTCCTCGGCCTGCGCGGCACCGGGTCCAAGGACGTGCGCATGACCGACGTCTTCGTCCCCGAGTACCGCGTCGTGGAGCAGGTGCGGATGAACGCCGGCGGCTACGAGGACCGCCGGCCGGGCAAGCCGCTGTACCGGCTCAAGTTCCCCGTCTTCTTCTCGGCCGCGATCAACTCCGCCACCCTCGGCATCGCGCGCGGCGCGCTCGACGTCTACCGCGACTACATGGAAAAGCGCGTCTCGGCCAGCGGCATCGTCGCCAAGCTCGACCCGATCCAGCTCGCCGTGTACGCCGAGACCGCGGCCGACGTCGCCGGGGCCCGCACCATCCTGCTCAACGAGATCAAGAACCTCTACGAGTACCTCGAGGCCGGCGGCGAGGTCACCATGACGCAGCGCCTCACCGTCCGCCGCAACTGCGTCCGCGCCGTGCGCCGCGCCGTCGACGCCATCGACCGCCTCTACAAGATCAGCGGCTCGCAGGCGATCCACGAGCACCTGCCCAACGAGCGGTACTGGCGCGACCTGCAGGCCGGCCACAGCCACATCTGCAACATCGCCGAGGCCATCTACGTCGGCTGGGCGACCGACGACTTCGGCGGCGACGCCAACCCGGCCCTCTTCGCCTGACATCCCCCGACAAAGCACGAGGAGAACCAAGAAGTGATCACCTCCCTCGCCTACCTCGGCATCAAGTCCCCCAACAAGGACGAATGGCCCGACCTGGTGACCAAGGTCTGGGGCGCGCAGCTCGCCGAGCCCGGCCCCGACGGCTCGGTCCGCGTCAAGTTCGACGACGCCCTGTGGCGTCTGCAGATCCACCCGGGCGAGCAGGACGAGACCGCGTACATCGGCTGGGGCGTCGACCACGAGGAGGACCTGCACGCCCTCCTCAAGACCCTCGCCGACCTCGGCGTCGCCGCAGAAGTCGGCTCCGACGAACTCGCCGCCGAGCGCGCCGTCAACCGCATCATCACGTTCACCGACCCCTGGGGCTTCCGCCACGAGGTCACCTGGGGGCAGAGCCACATCGCCTGCAGCTTCCAGCCGAGCCGGCCGATCTCCGGCTTCGTCACCGGCCAGCAGGGCCTCGGCCACGTGCTGCTGCTGCTTCCCGACATCGACCAGGCCCACGAGTTCTTCGGCAAGCTGGGCTTCCGGCTCTCCGACAAGATCATCGTGCCCGGCCGGCTGTACGCCCGCTTCTACCACTGCAACGCCCGGCACCACACGCTCGCCCTCGGGCAGTGCCCGCCCGGCGTGGCCGGCCTCAACCACCTCATGATCCAGCTTCAGTCGATCGACGACGTGGGCCTCGCGTACGAGCTGGCCGAGGAGCACGGCGTGCCGCTCACGATGACGCTGGGCCGGCACAGCAACGACCGCCAGTTCAGCTTCTACCACTCGACGCCGAGCTCGTTCCACGTCGAGTACGGCTACGGCGGCCTTGAGGTGGACGAGGAGGCATGGGTGCCGCGCGTCTACGACCGGTCCGCGATCTGGGGCCACAAGCCGCACCCCAGCGGCAAGGGACGCCCGATGGGCATCATGCACCAGGTGCCCTGACGTCCACCAACGTCCACTGGCGTGCCCAAGCGCGGAAAGGGCGCCCCGCTCACGAGGCGGGGCGCCCTTTCCGCCGTGCGAGCCGATGAACGCGTCCGGCAAATCTCCTTCATCACGAAGGCCCGAATGATGCCCAAGTGTGTGCCCTTTTGTCGGGCATGCGTGGAATGCCGCGAACGTGCCAAGGGCCACAAAGGCCGTCCGGGGCTCAACCTGCGGCAACGCCGCCGGGCACTACATGGGGAATTCGGACCGGTACCAGCTCAGATACTCCTCCAGGCCCTCGCGGTGCTGATCGCGCAGCGCCCGCTCGGTCTTGGCCGCGGCCTCCTTGAGCGAGTTGACCCAGACCCGCACCCGGGCCGCCGACGCCTCCGGCGGTAGCTGCATGAGCCGCAGCACCATCGAGACCCCGCCCTCGGGGTTGTGCACCGGCACCGCGAGGCTGTCGACGTCGTAGCTCTCCTCGTCGTTCAGCTCGACGACCTCGTACAGATGGGACGCCTCCGCGATGATCGCCCGCACCGCGCGCTCCCGGGCGGGCGTGAGCGGCCCGGCCGAGTACTCCTGCAACGCGGCCACGAACTCCCCATAGCCGCCCCCGCCCTCGCTGTTCCGCCGCGACATCGACCAGCCCTTCGCCCGCACGGCCGCAAGCCGGGTGCGGTACTTGGCCAGCGTCCTCTCATCCTGCGACGCCGCCCGCGACAGCCACCGGGCGACGACATCCTCGCGGTTCTCCGCGACGTACGCCTCGCCGAGCGGCGGGATGAGCGGAATGCGCTCCCCGATGCGCTCCCGCACCGGCACGTCCCCGCCGAACGCCGCCGACACCGTCATCAGCTCGTCGTCGCCGACGCTCACCAGCACCTCGGCCTCGCAGCCGAGCTCGCGGGCGAGCCGTTCGATGTACGGCCGGGCCACCTCGCCGAGCCGTACCGCCGCGACCAGGTCGCCGTCGGTCCGCGCCGTCATCGACCGCGTGGCGAAGCCGCCGTACCCGCCCTGGAAGAACAGCAGCGGCGTGACGGGCCGGTTCACCTCCATCGCGGTGACCGCGCACAGCTCGATGTAGTGGTCCCCGGCCTCGACCGTCCGGTGCGAGACGCAGTGCACGTACGCCACGGCGTCGTCGAGCATCGGCGCGCCGTGCGGCGACATCGACCACTTCACGCCCGCGAGCTTGTCCTCGCCGGAGCGGGCCAGGGCACGGCACAGGTCCACCTGGTCGTGCGCGAGCACGTTGATGCAGTAGCTCTTCGCGGTGCGAAGCCGGGCGAACGTGAAGGAGTTCGTCGTCGGCATGAACGACACCAGCGGCGGGTCCAGCGACACGGAGGAGAAGGTCCCGACGACCATCGCGGTCGGCCGCCCGTCGTCGGCGACGCCGGTCACCGCGGTGACGCCGGTCGGGTAATGGCCCATGACCTCCCGGTACGTCCCGGGCTCGATCGCCGTCATGTGCATCTCCTGGTGAGGGTCGGTGGGGGTGGTTCGGTGCAGGCGGGGGAGAATCGGTATGAGACCGGCCGCCATCCCGGCCACGATCACATGTCTGTAGTGTTCACTACAGAGAGGTTAAACCCTAACAGGGCGCCCTTCAAGGGACGATCCAGCGTTCTGCCTGGAGGAACAGCGCGTCCTCCGGCGCTTCCCCGGCCCCTTATTCTGTAGCGTTCGATATAGCCAAATCTAGATCAACACACGGCTTGGAACCGGTTCGTGTGGTAGAACAACACGCATGGAGCGGAAGTCGGAGCGACTGAGCCGACAGGGCGACGCCTCCCGCGAGGCCATCCTCGACGCGGCGCTGGAGATCGCCGCGGACCTCGGCTACGACGGCACCACCGTAGCGGCCGTCACAGCGCGATCCGGCCTCCCGGCCAGCTCGATCTACTGGCACTTCGGCAGTAAGGACGAACTGCTCGCCGCCGCCCTGGAGCACAGCTACCGCGAATGGCGGCGTAACGCCCCCATGTGGCGGGCGCGCCGCCAGGTCTCCGGCGGCGTCGAGGAACGCATCGAGTCCTGGTTCCAGCGCGCGGTCAAACACCTGACCCGCAACCCGCACTTCTGGCGCCTCGGCCTCATGCTCACCCTCGAACAGCGGGTGGAGGAGCCGAAGGCCCGCCGCCTGTTCCTGCAGGTCCGCCAGAACAGCGAGGACGCGCTCCTTGAGTGGTGGCGCGAGGTCCTCGTCGACCGGCCGACCACCGAAGAGGAACTGCGCCGCCTCGCCCGCTTCCACATGATGATGATGGACGGCATGTTCATCCAGTTCCGCGCCGGCTCGACCCGCATCCCGCCCCGCCAGGTCACCCTCCTGGCCCGCGCCCTGGCCGCCCACGTCGCGAAGCCGGTCCCCGTCCGTGGCTGACAAGTCGTCCAACGGCGGGCGCACCGGCAGAGCCGGAGCCCGCCGGCAACGCTCCCAGCGCTCCAGCGACCGCATCCTCGCCGCCGCCGCCGAACTCGCCCGCGAACGCGGCATCCACGGCACCACCATCGCCGCCGTCTCAAAACGCTCCGGCCTGCCCGCCAGCTCCATCTACTGGCACTTCGCCGACAAGGACGAACTCTTCGCCGAGGTCATCCGCACCGACTTCGCCCGCTGGCTCACCACCGTCCCGCAGTGGAACACCCCCGAGGGCATCCCCCTCCGCGAGGCCCTCGCCACGATCCTCCTCGGCGCCGTACCCACCCTGCGCGACATGCCCGACTTCATCCGCATCGGCATGCAGGTCGTCCTCGACCAGCGCCAGGCGTACGCCGCGGCCCGCAACGCCTTCCTCGACACCCGCGCCCAGGTCTTCGAAATGATGCGAACCTGGGTCGACCGCTCCCTGTCCCCCGAAACCACCCTCACCGACATCGACGCCCTCGCCCGCCTCATCCTCGCCTTCAGCGACGGCACCCTCGTAGCCTCCCAGGCCACCACCGACCTCAACGTCGCCGAATACGTCGAACTCTTCCTCGACGTCTTCGCCGAAGCCGCCCACCTCACCACGCCCGACACAGCCCCGGACTGACCGGCCGGCCCGCGAACGGGCACCGGCCGTGGCGGGCCGGTCAGCGCGGACGGGCCTGTGGCCTCACGTGGACATGAGGCCGCGGAGGTGGTGGACGGCGGGCGTGCTGCGGCCTTGGTCGGGGATGCTGTTGACGATCTCGCCGAGCAGGCGGCGGCGGGGAGCACTGGTGGGAAAGCCCTGAGCCGCAGCCAAAGCGTGCTGGAGCCCTTGCGCCGTATCGCCGCCCCTGACCAAGGCGAGGGCCTGGATGAGCTGCAGATTGATCTTCGCCCCCTGCCGCTCCTCGGAAGTGACGGCCAATCCGTTTTCCACTGCCTGGCTCGTTCTTCGAACGTCACCGAGCAGGGCGAAGGCGTAGCCCTGTCCGAACCAGAGGTACCCGTCCGGGGCGCCGAAGGAGGTGAGGTGGTCGCCGACCGCGGGGTCGGGAAGGCGGTCGTAGAGCTCGGTGAGCTGGTTGACGGCGGATCTGGCCTGGGTGGCCTCGCCGTGGGAGGCGAGAATTCTGGCGCGGGTCGCGAAGGCGGCTTCGAGGCCGAGATATGGCCTGTCGCCGGCGAGGCGGATGACGTCGTCGAGGAGTGCGTTCGTCGCCGCGACGGGGCGGCCCTCGCAATAGGCGCGGCTGACTTCTCTGCCGCGCACCCAGACGGCCAGTCCGAGGTCGCCGGAGGTGTCGGCGGCGCGGCGGGCCGTGCGCCAGGCACGCCAGGCGCTGCGGGGATTGCCCGTGTCGGCGAGTTCGATGGCCATGTAGACGCCGAGTTGGGCGCTGACGCGCATCAGGCCGTTGCGGATCGGGCCGGGCAGGTCGCGGTCGAGGAGCCTGCCGATCTGGAGGAGGTCGGCCGCGAGGTCGGTAATCAGGGCGCCGGGCAGAGCGGTCCAGATGACCTGGGCGTACTCCCCGGCGGCCTGCTCCCAGTCATCGAGATCGTTGTCGAGGCGGTCGTCGAGGGAGCGTTTGACGCCTGCGAAGACCGTGTCGACGGTTCCGGGCGGCAGGGCCGTGGTGGCGCCGAAGGCGCTGAGCAGGTGCAGGAGGGTGCGGCGTTCCACGTCGTCCTCATCCTGAGTAGGGGTCCTGTCTCGCACAGTAACCCTGCGGCGCAGGCGGTCAAGGTCGCAGATAGTGCTTTGTAGCGCCACGAGTTGGTTGTTCGCGCCGAGGTGGGCGTCGATGCGGCCGACGGTGTCGGCCTGCGGGCGGGCCAAACCACGTTCCCACTTCGACAGGTCGCCGGGATCGACGTAGGTCTTGGCGGCGACGTCGCGGAGGCTGAGACCACGGACGTCCTCGCGCCAGTGGCGCATGGCCGCGCCGAGCAGGTGCCAGGGAGAGACGGTCGGGTCCACGGGCTCGGAGCGCGACATGTCCGGTTCCTCTCCTTGCGTGGTGTTGGATGGCGGTCTCCACCAGCGGAAACGCTTGGGTAGCGGCTTCGTCCACACCACTATGGCACTGCACGTGATTCGGCAAGCACTTTTCGTTACATCAGACATGCGATGGCAAAGACTCGGGCGTCCTCCGCGCGGGCCCGGACCGCAGCCGTCGCCTGAGCGCCGCGTTCGACCGGCGTCGAACGCATGGAAAGGGCCGTCATGCTCCCAGCCGCGAGTCGTACCGGCGACACCGCGCGGACCGCCTGGACCTCGCCCGCGATCCTGCTGTGGCCGCTTGGACCCGCAGGAACCCTGGTGCGCCGGACCAGGCGGCTGCTGGCCGCCGCGCTGGAGTCGCTGCCGCTCGACGCCGAGCGGGCCTGCGATGCCCTGCTGATGGTTCAGGAGCTGGCGGCCAACGCCGCCGAGCACGGCGAGCCGCCGTACGAGTTGAGGGTCTACCACGCGCAGGACCAGACGACGGTGGAACTGATCGATGGCGGGGCGCGGCTTCCGCTGCTGCCCCGGTGGCCCGCCGCCGAGCTGACCTTCGACGACGTGGACGCCCTCGATCTCGGCGTACTCGAACGAGGGCGAGGTCTGGTCACGGTGACCGCCCTGTCGGACGGTCGCTGCGGTGTGCGGTCTTTGTGCGGACGCCCGGGCAAGGCCGTCTGGTTCGCCGTCTCGACGTGACGTGGAACGGCCGGCGAAGGAAGGAAAAAGGAAAACGGACCCACCTCACAGCCCGGCAGGGCTATAGTGATGGAGGTGGGTCCGTGAAGGGCCGTCGACGTCCGCGCGGCCAATAGGTCGCGCTGGTATGCGTTTAGAGTATCCGGATCTCGTAAATCCTCGGAATATCCGGCAGGCTGCCGTCCACCCGCCTCAGCAACTGGCCTCTATTAACGCGGATGCTGTCGCCCCTTCCGACGCGGTCGACGTAGTTGATGATGGCGTCGTTATTGCCGCCCCATATCAGGACGGGGTCCCGTAGGTCGACCCCGATGGGCCCCGCGTTGGCGAAGCAGTGATCGCTTGAGGGCAGTCGGACGAGGAGGAAGTCCGTGCGGTCGCCGCAGTCGACTTCGTTGATCGCGTGGGCGGGCGTGGACAGGCCCAGTGCTAGGGCACCTGCCGTGGCCATCGCAACGGCGATCTTCTTGACGGTTTTCACGATGGTATTCCCCCGTCTGTCGGAAGGCGGAAATCCGTCCGTCTCGGCATCGGCCGCCGAGGCGTTGATAAGAGCGTGGCAGATGAGACTTGTGAACGTCAATGTGGTTTGTGAGATTGGGCGTCAACCTGCGCGGAGACTGCAATTCTGTTTATTGGACCGGGTCAGGTTTGGCGTTGCGTGAATAGGTGGTTCTCCAGCGTTATGAAGCACTGGTCGGGCGTATTTCGACACCGCTGACGGCTCCGGCTCCGCCGCACCTGCAGTCGTCGGTCCGGATCGCCGTGGTCGGCGGTCGGCCGCGAGTAAGCCGAGCGCCCTTGCAGCCGATTGGCTTTGCGCCCGAAGTCCGGACGAGGCCCTCTGGTTCGCCATTCCCTCAGTTGACGTATAGGCTTGCCGGAAAGCGCGGGCGGGCGGTGCGCCATGCCGATGACCAGCAACTATGCATAGATGCAGAGGGCTATGCGGCTACGGGGAGTTTGCTTTCGCCGATGCCGCTGCCTCGGTCCAACGTCGTAGGGAGTTGCTCGCCCGGTTGTCCCGCTGGGCCATTTTGTGTCATCCGATTCCTACAAATGGAGTCGAGTTTCCCGAATGATTCCCGGAGTTAGACAGGTTCAATTATGTTGATTGTGTGTGGGGCTTATGTCAATGGCAGCCATCGGCACGCGTCAACGCAAGACGGAACTGTTCGAGTCCTCTACCATCTCTCGCTGCAGCGAGCGTGGCATGACTGTTATGGCTCGCCGTACTGCTGGACTATTCCAGGGTGCAGTGCAGACGAGGGAGGGCGTTGACATTCATATCCAAAGCGGCGAGAAGGAGAAGCGGGATCACCATCATGACGATCCGCAGACTGTATCTCCGCGCTTCAGGACCGCCACGGATGGGACGAACCGTTGGTAAGAGAAGAGCGCCCAGGGCCCTGAGCTTGGTTTGCAGAGCCAGTTGCAGTGCCCCGGGCACAGGCTATTGACGAGGTCATTCAAGCGCTGGATGGACTGCGTAATGCATGCAGGCATTGCAGCGCCTTGGTACGGATCCCAGAGTTGTTCCCGCAGAGCCTTGAAGATCGGGGGCACGGTCTCCAACGCTCTGAAAGAGGGAGGCTATATTCCTCCCTGAACCGGGACAATATAGGTATCGGGTTGGACCCACCTTGACGTCAACGGGTGCACGGCGGTGACGTGTCTGTTTGCACTGGTGTCACGCATGATCCCTTGCGTATCGGCAGGGGCGCTGTCACCGTACACTCCACCGTTGCGCATAATTGCGCCGGTCCAGGCCGCAGCATATCCCTGAGAATTTATAGGGGGTAGACCGGTACTCCTGCGAAGGTGGACCGTTACCTGCACCGCCTTCGCCGGATCGCCGTGACCGTGGCTGCGACCGTGAGCGCGCCGAGCGCCCCAGCTCGTCTTCCTCGCCGGGACCGTGTTCGGGCCGCTCGGGCGGCATCCTTCCGCCCCATGAGTGCGACCGATGCAACCGATCGTGTCGATGCTCATCCGCCGAGCCGTCTCCTGGCCGTCCGGGTCAGGAAGACCGAGCCGAGCAACAGCGGCGCGAGCCCCGCTATCGCGTCGGGGGCGGCCCCGCGAGCTGGCCGCCGTCCCGGACCAGCCCCATGTAGTCGACGAGCGGGACGCCGTTGATCGCCGCGTACCACAGCGAGGTAGATGATCTGGAAGAGTCGGTGGGTACGGCTGATCGTCCCGAGCGCGAGCGCGAGTGCGGGGATGAAGAGCACGGCTGTGCCCCAGGCGGACATGCCGACCTCGTCGCCCGCGACGAGCATGCGCAGCAGCGGCACGACGCCGACCACGGCGGTGAGGACGACGCCGGCGAGGTACTCCGCCAGGACCCGGCGGTTCGCCGTGGGATAGGCGGCCATCAGCGCCTCGACGCCGTACTCATGCCACTGGGTGCCGAACCGGGACCAAGATCAGAACCGGCCAGATCCAGGCGGCGGGGAGCACGCCTCCCCAGCCCGGCGGTGTGCGGGCGGGTATCGCCGGAGCGTGGCGTCCTATAACCGATGATCTCGGGAACTGCCGCCGGGATGATCATTTTCTGCCGATGATGGCTGTCAAGGCGCGGGCGTCGGCATCCGCACGCCGTTCAAGGGCCATCGGCTGCGGCTGCGGCAAGCCCCCTGCGAGCTCAGGCCTCCACCAATTCGAAAAAATCTTCCCTTAGTCTTTCCGATCTGCTTAGCCATTTCCACCTATGTCGCAAATGATTCGTTCGCATGTTCGACCTGAAAGCGAGAGAATAGAAGCCGGCCAGCCCGCCAAAGAAGCGAAAGGAAGGTGACCCATGGCCGCCGTCACCGGCCCCGCCACCCCTTCCCCTCGCTCCTCACCGCACTCCCCGTCACCGGGCTCCCCTTCCCCTCACTCCACGTCACCGAGCTCCCCTTCCCCCAGCTCCACGTCACCGAGCGCTTCGGTGCCGGGCTCCGCCCCTGCCCCGTCCCCCACGCCGAGCGCGCCTTCCACCCGGCCGCCCGATCAAACGGTCCGCCCCCGCGATACCAACGCCCAGGCCGCCTCGCAACCCACGCGCCCCGATGACGCCCCGGCCCGCACCCGTCCGGAGGAAGTCGGCCCCTCTGCCGCCCCAGCCCCTGCAGCCCACTCAGCCACCGCAGCCACCGCAGCCGGGGCCACGACGGCCGCCACGGCCACCTCGGACGCTGCCTGCGGGGATGCCCGCGCGACCACCTCGGACGATCCCTGCGCGGACCCCCACGCGACCACCCCGGACGATCCCTGCGCGGACCCCCACGCGGCCACCTCGGAGGATGCCCGCGGGGATGCCGGTGCGGATGCTGCGGGCCTGGTTGCGGAGGATGCCGAGTTCATGTCGCCGGGTGCGGGGCTGGCGGTGCTGCTGGAGCGGCTGGCGGGGACCGGCGCCGCGATGGGCACGCTGAAGAACCATGAGCTGATCTCGGTGATGATCGGCTGGCGGCGGCTGACCTCCTGGGCGCAGGCCGCCGAGCTGGAGGCGGTCGCCGAGCTGGAGGCGCGTGACCAGGCCCGCTTCACCCGTGACGGGGTGATCTGCTCCAGCGACGTCAGCGAGGGCGTCTGCAGTGAGATCTCGCTGGCGCTGACGCTGACGGAGTATTCGGCCGGTGTGCTGCAGGGCCTGGCCTACGCCCTGACCCATGATCTGCCCGCCACCGGCGCGCTGCTGAAGTCGGCCGCGATCGACCTGCCCCGCGCCAAGGTGATCGTCACCGGGCTGACCGGCCTGTCTCAGGCGGCGATGCGCAGGGTCGAGGCGGCGGTTCTCCCGCACGCTGCGTCGATGACCACCGGCCGGCTGCGCGCGTTTGTCGCGGCCACGGTCGCCGAGCTGGCTGCGGAGGAGGTGGCGGCCAAGGCCAGGGCGGCGCAGAAGGACCGGCGCGTGGAGGTGCGTGAGGACGAGCAGGGCACCGCCACGCTGCTGGGGGTGAACCTGCCGCTGATCGCCACCGTCGCCGCCGCCAACCGCATCACCGCCCTGGCCAGGGCGTTCAAGAACAACGGCGACCCGCGCACCATGGACCAGCTGCGCGCCGACGTGCTGCTGATGTGCATGCTCGGCCTGATCCCGGGCCGTAACAGCCCCACCCCCACCCCCGTTTCCGACTCCGCCGCGCCCGCCGCCCCTGGTGCACCGGCCTCTCCGCCCGGCGGCGCACCGGCCCCGGCCGCCCCGGACCCGTCGGCGCGGCGACCGGACACGCCACAACCGGACATGCCACAACCGGATGGATCGGAACCGTCCACGTTGCGCCCTGGTGTCCCACACCCGTCCACGCCGCACCCGTCCACGCCGCACCCGTCCACGCCGCACCCGGGTTCCCCGGCCTCTCCGCCCGGCGGCGGCACACCGGCCCCGGCCGCCCCGGACCCGTCGGCGCCGCGACCGGACACCCCACAACTGGATGGATCGGAACCGTCCACGTCGCGCCCAGGTGTCCCACACCCGTCCACGCCGCACCCGTCCGCGCCGCACCCGGGTTCCCCGGCCTCTCCGCCCGGCGGCGGCGCACCGGCCCCGGCTGCCCCGGACCCGTCGGTGCCGCGACCGGACACGCCACAACCGGACACGCCAGAACCGGATGGATCGGAACCGTCCGCGCCGCGGCCTGGTGTCCCGAATCCGCCCGTGCCGGAACCGGCCACGCCGCAATCGGACAGGCCGGAGCCCGGCATGCCGGAACCGGATGGTCCGGAACCCCCCACACCGCGCCCGCGCGTTGCGCACCCGCCCGCGCCGCATCCGGGTGTGCCGCGGGCGGCCGGACCTGAGCCCGGGGGCTCCGGCTCCGCCTCCCGTGAGACTTCTGTGCCGGGGACGGCTCGGCCGGACCGGTCGGTGCCGGAGACGGCCCTGCCCGAGGCCGCCTCGCCCGAGGCTGATCCGTCCACCACCGCCCAGCCCGAGGCCGAGGTGTCCGA
>NZ_JBFATZ010000021.1:0-114949 GCF_040678635.1 Thermopolyspora sp. NPDC052614
GATGACCAGGGCGACGCGGTCGGCCGACAGCGGGATGATGTCGTACCAGTCGCCGCCGACCTCCATGTCCTTGCCGGCCGGCAGATAACGCGCCGTCACCGTCACGGCCGGAAGCGACGGCAGTTTCCGGGGCAGCAGCGCCCGCTGCAACTCCTGCGCGCGGGTGCGTTCGGCGTCGTAGAGGCGGGCGCGGGCCAGCGCCTGTGACAGCAGGCCGCTGATCGCGGTGAGCAGGCTGCGTTCCTCGTCGGTGAACCGGCGCGGATGGGTGAAGGAGATCGCGCATCCCCCGAACACCTGGCCGGACGCGATCAACGGGAGGAACACCCACGCGTTCTTCCTGCCTCGCAGCGGAATGTGCGCGAGATGCGGATAAAGCGCGACGTACTCCTCCGCCGAGGTGATGAATCGGAGGGCGCGCTCGCGGATCGCGTCGGGCAGCGGGTACCGGGCGGCCAGCGGCAGGCGGCGCACCTCGTCGACGAACGGCGACGTGTAGCCGACCGACCCGGCCGACTGCAGATGGTCGCCCACGACGAAGCTGACGTGGAACCCGGTGGCGCCGAAGGGCGGCAGCACGTGACGGGCGACCGCGTCCACCACGTCCTGCACGGTCACGGCCTCGGCGAGCGCCCCGGTCAGCTCCCGGATGCGGGCCGTACGCTCGGCCGCGGCGCGCTCGGCCGCCGTACGTTCGGCGATGACGGCCATGTGGTCGGTGAAGTCGGTGATGTGCCCGGTGTAGGTCGGGGCTTTGCCTCCCGCCACACCGTCGCGCACGCCGACCAGACGCAGGCGGTACCAGCGCCGGGTGCCCGGCATCCACACGCTCACCTCGGCCGGGACGCCGGTGGCGAGGGTGCGGCGGTGACGTTCCCACTCGTCGGCGTCCACCTGCGGGCAGACCTCCGGCAGCGACCGGCCGGTCAGCCCGCCGGAACCGCCGAGCAGCCGCTCGGCGGCCACATTGGCGAACCTGATCCGCCACTCGCCGTCCAGCACCAGGAAACCGTCGCTCATGAACCGGACCGCCCGGCCGGCCGGCGCGGCGTGCCCGGAGTCCCACAGGGCTCCCACCATGAGGGCGGGCAGCCCGTCGGCGGCGGGCAGGACGTGACCGCACTCGGTGACCCAGCCGAGGGAGCCGTCGGCCCGGCCGACCCGGTACTCGGCGGTGAACGTGCCCCGGGTGCGGATCGCGTTGTCCCGTTCGGCGAGTACGCCGGGCAGGTCGTCGGGGTGGACGGCCTTGAACCAGGTCTCCACGCGCCCGTCGTACCTCGCCGGGTCGATGCCGAGCACGGCCAGCGCGGCCTGGTCGCAGCGTAGTTCGTCGGTGCGGGGATTCCACTCCCACCTGCCCGCCGCGGAGATCGGATCGCCGGGGCCGGAGGGGGATCTCCTGGTCCCGGACGACGCGTCGGCGGGCATCGGGCCTCCGGCGGGCCCGCCACGCGGCATGCGTGCGGAATCCCAGCGGTCGGCGTGAGGATCGGTGGGATGGTCGGCGGGACGGGCGGGGTAGGGAGGATGCGGGGCCGGATAACGTCGTTCGCTCACGCGCGTCCTCTCCCTCATGCCCGCATGGCCCGAGATGGGGGACCAGGCGAGGACTTCCGGTGGGTCGATACCGCTCATGCCGCTGCCGACGCCGCGCAACGCGACGCTGTAGGCATTTATCGATATCTATGACTAGACGCCCTCGCCTGCTGTGCTGGGGAAGTCTATCCCTTCACCACCTGTTGTGACAGGAGAGGCGGCGAAATGCGTCTTATAAATTCGCTGGTTATCGGTGCTTTGTCCGCTTCGCGGGGATAGTGGGGGTGCCGTGCCGTACCGCATAATGATCGATTAATTGCTCGCTCGCTTTACGGTCAAGTGAATTCTGCATTTGAGGCCGTCCGTAGTGTCGGCATGTGCTCGCCGGGTCGCCGTCTGTGGAATGATCAGGGATCTTCCAAGGGCGATCGGCATGAAAGGCGAGGACGGTGACTGCCGGAGCGGCGGGCGCGATCGGGCGCGGCGCGGAACGCATCCCGATCGAAACGCGAATGGCAACGTTTCCCCGGCTCAGGTACATGGGATCCAAATATCGGCTCGCGGCCTATCTGGCCACGGTGTTCCGGGAGATCGGCGGACGTACCGCGCTGGACGCCTTTTCCGGCAGCGGCGTGATCGCCTACCTGCTCAAGAGCATGGGCTATCAGGTGACCGCCAACGATTTCCTGGAATTCCCGTCCACGATCGCGCGGGCGACCGTGGCGAACCAGTCGGAAACGCTCACGCCGGAGGAGATCGACCATATTTGCGGGCCGCCCGCAGACGATCGCGACTTCATCCGGCGGACGTTCGACGGGCTGTACTTCACCGCCGGTGACCGGGCGTTCCTGGACTCGGCCTGGTCGCACATCGACCGGATGGACGGCGGCAAGCGGGCCCTGGCCATCTCCGCGCTGGTGCTCGCGGCGGCGCGCAAGCAGCCGCGCGGGGTGTTCACCTTCACCGGGGCGCGGTACGACGACGGGCGGCGTGACCTGCGGCTTTCGCTGCGCGAGCACTTCCGGGAGCGGGCGGCGGAGTACAACGCCGTCGTGTTCGACAGCGGGCGCAGGTGCCGGTCGCTGACGCGGGACGTGTTCGAGCTGGCGGCCGAGCCGTACGATCTGGTCTATCTCGACCCGCCGTACGCGCCGCCGCGCGACGACAACTGCTACATCAAGCGCTACCACTTCCTGGAAGGACTCGCCACGTACTGGCGGGGTCAGAAAATCATGGAGGGGACGCGGACCAAGAAACTGGAGAAGCGGTACACCCCCTTCTCCTACAAGGGCACGATCGAAAGCGCCCTGCGCCGCACCTTCGACAAGTTCCGAGATTCGGTGATCGTGCTGTCGTACTCCTCCAACGCCGTCCCCGACGCCGCGGCGATCGAGGCGCTGCTGCGCGAGGTGAAGGCCCGGGTCGAGGTGCGCTCGCTCGACCATCGCTACTCCTTCGGCACCCACGCGAACGCCGCGCGGCGAGAGGTCCGCGAGTACGTGTTCATCGCGCGCTGACCGCCGTGCCTGGCGACCGACCCGTCGACCGGGCCCTCGACCCGGCCGGTCGGTCGTCGAGGTCCGCGAGGAGGGCGGCGACCGAGAGGCCGGTGGTCGGATAGTTCGACGAACAGGCCGTCGCACAGGCCCCAGGGGGAGCGGCGGCGCTGTACCGGGGAAATGGCCTCGCCACCGGGCCGCCGCCGTCCCGCCTGCCACCCTGGTGCATCCTTGACCGGTGAACGCAGCACTCGAACTCACCGACGTCACCATCCGCGTCATCGGGCGGACGCTCCTCAGCCAGGCCGACTGGCGCGTGGAGTACGGCCAGCACTGGGCGATCCTCGGCCCCAACGGCGCGGGGAAGACGACGATGCTGTCCGTGGCGGCGGCCGTACGGCACCCGAGTTCGGGCACCGCCAGCGTGCTCGGCCACCGCCTGGGAAGGGTGGACCTCCGCGAGCTCCGGCAGCGAATCGGGCTGGTCGCGGCGAGCCAGCGCCTGGTGGACGAGGCGCTGCTCGAGGAGGAACGGGCCACCGCGCTCACCGTCGTCCTGACCGGCCACACCGGCACGAGCGCCCCCTTGTGGGACCGGTACGGCGAGGCCGAGCGCGACCGCGCGCACCGGCTCCTGGCCGATCTCGGCTGCAAGGACCTCGGCGACCGGCCCTTCCAGGTGTGCTCCCAGGGCGAGCGCGCCCGAATCCGGGTGGCCAGGGCCCTCATGGCCGATCCCGCCATCCTGCTGCTGGACGAGCCGTTCGCGGGCCTCGATTTCCCCGCCCGCGAGGACCTGATCACGTCCCTGGAGGACCTCGCGACCACCCGCCCCGACCTGACGACCGTGCTGGTGACCCATCACCTGGAGGAGGTGCCGGCCACCACGACCCACGCCCTCCTCATGCGCGACACCCGCATCCTCGCCGCCGGCCCGGTCGCCGAGGTGCTGACCGCCGCGAATCTGTCGGACTGCTTCGGCCGCCGGCTACGCCTCGACCGGGTGGACGGTCGCTGGTACGCACGTGCGTTGCGCCGCTAGGCACTCGTCCCGGGGGCGCGGGTGCCGCCATCGTCCGTTGGCGGTCGGGGCTGGCGTCCGACGCCAAATCCTCCGGTTGAGTTCTCTGCGGGCCGACGAGACGGGTCTCATCCCAGCCCAGGCCGGAGTGATAAGCCTCCACCAGGGCTTATCGGACGATGCTTAGATGCGGGACATCAGTGCGGTGACCACGCTAGAGCGGTGACCGCAGTGCTTCGTCGCGCCATTCCTTTCGGACACCACAGCGGCGCGTAGGTGCGTGGCTCTGACCGCCCCACATGGTCGGCGTCGGGCGCTGACCGGTGCCTCATGGTCGGCGTCGGGCGCTGACCGGTGCCTCATGGTCGGCGTCGGGCGCTGACCAGCGCCACGGACAGTGCCCGGCCCGGTGAACGTTCGCGGACACCGCACTACCGGGACTACCGGGCGTCGATTCGGAGCGCGGTCGCCACCACCGCGGCGTAGCGCATGGTGAAGCCGCCTCCGAGCGCATCGATGGCGGCGCCGGTGTCCTCCAGGAGCTCCTGCATCTTGTCCGGCGGCAGCTGGGCGTAGATGCCGTGCGTGGGCAGCACGTCCAGCCACTCGTCGCGCGTGTAGAACCGGTCCCAGTCGAATCGCCACTGCTCCGGCTCGGCGAACGCGCCCGTCTGCCGTACTCCGTCGGCGGTCTTGGCGAACAGCGGCGAGTACCCCTCCAGCGGCGGCGTCTTCACTCGGTGAAACGACATCTCGGGCAGCACCCGCTCATGAACCGCGGCGAAGGCGTCCGCGACCTCCGGCGGAGGCTGGGCCACGTTCCAGAAGGCCGCCAGCCGCCCGCCCGGCGGCAGCACCTGCGCCGCCTTGGCCGCTCCCGCGACCGGCTCCACCCAGTGCCAGGCCTGGGCCGAGATCACCGCGTCGAAGCGCCGGCCCGCGGGGTCCCAGCTCTCGAAGGTCGACACCTCCACCTCGATGCCGTCCCGCCGGGCCAGTTCGGCCATGCGCTCGTCGACGTCCACGCCGAGGACGCGGCAGCCCGCCGCCTGGAACTGCCGGGCCGCGATCCCGGTCCCGCAGCCGACGTCCAGAACCGCGGGTCCGGGGCTGCCCTTCACGATCGCCTCCACCATCGCGTCGGGATAGCGTGGCCGGGCCCGGTCGTAACGTTCGGCGCGCGCGCCGAACGACTCGGCCGCCTGCCGGTAGAGATGAGGTTGGTCTCCCAGGGGATGTACGCGTTGCGGAGGTATAGTGGGCATGTGCCCACACTAGTGGGCGACCGCCCACTCGTCAACGGTCGACCAGGGAGACGCCGGCATGCCGACAGGGGTCGCCATCCGCGACGTGCGTGAACAGCTGTTCGGCGCCGCCGAGCGCGTCCTGCTCCGGGACGGGCCGAGCGCGCTGACCAGTCGCGCGGTCACCACGGAGGCGGGCTGCGCCAAAGGCGTCCTGCATCGGCACTTCGCCGACTTCGACGCCTTCCTCGCCGAACTCGTGCTCGACCGCATCCAGCGCATCGACGGCCAGGCCGCCGCCCTGCGCGCCGCCGCGGGGACCGGCACCGTCGAGGGCAACCTCACCCGCGCGCTGACGGACCTGTTCGGGCCCGTCGCCGTGGCGATCGTCGCCCTGGTCATCTCGCGGGACGGCCTGCGCGCCCGGCTGCGCCAGGCCGAAATCACCGGCGTCCCGCTGCTGTCGCAAGGAGCGACGATGATCTCCTCCTACCTCGCCGACGAACGCGAGATGGGCCGCATCGCGGCGGACGCCGACGTCGAGGCCCTCGCGCTCACGCTGATCGGGGCGGCGCACCTGTTGTTCGCCGACGGGGAGGGCGGCGTGTTGCTCGCCGGCGGGGAGGGCGGCGTGCCGGAGGCCGACGCCGTCCACCGGGTCGTGACCACGGTCATGGCCGACGTCGTGCAGCGGCGGCTGCTGTGAAACAGGCCCGGCGGCATCTCCATGAACCCCCGCCGCCGGGCCGTACCCGCGTGGACGTCGACGAGCGAGACGTTCCACGACCGCACCGCCTGTGCCAAAGGCGATCCGACTCAGGCGTCCTGACTCAGGCGTCGTCGTCCGAGACGGTCGTCTCGCCGCACCGGGGCCGGGCCTTGTTGCCCGCCACGGTCGTGCCGCACAGACTCACCGGCAGCGACACGGGCTCGATGATCTCGTCGTTGAATATCACGATGTCGCCGACGAGCGGCCTGGGCGGCGCGGCGTTCCCGGTGGCCGCGGCGGCGGGCTCCGCGAGGAGCAGGAGCATCCCCGCCGCCGCGCCGAACCCGCCCACCAGCGCCCGGCCGCGCGTGAGGCGGCCCGCTAGGCCGCGACGCGCTCCTTCGGTCGGCTGCCCTGGCTCTCGCCGTCGAGCACGCGCCCCGGGCCGGACGCCCCTTCGGGACGGCCGCTCTTCACCATGACCCGGTCGATCATGGCGAGCGCCAGCGCTGAGACGACGAAGGTCAGGTGGATGACGGTCTTCCATAAGAGCTCCCTATCCGTCACGTCGGACTTGGCCGCGTTGATGAAGATCTGCAGGAGGTGGATCGAGGAGATGCCGATGATCGCCATCGCGAGCTTGACCTTGAGGACGTTCGCGTTGACGTGCGACAGCCATTGAGGCTCATCGGGATGCCCCTCTATGCGTAGTCGCGAGACGAACGTCTCGTAGCCTCCGACGATCACCATGATCAATAAATTGGAGATCATGACGACGTCCACCAGACCGAGGACGACCAGCATGATCGTCGTCTCCGGCACCCCCTCGCCGAACCCGAGCGCGATCAGGTGCGTCAGCTCGACCATGAACCGCCACACGTAGACCGCTTGAGCCACGATCAAACCGAGGTAGAGCGGCATCTGGATCCAGCGGCTGAAGAACATGAAGTAGCCGAGGCGTGCGACCGGGTTGCCGGACCAGTGCGTCGTCCGTGTCGCCCTGTGCAGCATGCGCCGTTACGACGTCAGCAGGTTCAGGATGATGGCGTCGACGGACACCCCGATGGGATCGTTGCCGCCTAGGGTCAGCGATCGCGCGGGGGCGGTGTCCTGGGGTGCGGCGGCGGCCGCGGGCGCGGCCGGGAGGGCGTAAGCCCCGGCGAGTACGCCCCCGATGACCAGGAATCTCAGGCGGGAGGACATGTTGCTCCGATCGTCTAGATCAGGTCTCCTGACTACAAGTAGTTAGTCAAGCACAGAGCGGAGTCTTCCGTCATCATCCGCGTGATGGTCGCCAACGCAATTTCCCCTCGTCCGGTCCGTACGCCGAAGTCCCGGCGTAACGATGCGGGCATCCACAACGCGCGCCGGGACGAATCCGGTCGAGAGGGCGGGAATCAGGGGGCGAGGCAGGCCTGCGGGGCGACATCGGGGGGCACGGTGATGTTCGCCGGGTCGGCGAGGGCGGCGATGTCCGCCGTGCTCTCGGTCAGGCAGACGAGCGTGTCGACGGGGTTGATCGCGGCGAACGCGGCCGGGGCCGACGCGAGCAGGCCGCCGGCGAGCGCCGAGACGGCCAGCAGACGTGCGGTCGTGCGCATGGGGAACCTCCGGTGCAGGTAACGAGACGACAAGGGATCGCTACCCATAGTACACACATGGTAACGCTCAGGTATGGTAATCGTGCTTGCCGAAGGTGGCCCCCGCGTAGCGGCGGCACCACCGGAGAGCCCCATCATGACCGACCGGGCGGAAGCACGAGGCACGGCAACACCGCAGGCCGCGACCCCGCCCGGCTCGGCCTGCGCGTGACACCGGCGCGGCGCGGCGGGGACGCGCCGCCAAAGGCCATGCCCGCAAGACGCACGGCCGCCCACCGCGACGAAAAACCGTTCGCCCTCCCCATACTCCCTGAGGGAGCATGGTCACAGGGCGTCGACGTTCGGGAGGGTGAACGGCTTGCTCGGATCATCCGAAGACCCCGCGCGCCCTCCCGGGCGGAAATCGGCCGTGCTGCTGGCGCTGCGCCACTACCGCGGTGAGCTGAAGCGCCAGTGGCGTATCGCGATCCCCGCGCTGACGCTGCCCGCGATGGGAAACACCTGCCTGTTCTACCTGGCGCCGCTGGCGGTGGCCGCCCTGGTCGGGCGGCTGTCCGGCGGCGGCGGGGACGCCTCCGTCGGCGCGCTGCTGCCCTACGTGCTCGGCTTCGGCGCGCTGCTGCTGACCGGCGAGGCGCTGTGGCGCGTGGGCCTGCACTTCCTGAACCGGCTCGACGCCCGCGGCGTCGAGCGACTCGGCGTGATCGGCATGGACGCGCTGCTGGCCAAGGACGCCGCCTTCTTCCACGACAACTTCGCCGGCTCACTGACCAAGCGCGTACTCGGATTCTCCTCCAGATTCGAGGAGTTCGCCGACACCCTCACCTTCTCCATCATGGCCAAGGTGGTGCCCCTCGCCTTCGCCTCGGTGGTCCTGTGGCGGTACCACCCACTCCTGGTCGTCGTCCTGGTGGGCATCATCATCCTCACCGGCGTCCTCGTCACCCCGCTCATCCGCCGCCGCCAGGCCCTCGTCGACGCCCGCGAGGCCGCCAAGGTACGGGTATCGGGTCACGTCGCCGACGTACTGACCAACATGGAGACCGTCCGCGCGTTCGCCGCCGAGGACCGCGAGGCCGCCGAGCACCGGGCCAGAGTCGCCGAGCAGCACCGCCTGTCCCTGCGCTCCTGGGACTACGGCAACCTCCGCGTGGACACCGTCGTCGCCCCGCTGTCGGTCCTCGCCGGAGTCGTGGGCCTGCTCCTCGCCGTGGCGCTGCGCGGCGGCCTCGGCGTGGAGGCCATCGTGGTCACGTTCGCGTACTACTCCAACGCCACCGGCATGATGTTCGAGTTCAACCAGATCTACCGGCGCATCGAGAGCGTGCTCACCGAGGCGGCCCAGTTCACCGAACTGCTCCTGGTGCCTCCGGCCGTCGTGGACCCCGCCCACCCGCAGCGCCTCCGCCCCACCGACGCGAGCATCCGCTTCGACCGGGTGCGTTTCGCGTACGGCGACGGCCCGCCGCTGTTCGAGGACCTGACCCTGGACATCCCCAGCGGCGCCAAAGTCGGCCTCGTCGGCCCGTCCGGCGGCGGCAAGAGCACCCTCACCCGCCTGCTGCTGCGCCTCATGGACGTCGATGCGGGCCGAATCCTCATCGGCGGCCAGGACATCTCCCGGCTCCGCCAGGCCGACCTGCGCGGCCTCATCGCCTACGTCCCGCAGGAACCCGCCATGTTCCACCGGTCCATACGCGACAACCTCGCCTTCGCCCGCCCGGACGCCACCGACGCCGAGATCCTCCGCGCCGCCCGCGCGGCCCACGTCACCGAGTTCGTCGAGTCACTGCCGGACGGCTTCGACACCCTGGTGGGCGAGCGCGGCGTCAAGCTCTCCGGCGGCCAGCGGCAACGCGTCGCCCTCGCCCGCGCCATCCTCCGCGACGCCCCCATCCTGCTCCTGGACGAGGCCACCAGCGCCCTGGACTCCGAAAGCGAAATCCTCGTCCAGGAGGCCCTGTGGCACCTGATGCGGGGCCGTACCGCCCTGGTCGTCGCCCACCGCCTGAGCACCGTCGTCCGCATGGACCGCCTCGTCGTACTCAGCCAGGGCCGCGTCGTCGAACAGGGCACTCACACCGAACTGCTCCAGGAGCAAGACCACTACGCCCGACTCTGGCACCACCAGTCCGGCGGCTTCCTGCTGGACGACAACACCCCGGACGCCCTCCACAGCTGATCACTCGTACGGCACCGGCTCCATCGGCGGCCATCCACCAAGGAGACGACCGTAGTCCCAGACGGTCGGCTCGCGGACCAGGCCGAGGTCACCCGATGCGATTCGCCTTCTCCGCCGTTCTACGAAACGCCGTGCCGTCCCACCTGTAAGTCTGACCGACGATCAGGTCTGGACAGCACCGGGGAGCCCGGTCACTGATCACCTTGCCGTACAGACGCACATGCCCGCCCCGGATCGTGATCTTCAAGGACCTGAAGTAGCGGTCCTCCCCGAGCTTCCCAAGCAAGTGCGGGACCGAGGACCCGGAGCCTTCAGACCGTTCGTAGACAAGAGCGACCAATGGATTGCTCGACGTCGGACTCGGACACGACGACACGACGACGGTCTCCCGCCTGCCGTCACGGGTCAGATCGCCGACGGCCGCGACGCGGGCGCGCACGGCGTGCAAGGCCCCGTACGGCCCCGGCCCTGGGCAGTCCAGATCCCGCGCCACCACGGACGTCCAGTCGATGTGCCCCCGCCGGTCGGCCGCATGGCCGGCATCCCCCGCGACGGTGCTGGTGCCCCGTACCGCCGCTCTGTCCACGGCAGCCGCGTTGGCGACACCTCCACCCAGGACGACCGGCAGGCAGGCAGCCAGAGCGGCAACACCAATCCTGACCGCGTATCGGCGGACTCCGCGGTGGCTCCCGCGCACGGTGAGTGAGGTCATAGTCAGTCAGACGCGGGATATTCCGGAAATGTTGTGGGCTCATATGTTCAGCCCGCCCGCAAGGCAACTCGCGGCCTGCCCCTGATCACCGCTCAGTCAAGGAGACCAGCTCCCGCATGCGGCAGGCGCTGCGAGAATGGCGCGCTAACGATGCGACGATCAGCTTCTCGACCTCAGCCGCTGCCACCACGAAGGCTTGATGACGCGGGCGTTCGTCCCGTGCGGCACCTCACCGGTCACGGCGTAGGTGAAGAACGCCTCAAGGTCGTGCTCGGCCCCCTGGCGGATCCGCTTAGCGACCTTGTTGTGCGGGTAGCCGCAAAGCCCTTCAGGGCTCTCCACGGCGGCGGCGTTCTCGTCGGTGCAGTACACCCAGGTCCAGGTGCTGTTTCGGACGATCATCTCGCCCAGATAGGCCCCGCCCCCATGATCACGCTGTGCACGAGCAGCGTGTTGCTCTTGACCGCACGACTTGGCGGTTGACCTTCTGGAAGCCATCCAACAAGGTGATTGTGATCCTGACGGTCTTCCGCAAGACGCAGGATGGGACGCAGACCGGCGACATCGACCGAGCGATCGCTGCTAAGAGGCGGTGTGAGGCAGAGCACGACCTGACCACCACGCACGTGTTCGAGAGGAGCGCATGATGGGCCACAGCCGTTGGGAGACCTACAAGGCGAAGCGTCTGCGCGCCATGGAAGCGGATGCACAGCCTCACCCCGAATACGAGCAGGCGGGCCGTGACCTGGAGCTCGGAGACCAGTTGCGTGAGATCCGTAAGCGCCGAGGCCTGTCTCAGAAGATCGTAGCGGAGCGCTCTGGGATGTCCCAGCCCGCCCTGTCTCGCATCGAGGGCGGTGGCGGCATTCCGGATATAGCAACACTGCTGCGCCTCGGTGCGGCAATGGGGGTTCGGTTCCGCGTCGAGCTCGTCGTCGACGACGACACCACTGAAATTGAGCCTCTGACGGTGCATCACCGACAGCTCGCGAACACATAAGTCGCAGGCGGCCACCTCAAGGCTCAGTCCGTAGACTTCTGCTGCTCCTTCCGTCGTAGCCGTCTTAAGCCGCGACAGGCCTGCTTGAGAATCCCGGGTTCCGCAGTTGGTAGGCACACACGCGGTGGAATTTGCGGGTTGAGCTGGGGAAATGCGTGTAGGGCCGGAAGGTGGCGTGTGCCTACCTACACTCTTCCGGTCTTGATCGGGGGTGGTCAGGCGGCCTCGAACGCCGAGACCCGCGGCGGCGGGGTGATGGAAAGCGCCTGGTAGATGGCCCTCTGCGCAGGTCGCAGCGGGGTGGTCTGAACGATCGTGCCGGCTTCGCCGGCCAGGGTGACCTACTTGAGACGGTTGGTTTCGCGGTTGATCTGCCGCCGGCTTTGTCCCACCGAGCGTTCGGCGACGCGACCCTGCGAGAGCTGATGGACCGCATGGGCCACTCGACCACGCGAGCGGCGCTGATCAATCAGCACACCGCGGCCGAGCGAGACCGGATGATCGCCGACAAGCTCGGGCAACTCGCCGAGGAAGCCCTCAAGGCCCAGTAGCAAGATCAACCATCATCGGGCACGCGACCGAGAACGAACCCAGAGACGATCAAAGCCCAGGTCCCGGAATCCGCCGGTTGACCTGGGCTTTCGTCGTTGGAGCGGGTGACGGGAATCGAACCCGCGCTGTCAGCTTGGGAAGCATACGGATCATGGCAGGTAGAGCCGCTGGCCTGTGGGTGAGGACGGTCGCGAGTGACCGTGGTTGCCCCCTCGTCACCCTGTCTAATGGCACGCTAATGGCACGACGATCAGTCTGAGACCGAGGTCCTTGCCATCGATGGGCGAGGGGGTGAGGCTATGCCACCTTGACCGAGAGGGGTCCGACGCTGATGGTGATGTCAAGATGCCCGCCCAGCGCGGCGGCGTAGGCGCGGAGGGTCTCCAGTTCCATGGCCTCGATGTCCCCGTTCTCGATCTGAGAGATCCGGCTCTGGGACACCCCCAGGATCTGGGCGACCTCGGTTTGGGTCTTCCCAGTGGACTTGCGAAGTTCCTTGAGGTGGTGGCCGGCGATGTAGGCGTCGAGTTCGGTACGGGCCTTGGCCTGACGTTCCGGGTCTGCCAACTCGGGGTGACGGCGGTGCGCCTCGGCTTTGACGTCCTGCCATCGGCGGGCGGTGCTCATCGATCGGTCTCCTTGTCTTGCTCCGCTCGGTAATCGGCGTAGCGGGCTTCGGCTAGTGGTATGGCCTCGTCATACCATCGGGACCATTGTCCTGCTTTATCACCGGCGACCAAGAAGATCGCCGCCCGGTCGGGGTCGAAGACGAAGAGCATGCGGATCTCTGATCGCTTGCGTGAGCCTGGCCGGAGCTCCTTCAAGTTCTTGAGGTTGCTGTGCTCAAGGGTGTCAACGAGCGGACGCCCCAGCGCGGGTCCAACCTCCGCGAGGCGGTCGATGGCCTGTTCGATCAGCGCCGCAGTGCCCGGGTCGGACTCGCAGAGCTTCAAGAACCACGCGTCCACGGGTTCTAGGAGGATGATATCCCACGCCATGCAGCGAATATAACTCAGAACTCATGTCGTGTCGGTCGAATCATGGCACCCGTACGCGACCGGCGGGGGTTGGCCGAGCGGAGCGTCCCGAGGGTGAGGCGCTGCGAACGGCCTCGGTCCGCCGCGAGTCCTCTCTGAGGAGCGCCCCTACAGTCCCCCGAATGGCGTGAGCGTGACGAACAGCGACGGCCGGTAGGTCCTTTCCGTCGGGAGCAGTGTAGATCTGCCCCACGGTGCGCGTCTCGCGTTGCCCAGCTACGGCCGGGTCCGGAAAGACGGGACTCCCGTCGACCCCGACAGCTACGACTACGTCAGGGCGGCGCGCGACGCGCTGCACTTCTCCAAGCTCGTCGATCGATTCGTGCAGAACCTTCGGCGCGTGGCTGGCGGGTTACGACGTGCAGTACTTCTCGTCGGTCGAACCGCAGCGGCGGCTTGCTCCTCACCTTCACATGGAGCGGGCGGAGCCCTACCAGGACAGACAGAACGGCGACTACCTCGACCCGGTCACAGGGGAACTGCTGCCGACCTGGGATCAGGCTCTAGACCGGCTCGACGAGGACGAGGATGCAGAGCCCTTCCACGTGATCCGCTTCGGCACTCAGGTCGACGTCGCAGGCGTGCTCGCCGGGACACCGGACGCCGACCAGTGCATCCGCTACCTCGGCAAGTACCTGACCAAATCGATCGGCGACTGTCACGCCCCGGAGAGCGAGGCTCAGCGTCGCCACGTGCAACGGTTGGCCGACGTTCTCCGCAACGAGCCGTGCTCGCCCACGTGTCCCAACTGGCTGCGGTACGGCGTACAGCCCAAGAATGCCAAGGCGGGCATGCGGCCTGGCGGCTGCCGGTCCAAGGCGCATAAGCCCGAACACCTCGGCTACGCGGGTCGTCGCGTCCTGGTCTCCCGTAAGTGGTCCGGCAAGACCCTGCGCCAGCACAAGCAGGACCGGCGGGCCTGGGTGCTCGAAGCTCTCGGCCTGACCGATGAGCAGGCCGACTCTCCCGACCGGTACGCCTGGCGACCCGTACAAGCCGGTGACCCTGCGCTACTGCCCCTTGCTCGTCGCCTGCTCAAGCAGATCGCCGAACGCCAGCGATGGCGAAAGGCCATGCAACTCGCTGAGGCGAGAGCAGCGGGACAACGAGATCTTTCGGCAACTCAGATGGCCGCGTGAGAGGAGACCAGTTGGAGGAACTGCTCAAAGTCCCTGAAGCCGCCGAACTGCTCCACACCTCGGAGCGTTTCGTCCGTCGTCTGATCGCGGAACGGCGGATCGAGTTCGTGAAAATCGGGCGGCATGTTCGCATCCGAGAGTCTGCGCTGATCGCTTTCGTCGTCGCGGGGACGGTCGAACCCCTGACGACCTTCGATGCCACCGGGAGGGCGGCCTGATGGCCAACAAGGAAGGTCACCGGCGCTTCGGCAACGTCCGCAAGCTCCCCTCGGGGCGGTTCCAGATCCGCTATCCCGGGCCGGACGGGCGCATGCGAACAGGCCCTGACACCTACGAGCGCAAGGGCGACGCGGAGCGGGTGCTCTCCCTCGTCGAGGCGCAGATCATCAGAGGCGAGTGGACGGATCCGGATCGCGGGAAGATCAAGCTTCAGGACTACGCGGACACGTGGATCTCTCAGCGTCCGGGACTCCGGCCACGCACGGTCGATCTCTATCGCTGGCTGCTCAAGAAGCACATCGCGCCGCACCTGGGCGGGGTTCGGGTCGGCAAGCTGTCGACGGCCATGGTTCGGCAGTGGCGGGCCGAGCTGCTCGGCAACGGAGTCTCGACCAGCGTGGCGGCGAAGGCGTACCGGCTGCTGCGGGCGGTGCTGATGACGGCGGCCGAAGATGACCACCTCATCGCGCGGAATCCGTGCCGAATCCGCGGGGCCGGCGACGAGCATGCCCAGGAGCGGCCAGTGCTGACCGTGGCTCAGGTCTTCGAGTTGGCGGACAGGATGGGCCGCCGACCGGTCGGCAATGTCCGCAAGCTCAAGGACAAGGCGTACCGGCTGCGCTTCCAGCGGCATGGGGAGATGCGCACCCATCCTGAAGTTTTCACCAGCCGGGCAGACGCCGAACGGGCGCTGTGGAGGATGGGCGTGGATGGGCGGGCCGACTGCACGCATGACCGGCGCTTCCGCGCCCTGGTGCTGCTGGCCACCTTCGCGAGCCTGCGATGGGGCGAGGTGAGCGCGCTGCGTCGCATGGACATCGACCTTGACGCGGGGACGGTGCGCGTCCGGGCCGCCTTCGTGGAACGCTCCACGGGCGAGCTGGTGCTCGGGGCCCCAAATCCAAGGCCGGTCGGCGCATCGTCGGCATCCCTCGTGGCCTCGTTCCGGTGCTGCGGGAGCACCTGAACACATACGTCGCGGACGATCCTGGGGCGCTCGTCTTCACCGGGGTCAAGGGCGGGCCCTCCGGCGCAGCGGCTTCAACACCCGGACCCGATGGATGGACATCGTCAAGGACATGGGCCTTCCCGGCCTGCACTTCCACGATCTTCGCCACACGGGGAACATGCTCGCCGCCGAGTCGGGCGCGGGCCTCAAGGACCTGATGGCCCGGATGGGTCACGACAACGTACGGGCCGCGATGATCTACCAGCACGCCGTACGGGGCGCAGACACGACGATCACGGACGCCATCGATCGGCAGATCAACGATCGAGACGACGACGAGGACGGCGCGGCCGGGACGCTGACGCCGGTGAGCTGATCCGGACCTAATGGCACGCTAATGGCACGCGGAGATCAACAAGCCCCAGAAAAGATCAAGGCCCTAGTCGGAGAATCGCCCCTGACCTGGGCCTTCGGTCGTGGAGCGGGTGACGGGAATCGAACCCGCGCTGTCAGCTTGGGAAGCTGATGTTCTGCCATTGAACTACACCCGCGTGGCCGGCTCTTGAGCCGACCGGCGGACACCACTGTAGCGGAAAGTTGGGGGTGCTGTCGGGAGGGGTGCGGCAGTTCTTTCCGCTCAGCGGGATGAGGGGGCGGCGGGGCGGGCTGGTGGGGTGTCCGGAGGGACGGCGTGTCGCGGGGTGGGGCACGGGAGGCTCTGTGGGGGTTCGGGGGAGGGGCGTGGCGTGGGTGGAGGTGGCCGTGGCGGATCGGGGGCGGGTCGGGGGCGGGTCGGGGGTGGGGAGAGGGCAGGTGGGGGAGGTGGAGGGGATTGGGGGTGGGGCGGGGTGGGGGTGTGGTTGATAGGTTGCGGGCGTGTTGCTTTCCGACCGAGATATTCGGGCCGAGATTGAGTCGGGGCGAGTGAAGCTCGATCCCTATGACGTGGAGATGGTGCAGCCGTCGAGTATCGACGTGCGGCTGGACCGGTACTTTCGGGTGTTCGAGAACCATCGGTATCCGCACATCGATCCGGCGGTGGAGCAGCCTGATCTGACGCGGCTGGTGGAGCCGGAGGGGGAGGAGCCGTTCATACTGCATCCGGGGGAGTTCGTGCTCGCCTCGACGTACGAGGTGATCAGTTTGCCGGATGACATCGCCTCGCGGCTGGAGGGGAAGTCGAGTCTGGGGCGGCTTGGGCTGTTGACGCATTCGACGGCCGGGTTCATCGATCCGGGGTTCGAGGGGCATGTGACGTTGGAGTTGTCCAACGTGGCGACGCTGCCGATCAAGTTGTGGCCGGGGATGAAGATCGGGCAGTTGTGTATGTTCCGGCTTAGTTCGCCTGCCGAGTTCCCGTACGGCTCGGCGCGGTGTGGATCGCGGTATCAGGGGCAGCGGGGTCCTACGCCGAGCCGGTCCTACCTCAACTTCCATCGGACCCGTATCTAGACGCCATCCGAGTATTCCGACCTCCCCAACGAGCGATGGCCGGTGTCGTCAAGGGCCGGTGTTAGGGCACACTGGCCGGGCAACGACAAGGAGAACGGGAGGTTACGGGCCGGAGAACGGATGGCGGCGTTCGTGTCCCTGCTGGTAACCCGTACTCTTCTTGGCGGACCGTCCCCGCACATCTGGAGATCGACGTGCGCCTCCGTCTCACACCCCGTGAGGACAGTTACTACGAGCTGTTCGCGGCCTCCGCGAACAACCTGGTCACGGCGTCTCGGCTGCTGGTTGAGATCATCAGCGTCGGCACGGACCGGGATGCTTTGATCACGAAGATGGCCGCGTGCGAGCACGCGGGTGACGAGCACACTCACGCGATCATGAGGCGGCTCAACGAGAGCTTCATTACGCCGTTCGACCGCGAGGACATCTACCGGCTGGCGTCCAACCTCGACGACATCATGGACTACATGGACGCCGCGGCGGACCTGATCGGCCTCTACCAGATCGAGCACCTTCCCAAGGAGGTCGTACGGCAGGTCGAGGTGCTGGAGCGGGCCTCCGAGCTGACCGCCGAGGCGATGCCCCGGCTGCGCTCGATGAAGAACCTGAACGAGTACTGGATCGAGATCAACCGGCTGGAGAACCAGGCGGACCAGATCTACCGGCGGCTCCTGGCCAAGCTTTTCGGCGGTGAGTTCGACGCGCTGACCGTGCTGAAGATGAAGGAGGTCATCGACCAGCTGGAGATGGCCGCCGACGCCTTCGAGCACGTGGCGAACACGATCGAGTCGATCTCGCTCAAGGAAGGCTAAGTGGAGCTCGCACTCGTCATCGGCGTCATCGTCGTCGCCTTGGTCTTCGACTACACCAACGGTTTCCACGACGCCGCGAACGCGATCGCGACCTCGGTCTCCACGCGAGCGCTCACCCCCCGCGCCGCCCTGCTGATGGCGGCGGCGATGAACTTCCTGGGCGCCCACCTCGGCACCCAGGTGGCGCAGACCGTGGGCAGCGGCATCATCGACGCGCCCAACGGCAGCCACGGGCTGGTGGTCGTGGGCGCCGGGCTGGTCGGGGCGATCAGCTGGAATTTGATCACCTGGTACTTCGGCCTGCCATCGTCGAGCAGCCACGCCCTGATCGGCGGCCTGGTCGGCTCGGCGCTGGCGTCGGCGTCGGCGGTGCACTGGGACGGCGTGGTGGAGAAGGTCGTCATCCCCATGGTCGTCTCGCCGCTGGCCGGCTTCCTGCTCGCCGGCGGAGTCATGATCGGCATTCTCTGGATCTTCCGGCGGGCCAACCCGGGCAGGGCGGCCCGCGGGTTCCGGTACGCGCAGACCTTCTCGGCCGCCGCGATGGCGCTCGGCCACGGGTTGCAGGACGCGCAGAAGACGATGGGCGTGATCTTCCTGGCGCTGGTGGTCGGCGGCTACGCCAACCAGGGCGACTCCATCCCGCAGTGGGTGATCATCGCCGCGGCGGGCGCGATCTCCCTCGGCACGTACGCGGGCGGCTGGCGCATCATGCGCACGCTCGGCCGCCGCATCATCGCCCTAGCGCCCCCGCAGGGGTTCGCCGCCGAGACGGCGTCCGCCGCCATCCTGTACGTCGCCGCGATGGGCTTCGGCGCGCCGATCTCGACCACCCACACCATCACCAGCGCCATCATGGGTGTGGGCGCCACCAAGCGGCTGTCCGCGGTGCGCTGGGGCGTGGCGGGCAACATCGTCACCGCGTGGGTGCTCACCATTCCGGCCGCCGCGTTGGTGGCGGCCGTGACGTACCTCGCCTTCCACTGGCTCCTGGAGTAGTGCCCAGTGGAGTAGTGCCCAGTGGAGTAGTGCTCAGCGCCGGTACATCACGTCGGTGTCCCAGCGGGTGAAGCCGAGCGACTCGTACAACCGGATCGCCGGGGTGTTGGCCTCGTCCACGTACAGCATGGCCTGGGCGAGGCCGCGGGCGCGCAGGTGCCGCAGGCCCGCGAGGGTGAGCGCCCGGCCGAGGCCGGTGCCCTGCTGCGACGGATCCACCCCCACCACGTAGACCTCGCCGAGCGGCTCGTGCGCGTGCTCGCCGTCGCCGTGGATCTTGGTCCAGTGGAAGCCGACGAGCCGCCCGTCCCGCCGGGCCGTGATGAAGCCGGCCGGGTCGAACCAGGGCTCCTGCTCGCGGCGCTTGAGGTCCTCGATCGTCCACGCGCCCTGCTCGGGGTGCGTGGCGAACGCGCGGGCGTTGACGCCGATCCACTCCTGTTCGTCCTCGCCGGGGCGGAAGGTGTCGAGCCGTACGCCCTCGGGTACGACCGGGTCCGGGAACGCGGCGAACAGGCTGCGCCGCATCTGCCACAGGCTGCGCACCCGCTCGAAGCCTGCCGACGCCGCCAGCCGCTCGGCCCCGGGGTGGCCGCCGTGCGCCCACAGGCGCAGCCGCCCGCCGGTCTCGGCGAGCACCGCCTCCAGCAGGCGCCGCCCGAGGCCGCGGCGGCGGAAGTCCGGGTGGATCACCAGTTCGCCGCTGGGGCCCTCCACCGCGTCGGTGGGGTCCACGTGCGCGTATCCGGCGAGCCGGTCGCCCGCGTACAGCAGCACGGCGCGCGCCTGCTCGTCGCCGCCGTACCGGAGGTGAAGCATGACGTGTTCGTTGAGCGGCCGTACGCCGTCGGCCTCGGTCGCCGCCTCGACGACCGCCAGCACGGCGGCCACCTCGTCTTCGCCGAGCCGTCCCCGGATCTCCACGCGCGTCTCCATATGCGCACCCTAGGCGGGCATTACCGGCCGCATGTCAACGGGCTGCCCAAATGCCTGTCCACTGGCAAAAAACGCCAGATCATCTGCCGGGCAATCGTAACCTTTGTGACATTCTGCGCTTGGGTAACACATCTAGTGTCTGGGTTCATGATGACCCCCCGAACCATCATGCGCATCGCCCTCGCGGCGACCATCGCGGCGTCGGGCTTAGCCCTGGCGGTGGGCCCCGCCACGGCGTTCCCGAAGCCGCCCAAGCCACCCGCCTCCAAGACCGTCCCGGTACGGCTGGTCGCCATCAACGACTTCCACGGCAACCTTGAGCCGCCCGCCGGCTCGAGCGGCCGGATCGTGGACGAGAACGGCGCCACCGTCGATGCGGGCGGCGCCGCCTTTATGGCCACCCACCTGAAGTCCCTGGTCAACAAGAACAGCCTGGTGGTGGCCGCCGGCGACCTGATCGGCGCGACGCCGCTGCTCTCGGCCGCGTACCACGACGAGCCCACCATCGAGGTGCTCGGCGCGATGGGGCTCGACGTCTCGTCCGTGGGCAACCACGAGTTCGACGAGGGCATCAAGGAGCTCCAGCGCATCCAGAAGGGCGGCTGCCACCCGGTGGACGGCTGCTCCCCGGCCGGTCGCTACAAGGGCGCGGCCTTCACCTACCTGGCCGCGAACGTGCTACGGGACGGCATCATCGACCGCTGGGTGCTGCCGCCCGTCACGGTCAAGACGATCAACGGCGTGCGGGTCGGCTTCATCGGGCTCGTCACCCAGACCACTCCGTCGATCGTCACCGCCTCCGGCATCGCCGGGCTGAACTTCACCGACGAGGTCGAGGCGGGCAACCGCGCGGCGAAGCTGCTCAAGGCCGCCGGGGTGCAGGCCATCGTGGCGCTCGTGCACGAGGGCGACCAGATCACCCCCAACGCCAGCCCGGACGCCTGCCCGATCCTGCCGTCGGCCGGCTCCCGCATCGCCACCGGGCTCAGCCCCGATGTGGACATCGTCGTCATGGGGCACTCCCACCAGGCGTACATCTGCCGCACCACGGACCCGGCGGGCAAGGAGCGCGTCTTCACCCAGGGCTCGTCGTTCGGCCGGGTGCTCACCACGCTCGACTTCCAGGTCGACAAGAAGACCAAGGACGTCGTGCGCTCGTCGGTCGTGGCCGACAACCACGTGGTGACCCGCACCGTCACGCCCGACCCGAAGATCGCCGCGCTGGTGCAGACCTGGAAGGACCGCTCGGCCGCGGTGTCGAACCGGGCGATCGGCACCATCACCGCCGACCTCACCCGGGAGGCGCCGTCGCTCACCGGCGAGACCCCGCTCGGCGACCTGATCGCCGACGCTCAGCTCGAGGCGACCAAGGACGGCGGCGGCGCCGTCATCGCGCTGATGAACCCCGGCGGCGTACGCGCCGACTTCACCTTCGCGCAGAGCGGCTCGGAGGGCGACGGGGTGGTGACGTACGGCGAGGCGTTCACCGTGCAGCCGTTCAACAACCTCATGCAGGTGGTCACGCTCACCGGCGCCCAGCTCGACGCGCTGCTTGAGCAGCAGTGGCAGAACAACGGCGCGCTGGTGCGCATCCTGCAGCCGTCGTCGTCGCTGACGTACACGATGAACCTGTCGCAGCCCATCGGGAACCGGGTCTCCGACATCAAGATCAACGGGCAGCCGATCAGCGACACGGCCTCGTACCGGGTCGCGGCGAACAACTTCCTGATCGGCGGCGGAGACGGCTTCACCGTCTTCACCCAGGGCACCGACCTGTGGAGCGGCCCGCTCGACATCGACGCGCTGGTGAACTACTTCGCCGCGCACTCACCGCTGTCCCCGCCCGCGACCAACAGGATCACGCTGGCGGGCTGAGACGAGCCGCGCCCGTCCGCCTCAGTGGCGGACGGGCGCGGGCTCGGAGCTCTCGGCGTGTTCGCCGCCGCGGTCCGGCACGAACCGGTAGCCGACGTTGCGCACGGTGCCGATGAGCGACTCGTACTCGGCGCCGAGCTTGGCCCGCAGCCGCCGCACATGCACGTCCACCGTGCGGGTGCCGCCGAAGTAGTCGTAGCCCCAGACCTCCTGCAGCAGCTGGGCGCGGGTGAAAACCCGGCCCGGGTGCTGCGCGAGGTACTTCAGCAGCTCGAACTCCTTGAACGTCAGGTCCAGCGCCCGGCCGCGCAGTCGCGCGGTGTAGGTCGCCTCGTCGATGGCGAGGTCGCCGCTGCGGATCTCGTCCGGGACCTCCTCGGCGGCGGCCAGCGACAGCTTGCCGATCGCCATGCGCAGCCGGGCCTCGACCTCGGCCGGGCCCGCCGTGTCGAGCAGGACGTCGTCGGCGCCCCACTCGGCGGTCATCGCCGCCAGGCCGCCCTCGGTCACGATGACCAGCAGCGGGCAGTCGAGGCCGGTGGTGCGCAGCAGCCGGCACAGGCCCTTGGCCTGGACGAGCTCACGCCGGGCGTCGACGAGCACGGCGTCGGCGGGCGGGGCGTCGATCAGGGCCGAGCCCTCCGCGGGGGCGACGCGGACCGAGTGGAGCAGCAGCCCCAGCGCCGGAAGCACCTCCGAGGACGGTTCGAGCGCGTTGGTGAGAAGGAGCAGGTTGCTCACGAAACCTCCTTCGTCGTCGGCTCGCCCGAGGACGATCCGCCTGGCCGTGTCGGTCCGGCGTTCAGCCGTAGAAACACGTAAGGACCCGGGGGCAACGTCGCCCAGGTCCCGTCAGTAGGTGAGGATAGCCGACGAGAAGTTTGTGGCCATAGCGCGTCCGCGCTGTGAACGCTGACGTACGCGGAAAACCATCGTATCCGCGCGTTCACAGAGGGTACGCAAATGTTATGACCGGATATCGACGCGATAAGCCGATTTATTGGGCGGTGTAGGCAAAATGGCGACTGGTACGGTCCGCTACTGGGCTGCGGCCAAGGCGGCGGCGGGAGTCGCCGAGGAGCCCTTCGAGGCCGAAACCCTTGGCGAACTAGTGAAGAAAATCACAAGAAACCCTGACCTGGAGCGGGTGCTCGCCCGGTGCTCGTTTCTGGTCGACGGGGCCCCCGCGGGGCGGCGCGACCCCGACACGGTGCGGCTTTCCGACGGCGCGACGGTCGAGGTGCTGCCGCCCTTCGCGGGAGGCTGACCGCGCGGTTACGGCCGTGATTCCCGCGGGTTTCGGCCGCGTACGCCGGGGGAGCGGGGCCCGGCCCGGCTAGGCTGGACCAAGTGGATCTCCCCCGGCGGCCCCCGAAGGAGACGGAATGCGCAAACTGCTGGTGTTCCTGATCCTGCTCGCCATCGTGCTCGCGATCCTCGATCGCGTCGCGGTGGCCGGCGTGCAACGGGAGATCGCCCGGCAGATCGAGGCGCGCTACGACCTCAACGCCACGCCGACCGTCGAGGTGCAGGGCATCCCCTTCCTCACCCAGGCGATCTTCGGCCGGTACGACGAGATCACCATCTCGATGGGCGCGTTCAGCCGCGACAACGTCCGCCTCTCCCGCATCGAGGCCCGCCTGCTGGGGGTCAACGCCCAGCTCAACGACCTGCTGGCGAGCCAGGCGAAGATCACCGTGGACGAGGTGATCGGCACCGTGGTGATCTCCAAGCAGACCGTGGACGCCCGCGCGCCCAAGGGCATCAAGGTCGAGGGCGGCGGCGACGACTCGCTGCGCGTCTCCGGCACGATCAACGTGCGGAACGTGCGGGTCCCGGTGACCGCGACGATGCGGCTGGAGGTCGTCCGCGGCGGCATCCGGCTGCGGCCGACCGACGTCAAGGTGGCCGGCGGCATCCCCGTGCCGGACGCCGCGAGCATGATCTCCTGGACCGTGCCCGTCAAGGATCTCCCGCTCAACCTGAAGATCACAAAGGTACGGTCCACCGCCGAGGGCCTCGCCGTCGAGGCGACCGCGAAGGATGTCCCGCTGAAGGGTTGAACCGGCCGGCCGCGCCGTACGTCATTTGAGTGTGAGCCACGCCGGAACCGCCGATGAGCAGCTCATCCGAGCCCTCTTCGACGATCACGCGGGGCCATTATACGGCTACGTATTGCGACTGACCGGTGACCCGGGACGGGCGGAGGATGTCGTGCAGGAGACGTTGTTGCGCGCGTGGCGCAACCCGGACGTGCTGGCCACCCGGCCGGCGCGCGCCTGGTTGTTCACGGTCGCGCGCAACCTCGTCGTCGACCAGCACCGCGCCCGCAGGTCACGGCCGCAGGAGACCGGCGACGAGGCGCTCGCCGTGTTGTCCGGCGAGGACGAACTGGAACGCGCCGTCGAGTCCTGGGCGATCGCCGAGGCGCTGGCCGCGCTGCGACCCGAGCACCGCGAGGTGCTTTTGGAGACCTACTACCGGGGACGATCCGTGAAGGAGGCGTCGGAGATCCTGGGGATCCCTCCCGGGACGGTCAAATCACGCACCTATTACGCGCTTCGTGCGCTCAAGCTGGCGCTTGAGGAACGGGGGCTGGCGCCATGAGCGTGGACTGCGACGACGTCAGGATGGCGCTCGGCGCCTACGTGCTCGGCTCGCTCGATTCGCGCGAGGCGGCCGACGTCTACGAGCACCTGGCCTGGTGCCCGTTCTGCCGGGTGGAGGCCGACGAGTTCCTCGGCCTGCCCGACCTGCTCGGACGGGTCACCGAGGCCGACATCGAGCAGGCCGCCCGCCCTCCCCGGGCGGTGCTGGACCGCATGCTGAAGGTGACCACCCGCCGCCGTAGGATCACCCAGGCCGTGCTGACCATCGCCGCCTCGGTCGTCATCGGGGTCGTCGGCGGGTCGTTCTGGATCTACACCAGTCAGCAGGCGGCGGACACCACCGCGGTGGCCGCGCGGCCCGCCCCGGCCGCCGAGTCGGCGCCGGAGGCCGCCGCCGACAGCGCCGCGGCGCGGGGGGCGAAGGAGCCGACCACGACGATCACCGTGCCGCCCAGCGAGAAGACGGCGCGCGAGCTCACCGCGAGCGACGGGGACGTGCGCGCGGTGCTGCGGCTGCGCTCGGGCGAGGGCGGGACCGAGGTCGGGGTGTCGCTGGGCGGGGTGGCCCGCGGCACCAAGTGCAACGTGATCGTGGTCGCCAAGGACGGCACCCGCGAGCAGGCGGCGAGCTGGACGATCCGCGCCAGCAACGGCGAGGTGGCCAGCTTCTCCGGCTCGACGGCCATCGCGTTGGACAACATCCGGCGCATCGACCTGGTCACCCCCAAGGGCGACCTGCTCCTGCGGGTCACCGCCTAGATTCACCGGTACGGCACGGATTCACCGGTACGGCACGGCCGTTCCCTAGTGATTTGGCGGGAATTATCCCGTATCAAACGCTGTTGCCGATGGCGATGGACGGTTTAGTGATCATGGGTGCGACCCTGGCGATCGGCACCGTGATCGGGCTGCTGCTGCGCCGCGGCGCCGCGCTCAGACGCGCCAGAACGAAACCGGAGGAGGGCGGCGCCGTGCAGGTGACCGGGGCGGACCTGGGCGAGGGGCTCGGCGAGCGGGCCACGCTGGTGCAGTTCTCCACCGCCTTCTGTCAGCCGTGCCGGGCGACCCGCCGGGTGCTCGCGGACGTCGCGGCCATGGTGCCGGGGGTGGCCCACATCGAGATCGACGCCGAGTCCCGGCTGGACCTGGTGCGCCGGTTCGGCGTCATGCGCACGCCCACCGTGCTCGTGCTGGACGCGGCGGGCCGGGTGACGAGGCGGGCGTCCGGGCAGCCGCGCAAGGTCGACGTCATCGCGGCGCTGGGCGAGGCGATCGGGGACCGGCCCGCCTGAGCCGGCCGCCCCCGCGAACCAGGCGAACAAACCAGGCGAAAGGGGCCGGGCAGGCGAAAAGCGGGGGAAAAAGAGGGGCCGGTGACCGCACGCTCGCGGGCGCCTGCTTGACTGGACAGGCGGGTTCGGCGCGCCGAGCCGACGGGCAGGGATGGCGACATTTCGTCGCCTTTACCGATCCGTCTCATTACGCGGACAGGGATGTGACAGATGGCGGGACAGCGAGGTACTGTCGTGGACGTGACTCCCACGACAGAGCTGCTTACCAAGCGACGCGCGGTCGACTTCTGCCGCGTCGCCACCGCGCTCTGTCACGCCGCCTGAGGGCGATCGAACGCGGGCCGACGCCCGTAACCGATCACGGCCGTCTTCGGTACGGACCCCATGATGCGGAGTCTCCGAGATGTCACCTCAATCACCTCAGGTTGATCCTCGCGGCCCGCGCTTCGGTGCGGCTGTCACCACCGTCGTTCTCGCGCTCGTCCTCGTGACGGGCTGGGCGTGGCTGCTCGCCGCGCAGGCCGTCGTCTTCGCGCTCGGCGCGGTCGATCGGTCGCCGTACGGGCTGGTGTTCAAGGCGCTGGTCCGGCCGAGGCTGGGGCCGCCCGCCGAGCTTGAGGACGCCGCGCCGCCCCGCTTCGCGCAGAGCGTCGGCCTGGTGTGCGCCGTGGCCGGTCTGATCGGGTTCGCCGTGGGGCTCACCCCGCTGGCGCTGGGGGCCACCGCGCTCGCCCTGCTCGCCGCGTTCCTCAACGCCGCCTTCGGTTTCTGCCTGGGCTGCGAAATGTACCTGATCCTCAAACGACTAATGCCCGCCGCAACCCGATAACGGGAGGAACTCATGAGCCGCTCCGCCGTACTGGTGGATGCCGACTGGGTCGAGGCCAACCTCGACACCCCGGGTGTCGTCATCGTCGAGGTCGACGAGGACACCAGCGCCTACGACAAGGCGCACATCCGTGGCGCCGTGAAGATCGACTGGCGGAAGGACCTGCAGGACCCGGTCCGCCGCGACTTCGTCGACAAGGCGGGCTTCGAGGCCCTGCTGTCCGAGCGGGGGATCGCCAACGACGACACCGTCGTGCTCTACGGCGGCAACAACAACTGGTTCGCCGCCTACGCCTACTGGTACTTCAAGCTTTACGGCCACGAGAACGTGAAGCTGCTCGACGGCGGCCGCAAGAAGTGGGAGCTGGACTCCCGCGAGCTGGTCGAGGAGGTGCCCTCGCGTCCGCGCACCACGTACGTGGCCAAGGACCAGGACACCGCCATCCGCGCCTTCCGCGACGACGTGGTCGCCGCGATCGGCAAGCTCAACCTCGTCGACGTCCGCTCGCCCGACGAGTTCACCGGCAAGCTGCTCGCGCCCGCCCACCTGCCGCAGGAGCAGGCGCAGCGGGCCGGCCACGTGCCCACCGCGCGCAACATCCCGTGGTCGAAGGCGGCCAACGACGACGGCACCTTCAAGTCCGACGAGGAGCTGCGCGCCCTCTACGGGGAGGCGGGCGTCGACTTCAACAAGGACACCATCGCCTACTGCCGCATCGGGGAGCGCTCCGCGCACACCTGGTTCGTGCTGCACGAGCTCCTCGGGCAGCCGAACGTGAAGAACTACGACGGTTCGTGGACCGAGTACGGCTCGCTGGTGGGCGTGCCGATCGAGTTGGGAGAGGCCCGATGACCACACAGGCTCAGGGGTGCGGTGCGCCCGAGCAGACGATCGCCCTACCGGCGGGCATCGACCTGACGAACCAGTCGGTGATCCAGGGCGTCGTGACGGGCGCCGGCACGGCCTACGCCCGCCTGCTCGACGACTCCGGTGAGTTCACCGGCGAGGTCGTCGTGTCCGAGGAGGGCGTGTTCCGCTTCTTCGCCGCCCCGGGTTCCTGGACGGTCCGCATCATCGCCGGCGGCGGCGTGACCAAGGACGTCCGGGTCGAGGCGAAGCTCGGCGAGGTCGCCCAGCTCCAGGTCGCCGTCTGACGACGCCGTCCGCCTCAGTCGCAACCGGCATCGAGACCGGCACTGGGACCGGCATCCCGCGCCCGCGGGGTGCCGGTTTCGTCATTTCCGCCCGCCGTCGCCCTGCCGTGACGCCGGCTTCGCCCCGGGCAGCAGCGCGTGAATCGCGCGGGAGGCGCGCTCGGTGTCCGGTTCCTCGCCCGTGATCAGGCTCGTGTAGACGTACGACTCCATCACGCGTACGACCAGATAGGGCAGGTCCTCCGGGGGCACGCTGCCGCACAGGCGGCCGTCGCGCCGATCCTCCTCGATGACGTCGGCGATCAGCTTGATGAGCCGCCGCTGGAAGTCGGCGGCCTTCGTGGTGAGCAGCTTCAGCGCCAGCTCGCCCTCGCGCTCCAAAAAGCTCCGCATCCCCGGACTCGTCATCGCCGCCTGCGTGGCGCCGGTCACGATGTCGGCGGCCGACGCCCGCACGCCGTCGGCCGAGGGCGCGCGCAGGCGCTGGATCGTCTTGCTCATCTGGTTCCACAGCACCTCGACGAGCAACTGCTCCCGCGAGCCCACCCATCGGTACAGCGTCGCCCGGTCCACCCCCAGCGTGCGGGCGATCGCCTGCATGTCCACGCGCCGCCCCGCCTGGAACACGCGGTGCGCCGCGCGCAGCGCGTCCAGCGGCCCGGGTCGTGCCGGAGCGGTGCCGGTCAGGCTGCGCCGCAGCGGTGTCCCGGTGGCATCGGAGGCCATGGCACTCCTCCCCGAATCGAGTGTTGACACCCATGCTGACACGAGGGACAGTATGCACCATTCCCGATGGATGTAGCATCGTCGCAACAGATAGGAAATGCGATGCACGCTCCGAGAGTGACGGTTCGCGGCGGAGAACTGGAAGGCCGGACGGTGGGCGGGGTGACCGCCTTCCTTGGAGTGCCCTACGCGGCGGCTCCGTTCGGCGCCAATCGCATGCGGCCTCCGCAGCCCGTGGAGCCGTGGACGGGCGTCCGCAAGGCGACCGAGTACGGCCCGACCACCCCCAAGGGCGACTACCCCCCGCAGTATCAGCCGCTGTTCCCCGAGGTCGTCATCCCCGGCGACGAGTGCCTGAACCTGAACATCTGGACCCCCGACCCGGGCGCGTCCGGCCTTCCGGTGCTCGTGTGGATCCACGGCGGGTCGTTCATGAACGGCTCCGGATCCGTCGGCGCGTACGACGGCAGCGCCTTCGCCCGTGACGGTGTCGTCTGCGTCACGATCAACTACCGCCTCTCGGCGGAGGGCTTCCTGTACGTCGGCGACGACGTGGCCAACCTCGGACTGCTCGACCAGATCGCGGCCCTGCGCTGGGTGCGGGAGAACATCGCGGCCTTCGGCGGCGACCCCGACCGCGTCACCGTCGCCGGCGAGTCGGCCGGCGCGATGAGCGTCACCACCCTGCTGTCCATGCCGCTCGCCGAGGGCCTGTTCTCCCAGGCGATCGCCCAGTCCGGCGCCGCCGCGCACACGCTCACCGCGGACGAGGGACGCACCGTCGCCAAGTACCTGGCCGAGGCCCTGGGCGTGCCGCCCACCCGGGAGGCGATCCGCGACGTCCCCCTCGACACGCTCGTCCAGGCCGCCTCCGACCTGGTCACCGAGGTGCAGACGGCCGCCGACCCGGCGAAGTGGGGACGCATCGCCGCGAGCCTGCTGCCCTTCGCGCCCGTGGTGGACGGCAGCGTGCTCCCGGCCCATCCGCTGGAGGCCATCGCCGCCGGTCAGGGCGGCGACGTCCGGCTTCTGATCGGCTCCAACCGGGATGAGGCGCGGCTGTTCCTGGTGGCTCCGAACGCGATCGACTTCATCGACGACGCCACCCTCGACGCGGGCGCCGGTGCCTACGGCCTGACGCTCGACGCCCTCGACGTCTACCGGGGTAATCGCCCCGGCGACAGCCCGGGCGACGTCCTCGCCGCCGTGGTGAGCGACTGGTTCTTCCGGATTCCGGGCCTGCGTATCGCCGAGGCCCGCGCCGCGGCCGGCACGGCCCCCACCTGGGTCTACCGCTTCGACCGCCCGAACATCCCGGACAACCACGGTTTCGGCTCGAGTCACGCGGCCGAGATCCCCTTCGTGTTCGACACGATCAACCGCGAGGAGCTCCGCCCGCTCATCGGCGACAACCCCTCCCAGGCCGTCGCCGACGCCGCGCACGCCGCCTGGGTCTCCTTCATCACCGACGGCGATCCCGGCTGGGCCCCGTACACGGTCCCCGGCCGCCCCACCGGCGTGATCACCGAGAAGGTCGAGGAGGTCGCCGACCCCTCCGGCGACGAGCGCGAGGTGTGGGACGGCATTCGATGACGACGCGCGCCGGCCTGGGACGCGGCTTCCCGGGCCGGCGCGGCTCCCGGAGAGACCGGTGCCCTTGCTGAAAAGGGCGCCGGTCTCCGTCATTTCCGGCTTGGCTCTTCGGCGCAGCAGATCCCTTACGCGATAGGAACACCAGATTCCTGCGGGATCGCCCTCGACACGTTCTTACGGACGCGTTAGCGTCCGCAGGCGACCGCTCTTTCTTGTCACGACGCCGTTACCGCCGGTGGTCGTGATCCCGTCGCGCCGCCGGTTGGAGGAACCGTCATGGTAAGTCACGGGAGCGCTTGGCAGGTCCCCGGCTACACCGAGATCCGCGAGCTGGGCAGCGGCGGCAGCGGCCGCGTCGTACTCGCCCGCCACGACGCCGACGACATCCCCGTCGCGGTCAAGTACCTGAACCCGCGGCTGCTCGCCGACCCGGACGTGGTGGCGAAGTTCCGCGACGAGGCGCGGCTGATCGCCTCGATCGACGACCCGCACACCGCCAGGCTCTACGAGTACGTCGAGAGCGAGGACGGCGCGGCGATCGTCATGGAGCTGGTCGACGGGCCCACGCTGCGCCGCCTGCTCACCCAGGAGGGGGCGACCGGGCCCGAGTCCGCCCTGCTGGTGCTGAGGGGCTCGCTGCTCGGCCTCGCCGCCGCGCACCGCCTCGGCGTCGTGCACCGCGACTTCAAGCCGGAGAACGTCATCCTCACCGAGGACGGCGACAGCAAGCTGGTCGACTTCGGCGTGGCCGTGCTGACGGGACGGCGCGGCGAAACGGCGGGCACGCCTCCGTACATGGCCCCGGAGCAGTGGGACGACGCTCCGGCGAGCCCCGCCACCGACGTGTACGCGGCCACGGTGACGTTCTTCGAGTGCCTCACCGGCGAGCGGCCGTTCCGGGGCGAGACCATGGCCGCGCTCGCCTACCAGCACCAGAACATGCCGCCGCCGGTCGATCGCGTGCCCGAGCCGCTGCGCGGGCTGATCGGGCGCGGCATGGCCAAGACCCCCGAGGGGCGGCCCGCCTCGGCCGAGGAGTTCCTGCTGGAACTGGAGGAGGCGGCGACGGCCGCCTACGGGGACGACTGGGAGGAGACGGGGCGTGCGGGGCTGCGGACGCTCGTGGGGGCGACGCACACCGGGGTGTTCGCCCTCGCCGCCCAGCCGTCGGACGCGGTGGGCACCGCGTTCGCCCAGACCAACCTCGCCCCGGCGGTGAAGTTCGCGGTCGCGGGCGCGCTCGTCGTGGCCACCGGCGCGGCGATCATCGGGGCGCTCACGATCCTCGGCGACGCGCCGGACCCGAGGAGCGGGGCCGCGCCGACGACGTCCCGGCCGATCGCGCCCGCGGTCACGCCCGGTCCGGCCACGCCGACGCCCCGCGACACGGGCGCGCCGACCGTCACGCCGAGCGCGGAGCCCACGCTCTCGCCCGGGGAGAGCGGGCCGCCCGAGGCCACCGCGGCGCCGAGCCCGGCACCGTCGCGGGCCCGCGCCATCGGCCTTCCCCGCCCCCCGCGACCCATCACGTCGCGGCCCGCCCCGCGACCCACGGCGCGGCCCACCACAGGACCGACATCCGTGCCGCCCGAGCAGCCCGCCGAGGAGCCCACCGAGCAGCCGCCCGCCACGGTCGCGCCCGCCCCGCCGCAGCCCTCAACCGGATCCGGTGAGGAGTCCGGATCCGGCGGAGCGCCCGATCCCGGCGGAGCCCCCGATCCTGGCGAAGGGCCCGATCCCGGCGGAGACCCCGGCCCCGGCGAGGACCCCGGCCCCGGCGGAGGCGAGCCGGACCCGTCGCCGGAGCAGCCGCAGCCCGATCCCGGCAACCCGCCGGTGGCGCAGCCGCCCGACTCCTCCGCCCGGCGGCGGGCCCTGCTCGACCTCGACGTGTCGCTCGCGGTCGACACGCCCATCCTCCGTTCGCGGCCGGACGCCGAGGCCGACGTCGGCGTCTCGGTGGGCGGCGAGGAAGGGCTGCTCGGCCTCGACGTCGGCCTCGGGCTCGGGATGGTCATCCCCTTCCTGCCGCCGGCGCGGCGGAGGTGGCGGGGGCGGCGGGAGCCGTACGAGGCGGGCTGAGTCAGAAGGCGCCCAGGTCGGGGACGTGCCAGACGCGACCGCCGTACTCGACGCGGAGAGCCGCGTCGGCGCGTCGTGGCCGCAGACCGGGGACGTTCGAGCCGTCCATGTGCGCGAAGTGGGGGACGCCGGCCGCGTAGACGTAGCCGCGCCGGATCTCGTCCGGTTCGAGGGCGACATCCTCCCATTTGCCGCACCGGGGGCAGTCCCAGCGCACGACGCGCACGTCCCGCCAGTGGAACCGGCAGTGGTCGAGGAACTCGGGGACGCCGAACTCGGCGTCACACCACGAGCAGGGCACGCGCACCGCCGGAAACGCGCGTTCCCGCGCCCGGGCGCCCCCGTGGCCCACGCCGATCACGATCGCCTCTGTCGCTCAGACGGCCGCATGGTCGTTCAGGGTAGCCGCGAACGCCCGGCCGCCGGCGAGGAACAGTGGTTTGTCATTGAGAGCGGTATTGGCGACCGCCTGCGGCCGAATGACCGCCCCCGGTACGATGTGCCGGATGTCCGATTCGGTGCGACCGCCGTCGGTCTGGTCACTGCCCTGGCGCACGGTTCGCCTCGCGGGGCGGTGCGTCCTGCCGCTGCTCGTCTGGTTCTCGTTCGGCGAGCTGGTGCGGTTCGGGCTGCTGGTGGGCGGCACCGAACTGTCCCACGGATCCTTCCCCCAGCTCCGGTACGCCCTGACGGTGCCGGTCTTCATCGTCATGGTGCTGATCAGCCTGATCGTCGTCATCGGCATGCTCTACTCGCTGCGCGGCGAGCTCACCGAGATGCGCGCACGCCGGGCCGAGGGCGGCGACGAGGACTTCCTCGGCGGCCTCAGCCGCGCGATCATCCCGTACGTCGCGCTCTACCTGGCCTGGGGCTGGCACATCGACGACGTCCGCGAGTTCGCCGAGATCGACATCGAGCGACAGAGCGGTGATCTCGGATACCTGGGCGCGTGGGCGGACTTCGCCACCGGGAAGTCCCAGGGCACCGCGACGGGATTGATCGGCCTGACGTTCACCAACGCTCTGATCATCATGGCCGCGGCGTTCGTGCTGCGGTTCGTCTTCCTCACGTGGCACGACCGGCGGGGAAGCAAGGTGGCGGCGCTGGCCACGGCCTTCTGCGAGCTGACCTTCTTCTACTACGGCGTCCAGGTGGTCGTCGGGCGGCAGGCCTGGCTGGACGAGCGGGTGATCATCACCTGGTGGAACGACGCGAAACAGACCGCCGCGGCGAACGTGCCCGGATGGCAGGCGGTCACGGACTTCCTCGGCGAGGTCTGGCCCTTCGTCTGGGACGCCCTCGTCCTGCCCGGGGCATGGCTCACGGTCGCGATCCTGGTGTACGGGGCGTACAGCGAGGACATGAGGACGGCGATCACGGGGACGCGGCTGGAGACCGGGGTGACCAGGGCGGAGGAGGCGCTCGCGCGGCGGACGCACGCGCTCACCCGGCAGGGGCTGAGCCGCTTCTTCGGCCGTTGGGCGCATTGGATGGCGCTGGCCAACACGGTACGGCTGACCGTGCGCGGCGGCGCGCCGCTGTTCGGCCTGTTCCTGGTGTGCTTCGCGGCGATCCAGATCGCCGAAGGGTACCTCTGGCGGGGGATGGTCTATCTGATCGGCGGTGATCATCCACTGTTGTACTGGAACGTGCTGTTCGTCCCGATGGAATTCGTCCGGGACTTCATCATCACCGTGCTGACCGTCTGCCTGTTCGCGGCCACGTTCGACCTGGCCGCCACCCGGGGGCGGGCGCTCGCGCCGGGCCGCGCCGGGCGAGGCGCGGCCTCGGACACGGACGCGCCGGCCTCCGGCTCCCCGGCCGCCGCGACGGCTCGGCCGCAGTCCGCGGAGTCCGCCGCCTCCGCGGCGCGGCGGTGACTCTCGTCCACCGTGCCGAGGTTCAGACGCCGGCCCGCCGCCTCCGCGGCGCGGCGGTGACCCCGGCCGCGCCCGCCGCTCAGCGGTCGAAGCGCAGCCCCGGTCCCGTGCCGGACTTCCCCGTCGGCCACAGCACCGGCTCCACCCGCTCGGCCAGGGCCTTGGGAACGACGGCGACCAGCGTGAACTCGCCCGGCTCGCCCTGGCGCAGCTCCTCGGGCGCCTTCAGGACCTCGACGCGCCAGGTGTGGCCGTCGCCATCGTCCAGGTCGATGTTGGACTGGCCGTACTGGAGGCGGGCGTCGTACTGGAGGGCGTCCTTGTTGAGGGGCGTCATCTCCAGCGTCATCTGCAGCCACAGGCGCTCCGGGCGGTTGTTCTCCGGAGGGTTGGGCATCGGCCCGATGGCGACCAGCCGCCAGCGGGCGTTCTCCAGCGTGGCGGTCTGGCCGACCGGGACGGTACGCACGGCCGGGGGAGGCTCACGGCCCTCGTAGCGGTCGAGCGCGTCGTAGCTCTTGAGGCCCAGGAGTGCGCCGGTCAGGGTCACACCGGCGAGGAGCTGCAGGGCGACGCGCCGGGACCGGGGCATCGGACGGCGGCGGCGTCGCCGTCTCGGCGCGCGTTCCCGGGACTCGGCGACCGGCTCCCCGCCTGCGGTCTCCCGGCCGGTCGTCTCCTCCCTGGGGTCCCCGGCGGCGCGCGACGACCACTCGGGCACGGGGGCGGCGGGGACCGGCGGCGTCGCAGCGGGGCCGTACGCGGACGGCGTGGCGACCGGCGGCGTGGCGACCGGCGGCGTGGCGGGGGGCGACGCGGTGGGAGGCGGCGTGGGGGGAGGCGACGGGGCCGACGGCGGGTGCTGGGCGGGCTGGAACCACGACGGCGCGTCGCCCTGCGCAACCGGCGTCTCCGGGGCGGGCGCGGGCGGGTTCGTACGGCGGCGGCGGGAGGCGCTCATGTCCGCGGCACCTGGTACACATCCCGCGCGGTCCGGGCCTTGGCGGCGTCCAGGCCCAGGTCGATCGACGCCTCGGGAAGGTACTGGTCGCCGAACAAGAGGGGGGTCTCCTCCGCGACCACCAGGCGCGCCCCGGGCAGCGCCGACGGCGGAACCTCGAAGACGTACAGGCCCGAAGACCACCACCTCGGCTGCACCCACTTGTCGCCCAGCGACGCCCCGGCGTCGAGCCGCTCGGTCGTATGGAACTTCAGCCCGTCGGCCGTGACCAGGCGGGCCGTCTTGAGCCGCAGGGCTCGCGTCGACGCCATCGCGGCCAGTTTCACGACCACGAAGACCTGGCCGGACATGGCCTGGACGCGGGGTCGGTCCTTCTGCTGAAGGGCGCCCGCGATCTCGACGCCCTCGACCCGGGCGTCGAAGAACGCGGTGCGCACCGTGTCCCCGTGACCGCCGCTGGAGGTGATGGGGGCGTCCAGATCGTCGGCGTCCAGGATCAGGGGCTGCAGGGACACGGCCGCCGCGATCAGGGCCAGCCCCAGCACCGTGTTGACCACGCGACGGAGCACCCGCCGCCACAAGGGTTCGGGCCGGGGGGCCCGGCCGGTCCGCGACTCCGCCGCGGGCGGGGACTCCGACGTTCCCGGCGGCTCCTGCGCGGGAGGCGTGAACCAGTCGGGCCGGGCGAACTGCCCCGTCTCACCAGGCCACACGCCCGAGGAGGCGCCCGAGGACGTGCCCGAGGACGATGGCATGGCCGGGACGGGCCGCTCCTGGACCGTCCCGGCAACGGGCAGCGCCACTCGCCTCATCTCCCCGGTGGAGGGAGGCGGCGCCGCTCGCCTCGGCAGGGCCTGTCGGCCGAGCGCGGCGGCGTCCTCTGCTTTTTCCGGTCGTTCCTCCCCCTGCCGCCGCCCGCCCTGACGCGGCGTCCAGAGATCGGGCTCCGCCGAGTCGCGAGGCGCCTCCGGGCCGCCGGTCGATGCGAACCCTCTCGGCGGCTGCAGGGGCCGCGGCGGCTGCGGGGGGAGGGACGGCGCGCCCGATCGCGAGGCGCGCAGGGACGCGCCTCGACGGCGCTTGGGCAGCTCGCCGTTCGGCGGCGGGTTCGCCGGGGGAGTGGTCATCCGCCGGCCTCGACGCGGACCGGCAACGTCACCGTCGCGGCGACCTTCTTGACGGAGCGCGCGTTCGACTCACCCTCCACCGGCAGGGTTGACTCCTGCACGACGCTCCATTCGGGGGTGTCGGTGAAGAAGCTGTTTCGCAACTCGAACGTGCCCGCGTCGATCCGCACCTCGTGCGGGGGCGTGCCGTCGGCCGGCAGCTCGATGGCCACGACGACGGGCGTGGGCACCCGCGGGTGAAGCTGGTCGAAGACCCGCCCGTCGATCGGGATGCCGATCCGCGGGCCGTTCGCGCCGGTCTGTCCCGACGTCATGATCGTTTTACCGTCGGTCCGTACGGCGAGCATGGTCGAGTCGATCATCGAGAACGCCGAGACGGTCTCGTCGGAGAGGTTGGTCACCCGCAGGTGGATCTGCAGGTAACGCTTGTCGGAGACGCCGATGCCCTGGCCGCCGGGCCGTACCACGGCGTCCTGGAACTCGGTGCTGATGCGCTCCTGATCGAGGACGCCGCCCTTCCCGAGGGACTCCGGGGCGGGCTTGGGGGCCTCGTCGAAGCCGCCGAGGGCGGCGGACACGGCCAACCCCGTCGCGGCAAGCAGCGCCGTGACCGGTAGCAGTACCGGTCTGCGTCGCCGAGAACCGCCACGGTGTGACGTCATGCCGACGATGGTAGTAGCGCGGCAAAGGCATGATTGTGCTGTTCGTACTAATTTGCGCGATGAATGTTGACATGCCTTGTGAGACCTTCGGCCGGGTTCGCGAAGGTCGGGTGTGTTCGTGATGTCGATGCGGCGCGGGAGACTACCTCGCTAGCATGTTCGCGATGTCTGGGTCGTCGGGATTGGCGGTGTCGCCACGGGAAGGCTCCGCCGCGGCGCGGACCCGGCCCAGGGCATGGATGCTCTCCCCGTACGCGCTGCCCGTGCGCGCGGTGCGGCTGTGGGTGCGGTGCCTGCTGCCCCTGTCGATCTGGTTCAGCGTGGGGCAACTGCTCCGGTTCGGGTTGACCGTGGCCGGCTCGGAGCTGTCCCACGGGTCCGGACGCGAGTGGCGGCTCGCCGGGGTCATGTTCCTCCTCGCCGTCATGGTGATGCTGACCATGATCGTGACGATCGGCATGCTGCACTCGCTGCGCGGCGCGCTCGTGGAGACGCGGGCGCGGCGGGAGGAGGGCAGCGAGGAGGACGAACCCTTCTTCGGCGGCGTCGAGCGGGCGATCGTCGCGTTCGCGACCGTCTATCTGGCCTGGGAATGGTACGTCGACGACGCCCGTCAGTTCGCCGACGCCGACATGGAACGGTACGCCGAGCAGTACGACCAGTACCAGGCCGCCCTGCTCAACCGGATACTCGCCGACGCCGAGGGCAAACCCCCGCCGCCCGCGCCGACGCCGCCGGAGGCGGGCACGAACCTGATCATGGACGTCCGCACGGCGCTGATCTTCATGGCCGTGACGTTCGTCCTCCGGTACGTGGTGGCGCTGCTCTACGCCCGCAAAGGAGGCAGGGCACTCGCGCTGACGCTCGCCTTCTGCGAACTCGCCTTCACCTTCTACGGCCTGGCCGTGGTCCTCCAGACATCGTCGATGAGCTCCGGCTGGCTCGGCGAGCGGGCGTTCACCCACTGGTGGAACGACACCTGGGCCAACCTGGAGGCCGCGATACCCGGCTGGGAGACGTTCTGGAGCACGCTGGACGAGATCCGCCCGCACGTGGGGGCCGTCGTCGTCCAGACGCTGATCTGGCTCGCCCTCACCGTCCTGGTCTTCGGCGCCTACTCCGAGGACGCCCGCGACCTGATCCGGGGCACCAGGCTGGAGCGCGCCGGAACCCTCGTCGAGCAGCGCACCCACGCCCTCACCCGCCGCAGCCTCGGCCACCTCACCGTACGGCTCGGCTGGGACAAGTGGCCGCCGGTGCTCAACGCGCTGCGCTTCATCGTCCGCGGCGGCCCGTCGCTGTTCGCCATGACGTGCCTGGGCTACGTCGCGATCGCGATCGCCGCCGGGTACGCCGAACGCGGCGCCTACTACCTCATCGGCACCGCCCATCGGCAGCTCGACTGGGAGGTCTACCAGATCCCGGTGCGCTTCGCGGTGGACCTGCTGTCCATGACGCTGCTGCTGTGCCTGATGGCCGCCGCCTTCGACCTGTCGGCGACGCGTCAGCGACTGAACAGCAGCGCCTCCGAGGCGTCCGCCGACGAGTAGACCAACGCCACCCGGGCCGTGTCGGCGAGCTCCTCCGGCACGACGCCGTAGGCGGTGATCGTCTCGGCCTTGCCGACCCGCATGTCGCTCCGGATCGGCGTCCCCCCGCCCGTCAGCGCCATCCACTTACGCCCGGCCCGGTCGCGGAACTCGATCGTCGGCACCAGGAAATTCTCGATCTCCTTCTCGTCCACCGGCGTCACCGTCATGGTGACCTGCAGCATGACCCGCCCCGGCTTGTCCTGGGCACTGCGTGGAGCCCGCTCGACCCGCACCGCCCACCGCATGCCCGCCCGGGTCGCCGACTGCCCGGCCATCACCTCCCGTACGTCCTCCGCCGGATACCGAGCCGCCACCCACTGCGAGCGATCCCACGCCTGAATCCCCACGGCCGCCGCCCCGAGCACGACCGCCGCGACGCCCATCGCCGCCAGCTTGGCGGGCCCGGAGAGCCCGGTACGCCGCCTCCGCCTGACCGCCGCCCGCCCCCCGGACCCCGTGTCCTGCTCGGCCCCGTGCCCGAGATCCTGCCCGGGGTCCTGCCTGGGATCCGAGGCTTCGAACGCAGCCACCTCGGGCTCCCCGCCGACCACGGGGGCGGCGGTCGCGCCCCTCGCCCGATCGGCGATCCCCGTACCGACCCTCGCGCCCGAGCCCGCGACCAACCCGTCGATCATCGCCGGCCCGGCCTCGGCACCGAAACCTCCCGCATCGTCCGACGCGGGCCTGGAGGTCCACATATGGGCCGATGGCATACCAGGGGCGGGCGCGGCGGTCAACGAGATGCCCGTGGGCGTCGTATCGGGCGGCACGCTCCCGAGCGGCGGCACGGGGGACGCCGACGTGGTGGAGGCGGAGGCGTTCGGCGCCGTCGTCCTCGCGGGGAGGGAACCGGAGGAGGGAGCCTCGGACCTGAAGCCCTCGGAGAAGGACGCGTCGGAAGGCGGCGCTTGCGTGGCCATCGCCCCCGCCGACGACGCCGCCCCGCGTGGGGCGAAGGCGTCCACGCCCGGGGACGCCCCGGAAGGACGATCACCGGCAGGGGGAACCGGCGCGATCGGCGGGGAACCGCCCCCGGAGGTCGGCCAGGCCGATTCCCCTCCGGACTGGACGCTGAAGGCCCCATGCGGCCCTGCCGGGCCGGGTTGTGCGGCGGTGCCCGAAGTGGGCTCTGCCGAGCGGGGCGGTACGGCGGAGCCCGGAGCGGGTCCTGCCGGGCCGGGTGGTGCGGCGGAACCTGAAGTGGGCTCTGCCGAGCGGGGTGGCGCGGAGCCCGAAGCGGGTCCTGCCGGGCCGGGTGGTGCCGCGGTGCCCGGAGCGGGTCCTGGTGCGGCGAAACCTGAAGCGGGTCCTGCCGGGCCGGGTGGTGCGGCGGAACCTGAAGTGGGCTCTGCCGAGTGGGATGGTGCGGCGGTGCCCGGAGCGGGTCCTGCCGGGCCGGGTGGATCGTCATCGTCCTCGTCGATGACCGGGAAGGGCTCGGTGGAGGAGCCCGGTTCCTCCGGCTCCTTGGAAGGGGGCGGCCAGACCCTGACGTCAGGGCGGGGGGCACGGCCGCGCGGGCGGTCCGGCGGCGGCGTGAACCAACCGGAGTCCGCCGCGTCGTCCGCTTCGGGACGGGAGGGGCCGTCACCGGGGTGAGAGCCGCGCGGTGTCGGGCGGCGGCGCTCGCGGCCGGAGGAAGTCTGGTTCACCGATTACTCCGGGGCCTTCAGTTCGTAGACGTTCTTGGCGCCGGCGACCGCCGACTTGACCTCAGCCTCCTCCAGGCCGAGATCGAGCGCGACCTCCGGAAGCAACTGGTCGTACCGCTGCGGATAAATTGTGTCGTAGATGCCGTTCGTCGACTGCGCCGACAGGGTGGCCCTCGCCCCGGCGAGCGCCTTGACGGGCACCTCGAAGACGAACACCCCCTTGGCCCACCAGCCGGGCTGCACATAGACCCCGGCCATCGTGAACCGCTTGTCCACCCGGTCGGTCTGGGCGTAGAACACCTCCTCGGGCGTCTCAAGCCCGGCGACGGTGAGCTGGATCGGCTCCTTGGGCGCGGTGGCGCTGACCGAGGCGATCACGAAGATGTGCTCGGTCCCCAGCCTGGTGGATCTGGTCACCTCCTCCTGGCCGGTCGCCGCGTTCACGCGGGTGGTGCGCATCTCGATCGAGCGGGCGAACTCGACCCGGTCGAGGCGTGCGCTGAACCTCCCGGTCGCGGCCACCTCCCCGAGCCGCGCGTGTGACGTGAGATGCGCGTCCAGCTCGTCCTGGTTGAGCACTTCGGTGTCCAGGTACGTGGCGAGGGCGAGGATGGCCAGCGCCATGATCGCATTGCCGATCGCGCGCAACATCCTCCGGCCGGAGCCACCGGTCCGCGACGCATCGCCCGCCCCTGTCGCGTCGGGGCCGGGCGCGGGCTCCGGCGAATGCCGATCGAGCACCTCCGGACCGGCCGCGGGAGCGCCGGGACCGTCCGGCCGCCAGGCGCCGGAGGCACCGTGGGCGGCGGGCTCCTGCGCCCCGGGCGGGACCGTCGGCGAGTGGGTCATCCCTCACCCCGCTTCACGGACAAGGTGACCCTGGCCTTCACGACTTTCCCTCCGTCGTCGTCGGTGACCAGCTCCGGTCGCGTACGCCCGGTGAACCAGTCCTCGTGCAGCTCGTACTCGCCGAGATCGACGGTGAGCCGCTCGGGCGGGGTGAGCCCGTCCCGCACCGGGAAGCGCAGCACGACCGTGGAGGTGAGCTGCGGCGGCAGCAGCCTGCTGTCGACCCCGTCCGCCGGGATGAAGAGGTCATGCCCCCAGGCGGGCTCGCTCGGCGTGGGCGCGGGCGCGGGCGTCGCGGACGCGCCGCCGCCCGACGCGGAGGGCGCGGGCGCCACCAGCGGCGGCCCCTCGGGCGGGGCGATCCTCAGCAGGGACTCCTCCAGGTACGACGCCGGCACCGAGGCGGTGGCGTTGTTGAAGACCTTGAACGTCAGATCCAGAACGGTCTCGGCCGCCGCAGTGCCTCCAAAGCCCCCAGTACCCCCGGAACCCCCGCCCCCAGAACCCCCCGTACCCCCAGAGCCTCCGGCGCCCACCGCGCCGTCGTCCTCGCCCGGGATCGTCCGCACCACCGCGTCCACGATCGTCGTCCGGAACAGGTCCTGGTCGATCTCCTCACCTGCTTTCACGGCGGGCGGCGGATCCTCCGGCACCGCCGCGAACCCGCCGAGCGCCGCGACCACGACCAACCCCGTGGCCATGACCAGGGCGGACACCGGTACAAGTACCGCGCGTCGCCGTCGTGACTCGCGACGGGGGGACATCATGGAAAACGATGTTAATAGCAGCGGACTTGACTCATCCGCCGCATTAGTACCAAGTTGACATGCATCACCGCATGGGCTTGACGCCCGCCGGTGCTGTGGAAATAAGTGTGTTGACCGAACACCGCCCGAATGGGAGGTCTAGCTCTTACGCTGTCACGCAGGCGGACGTGACGAGGCGGAGGTTCTGTGGTCGGCGTGCCCCCCGACGCTGCGCAGCTCCAGGCGGACCGCATCTACCTGGGCTGGCAGTACGTCCTGCTGCACCCAAATCCCGGTCCGCCGCCGAAGCGACCCGCCCGAGAGGACGTCGAGCAGCCCGAGATCGGCATGGACGAGGAGTGGCTGCGCCGCGAACGCCTCCGCGAGGACCTGCTCACCCGCCCCGTCCGGATCTTCCGCACGCTCATGATCGGCGCCTCCGCCCTCATCCTCGCCGCCGCGGTGTCGGGCTGGCTCGACTGGCGCTTCGCCCTGCTCGGCCTCGTCGCCACCGGCGGCGTCACGGCCTTCTCCAGCTACTCGATCTACCAGAGCTCACGCGCTGTACGCAATCGGGTACGCGAGCGGGAGGCGCAGATGGCACGGCTGCGCCGGGAACGTGACAACGAGATCGCCAGAGCCCAGCAGGAGCACGCCGAGCGCTACCGCGCGTGGGCCGAGCGCAAGGCGATCTACGACAACCAGCTCACCTGGTACGCCGTGGCCGTACCCGACGAGATCGACCGCATCGACGTGGCCGGCGGCACGATCCCCGGCTGGTCGGCGCTGATCACGCTCATCGGCGCGACCCGCCTCTACAGCGGCGGCCACCTGACCGTGCTCGACCTGTCCGAGGGCGCGATCGCCAAGGACCTGATCGAGCTGGCCCGCCGCGGCGGCGACGACCCGCTGGTCTGGGTGCTTCCGGGCGATCTGCCCCGCCTTGACCTGGGCGCCACGCTGCGCCCCGAGGCGTTCGCCGACGTGCTCGCCCACGTGGTGAGCGTGAGCGAGGAGCACCGCACCACCCGCGACCTGTCGTTCGACAACGCGATCCTGGAGCGGGTGCTGGAGGTCCTCGGCGAGAACGCCACGATCAGCCAGGTCACCGCCGCGCTGCGGGCGCTCGCCCAGGTCGGCGACCCCAGGGAGGACCTGCGCGACGGCCGCCTCACCGCCCACCAGCTCGAACGCATCGGCACCCTGTTCGGCCGCGGCGTGAGCGACCGGGTGGTGATCGAGCGCGCCTGGGCACTGGAGGCCCAGCTGCGCAAGCTGGAGGCCCTCGGCACCGAGGCCGTGGGGCTCCCGCCCGCCCGGCTGCGCGTCGTCTCCATGGACCGCCAGTCGGGCGTCTTCGGCAACCGCGTGCTCGGCACGTACGTGGCCACCGCGCTCACCCACATCCTGCGCCAGTCCCCGCCGTCCGAACGCCCCTGGTACCACACGATCATCGTCGCGGGCGCCGACAAGCTCCGCGGCGACGTGCTCGACCGCCTCATGGACGCCTGCGAGACCTCCAAGGCCGGCCTCGTGCTCACCTACCGCTCGCTCACCCCGACCGTCCGCGAGCGCCTCGGCCGCGGCCACGCCGCCGTGGCGTTCATGCGCCTGGGCAACGCCGAGGACGCCCGGATCGCGAGCGAGCACGTGGGCACCGAGCACCGCCTGGAGCTCGCCCAGCTCACCGAGACGATCAGCACCCGCATGAACGGCGTCGACGCCACGTACACCTCCACGGTGGGCGACGAGACCGCACACCCGGGGCGCCCGGCCGCCCGGCCCGGTGACGGCGACCTCGCCGAGGACATCACCGAGTCCACCGAGTGGGGCCGCCGGGCCGGCCGTGCCCTCGCCGACCACGCCCTCGCCGACCACGCCCGCGGCGAGGCCGCCGAAGGGGCGGAGGGCGGCGAACGGGTCATGCAGCGCTCACGCGAGTTCCTCGTCGAGCCGCACCAGCTCCAGCAGCTCCCCACCACCTCGGTGATCGTCACCCACGCCACCGCCGACGGCCGCCAGGTCCGCCTCGCCGACGCCAACCCCGCGATCCTCACCTTCCCGCGTACGACTCTGGGAGAATTCGAGGAGGTACGGCGGGCCATGCTCGCCGCCGAGCAACAACGGCAGGACGCCGACCAGGAGCGCCCGCCTCCCAACCTGGGCCCGCCGCCTCCCCGGTTGGACTGGCGCAAGCGCCACTGATGCGTCGGCGCGAAGTAATGACATCGTCAATGTCGATGTGCGGGCATGATCCGATGTCCAGTTTAGGGGTGCGACAGGCGCACCAGGAGGTCAGATGCAGGCGAGCGTGTCGGCGGCACCATTCCCGCTCAGCGGGCCCTGGTATCGCATCCAGGCGATCACCGCACCGTCGAGGAGCTCCTCGGCGGAGTGGGACTTCGTCACGGTCCTGCCCGCCGTGCTGTCCGCCGCCCAGCGCAACCGGCCGTTCGTCATCGGCTGGCTGTCGCGCGGCTCCGGTGCCCCGCTCGAACTGATCACGAACGCGGGCCCGCTCACCCCGCCGCGCCCGCCCCGGCGCGCGGCGCTCGCCCCCGAGCCGCTGCCGCAGGGCCCGCAGCCGCTGCTGTTCCCCGGCGGCGCCCGCGGCATCCCGGTCAGCGACGACTGGCTCGCCGACCTCGCCGACCTTGTCTGGACGCCGTGCCCCGGCCGCCAGGCCCCGCCGCTCGGCGGACGCCGCGAGCCCGACCCCGACGAGATCCGCCGCCCCACCCTGTTCGAGTCCACGCTCGTCACGCTCATGTCCCGCCCGTTCGGCTGGGTCGTGGTCGCCGAGCCCACCGACCTGCTCGACACCGAGGTGGCGCACCTGCGCACCCAGCTCAACGTGCTGCGCCAGTACGGCGACGCCTCCGAGCGCAGCCGCTTCGACGCCGAGCGGGCCGAGCGGCGCATGCAGGAGCTCGACGCCTTCCGCGAGGCGGGCCTGTGGCACGTCCGCGTGCTCGCGGGCGCGGCGGGCCAGGACGAGCTGCGGCAGATCGCCCCGGTCCTGGTGGGCTCGGTGGAGATGTCCCACCACCCCTACCGGCTGCGCAGCGCCATCTCCTCCGGCGCGGGCCCGTCCGTGCCCGCGCTCGCCCAGGGCCGCGCCGTCGAGCACGCCTACTCCTTCACCGAGGCGCTCGCCGTCAACATCCAGGACTCCACCGACGGCGCCGCCTCGCCGTTCGCCGCCACCGCGGGCGCGCTCGCCGCCCTTGCGGGCCTGCCGCGCCGCGAGGTGCCGGGCGTGCGGGTGCTGGAGACCGGCTACTTCGACGTCACCTCCGAGACCGACGAGCGCGGCTCCGACCTCATCGAGCTCGGCGCGATCATCGACGGCCAGGACCGCGCCGTCGGCACCTTCCGGGTGCCGCTGTCCACGCTCAACCGGCACGCGTTCATCACCGGCGCGACCGGCTCGGGCAAGTCCCAGACCGTACGGCACCTGCTGGAGCAGCTCACCCAGGCGGGCATCCCGTGGCTGGCGATCGAGCCCGCCAAGTCCGAGTACGCGGCGATGGCCGGGCGGGTGGAGCACCTCGCCCCGCTCACCGTGATCAACCCCTCGGCCCCGGACAACGTGCCGTTCAGCGTCAACCCACTCGCCCCCGAGCCGGGCTACCCGGTGCAGGCGCACATCGACATGGTCCGCGCCCTGTTCATGGCGGCCTTCGACGCCGAGGAGCCGTTCCCGCAGATCATGTCGCTCGCCCTGCAGCGCGTCTACGAGGCCAACGGCTGGGACGTGGTCACCGGCCACGGCATCCCCGGCGCGGCCGTACAGCCGGCGGTGCCCACCCTCGAACAGCTCCAGCAGCACGCCCTGGAGGTCATCGAGGAGATCGGCTACGGCAAGGAGGTCCAGGCCGACGTCGAGGGCTTCATCTCGCTGCGCCTGCGGTCGCTGCGGGTCGGCTCGGCCGGGCGGTTCTTCGAGGGCGGCCACCCGGCCGACATCGGCGGGCTGCTGCAGCGCAACGTCGTGCTCGCCATCGAGGACGTCGCCAACGACGAGGACAAGGCGTTCCTCATGGGCACGCTGATCATCCGCATAGTCGAGCACCTGCGCATGCGCGCCCGCGCCGAGCAGCACCTGGAGCGCCCGCCGACCGGCCTGCAGCACGTGATCATCATCGAGGAGGCGCACCGGCTGCTGCGCGACCGCGGCGCGGGCCGGGCCTCCACACACGCGGTGGAGCTGCTCGCGGGCATGCTCGCCGAGATCCGCGCGTACGGCGAGGGCATCATCGTCGCCGAGCAGATCCCCACCAAGCTCGTCTCCGACGTGGTGAAGAACACCGCGCTCAAGGTCGTGCACCGGCTGCCCGCCGAGGACGACCGCGAGCTCGTCGGCGCGGCGATGAACCTCAGCGACGACCAGTCCCGCCAGGTGGTGTCGCTGGAGCCCGGCCAGGCGGCGGTGTTCGCCGACGGCATGGACCGGCCGCTGCGCATCCGGGTGCCGCTCGGCGAGGACCGCGAGCGCGTCATGCTCAGCCCGATCCCGCCGATCTCCGGCCGCCGCTCGGCCGCCTGCGGCCACGAGTGCCGCACCGGCAAGGCGTGCACGCTGTTCGAGGTACGCGAGGCCGACCTGCTGGCGTCGGCGCCGGAGTGGGCGTGGCTGCGGATCTGGACCGACACGCTGGTGCTGGCGTTCTGCGTCAACCGCACGCTGCCCGGCGTGCCGCGAGTGCTCGCCGAGATCTGGGGCGAGCTGCCGGTGCGCCGCCGCGAGTGCCTGCTGGCGACACTCATCGACCGGGCGGTGTCGCGGCGGGCCTGGTCGCTGCGCACCTTCTATGACCCCACGCTGCTCACCCAGAAGGCGGTGGAGGCCGCCACGGCGCTGCTGTGCCCGGCCGACGACGGCGAGCGCCGCCTGGCGGGGGAGCGGCCGGGGCCGGCGTGGGTGATCCCGCAGGTGCGCTGGCTGCACGAGGTGGACCGGCTGTTCCCGTACGGGCATCCGGCGCCGAACCTGCGCAGCCCGGCCCCGGTGATGGAGTACCCGCTGTTCGGCGTCGACGCCGCCGGTCGGCCGTACACGCACGCCGGGGTGAACGGCTCGGGCGAGGCGGTGGTCGGGGTGGAGCTGCTCGGGCACCGGGCCAAGGCGCTGCGCCGCCACCCGCTGTCGATGGAGGTGGACCGCAACCGGGCGCTCGCCTGGCGGGTCATCCTCGGCGACGACGAGCACGAGAGCGTGCAGCAGGACATCGCCACCGTGGCGATCGGCGTGGACCCGCGCGACCGGGTGCGGCACGTGGCGCAGACGATGGGCGCGGGCTGGCTGGAGACGGTGCTGTCGTGGCCGCAGCGGTTCGTGCTGCCGTTTGAGGGCGGGGTGGAGCACGACGCGGAACTCACCTTCGCCGAGCAGCCGGGTTGAGGCCCGTGTCGGTGCTTGGCGGGCTTCCTCCCCGTTAGGATCGCTGCATGACACAGCTTCCGTTGCGGGCGCAGCTTGCCGCCGCCCTCGGCCGCACCGCGGCCACGTTGTCGCGGGTGACCGGCCGCGGCGACGGCTCGGTGATCGGCGGGCGTGTCGGCCTGATCCTGGAGCCGGACCTGCTGCGCCGGCTCGCGGCGGACCGGCGGCTGGCGCTGGTCAGCGCCACCAACGGCAAGACGACCACGACCCGGTTGATCACCTCGGCGCTGCAGGAACTGGGCGAGGTGGCCACTAACGCCTTCGGGGCGAACATGCCGGCCGGGCACGTCTCGGCGCTGTCGCAGCACAAGCACGCGCCGTACGCCGTGCTCGAGGTGGACGAGAAGTACCTCCCGGAGGTCCTCGACACGACCGGGGCCGCGGTCGTCTGCCTGATGAACCTCAGCCGCGACCAGATGGACCGGGCGGCCGAGATCTGGCTGCTGGCCCAGAAGTGGCGGCACGCCCTGCAGGGGCGCGACACCCACGTGATCGCCAACTGTGACGATCCGCTGGTGACCTGGGGGGCCTCGACGGCGCAGCGGGTGACCTGGGTGTCGGCCAAGCAGCGCTGGCGCGAGGACTCCTGGTGCTGCCCCGAGTGCGGCGGGCCGCTGGACCGCAAGGACGACGACTGGGCCTGCCGGGAGTGCACCTTCCGCCGCCCCGAGCCGACGTGGTACCTCGCCGACAACGCGGTGATCGATCCGCGGGGCCGTACGTGGCCGCTGGACCTGCAGTTGCCCGGCCGGGCGAACCAGGCGAACGCGGCGATCGCCCTCGCGACGGCCGAGGCGTTCGGGCTGCCGGTGGAGCGGGCGCTGCCCCGGCTGCGCGAGGTGCGGTCGGTCGCCGGGCGCTACACGACGGTGGAGCGCGACGGGCGGGTGCTGCGGCTGCTGCTGGCGAAGAACCCGGCGGGCTGGCTGGAGGCGTTCGACGTGGCCGACCCCGCCCTGCCGATCATCCTGTCGGTGAACGCGCAGGGCCCCGACGGGCGCGACACCTCCTGGCTGTGGGACGTCGACTACCGGGTCCTGCAGGGCCGTCCGGTGTACGTGACCGGGGAGCGGCGGCTCGACCTGGCGCTGCGGCTGCACGTGGCGGGCGTGCACTTCGAGCTGTGCCCGAAGTTCGGGGACGCCGTCGACGCGCAGGCGCCGGGGAAGATCGACGTGATCGCCAACTACACCGCCTTCCAGCAGATACGAGCGGAGTTCGGCCGTGCAGTCTGAGAGCGCTTTGCGGCTTGTCTGGATTTATCCGGACTTGCTGAGCACGTACGGTGACCAGGGCAACGTCCTGGTGCTGGAGCACCGGGCCCGCGCCCGGGGCATCCCGGTCGAGACCCTGCACATCCGCTCCGCCGACCCGGTGCCGGAGACCGGGGACATCTACCTGATCGGCGGCGGCGAGGACCGGCCGCAGATCCTCGGCGCGGAGCGGCTGCGCCGCGACGGCGGCCTGCAGCGGGCGATCAATCGCGGCGCGGCGATGCTCGCGGTCTGCGCCGGCTACCAGCTCATGGGCACGGTGTTCGGCGGCGAGGAGGGCCAGCCGGTGCCGGGCGTCGGCCTGCTCGACGTCTCCAGCGGCCGCGGCCGGGCCCGCGCGGTCGGCGAGCTCGCCGCGGAGGTGGACCCGGCCCTCGGCCTGCCCACCCTCACGGGCTTCGAGAACCACATGGGCGTCACCCGCCTCGGCCCCGGCGTCAGGCCGCTGTCGCGCACCCTCGTCGGCACCGGCAACGGCGACGGCACCGAGGGCTGCTACGCGGGCCGCATCGTCGGCACCTACCTGCACGGCCCGGCCCTCGCCCGCAACCCGGCCGTCGCCGACCTCCTGCTGCGCTGGGCGGTCGGCGACCTCGCCCCCATCGACGACACCTGGTACGAGCACCTGCGCGGCGAGCGCCTCGCCGCGGTCCTGCCGCGCTAGGCCCCTGTCGGTTAGGCCCCTGTCGGTTAGGCCGAGCCCGGACCGCGTCGTGAACGGCGTCCGGGCCCGGATCCGGCCCCTTTCGGGGACGTTTCCGGGCCCGGACGATCACGATGGTCCGCGGCACTGCGCCGTGCCGATTCGGGGCCGCCTCAAGGCGTGCCCTCGTGGCCGGTGTCGACGTCTACGGCGTGACGTCTCCGGCGCGGACACGGGCGAGGAACGCCGTCCAGGCGCCGGGGCTCAGCACGAGCGCGGGGCCGGAGGGGTTCTTGGAGTCGCGCACGGCGACGATGCCGGGGATGTTGCGAGCCACCTCGACGCACGCGCCGCCGTTGCCGTTGCTGTAGGTGCTCTTGCGCCACTGGGCGCGGGTCAGGTCGACCGGGTGGCTAGATGAGCGCACGTCCACCACCATTTCCTACACTCGCGGGGGTCACAGAAGCTCGTCGGCCACTTGTGCGATGAGAGCCGTGGACGCCTCCATTGGCAGCGCGGCAGCGCGCAGGTGGTCGAAGACCAGTGAATATTGTTCTATTTCCCATCTTTTCTCCAGGTAAAAACTGCCGGTCCGATACTCGATGTAGACGACGTCGTCCGCATACGGCTCGAAGGTGAGGATGTGGAACCCGCCGTCCATACCGGCGTGGGCTCCCACCGAGAACGGGAGCACCTGCAGGGTGAGGTTCGGCAGCCGGGCCGCCTCCATGAGACGTTTCAGCTGACCACGCATGACGTCGGGGCCGCCCACCCTGCGTCTGATGACGGCCTCGTCGAGAACGATCCACAACTGCGGCGCGCCCTCGCCGACCAGCAGTTCCTGCCGGGCCATGCGGACATCCACCAACCGCTTGATCTCCTCCTCTCTCGCTCCCACCCGCGTGGCCTGGTGCACGGCACGCGCGTAGTCCTCGGTCTGTAACAGCCCCGGGATGAACTCCGACTCGTACAGACGCATCGACGTCGCCTCGGACTCCAGCCCGACGTAGACCGCGAACCAGTCGGGAACGGCCTCGCCGAAGACCCGCCACCAGCCGCGCAACCGAGCCTCCCGGGCGAGCGCGACCAGGGCGTCCCGCTGCGCCGGATCGGTGTCGAGCAGGTCGAGCAGGCCGCGCACCTCGCTCGGATGCACGGCCTGCTTGCCGGTCTCGACCCGGCTCAGCTTCGTGGGATGCCAGTCGAGCCGCTGGGCGAGCTGCTCGATGGTGAGCCCTCGCTCCTCACGCAACCGGCGCAGCTCGGCGGCGAGGCGCCTGCGCCGGATCGTCGGACTGTACCGATTGGTCGACATGCTCCCTCTCTCACCGCTGTCAGCCGATTACGAAAAGCAAGATTTTTATGCAAATGCGCGATAGCGGTTGCAGACACTCGGTCAGTGACTACAAACTGATGGTAATCATCGCACGCACGAGGTCCTCCTGTACTAGGAATGGCTTACTTTCCGTAATCGTTTGACTGCGCTCGTGGCATCGTCGATGAGGAGAGCACCACCAACGCCAGGCCCTTGGTCCGCGACGATCATCAGGAGTGGGGAAGTCGATGGCCGATTTCATGACAGGTACGACAGGACGTCACTATCTGGAGCTCCCGGCGGAGCCGTCCAGCGTGTCCTGCGCCCGGGAGCACGTCGCCGTCGTGCTCGCGTCGTTCGGCCTGACCAGCCGCGAACTGATCGACGACGCCCAGCTCATCACCAGCGAGCTCGTCACCAACGCGATCACGGCGAGCGTCGCCGGCGCCTCGGGCAACGGCGACGGGCACGCCTCGGCGCTCGGCAAACGCGTACGCGTGAGCGTCCGGATGGTGGACGCGCGCCTGGTGCTGGAGTTCTGGGACGACGGGGCGGGCGTGCCCAAGCAACGCACCCCCGACGACTACGAGGTCAGGGGCCGGGGGCTGTTCCTCGTCGAGGCCCTGTGCAACCGCTGGGGGTATCACCGGCCGACGCCGGGGGAGAAGATCGTGTGGGTCGAGCTGGACGTGGAGCCCTATCTGTGCGAGCCCGCGACCCCGTGCTGACGGCGGCGGCCCTGCGGGCTCGGTCAATGGCCTTGGTGAACGGCCTTGGTCGATGGCCTCGGTATGCCGTCGGTCAGTAGACGAGGGCCTGCGCGCCCTCGGCGAGGGCCTCCTCCACAAAGGTGGGGGCTCCCGCGATGCGGATGCCCTCGATCACGTCGTCGACCGTGATCTCGCGACGGGCGGCGCACTGGGTGCACACCGTCACCCGGCCGCCCGCGAGGACGGCGTCGAGCAGGTCCGCCAGGGGCGCGGCGTGGGGGAGGCTGAACTCCTTGGCCCGGCCGGGGAGCGCGAACCAGGACGACTCGCCGGTCAGCCAGAGGGAGACCGGGACGCCGCTCGCCACGGCGGCGGCGGCGACCGTGAAGGCCTGGTTGCAGCGCTCCGGGGCATCCGCGCCCGCCGTCACCTTGATCACCAGTGATCTTGCCATACTCCGCAGCCTACGCCGTCGGCGCGAGGATCCACCACACGACCATCCCGATCACGGCGATCGCTCCAAGCGCGTACCCGATGACCGAGTAGGTCTGGCCGTACCCGGCCTCGCGAAGCGGGGAATGCCGCCGGACGGCGGGAGAACCAGGGACCCGACCTGCCCTAGGCTGAGGCACCATGGACGCACCTGAGCTGCACTCCGAACTGGAGCCGATCGCCTTCCTGCTGGGGCACTGGGAGGGTGCCGGGGTGGTCGGCTATCCGACGATGGAGAGCGTCAACTTCGGCCAGGAGATCATCTTCGGCCACAACGGCAAGCCGTTCCTGACCTATCGCAGCCGCACCTGGCTGCTGGACCGGAACGGCGACAAGGTCCGCCCGCTCGCCACCGAGACGGGCTATTGGCGGGCGCAGCCGGACCGGCAACTCGAGGTGGTGCTGGCCCACCCCACCGGCATCGTGGAGATCTACATCGGCGAGGTGGTCTTCCACAAGATCGAGCTGCGCACCGACGTGGTGGCCCGCACCGGCAGCGCCAAGGAGTACACCGCGGGGCACCGGCTGTACGGGCTGGTCAACGGCAACCTGATGTACGCGTACGACATGGCGGCCGTCGGGCAGCCGCTGCAGTCGCACACCTCGGCCGAGCTGAAGAAGGTCGCCGACTTCGTGCCGGAGGACTGAGTCGTCGCGACGCCCGCGGGCGGCTCCCGGGACACTCCGCGACAGCGGGCGCGGCCGGCCTCGGGTTCGGGGCGAAAAAGAACCCCGGGCGTGCTCCGTCTCGCGAGACGGGCCGGCTGGACCATGGACGGGAAACGATGTCCCCGCCCGCCGACTGCCCGGGGGTTCCGGTGTCTGCCTTGGATTACGCCGGACGTCGCCGGTGCTCGTTGGCACGACATCCGAACGGAGGTCCGGATTCGGCGATGTCCTAGCGGACAGCCACCTCGCTAGCCCAACTATGATCAACCATTGTTTGGACCACCTCCTTTCCGCGTGCCTTGAACGCTATGCGACGCCTCGCGATGCGGGCAAGTGATTATCGCGGTGGGCCGAACGCGGGTACCCCGACGCCTGGGTGCTGTGCCTGGATGCTGGGCCCGGGTGCTGTACCTGGGTGCCGGTGGTGGCCTGGAGCTTCTAGACTCGGCGTATGGCCGAGCCGGGCAAGGGAGCCGCGACCGCGCAAGCCCTCCCCAAGACCACCAACTGGCACGAGGAGCTGAGGGCGCGCGGCTATCGCGTCACGCCGCAGCGGCAACTGGTGCTGGAGGCGGTCGGCGAGCTGGGGCACGCGACGCCCGAGGAGATCTGCGGGCGGGTGCAGGAGACGGCGCGCGGGGTGAACATCTCCACCGTCTACCGCACGCTTGAGCTGCTCGAAGAGCTCGGCATGGTCACCCACACCCACCTGGGCCACGGCGCGCCGACGTATCATCTGGCCGCCGAAGCCGACCACGTGCACCTGGTCTGCCGCACCTGCGGCGAGGTGACCGAGGTCGCCCCCCGGTTCGTCGACGGCCTGGTCACCGCGCTCGAGGATGAGCTCGGCTTTTCCACCGACGTCCGTCACCTGACGGTCTTCGGCCAGTGCCGAGGCTGCCGGGCGGCGCGCGAAGACTGAGCCGCGCCGGGGCTGCCGGGCCGCCAGGGCCGGACCGGAAGGGTGTCCGGTGCGCGGAAGCCGTACGCTGGAGGGCATGCGGAGCCCTTTGCTGGACATTCCCGGAGCGGTGGCGGCGCAGGCCCCGGACGAGTCCGTCGCCGCCCACTACGGTGATCCCTACGCCGAGCAGCGCGCCCTCGCCCGAGGCGAGGCGATGGTGGACCGGAGCAACCGCGAGGTCGTCCGTGTCTCCGGCGCCGACCGGCTGAAATGGCTCAACGACCTGTCGTCGCAGAAGCTCGACACGCTCCCGCCGGGCGAGCCGACCCAGACGCTCTTCCTGGATCCGCAGGGCCGGGTGGAGCACCATCTGGTGCTCATCGACGACGGCGAGGCCGTGTGGGGCCACGTCGAGCCCGGTACGGCCGGGCAACTGGTCGCCTTCCTGGAGAAGATGCGCTTCATGCTCCGCGTCGAGGTCGCCGACGTGACGGCGGACTACGCCGTGGTGTCGGGGCTGCGCGGCGGACCGGCGGGCGAGGCCGAGAGCGGGGCCGCCCTGCCGCCCGGCGCGATCCCCATGGGCGACGACGCGCTGCTGCCCCGGGCGGCGCTCGCGGACCACCTGGGCGCGCGTCCCGCGGGGCTGTGGGCGTACGAGGCGCTGCGCATCGAGGCCCACGTGCCGCGCCTGGGCTTCGAGACCGACCACAAGACGATCCCGCACGAGGTGGGCTGGATCGGGGCCGCCGTGCACCTGAGCAAGGGCTGCTACCGGGGCCAGGAGACGGTCGCCCGGGTGCACAACCTCGGCCACCCGCCCCGCCGCCTGGTCTTCCTGCACCTGGACGGCAGCGTGGACACGCTGCCCCCGCACGGCGCGGCCATCGCCCGCGAAGGCGACGAGGGGGGCGACGAGGGGGGCGACAAGGTGGGCGACGAGGTGGGCTTCGTCGGCTCGTCGGCGCGGCACCACGAACTCGGGCCGATCGCCCTCGGCCTGGTCAAGCGCACCGTCCCGGTGGACGCGCCGCTGCTGGCCGGCGGCGTTGCGGCGGCGCAGACGGTGATCGTGCCGCCGGACGCGGGGCGCAACGTCAAGATCGACCCTGCCCTGCGCCGCCGCATCCGCTGAGGCCGTGCCCGGGAACGCCCCAGGAACGCCCCGAAACGCCCCGAAACGCCCCGAAACGCCCGGAAACGCAGGGCCTCAGACGTCGATGATCAGGGTGATGGGGCCGTCGTTGACGAGGGAGACCTTCATGTCGGCGCCGAAGACGCCCGTGCCGACCTGCGCGCCGAGCGCGCGCAGCTCCTCGACGACGGCGGTCACCAGGGGCTCGGCGACCGGGCCGGGGGCGGCGGCCTGCCAGGTGGGGCGGCGGCCCTTGCGCGTGTCGCCGTACAGGGTGAACTGGCTGACGACCAGGAGCGGGGCGCCGACGTCGGAGCAGGACTTCTCGCCGGGGAGGATGCGCAGGTTCCACAGTTTGGCGGCGAGTTTGGCGGCCTCGGCGGGGCCGTCGGAGTGGGTGACGCCCACGAGGACGAGCAGTCCCGTCTCGTTGATCTCCGATACCGTGACGCCGTCCACCACCACCGACGCCGAACCGACCCGTTGCACCACCGCTCGCATGCGTCGCATTCTCCCACCTCTTACGGACGATCTCCGCCCAGAAGCGTGAGTTCGACTCGTAGACTGGGCGTTAGTGCGCGTGGCGGGTGGCGAAATAAGGCGCGCCGAAATGGGGTGGGCATGCCGGTCGAACCGCTGATCGTGGAGGTCGTGCGCTCAGGCTTCGTGGAGTCCGTGCACCGGGCCCGGGTGCTCGCGGTCGCCGACGGCGGCGAGCCGGTGCGCGCGCACGGCGAGGTGGCCGTCCCGGTCTCGCCGCGATCAACGATGAAGCCGCTGCAGGCCGTCGGCATGCTGCGGGCGGGCCTCGACCTGGACGACAGGTCGCTGGCGCTGGCCTGCGCGAGCCACGCGGGCGAGCCGTTCCACGTGGACGGCGTACGCAAGATCCTGGCCGACGCGGGTCTTGGGGAGAGCGCCCTGCAGTGCCCTCCCGCGCTTCCGGAGAGCCAGGACGCCGCGCACGAGCTGATCCGCTCCGGCCGCGAGCCGGGCCGCGTGCACATGGACTGCTCCGGCAAGCACGCCGCCATGCTCGCCACCTGCGTGGTCAACGGCTGGCCGATCGCGGACTACCGGCACCCCACCCATCCGCTCCAGCGGGCGATCCGCCGTACCGTGGACGAGCTCACCGGGGAACGGGCCGTCGCGACCGGCGTGGACGGCTGCGGCGCGCCGCTGTTCTTCGTCTCCATGGTCGGCGTGGTCCGGGCCTACCGGGCGCTGGTCGCGGCCCCGCCCGGCAGCCCGGAGCGGCGGGTCGCCGACGCGATGCGCGCGCACCCCGAGTGGACCAGCGGCACGACCCGCTTCGAGAACATCCTGATGCGGGCCCTGCCCGGCCTGCTCGCCAAGGCGGGAGCCGAGGCGTTCTTCGCCTTCGTGCACGAGGACGGCCGCGCCGGCGCGGTCAAGATCGAGGACGGTGCGCGCCGGGCCCGCCTGCCCGTCGTCGTGGCGGCCCTGCGCGCCCTCGGCCTCGACGCGCCCGAGCTCATCCCCTTCACCGCCACTCCCGTGCTCGGCGCGGGCGAGCCCGTCGGGGAGATCCGCGTGCGCGGAGCCTGACCCCGGCCGCCCGCTACAGGGAGCCGTCAGAGGGAGCGCAACTGGCGGGAGGCGGAGATGGCGCCGGAGGTCGTGGTGGTGAACGTGCGCATGGAGTCGGCGAACTTCGACAGGTCCCATTCGGCCGGGCCGTGGTACCAGTACAGGTTGTCGCCCTGGCGGCCGTCGCCGCCGACGTCGGCCACGAGACGGGCCCACGGCTCCACGCTATCGAAGATCACGGCGTACGGCAGGTAGCGGGAGAACAGCTCCACCCGCTGCTCCGGCGGCACGTCGCCGACCTGCCCGGAGATGAGGAACCGGCGGAAGCCCAGCGTGTGCGCGAGCGCCGCCGAGCCCTTGGCGGTCTTGGCCGGCATGTACTGACCGCCGACCGCCATCGCCGCCCCGGCGATGATCACCGCCAGGCCGAGCAGACCGTAGCCGGTCAACCAGGCCAGCGCGACCGTGGCGACGACGCCGAGCACGCTGATGATCACGCCCGCCGTCGTCCACCGGCTGCGTACCGTGTCGGGGCGGTGGGAGAACCAGCCCTGCCGCACCACGTCCTGGTAGAGCGCGTCGCGGACCTTGCCGAGCTCCGCGGTGAAGGTGCCGCGCAGATGCGAGAGCGGCACCGCGTCCCGGCCGTCGAAGATCGCCTCATACAGCGCCCGCTCGTACGGCAGCAGCCCGTCCACCGGCGCGTTCGGCCGCTTGACCAGCACCCAGTCGGGGGCGTCGTAGGTCTGCCTGGGCTGCTCCTCGATGAGCAGATGGCCGCGTACGGCGAGGTCGACGATGGTGGCGGTGACGTCGACGACGTCGGCCTGCTCGTCGATGAGCGTGCCGATCTGGCCGGGACGCACGCCGTCGGGCGGCGAGAACCGGCCGTCGTGCACGCCGGAGACGGCCTGCGCCTCGTGGCCCATGACGCGGGCGTCGCGCCCCCGCGTCCAGTACACCAGGCCGAGGCCGCCGAGCAGCAGGACCAGCAGCGCGGCCAGCGCGCCGCCGGTCACCGCGTTCAGGGTGAACGCGGTCGCCAGGTCGAAACGCCGCTCCAGGATCGGCTTGCCGCCGCCGGAGGCCCCGGACGGGTAGCCGATCACGATGGTGAGCGCCTGCCCGGGGCGCAGGCCCTGCTGCTCGAAGGTCGCGGTGGTGCCGGTGTGGTCCATCTCGGCGATCGTGCAGCCGACGGTGGAGGCGGGGTCGCCGGCGAAGCACGACAGGTTCTGGATGGCGGCGGCGCCGGAGACGGTGACGGTCGCCAGCTCGACGGGGACCGACCAGCCGCTCACCGCGTACCAGCGCAGCTCCTCGACGCCGGTGAGCGGGGTGAACGCGCCGCGCACGTCGTACTCCAGGGTGGCCGTGCCGCCCCGGCCGGTGACCGTGATCGAGTCCTCGGCGAGCGTGCCGTCGCCCTTGAGGTCGCTGACGCGGTAGACGCGGTCGTTGGCGTCGTCGTGGCGGGTGCGGGTGATCAGTTTGCGGACGGGCGCGGCGCCGGAGTAGGTGAGTCGCTCCTTGACGTGCAGCACGCCGCCGGGCCGCAGTTCCAGGGCCACCTCATCCTTGGTGATGTCCAGGGGCGTGTCCAGGGGTGCGGTGGCCGCCTGCACGGCCGGGATCGGGGCGGCGGTCAGGCAGGCGAGCGCGAGCACCGGAGCGAGTCGTCGGGCGAACTTCACCATGGGGCGTCAGCCTAGCGGGACCATCGGTTCAACCGGGACACACAGCGGCATTCGCCGACTTCTGGCCGCTACCGGGACGCCCGCCCGGGGGCTCAGTCAGTGACCTCCAGACGGACGCGCCGGAAGCCCTTGCCCTTGTTCTCGATCTTCGCGACGCGGATGCGCCCGATCTGCTTGGTGGAGGCGACGTGGGTGCCGCCGTCGGCCTGGCAGTCCAGCCCCACGATGTCGACGATGCGGACCTCGCGCACCGACTCCGGCACCAGGTTGGTCGCCGTGCGGATGATGTCGGGGATCTGGAACGCCTCCTCGCGCGGCAGTACGCGGATGTCGATGCGCCGATCGGCGGCGATCTCGGCGTTGCAGGCGTTCTCCACGGCCTCCTTGAAGCCCGGCGGCACCTGGGGGAGGTTGAAGTCCATGCGCGCGGTGTACGGTTCCATGTTGCCGCCGGTGACCAGGGCGCCGAAGTCGCGGAACACCACGCCGCACAGCACGTGCAGGGCCGAATGGGTGCGCATCAGGGCGGATCGCCGCTCGTCGGCGAGCGCGGCCCGCACGGTGGTGCCCGGCACCGGGATCGGGTCGCCCTCGGCGGGGATCAGTTCCAGCTCCTCGCCCTTGCGCACGCCTGCGATGCGGGTCTCCACGCCCTGCCAGATCAGCACGCCCTCGTCCGGCGGCTGCCCGCCGCCGCCCGGGTAGAACGCCGACCGGTCGAGCACGATGCCCTCGGGGCTCGCCGCAAGGACGACGGCCTCCCACTCGCGCAGGTTCTGATCGTCAAGCTCCAGCCGATGGGTGCGCATGCCGCAAGCCTAGTGCGCGCGGAGGGTCACCACGGTCCGTACGGCCCCTGGTTGCCGCCCCGGCCGCGGCCGTGCTCGCTCACGGCGGGCTTGACGTCGGCCAGGTAGACGCCCGCGGCGATCACCGCCGCGACCGTGAAGATGCCGGTCACGGGGAGGAACAGGGTCGCGGCCGAGAAGGTGAACAGCGTCGCGAAGCCGAGAATGAGCAGCCAGATGTTCTTGGTCAGCTTTCCGGCGATGGAGAAATTGCGCGCCGGGGTGCGGAGCGCGTGCACGAGGGCCCAGACGCACAGGACGAACGCCCCGATGCCGAGGACCCAAAAGATGAGGCCCAGAACCGTGTGGATTTCGCCGAACATGGCCACTCCCACCTGATCACGTAAATGAGCAGTCTCCAGCCTAGTGCCCGACCGTGATGCGCGGACTAGACCGCAAAGGCCGGTCTGTGATTCGCGCTTCTTCGGTCGCCCTTTTTGGTCGCCGCGGACACGCCGCGACCCCCGAGGTGTCCCTCGGGGGTCGCGGCGAGCGTGTCAGGCCTTGGGCGTGGTACGGCGGGTGGTGGTCCGAGTGGTGGTCTTGGTGGTGGTCTTGGGCGGGGTGACGGCCTTCGGCGGGGCCGGGGCGGCGACCGGCGGCTCGGCGGCCTCGGACACCTCCTCAAGCTCCATCGCGGCCTCGCCGCTCACCCGGCTGACGACCTTGCGGCCACGGGTGGCGAACTCGTCGTACAGCTCGGCGGCCTTCTTCGCCACGGCGTCGGCGTACTCGCGGGCCTTCTCCGGCAGGTCCTTGGCGTAGGTCTCGGCCTTGTTCTGCCAGCCGGCGGCGTACTTGCGCGCCCGCTCGGGCAGCTCCTGGGCGGTGCTGCGGAGCTCCTCCCGGCGCGACTGCAGCTCCTTGAGCTGGGCCGGCAGCTCGCGCAGCTTCTCGACGGCGTAGTCGCCGGCGCCGGCGACCGCGTAGAACGGCTTGGAGTCGGTCAGTTTCCTGACTTCTTCGGTGAGAGGCATTGGGTTAACCTTCCTTTGGTTCGGGTGGACTTTGACCGCTCCGCGAGGAATCCGACTCCTCTTGGAGAACCTCCGGCCCGTGGGGCTCCGGCCTGGTCCGCGCATTCTGGGAGGTCGGCGTGGACCGGTCCGGGGCCTCGCCGCGGTTTTCTCTGCGGAACGACTCGTAGATGTCGATGAGTACCTGGCGCTGCCGCTCGGTGAGCTCGGTGTCGGCTCTGAGCGCGGCCAGCACGCCGCTGTCCGGCGCGCGATGCTCGATGAGACCGGCCTGGACGTACAGCGCCTCGGCGGAGATGCGCAACCCCTTGGCGATCTGGTTGAGTATCTCGGCGCTCGGCTTGCGGAGCCCCCGCTCCACCTGACTGAGATAGGGGTTGGAGACTCCCGCCTGCGCGGCGAGCTGACGAAGTGAGATCTTCGCCTGCTGCCGTTGCTGGCGAATGTATTCGCCGATCGAGCTGACCTTCGGGAGTTCCATACCTCCAGTATGCCTCCCTGTGCTTGCAACTGCAAACGCAGTGGCTAACAGTTGCTAGCAGTCTAGTGTGGGATCACCCACAGGGAGGGCGCCGACACGGCGAGGACGGCCGACAACGTCAGCACGCCGAAACGGAAGCGCCGGGACAACTCGGCGCTCGGCTTGATCAGGCGGTCCACGCGGGCCATCACCTGGTGACCGTTCGCGCCCAGCGCCCCCTGCGGGGCGGGCACGGCCCCGGCGGTGCCGAACCGCAGCAGCGCCGTCGCCAGGCGGCGGGCCGAGCAGTGGCGGCGGGCCCGGTCGTCGGCGGCCATCTCCACCAGCAGCGCCACCGCGGCCTGCGCGTCGCGGACCACCCGCGCCCACGGGATCGCCCGGCGCAGCGCCGCGAACGGCAGCAGCACCAGGTCGTGCCGCTCGCGTACGTGCGCGGTCTCGTGGGCGAGCACCGCGACGAGCTCGTCGTGCGACAACAGCCGCAGCGCGCCCGCGCTCACCACCACCTGCGAGCGCAGCCCGGGCACGCAGTAGGCCGTGGCCCCCGGGTGGTCCAGGATCCGTACGCCGGGCACGTGCGGGTCGTCGTGGGCGGTCAGCGACAGCAGCATGCGGTGCCGGCGCCGGGCCCGCAGCGTCTGCCAGATCGCGGCCACCAGCACCGCGATCAGCAGGGCGAGCAGGGTCAGACCGGCGACGAGCGCGGCGCTGCGCGACAGGTCGTAGGGGGTGCGCAGGTCACGGCCGAGCCCCAGCGAGATCGCCGAGCCGAGGTAGCTGTGCAGGCCGTAGAAGACCCCCTGCCCGTACGGCTCAAGCGCGTAGGCGAACAGCGCGCCCGTGCTGGCCAGGCCCCAGGTGAGGCCGAGTGACTGCCACAGCAGGATGGCGATCCGGGGGGCCCGCCAGGTCCACCGGGCGGAGGAAAGACGCCAGGCCGCCAGGACGCACGCGAGAGCGAGCACCGCCAGGGCGACCGCCGCGATCACTCTTCCTCCAGCTCCGTAAGGGCCTTGCGCAGGATCTCGGCCTCGTCGCCCGAGACGGCCTGCGCGAACCTCGTCAGGGCGGCCGAGCGGTCGCCCGTCAGGTCCAGAGCTTCAAGCATAAGCTCGGCGACGTACGCGTCGCGGCTTCTGGCGGGTTCGTAACGCCACGCGCGCCCGTCGCGGGTGCGGGTGAGGAAGCCCTTCCTGGTCAGCCGGTCCAGAACGGTCATCACCGTGGTGGGGGCGAGGTCGCGCTCGGCGATCGCGCGGCCGACCTCGCGGGCGGTGAGGGCGGTGCCCTGCGCCCAGAGGATGTCCATGATGCTGCGTTCAAGCTCACCCAGGCCCTTCACGACATCAAGCCTAACCTGCTACCACGGCGGGTAGTACTACGGGTCGTCGAGTGTGACGATCGGTCAAGCGACCGATCGGTTCGGGTCGCCGCCCGCCGCACCCATGGGCCGGGCGTCCGGTGGCGGCGCGCCCGGCCGGGTACGGCGGCGGTATGGACAGGTCAGTTGCCCGCGGTCGCCACGGGCCCGAAGCTGGTGCGCTCCAGGCTCGGGCCGAGGTCCACGCCGCCGAAACCGCCGTGGGCCAGGTCGGCGTCCGCGCTCTCGGCGGCCTGCGCCAGCCGTACGGAGGGGATCACATGGCCGCCGTGCTCGTCGTACCGGTCGGCGTCGGGGTCGTCGAACCAGTGGCCGCCCGCGGCCAGGTAGCGGAAGCACAGCTCCCGGTCCCACCGCACGGTCGCCGTGGCCTGGAAGGTGCCGTCCTCGGCGGGCCTGAGCGGGTGCGCGAAGGGGTTCCAGTCGTTGAAGTCGCCTACCACCGAGGTGGGGCCGGGGACCTGCTCGGGCGGCAGGACGAATGTGAGCCGTACCTCGCCGCCTGCGGTGGGCTTGCCGATATTGATCACAGTTCCTCCGTCGTGAAGCGGTGTATGACCCGGAGCCGATCGGCCGGGAAATGCGCATGAACCGGCCGATCGCCGGAAAATGCTGAGAAAGGCCGCACTCTCACAGTCGTAGAGATCACAAGTGCGGCCTAGACCACTCATTTCCGCGCTGACAGGCGCGAATGCGTCGCCGTCCCACGCTTTGGGGAAGCTTCGCCAGCCCTTTGCCCCCTCGGTTGTCCGGCTCGTCCCGCTTTTCGCGCCGGAGCGCGGGCCGCGCGGGCGGGTAGGCCGTAGAGTGCGGAGAAAAGGCCGATCGGCGGGTGGACACGTGCGCGTACGGATCAACCTCGTGCAGGGGGACATCACCGAACAGCGGGTGGACGCGATCGTCAACGCCGCGAACTCGTCGCTGCTCGGAGGCGGGGGAGTGGACGGGGCGATCCACCGCAAGGGCGGGCCCGAGATCCTCGCCGAGTGCCGCAAGCTGCGGGCCTCGACGTACCCCCAGGGGCTGCCCACCGGGCAGGCCGTCGCCACCACCGCCGGTCTGCTGCCCGCCCGGTGGGTGATCCACACCGTCGGGCCGGTCCACTCCCCCGACGAGGACCGCTCCCACCTGCTCGCCGCGTGCTACACCAACGCGCTCGCGGTCGCCGACGAGCTCGGCGCGGCGAGCGTGGCCTTCCCCGCCGTGTCCACCGGGATCTTCTGCTGGCCGATGGCCGACGCCGCCGAGATCGCCCTGACCGCCGTACGGCAGGCCGCGACGCGGGTCGCCGAGGTCAGGTTCGTGCTGTTCGACGCCCGCGCGTACGCCGTCTTCGACTCGGCGCTCAACGGCTGACCGCGTCCCAGGCGACGGTCAGCTCGCCGAGGCGCCAGCGGGGACGGCCGCCGAGGGGCGGCACGGTCGCCACCGGCCAGTCGCGGGCGAGCAGCGCGGCGGTCTCGATCCAGCGGTGCCGGGTGCCGTAGGCGCGGTAGGGGGCGCAGGACGCCCAGGCACGGTCGAAATCGCGCAGGAAGGCATGGATCGGCTCGCCGGGGACGTTGCGGTGGATCAGCGTCTTGGGGAGGCGTTCGGCCAGGCCGGAGGGCCGGTCGAAGCCGGTGAACCGGGTGGCGAAGGTGAGCGTGCGGGGCCCCTCCGGGCCGAGGGCGGCCCACACCGCCCGATGGCCGATCTCCGAGCAGGTGCCCTCGACGAGCACGCCGCCGGGGGCCAGGCGGGAACGCAGCGTGTCCCAGGCGGCCCAGGCGTCGGCCTCGCCGTACTGGCGCAGCACGTTGAAGGCGCGCACCAGCACCGGCGGCCGGGGCACGGGCAGTTCGAAGCCGCCGCGCAGGAACGTCAGGCCGCCCCGCTGGTACGGCCGAGCCGCCGCCACCCGCGCCGGGTCGATCTCGACGCCGGCGACCTCCACCGACCGGCACACCGCGCGAAGCCGGGCGAAAAGCTCCAGCGTGGTGACGGGCGTGGCGCCGTACCCGAGATCGACGACCAGCGGACGGTCGTGCGCCCGCAGCAGCCGCCCGTACACGGCGGCGACCCACCGGTCCGACCGCCGCAGCCGGTTGTGGCCGGTGGTGCCCCGGGTGATCTCCCCGACCGGTCTCATCGGCCGGCGACCCGGGGACGGGCCGTCCGCCGCGCCCCGGCGACCGGACCCGTCCCGTCCGCACGTTTCCCGCCGCGCGCCCGCGCGGGCGTCGCGGCCGGGGGGACTGGCACGCGCATGGCTCAGGCGTCGGCGACCCGGTACACCTTGTGCTGCGCCGCCTGGGCACGCGGCCGGATGACCAGCCGGTCGATGTTCACGTGCGACGGCCGGGTGGCGCACCAGACGACCGCGTCGGCGACGTCGTCGGCGGTCAGCGGATCGGGCACGCCCGCGTACACCTTCTCGGCCCGCTCGACGTCGCCCCCGAAGCGGTTGACGGAGAACTCCTCGGTCTTGACCATCCCGGGCGCGACCTCCACGACCCGCACCGGCTCGCCGCACAGCTCCAGGCGCAGCGTCTCGGTCATCGCGGTCTGGCCGTGCTTGGCCGCCGCGTACCCGCCGCCGCCCTCGTAGGCGATGAACCCGGCGGTCGAGGTGAGCATGACGAGCACCCCGTCGCCGGAGGCGATCAGCTTGGGCAGCAGCGCCCGGGTGACCCGCAGCGAGCCGAGCACGTTCACGTCGTACATCCGCTGCCAGTCGGCCACGTCGCCCTCGGCCACCGGGTCCATGCCGATCGCCCCGCCGGCGTTGTTGACCAGCACGTCGCAGCGGGTGACGGCGGCGGCGAGCGCGTCCACCGACTCCTGGGAGGTCACATCGAGCATGAACGGCTCGACGCCCGGCCCGCCGCCCTCGGCCGCGCCCGCCTCGGCGGCCAGCTTGTCGAGCCGGTCGCGCCGCCGGGCCGCCGCCACCACGTGGAAACCCTCGGCGGCGAGCCGGCGCGCCGTCGCCGCGCCGATGCCGCTGCTCGCACCCGTCACCACTGCTGTCTTCGTCATGCCGCCCATCCTGCCAGCGCGCCGCCCGGCCCCGACACGCCGAGGACATGGTCCTGGGAATGTCGGGTGATATACCCAAAGTTGTACTCCTTTCTGTGGGTTCTTCTCTCTTGGGTAGACATCGGAGGTGGTGTCCATGCCGCGACTCGCGGTCGGCCGGCGCCGGGTCAACCGGGTCGCGACGATCAGCATGCACACGTCCCCGCTCGACCAGCCGGGCACCGGCGACGCCGGCGGGATGAACGTGTACATCGTGGAGGCGGCCAAGCGGCTGGCGGCCCTGGGCATCGAGACCGAGATCTTCACCCGCCGCACGGCCCGCGACCTGCCGCCCGCCGTCGAGCTCGCGCCCGGCGTGCTCGTACGGCACGTCACCGCCGGGCCGTACGAGGACCTGGACAAGGAGGACCTCCCCGGACAGCTGTGCGCCTTCCTGTCCGGGGTGCTGCGCACCGAGGCGACCTTCGACCCCGGACGCTACGACGTCATCCACTCGCACTACTGGCTCTCCGGCCAGGCCGGCTGGCTCGCCAAGGAACGCTGGGGCGTGCCGCTGGTGCACACCATGCACACGATGGCCAAGGTCAAGAACCTGCTGCTCGCCGACGGCGACCGCCCCGAGCCCACCGTCCGGGTGCTCGGCGAGGAGCAGGTCGTCGAGGTCGCCGACCGCCTCGTCGCCAACACCGCCGCCGAGGCCACCGAACTGATCGAGCTGTACGGCGCGCCGCGGTCGAGGGTCAGCGTGGTCAACCCCGGCGTCAACCTGACCACGTTCCGCCCCGGATCCAAGGGGGTGGCGAGGTCCCGGCTCGGGCTTCCCGTGGGCGCGCGCGTGCTGCTGTTCGTCGGCCGCATCCAGCCGCTCAAGGGCCCCGACACGCTGCTGCGGGCCGCAGCCCGCATGCTCATCGAGGAGCCCGAGCTGCGCCCCCGGCTGATCGTCGCCTGCGTCGGCGGGCCCAGCGGCAACGGGCGGGCGCGTCCCACGCACCTGATCGACCTCGCCGCCGAGCTCGGCATCTCCGATGTCGTACGGTTCGCACCCCCGGCGCCCCAGCGGGAGCTGGCCGACTGGTATCGGGCCGCCGACGTCACCGTGGTGCCGTCGCACAACGAGTCGTTCGGCCTGGTGGCGCTGGAGTCCCAGGCATGCGGCACGCCGGTGTGCGCGGCGTCGGTGGGCGGGTTGCGCACCGCCGTACGAGACGGGGTGTCCGGCCTGCTCGTCGAGGGCCACGACCCGCACGACTGGGCGCAGGCGCTGCGCCGCCTCATCGCCGACCCGAACCTGCGGGCGGCGATGGGCCGTGACGCCGTGGCGCACGCCGCCGCCTTCGGCTGGTCGGCCACCGCGGCCCGGCTCGCCGAGGTGTATACCGGAGCCATGGCCGAACTGCACCGCACTCCCGTGGCGGTCAACCTATGAGCATCCCGACCCCGGACGGTCCCGTCATGGGCGGGCAGGCGGCGAGCGGGCCGGTGAGCGCGGCGGCGGCGCGGGTGCCCGCCGTGATCGAGGAGGCGCTGAAGGAGGCGGGCGTCGCCTTCGAGCGCCCGCGCCCCGAGGCGTTCCTCGTCCGGCTGGAGGGGCAGCACAAGCTCGCCACCATGACCTGGCTCATCGTCGAGGACCACGCGCTGCACGTGGAGGCGTTCTTCTGCCGGCAGCCGGACGAGAACCACGCCGCGTTCTACCGTTTCCTGCTCACCCGCAACGGCGGCATGTACGGGGTGCACTTCGCCCTCGACCCGATCGGGGACGTGTACCTGGTGGGGCGGGTGGCGCTGGAGTCGGTGTCCGGGCCGGAGATCGACCGGCTGCTCGGGTGCGTGCTCACCTACTCCGACGAGAACTTCGACCGGGCGCTGGAGCTCGGCTTCGCCTCCTCGATCCGGCGGGAGTGGGACTGGCGGGTGAAGCGGGGGGAGTCCCTGGCGAACCTTCAGGCGTTCGCGCGGTTCGCCGACCCGGTCCGCCGTACCGGGGAGGGCGGCACCCAGTAAGCTCCAGGGCATGGCGACTTTGGTGCTGCTGCGGCATGGCGAGAGCGAGTGGAACGCGAAAGGGCTGTTCACCGGCTGGGTGGACGTGAAGCTGTCGGCGGCGGGCGAGCAGGAGGCCGCGCGCGGCGGCCGGTTGCTGGCCGAGGCCGGGCTGCGGCCCGACATCGTGCACACCTCGGTGCTGACCCGGGCCATCCAGACGGCCAACCTGGCGCTCGACGCCGCCGACCTGCTCTGGCTGCCGGTGCGCCGGCACTGGCGGCTCAACGAGCGTCACTACGGCGCGCTGCAGGGCAAGAACAAGGCGCAGACGCGTGAGGAGTTCGGCGACGAACAGTTCATGCTGTGGCGGCGCTCCTACGACGTGCCGCCGCCGCCGATCGCCGACGACGACGAGTACTCCCAGGCGGGCGACCCGCGCTACGCGCTGCTGCCGCCCGAGCTGATGCCGCGTACCGAGTGCCTCAAGGACGTGGTGGGGCGCATGCTGCCGTACTGGTACGACCAGATCGTGCCGGACCTCGCGATCGGGCGCACGGTGCTCGTCGTGGCGCACGGCAACTCGCTGCGGGCGCTCGTCAAGCACCTCGACGGCATCGGCGACGCCGAGATCGCCGGGCTGAACATCCCCACCGGCATCCCGCTGCGGTACGAGCTCGACGAGCACTTCCGCCCGGTCAAGGCGGGCGGCGAGTACCTCGACCCGGAGGCGGCCGAGGCCGCCATCCAGGCCGTGGCCAACCAGGGCAGGTAGCGCCCCGCCGCTTCAGGCCCTTTGGATTCAGGCCCCTTGGATTCAGGCTGTCGAGGAGCCGTTAAGGGCGCGGTCGCCCGTGACGAGGTAGACGACGTCGCGGGCGACCCGCACCGCGTGGTCGGCGTAGCGCTCGTAGTAGCGGCCGATCAGGGTGACGTCGATCGCCGCCTCGATGCCGTGCGACCAGTCGTTGCTCAGCAGCACCCGGAACAGGCGGCGGTGCAGCCGGTCCATCGCGTCGTCGTCGGACTCCAGCTCCTTGGCGAGCTCGACGTCCCTGGTGGCGACGCAGGTGCCCGCCTTGCTGACGAGCCGCTCGGCGATCTGCCCCATCTCGATGATCGTGTCACGCAGCTCGATCGGGATCGCCGTGTCCGGGTGCCGCATGCGCGCCACCTTGGCGATGTGCTCCGCGAGGTCGCCCATGCGCTCCAGGTCGCCGGCGATCCGCAGCGCGGCGATCACGACGCGCAGGTCGACCGCGACCGGCTGCTGGGTCGCCATCAGCTCGGAGATGCGGCTCTCGACCTCCGCGAACAGCGAGTTGATCTCCTCGTCATGGGAGATCACGCTCTCGGCGAGTTGCAGGTCGGCGTCGAGCAACGCGGTTGTGCCCCGCGAGAGGGCGGAACGCACCAACCGGGTCATCTCCACCAGCCGGTCGGTGAGCGAGTCGAGTTCCTCGTGATAAGCGTCGCGCATGCCGCAAACGCTACGCGTGTAGTAATGAACGAACCCCGTCCAGAAAGTGAACTTTACGGTAAGGGAGCCGCTGAGCACGGACGTCCCGTCGCGGGCCGCCTACCATCGATGACGTGAGCGGACGGGCTGACGGCCCGGCGAGGGAGGGCTGGTGGGATCCGGCGCGGCGACAGGGACGATCCGCGCTGCCCTGGGCGGCGGCGCGATCCCGGCGTGCCCGCGTCCGCGCGTGGAAGTGGGGCGTGGAAGTGGGGCGTGGAAGTGGGGCGTGGAGGTTGGGCGTGGAGGTGGGGAGCGATCGCATGCGGGGCAGCGGTGAGGGGGCCGCATGAGCGGTGAGCTGCTGGGCAGCCTGGCCGCGCTGGCCGGATTCCTGGTGGGCGCGCTGGCCATGGCCGCGGTGCGCGGGCACCTCGACCGGCGCGGCACGCCGCCGCCCGAGGACGTCGACCACACCCTGCCGGCCGGGGTCGCCTCCGTGCTCGCCGTACTGCCGTCCTCGGCGGTGGTGCTGGACCGGGAGGACCGGGTGCTGCGCGCCAGCTCGGCCGCACGCGCCTTCGGCTTGGTACGCGGCGATCGCCTGATGGCCGCCGAGCTGCTCGCCATGGCCCGGCGGGTGCGTAGGGACGGCGAGATCAGGGAGAGCGAGATCGAGGTCGCGGCGCAGAAGTTCGGCCAGGAGAGCACGAGCTTCGCGGTGCGGGTGGCCCCGCTCGGCACGCACGGCCAGGTGCTCGTGCTCGCCGAGGACCAGACCGAGCGCCGCCGCGTCGAGGCCGTGCGGCGCGACTTCGTCGCCAACGTCAGCCACGAGCTCAAGACCCCCGTCGGCGCGCTCAGCCTGCTCGCCGAGACCGTCCAGGACGCCGCCGACGACCCCGAGGCGGTCAAGCGCTTCGCCGGGCGCATGCAGCACGAGGCGGCCCGGCTCACCTACCTCGTCCAGGACCTGATCACGCTGTCGCGCATCCAGGGCGGGGAGGCGATCCCCGCGCCGGGCGCGGTCGAGGTGGACGAGGCCGTGCACGAGGCGATCGACCGGTGCAACACCCGCGCCGCCGCCAAGGACATCACGCTCGCCTCCGGCGGCACCGAGGGGCTGCGCATCTGGGGCGACGAGGACCTGCTCGTCACCGCGCTGCGCAACCTCATCGACAACGCCGTCGCCTACAGCCCGGAGCACACCCGGGTCGTCGTCAGCGCCCGCGCCGCCGGGGACTCGGTCGAGGTGAGCGTGAGCGACCAGGGCATCGGCATCCCCGAGAGCGCGCAGCAGCGCATCTTCGAACGCTTCTTCCGCGTGGACGCGGCCCGCTCGCGCGCCACCGGCGGCACCGGGCTCGGGCTCGCCATCGTCAAACACGTCGCCGTCGCGCACGGCGGCGAGGTGACGGTGTGGAGCAAGGAGGGCTCGGGCTCCACCTTCACGCTGAAGCTGCCCGCCTTCGGCGGCACGGCCATCGCCGCGCCCCGTACCGGTACCCCCATGGAGGCCGCCACGTGACCGGTTCGCGGCCGCAGGGCCGCCCCCGCCCCGCACACCATGCCCCGATTCACCGGAGGGAACGCGCGGCGACGTCGCCGGCGCCGCACCCCGGGTCCCGCCGACGATGAAGGAAAGCCGATGACGCGCGTGCTCGTGGTGGAGGACGAGGAGTCGTTCTCCGACGCCCTTTCGTACATGCTCCGCAAGGAGGGCTTCGAGGTCGCCGTGGCGGCGACCGGGCCCGAGGCGCTGGAGGCCTTCGACCGCAACGGGGCCGACCTCGTGCTGCTGGATTTAATGCTGCCCGGCCTGCCCGGCACGGAGGTGTGCCGCACGCTGCGGCAGCGCTCCAAGGTCCCGGTGATCATGCTGACCGCGAAGGACAGCGAGATCGACAAGGTGGTGGGTCTTGAGCTCGGGGCCGACGACTATGTGACCAAGCCGTTCTCCTCGCGGGAGCTGGTGGCCCGGATGCGGGCCGTGCTGCGGCGGCAGGGGGACACCGAGGAGGCCGAGTCGGCCGTGCTCACCGTGGGGCCGGTGCGGATGGACGTGGACCGGCACACGGTGGCCGTGCGCGGGCAGAACGTGCAGCTCCCGCTGAAGGAGTTCGAGCTGCTCGAGGTGCTGCTGCGCAACGCCGGGCGGGTGCTGACCCGGGGGCAGCTCATCGACCGGGTCTGGGGGGCCGACTACGTCGGGGACACCAAGACGCTGGACGTGCACGTGAAGCGGCTGCGGGCCAAGGTGGAGTCCGATCCGGCCAATCCGCGATGCATCCTCACGGTGCGCGGCCTGGGCTACAAGTTCGACCCCGTGGAGGAGTAGGCCCCGCCGCCGTGACGCCCGCCTGGACCGCTCCCGATGGCGGTCGAGCCCCGGTCATGCCGAATGGATCCGGGCGGCGGGCGTGATCTCTCGGTCCCGCGGCGGCTCGCCGCGCAGGACGACCGAGCACGGGACCATTCCGGCCCCCCGGCGTGCCCCGAACGGGGGCTGCCGGGGTGACGAGGGGCCGGGGTCGGTGCGGCTCAGTTGCCGGCGGTGCCGTCCGTGGGGGTCGCCGTGGCGCCGTCCGTGGGGGCCGCGGTGGTGCCGTCCGTGGGCGTGGCGGTCGCGCCGTCGGTGGGGGTCGCCGTGGCTCCGTCGGTCGGGGCGGCGGCCGGCGAGGTGGCGGGCGCGGGCTGCAGCGTGGCGAACTCGCGGCTGCGGGCGATGACGGGGACGTCCATGCTGATCGCCCCGGCGTTCTGGAACTGGAGCGTGAGCCGCATGCTCTCGCCGCCCAGCAGCGGCTTCCTGATGCCCTCGATGAGGACCTGCGGAGTCGGGTTCGCGCTCTTCACCAGCGTCTGCGGCGGCAGGGCGATCGGGGCCGTGGCCTTGGCCGAGGAGGCCGTCTGCGGGTCGGTGGCGATGCCGATGAGCTGGTCCGCGGTCGGGTTGCCGTTCACCATGCTGAGGTACAGGGGAACGGCGGAGCCGGCGGGCAGAGTCTGACCCGGCTCGGGGCCGAGGATGAACGCCTGCGCGACGTTGATGCCGTTCTTGGTCGTCGCGGCGGCCTCGGTCGCGATGTACGGTTGCGCCATGTTGGCGTCGCTTCCTGCGCCACACGCGGCCAGCGCCGGGGCGACGGCGAGGAGCGCGGCGACGACGAACACCCTGGGTCGGCTGGTGCGGGTCACGGCTCTGGGTCTCCTTGTTACAACTGATGATTGTCGGCTGACAACCTTATCCGTGCCCGCAGGCCCCTCCATGAGGCACCCTGGTGAGGTGAAAAGGCCGCTCGGATCGCAGGTCGTGCGGAGGATAAATGATCGTGAGGCATACGGTCGAACGCTTGTCAAGCCCTAAAATGACCCTTTGACCTGCAGTTATGTTGATTTCACTGTTCCGGGAGGCTGTAAAGGCGTGGTACTCTGGAGATAGCGGAAGGGGTACTTCTCACATGACTTTCCAGGTCGGCGACACTGTCGTCTACCCCCACCACGGGGCTGCTCGGATCGAAGCCATCACGACCCGCACCATCAAGGGCGAGGAGAGGACCTACCTGGTGCTCAAGGTCGACAAGGGCGACCTTACCGTACAGGTTCCCGCCGACAACGCCGAACTCGTCGGTGTGCGCGACGTTGTCGGCCAGGAGGGGCTCGAACGTGTTTTCGACGTGCTGCGCATGCCACACACCGAAGAGCCGACGAACTGGTCCCGCCGCTACAAGGCCAACCTAGAGAAGCTGGCGTCCGGGGACGTCAACAAGGTGGCCGAGGTCGTTCGCGACCTGTGGCGACGTGACAAGGAGCGTGGCCTGTCCGCCGGCGAGAAGCGCATGCTCGCCAAGGCCCGCCAGATCCTCGTGAGCGAGCTCGCCCTCGCCGAAAAGACGAACGAGGACAAGGCGGAGGCCCTGCTCGACGAGGTTCTCACCTCGTGAGGTCAGCGCGACTTTGAGTGCTCTGCCAAGGGTGGGCGTCGGAATCGATGTCCACCCTTTCGCGTCGGGCCGTCGGCTCCACCTGGCCGGCCTGTACTGGCCCGACGAGACCGGCCTCGCCGGTCACTCCGACGGCGACGCCGCCGCGCACGCCGCCTGTGACGCGCTGCTGTCCGCGTCCGCCCTCGGTGACCTCGGCGAGGTGTTCGGCACGTCCGACCCCCGGTGGTCGGGTGCCTCCGGCGTCGCCCTGCTGGAGGAGACCGCCCGCCGGGTACGCGCCGCTGGCTTCACAATCGGCAACATCGCGATCCAAATCGTCGGCAACCGGCCCAAGCTGGCGCCTCGCCGTACCGAGGCCGAAAAGGCCCTCTCGGCCGCCGTCGACGCCCAGGTGACCGTCACCGCCACCACCACCGACGGCCTCGGCCTCACCGGCCGCGGCGAGGGCATAGCCGCGATCGCCACCGCCCTAATCATTTCGGCGAATCCGTAGGGTCCATACCAAGACGGCATGGACCCCGGCGCGCGTGCCCATCGACGCGTCGGCATCCCCACAATTCGGTACTGATGTGGCCACAGTGTCGGATGCAGCCACTTTCAGAGCGGGTCCATTTGTATCGCTCCAAACGGACAACCGAACTCGCAGTAGAGGCGTCAATCAAGTACATGTGCCACAGGCGGGAGAACCGGCCGCGTGTGGCCGGGTGGCGGCCTCCATACCGGCGCGGTGGGGGCCGCCACCCCCCGCGCTCGCCCCGGGATGAATAACGATCTACCCCCTGAGCTGCGAGTTTTCACTTTTTGGATTAAGACCCGAGTGAGGGGTAGCGCTCAGTACGAGAGCGAAGTCGTCACCCTCAAGGGGAGGTCAATATGACCATCGGGTCCATTCTCGGCGCCATCATCATCGGTGCGATCATCGGTGCCATCGGCAGGCTTCTCCTGCCTGGGCGGCAGGCCATCGGCTGGATCCTCACGATCGTCGTGGGCATCGTGGCGGCCCTGATCGGTACCGCGATCGCGCAGTTTCTCGGGGTCCGGACGACGCCGGGAATCGATTGGATCGAACTCCTCATGCAGATCGTCCTCGCGATCGTCGGTGTCGGCATCGTGGCAGGCATCCGCGGTCGTCGCGGCACCAGCAGGTTGTGACGACGACGCCTCCAGACGGACCCGCCGCTCAGCCCCCGGGCTTCGGCGGGTCCTCCCGCGTCCAGCGCCACGTCCGCAGGTCCGCGGACACTTACCGCGTCGGGCACCGGTTCACTGCACCGGCCGGTGCCGCGCCCAACGCGCCGCCAGTGTTCCTGATCGGCCGGCGATCCTCCGCGTTGACCGGGTTCCGAGCACTCGTCAGCGGCTGGCGCGGGCCGATCGTCTCCGCGCCGGGCAACGGTGACGGCGTAGCCGTCGGTCATGGTGAGAGCGCCATGTCTGCGGGTTCCGCGAACACTTACGGTGTCGGGCACCGGTTCACTGCACCGGCCGGTGCCGCGCCCAGCGCGCCGTCAGTGTTCCTGATCGGCTGGCGGTCCTCCGCGTTGACCGGGTTCCGGGTACTTGTCAGCGGCTGGCGCGGGCCGATCGTCCCCGCGCCTGGCAACGGTGACGGCGTAGCCGTCGGTCATGGTGAGCATGTCCCTGCGGATGCGGCCCGGCCAGACGGGATCGGTTGATTTCCTGATCGTCTGGCCCACGTGAACGCGCGGGGCGCGACCGTGAACTCTCGTCTGCCTATTCCTGCGGGGGCACCGGAGTGCTGCGCATGCGCCCAGAGGGGGGCGCGAGCGGCACGGTGGGGCCCCCTGCGGCGGCGCCGAGATCCGCGAACTCCTCGGGATCCGCCTCGCCCGCGCGATGGGCGGGATCGGGACCTCCGAGCGGCTCGGAACCGTCGCGCAGGTGCGGGTAGGGCTGGGTGTCCCGCTCCGCCTCAGGTTCCTCCCGATGGGTGACATCGCCGTCTCTCTCGGACGGTACGTACGGCGGAGCTTCCTCCGGCGACATCGCGACGTTCGGGCGGGTGTCGATCGCGTCCGGCGGCCAAACCGGAACGCCGGCCTCCGCGGCCTCGGCCGCGGGTTGGGCCTCGGCCTCATCCGACGAGGCCTCGGTCTCCTGGGGGCCCGCCTCCGTCTCCTCGGGCTCCCAGTCGGTCTCCTCGACCTCGCTCGTCTCCCGGATCGACTGCGACGCCTGCCCGGGATCCTCGGCACGGCCAAGAGCCTGTTCCGAGCCGGGTTCCTGCCCGGGACGCGGGTGCACCAGCACATCGCCCTGCGGCGGACGGAGGAGATCGCCCCATTGAATGGGCCGCTTCGGCCTTTCCCGCCCTTGCACGGGTGAGGTGACGGCGACACCTTCCGCGTCGTCTCGTTCGCCGTGCGGCGGCGTGTCCGCAGTGGCGACCGATGTCATGGTTACGTCGCCTGCCGAACCGGCGGCGGGCCGACGACCCTCCGCCTCCGCCGGACCCCCGGGCCAGGCCGATCCCTCCGGCTCCGCCGTGGAGGTGGCCTCCGTACGGGAAGCCTCCGCATGCCCTTCCTCGTCCGCCAGGGCGCGCTCACTCTTCACGTGGCGCCCACGGCCGCCTTCGCCTGCTTCCGTGGAGGCGGCCGGATCCCCCCTCCCCGGCTGCTCGTCACGGGGAGGCACGGAGGGTGTGGGAGGCGCATCCGCCGGGAGCGGCGCCCAAGGCGAGGCAGAGGCGGGCGCAGGCGGCGCCGGAGCGGACGTCGTCACCGCGCTCGGGCGGGTCGCGGGCCCGGGAACGGGAGGCTCGTGATCGACACCGAGTTGTTCCCCAGAGGAACCCGAGGAACCCGAAGAACCCGCGGAACTGGCGGAACCCGAAGCCCCTGAGGACCCTGAGACCGTCTGAACCGGCGAGGGCGTCGTGGTTTGCGTGGCCTCCCCGGTTCCTGTGGCCTGCGTGGTTCCTGTGGCCTCCGTGGGTGACGGGAGCGGCTCGAAAGTGATGGGCGCGGAGGCGGGGCGGGCGAAGTCCGGGCGCGGGTGCTCCACGGTGTCGCCGTCGGAGGCGTCGGGGCGGTCGAAGGGCACGATGTCGCGGGGGCCTGCGCCGCCCACGCCGTCGTAGGCGGCTCGCCGTACCTGCGCGTGCTTGATGAGCAACGTCAGCAGCCACAGCCCGATCAGCAACATCACCCACGGCACGACGCCGACGATCACCGCCCCCAGCCGGGCGTCGATGCTGAAGCGCATCGCCATCGACACGTTCGCCCACGAGGCCGCCGCCAACAGGACGAAGAGCACGAATCCGGCCTGCACCCGCGCCAGGGGCCGGGCCGTGCTCAACAGCATGAAACTGATCAGCGCGATCACCAGCAGCGCGTCGAACGCCGCGGGATAGAGGTAGGCGAAATCCGCGCGGGCCCCGGCCTGCATGGCGAGGGCGCGTAGATCGTCGAAGGACAGCACGCAGGCCGCCGCGGCGAGCACGGCGACCGCGAGGCCCGCCGCGCCGATCGCGACACGGCGCATGGTCTGGACGAATCGGGACGGCCGGGCCTGTTCGGACCGGGCGTTCGATGACGGTTCCGCCGTCACGGGGGGATGCGCTTTCATGACTCTTTGCAGAGTACAGAACCAGGGCTGTTGTGATCGATCCCACACGCGGCGCCTGTGGACGAAATGTTGCCGCCGCGACGGTTCACGGCCACCCAACTCGGCCTGTGATGTCGCCGAAGGCATTAGCCTTGGCTTGTGAGCTTGTACCTACATGACACCAGCACGCGAACGGTCCGCGAATTCGTTCCGGTCGAGCCCGGCCGGGTTTCGATTTACCTGTGTGGTGCCACCGTGCAGGCTCCGCCACACATCGGACATATCCGTTCTGGTCTTAATTTCGATGTGCTCCGGCGGTGGCTGACCCGCCTCGGATATGACGTGTGGTTCTGCCGCAACGTCACCGACATCGACGACAAGATCATCCGGGTGGCCGCCGAGGAGGGCGTGCCCTGGTTCGTGGTCGCCGAGCGCAACTACCGCCACTTCACCTGGGCGTACGACACGCTCGGCTGCCTGCCGCCGACCGTCGAGCCGCGCGCCACCGGCCACGTCCCCGAGATGATCGAGCTGATGGCCCGCCTGATCGACAAGGGCCACGCGTACGCCGCGGGCGGCGACGTCTACTTCGACGTGCCGTCCTACATCGAGCGCTACGGCAGGCTGTCCAACCAGAAGCCGGAGAACATGCGGGCGGCCGGCGACACCGACACCGACACCCACAAGCGCGACCCCCGCGACTTCGCCCTGTGGAAGGCGGCCAAGGACGGCGAGCCGAGCTGGCGCACCCCCTGGGGCCCGGGCCGTCCCGGCTGGCACCTGGAGTGCTCGGCGATGGCCACCAAGTACCTCGGCGGCACGTTCGACATCCACGGCGGCGGGGTCGACCTGCTGTTCCCGCACCACGAGAACGAGCAGGCCCAGTCCCGCGCGGCCGGCGACGGCTTCGCCCGCTACTGGCTGCACAACGGCCTGCTCAACCTCGGCGGCGAGAAGATGAGCAAGTCGCTGGGCAACTCGCTGCTCGTCACCGAGATGGTGAAGAAGGTCCGCCCGGTCGAGCTGCGCTACTACCTGCTGTCGGCCCACTACCGCTCCCCGATCGAGTACTCGGAGGAGGCGCTCAAGGAGGCCGCCACCGCGTACCGCCGCATCGAGGGCTTCGTCACCCGCGCCGCCGAGGTCATCCACGACGTAGACGTGGCCGCCCCGCTGCCCCAGCCCTTCGTGGACGCGATGAACGACGACATCGGCGTCCCCCAGGCGCTCGCCGTCATCCACGAGGTGGTCCGCGAGGGCAACGTCGCCCTGGCCGAAGGCAACAAGGAACAGGTCGCCCGCCTGCTCGCCGAAACCCAGAGCATGCTCGACGTCCTCGGCCTCGACCCCCGCTCCGAGCAGTGGCGCTCCTCCGGCGACGACACCGGCCTGCGCGCCACCGTCGACACGCTGGTCGCCGTCGCCCTCGAACAGCGCCAGGCGGCCCGCGCCCGCAAGGACTACGCCGCCGCCGACGCCATCCGCGAGCAACTCGCCGCGGCCGGCATCGTCGTCGAGGACACCCCCCAGGGCCCCCGCTGGGAGCTGGCGCACTGACCCCTCCCCGGCCTCCGCTCCCCGGAGGCCGGGGCTGCGCCCGTCGCACGCTCAGGCCACCAGGGGCTGCTCGTCCAACTCGGTCAGCCGTACGGGGCACAGACCGCCGCGCTCGGCCTTCACCTCGGTCCCCTTGAGCTGTGCGTGCCGGGGGCGAGGATGAACTGCTGCACCTTGGCGTTCGGCTCGTCACCTGTGGGCGCGGTCGGCGGGGACCGGCTGACGCGAGCCACCCGGTCGGCCGCCCACCCACGAGGAGCGGCCGTCGTACGAAGCGAGGGGATGCACCGACCGGGTGACGTGAGCCGACCGACCGGCTGATCACCTCAAGACCCGGCGACACCACGATCCCCTCGCGATCGCCGGTAGGCTTCCGTACATGGCTGGTGGAAGCAGAGGATCCGGTAAGCCCGCGAAGAAGAAGGGCCCGACCAAGGGCACGGGCGGCCACAGGCGGCGCGGCCTGGAGGGCAAGGGCGCGACGCCCCCGGCCCACATGCGCCATTGGTATAAGGAACGCCAGCGCACCAACGCCACCACCCGCCCCGACAAGTCAGACAAGCCCACCAAGCCGGTACGGCAGAGCCGTACCAGGCGCGACGACGCCCCCGAGGTCGTAGCCGGCCGCAACCCGGTCGTCGAGGCCCTGCGCGCCCACGTGCCCGCGAACACCCTCTACGTAGCCAACAGAATCGACAACGACGACCGCGTCCGCGAGTCCATCAAACTGGCCGCCGACCGCGGCATCGCCGTCCTCGAGGTCACCAAGCCCCAACTCGACCGCCTCACCGAAGGCGCCGTCCACCAGGGCCTGGCCCTCCAAATCCCGCCCTACGAATACGCCCACCCCGACGACCTAATCCAAGCGGCCCAAGACGCCGCCGAGACCCCTTTGATCGTCGCCCTCGACGGCGTAACCGACCCCCGCAACCTCGGCGCCATCGCCCGCTCCGCCACCGCCTTCGGCGCCCACGGCCTCCTGATCCCCAGCCGCCGCTCCGCAGGCGTCACCGCCTCCGCCTGGAAGACCTCCGCAGGCACCCTCGCCCACCTCCCGGTAGCCCGAGCCGCCAACCTCACCAACACCCTGCGCGAATACCGTGACCAGGGCCTCTTCGTCATCGGCCTCGACGGCGAAGCCCCGCTGGACCTCGCCGACATCGAACTCCTCACCGACCCCCTCGTCATCGTCATCGGCAGCGAAGGCAAGGGCCTGTCCCGCCTCGTCCGCGAATCCTGCGACCAAACCGCCCGAATCCCCATGACCACCACCACCGAGTCCCTCAACGCCGGCGTGGCCGCAGGCATCGCCCTCTACGAGACCTCCCGCCACCGCCGCTGACCCACCCGAACGCCGGTGACGCCGCCCCTCTCCTCCCACTAAACTCGAAGAGCGCACACCGTGCCGACGTAGCTCAATCGGCAGAGCAGCTGTCTTGTAAACAGCAGGTCAGGGGTTCGATTCCCCTCGTCGGCTCCCAACCCAAAGGCCCCCTCCGATCGTCGGAGAGGGCCTTGTCGATCTTGGACAGCAGCGAAATCAGCAGTGGGATTATCGATCTTCTCCCTTGTCGGCGTTGCTGTTGTCGAGCCGATCACCGAGGCGCCGAAGGCCTTGCGGGTCTCGTCGGTGGAGACTTCGCTGTAGACGTTCATCGTGACCGAGATCTGGCTGTGCCGGAGGATCTGCATGGCGACGCGGGGAACGCTGGGCTGTCCCCCAGCAACTCTGGCACCGCCTCTTCCACAAGGCAGAGAACGAGATCGGCATCCTCATCTACAGCGGCCTGTTCCTCGCCGAAGATGCCAGCGTCACCCACACCCTGCGCGGCAAGGCGGCCCGAGGCGTCACCGTGCGCATCCTGCTCGGCGACCCCGACAGCCCGCATCTGGCACAGCGTGGCCGCGACGAAGGAGTCGGAGCAGAAGTCATGATCGCCCGCGCCCCATCGCCATCGCCCTCTATCGCCCCCTGCACGTCCTGGAAAAGTCGAGATCCGGCTTCACCGGACCGTACTGTACAACTCCATCTACCGCGCAGACGACGAACTGCTGATCAACCTCCACACCTACGGCACCCCAGCCGCCAACGCCCCCGTCCTCCACCTCTGCAAGATCACCGACACCGACATCGCCGCCGTCTATGTGGGCAGCTTCGAACGTATCTGGACCACCACCACACCACTCGACTGAACCGCCACATGCAGAAAGATTCCTCAGACCGAAAACGATCGCTTTGCGTAACCAGCCACCGCACGGGCCGGGGCGATCGACGACCCGGAGCCTACGGTCCCGGCTCGCTGAGAAACCCAGCAAACTCACCTCACTAACTGCTCAAGCAGTCCGACGGCGAGCCAGCAGCGGGATCGATCAACGTTTCCTCTCCCAGCGACGGCACCGCTCATGATCGGATGAGGACTTTCTGTACGTCATCGAGGGCAGCCCGCCTCCGGCGGTCTGCCGCGCGGTGGCGGTCGTCGGCCGCGCTGTGACTCTTCGGCCGGTCGCGGCCACGCCGCCGCCCGTCACCCTACCAGGTGGACGCCTATTCCTACGTAAGGATATCCTTTCTGTGGACAACCACATTTCAGGCGACCGAATCTCAGATGATGTTCGCAAACAGGGCGTCGCTAGGTTGGAACTAGGGTCGAACATCTGGGAAGATGTCGTCTCCTTGGAACAAGAAGATCCACTGAGAAGGTCCCCATTCATGTCTCACGAGTCGGACGTGGCGCAGAACCCAGCCTCCGAAGAGCTCCCCCAGACACGCGAGTCTGCGGTTGCTCCTGACCGCATCGTGGATATCATCTCCAAACGAGAGGTCTTGGCGACTTCGGAGGAGTTAGAAGCGAAGAATAATCGGCGCGGTGGAGAAGGCCATCCAAGCGCGAATTGATGCAAAGCTAGCTGCCCACAGGGCCGTTACGCTTGTAGCGCCGCACGGATCTTTAGATCCTGACGTGGATTATGACTTTCTAGTCATTGGCCGGTCGTAGTATCTATGGTGGCAGCCAGACACCTAATCGCCACTTAGGAAAGCCGATTCTGTCAGCTTCCGGGTCCGGCATGATTCGGGAAAGCAGAGCCAGGGTAGTGGTGGGCTAGAGAGCCTTAAAGGCGAGGGTTATGTGTCCTCACCTGGACGCGAGGTGGCATGGGGCAGGCCCGGTGCTACGCCCGGTTCATGAGGTATCCCGATGGCGGTGGGCTGACCGCCGAGCAGCGACTACGTCGCGAGCGGGTGCGGATGCGGGCGGCCGACAGGTTCGCCGAGGGCGCCACCGACGCGCAGGTGGCCAAGGAGTTCCGGGTGTCGCGGATGTCGGCGAACCGGTGGCGGCGGGCTCTGGAGGCCGGCGGGCGTGAGGCGCTGGTCTCCAAGGGAGCGGGCGGGGCGGTCTGCAAGCTGGATGAGGAGCAGTTGGCGTGCCTGGAGCGGGTGCTGGATGCCGGGCCGGTGTCCTACGGCCGGCCGGATCAGTGCTGGACGCCGGCACGGATCGCCGAGATGATCGAGCGGACGTTCAAGGTGGGCTACACCGTGGGCGGGGTGTGCCACCTGCCGCATCGGCTCGGGTGGAGCTGGCAGGCCCCGGCTCGGCGCGCGGCCGAGCGCGATGAGAACGCCATCGCCGGCTGGAAGGACGAGCAGTGGCCGATCATAAAAGGGTGGCGGCGCGCGCCAGGGGGCGTGGCTGTGTTTCGAGGACGAGGCCGGCCAGAGCTTGAGATCGCCCAAGGGCCGCACCCGGGGCCGCGCGGGACGCACGCCGATCGTGTCGCTGCCTGTCAAGAGCAGCGCACGGATCTCGATCGCGGCTGTGGTCGCCACCAAGCCGGGCTGCCGGTCCCGGCTGATCTACCGGATCCGGCGCCACCGGGGGCGCGAAGGCGAGCGCAAGGGGTTCGGCGAGGCCGGTTACGCCGCCTTGTTCGACGCCGCTCATCAGCAGCTCGGCGGGCCGATGGTGGTGGTGTGGGACAACCTGAACACCCATGCCTCGGCCATGATGAAGGCGCTGATCGCGACTCGGCCATGGCTGACGGTCTTCCACCTGCCCGCCTATGCCCCGGAGCTCAACCCGGTCGAGGGCGTGTGGGCGCACATGAAGAAGAGCCCGGCCGACCTCGCCATGCGCACCGCGGACCAGTTGACCGCGGTGGTGAAGAACCGGCTCAAACGCATGCAGTACCGGCCAGGCCTCATCAGCGGCTTCACCACCAGGACCGGCCTGGACTTCCGCCCACCGTAACCCCAGCCATTAAGCCTCTCTAAGGCGTTTGTTTTGCTCATGCGCCTCGCCCAATCATGCCGGTCTCAGTGGCGAATGCCGGACGCCTGCTGCTCCTTGAGCCCAGGTTAGCCCAGGTCAGAGGGTTGCTCTACAGCATGAAAGTACAGCAACGCTGCCACACACAGCCGCACGGCGTCGCATGGCATCACACCTCTGAGCAGGGCAGCGTGGTTGTGATCAAGATGGTGGGCCTAGCTTGTAAACAGCAGGTCAGGGGTTCGATTCCCCTCGTCGGCTCCGGATCAGAGCCCTGGAGATCACTGTTTCTCCGGGAGGAGGTAGGTGAAGGAGACGCGTTTGCCGCCGCCCGGGATGCGCTTCCAGGCGAGGGTTCGGGTGAGGTCGGCGACCAGGGGGAGGCCGCGGCCGCATTCGGTGAGGTCGCCGGTGAAGACGGGGCGGGGCAGGGTGGGGCCGTGGTCGATGACCGTGCCGTGTACGTGGTCGAGGTCCAGGCACAGGGTGAGGGTGATGGGGGGCTCGCCGTGGGCGATCGCGTTGGTGACCAGCTCCGAGACGACCACCATGAGGTCGTCGATGGCGTGCGCGCAGCCCCAGTCGGCCAGGGCCTTGCGGGTGGCGCGGCGGGCCTCGGCCACGGCCTCGGGGCGGGCGGGGATGTGCCAGGTGCGGTGCTTGCCGTCCATGGGGTCTCCTCGTCGGGGTCGGCCTGCGGCGCCGGGGCGTGCGGAGATCGCGGCGCGTGGCGTGGGCAGGCGGGAATGGGGAAAGAGATCGCAAGAGATGCACGGATGTTCAGGGACGTGCGTGCGTTACGGCAGACTTCGTCGCTCGATTAGGGACGAATCGGGTGTACTACGGTCTTCTCGTGAGCGAGGACGAGTGGGAGTGGGAGCGGGACGCCGCTCGCTGGACGCAGTTCTACGAGATCCTGCGTGACCGGATCGTTCGCGGCGAGTACAAGCCGCGGTATCCGATTCCGAGCCTGAAGCAGCTTGAGCAGGAGTTCGCTCTCGCCCGCAACACGATCATCAAGGCGCTCGGCCGCCTCCGTCGTGAGGGGTACGTCCGCACGGTGCATGGCGTCGGCACGTTCGTACGCCCGAAGGACGACTGGGGCCACGAGGAGAGCGCCACCTCCTGACGCGCCCGCACGGCGGCACCGTGTACCTACGGGCTGCCGGTGCCGGGCTGTCGCATGCCCACATCGGGCCAACGCTCTGTGCCGGTCGCGCGACGCGGTCTTATGCCGGCTGCTACTTTGAGGATTCAAGGCCGCAGACGTATCTGAAATAGCCAAAACGGGCAATCCCCGCTTTTTGCATGCATCAGAAGAGCCACCAGCGATCCTTTGTGGTTATATTTGGACAATGGACACTTAGCTCGCGCCGCTCTGGCCGGGTCGGCCCCGCTCAGCGCAAAGCGCATGCATCGCATCATGGCCTGGCGCTAAACTCTTTGCAAGCGCCAATATTATTTGAGGCTAATGTCCGATTCGCGTAGCTGGCGGGGATAATCGAATGACTATCATGATTCGTCTGCTCGGCCGAGAGTTGAAGAACCTTCGAATCCGCGCAGGGTTCACTCAGGAGCAGGTAGCCGAGGAACTCAACTGCTCCGTCGGCCGAATCGTCTACACCGAATCAGGAAAAGGGTCCCGACCGAACCTGGAGTACATCCGAGCGCTACTCGACTTGTACGGGGTCCGCGACGAAGCCGCTCGTGAAACGCTTATCGGCCTCGCTCGCAGAGGACGGCAGAAAGGCTGGTGGACATTTTACTCTGATCTCTTTCCTGCCGGGCTTCCCGGCTGGGAAGAGGATGCGAGCGTCATCCGCACCTACGACAACATCATTCCCGGCCTGCTGCAGACCCGTGACTACGCAACTGCGCTGTTCAAAGGCATCGGAATTCACATGCCTTTGGACATCGAACGTAAAACCGCCGGCCGCATGCGCCGCCAGGAGATCCTCCGACGCGAAAATCCACCGGAGTTGTGGGCGGTCATTGACGAGGCGGCGCTACGCCGACTCGTCGGCGGACGCGAGGTTATGTACGCCCAGTTGGGCCATCTACTTGAACTGGCAAGTCGGCCGAACATCACGATTCAGATTCTTCCGTTCGACGCTGATGCCTACGAACCCATCGATGGGACGTTCCATATCCTGGACTTTGGCGAACTGGAGCAGCCATCCTTGGTTTATATAGCGACTGCGGGAGGTCCTGCCTTCCTGGAGCGACCAGAAGAGGTCGAGCGGTGTACTCTCGTGTTCGACCGAGCCGTCATGGCGTCCAAATCGCCTCAAGAGTCCCTACGCTTCATCACTGACCTTATGGAACATCTGAAAGAGTAGCCACATGAACTCGGCTTCCCACCCCCTCACCTGGCGCAAGAGCAGCCACAGCACAGGCACGAATGAGAACTGCGTCGAGGTTTCTTCCCTCTCCCGGGGCATGCTAGCGATGCGGGACAGCAAGAACCCCGACGGGACGGCCTTGACGTTCACATCTAAAGAGTGGGCCGCGTTCATCATCAGCATCAAGAGCACCAGATACCTTTGAAATCCCCTAGTTAAGCGCTTCTACATCCGCGTTCAGGCTCTCAGCTGTGCAAGCCCGTACAAGCTCTCAGACAGGAGATCCCGCATGGCGCTACGGTTCTGTGGCAAGGGCGGCAGCCAGACCGACAGTTGCCCTTCGGTCCACGTGGACGACACGGACGGAAGCCTCGTGATCGTGGGCACACTCGTCGAGGATCCGGCCGTGCTGGCCGAGATCCAGCGGGATACCCATATCGACCCTCACGAGCGGGCCGTCCGGGTGCCGCGCGAGCTGCGCAAGGCTCTGTGGGAGGCGTTGGGTGGGCATGATCCACATCTTGGGTGAGCTGTTCGGGCGGACGCGGCACTCGGTGACGCATCTGGAGATGCGCGATACCTACGGCACCGGTGGCTCCGACTACCGGCTGTGGCGCGAGGGCGTCCCCATTGAACAGATCGCACAGTACGGCAATGTCGCCCCCTGGGTGTCCCTGGTCGGGGAGCACGTTGCCCGGGGAGTCACCTTCCGCCGAGCCAGGATCGTCTCCGAACCGGTCAGCGACTACATCCGCTTTGAGCACGCCGCCACCGGCTACTCCAACCTGGCCGCCGGCGAGCGGGTACGCTGGCTGCCTCGTCCCCGTGCGGCGGATCTGGCGCTTCCCGGCTGCGATTTCTGGCAGTTCGATGGTGCCCTCGTGTGCTGGGTCTTTCAAAGCGGCGACGGCGACCCCGCCGGTTACAGGCTGACCGAAGACCCGGACGCGGCCAAGCTGTGCGTCTCGGCTTTCGAGGCGGTATGGGAACGCGGGATCGACCACGGGAAGTACCAGCCCGTCTGACTTGCGCCACGCTCATGGCCACCTCCCCCTCCTCCAGCGCCCAGCGGGCCCGTCAGGCGATCGCCGACCGGCTGCGCGAGATCCTGCGCGACTCCGGTCTGACCGCCCGGGCTCTGGCACGCCAGGCGGGGTGGAACGAGACCAAGTGCTCCCGGCTCATCCACGGTCGCACTCCGCCAAGCGACAGCGACATCCATGTCTGGTGCACGATCTGCGGCGTGCCCGAGGAGATCCCCAACCTGGTCGCCGCCTCCCGCAGTGCCGAGACCGCCTACCTGGAGTGGCGCAGGGTTCAGCGCAGCATGAAACGGATGCAGGATCTGGGGCTATCGCTGTTTGAGAACAACCATCTGTACCGTTTCTACTCCTCCAACCTCGTCCCCTGGCCCTTGCAGACGCCCAGCTATATGCGGGCCATCATGCGGCGCTTCGCCGACTTCCACGAGGCCGACGTGCCCGACATCGAGGCAGGGGTCAAGGCGCGCGTCGCCCGCCGCCGATTTCTGGACGACGGCACCCGCCGGTGCGCGATGCTGATCGAGGAGTCGGTGCTCAGGAACCGGATCTTCGGCGACGACGTGCTGCGCGAGCAGCTGCACCATCTCCTGAGCGGGATGCGTCGGCCGAACCTGTCCTTGGGCATCATCCCGCTGGCCGGTCGGCGCGTGCAGAAGCTCACCGAGACCTTTCACATCTACGGCGACACCACGGTGTCCATCGAGCTGGTGTCGGCCATCATCACCATCACCCAGCCGCGAGAGATCGCCCTGTACGTCAAGTGCTTCAACGACCTGGCATCCAGCGCCGTCTACGGAGACATGGCCAGGACATTGATCACGGCGGCGATCAACGCGCTGGAACAGGCGTAAAAGTTCGTACAAGTTTCTGGAGCCGCCTCGCTTCGGCTCTTTACCGTCACGTACAGGCGATCGGTCGTAGCACTCAGTGCCCGGCTCCTGTCCCTGCTAACGCTTCCTGGCCAGGGAGGCGTCAGGTGATGCCGCGCTACGCACGACATCCGGCCGAGCGCCATCGCACGTCCGTAACGGGAGCCACCGTTGTTGATCGAAACGACGTGGCTCCTGGCTAGACCACTGCTCGGCGGTCCGGTGTCTCGGACCCGGCCCACTGGGCGGTCATCAAGGTCCCGCCCACAAAGGATCAGGAGCAAGGATGAGCACGCAGACCACCGTGTGGAGCGCCGAACCGGGCCGACACGCCGCCAACGACACCGACGACCCGTTCCAGCTCGACATCACCTTCATCGAGAACACGCCGGCAACAGAGACGGTGCTGATGTGCAGCACCGGCGACAACTGCGGGAGCTCTTGCCCAAGCGCCTGCACCACCTCGTAGCCCAGGTCAGTCAGCACGGGCTTGGACGACGTTCTGTCCGGCCCGTGCCTTCTGTCGAGAACGGAGTGTGGTGATGACGCGTCTTCGACACAGCCTGTACCAGGGTGCCGGCGAGGGGATGCTGCGCGCTGCGGTGCATCTGACAGGGCCCGATTTGCCTCCCTGGCCAGGGCCTGCGGCTCCGCTCGAACGCTGGCGTCCGTGGCTGGCCGCAGCGTGGGCAGACGACGCCTTCCGGCAGGCTGTGTCCAACGCCAGTCCGGACCTGGACAGCCAGGTCCAGGCGATCCTCGACGGGCGGTTGGGGAAAGCACGGCGGGCACGGCGGGCTGCACTGGCCACCGCCCGCTACGCGATCAGGTACGCGCGCCGCTCAACGCCGTTCGGACTGTTCGCGGGCGTCGCGCTGGTCGAGTTCGGCGACGTGGCCGAGGTCTGCTTCGGGGAACAGCACCAGGCTGTTGCCCGGCCAGACCCGGCAGCGCTGGACAGGGCGATCAGCCGCTGGGAGACGGATGGCGAGCGGGTCGCCGACGTCGACTTGTGTGTCAACAACCTCGCTCGGCAGCGGGCGGGGCGCGTCTACGTCCCGTCCGAGGGTGCCTCGGAGTTCTCGCTCGCGCTGACGCCCGCAGTCGCGCTGGTGCTCGACGCGGCTCGGGTGCCGATCCGTTACTCGGTACTGGCCGACAAGCTCGCGGCCGAGTTTCCGGGTACAAGCGAACGGCACCGGGCCGGACTGCTCTCGGAGCTCCTACGGGTACGGCTGCTGCGGTCGTCGCTGCGTGCGCCCGCTACCGTTGTCGACCCAGCCGACATCCTTCCGGCCGCCCTGCAGGACACCGGCAACAAAACGGCGGCGCTGGATCTGCGGATGGACGCGACAGTGCGGCTACCGCAGGCGGTCGTGACCGAGGCGGAGACCGCCGCGACGGTCCTGACCCGGCTTGCCATGTATCCGACGGGCACCCCGGCATGGCGCCGATACATCGAGCGGTTCGCCGACCGCTACGGTGAGGGCGTTGAGGTGCCGCTGGAACTGGTGACGGATACCGCGAAGGGTTTAGGGTTCCCTGAGGGTTTCGGCCAGGTGTCCGAGCCACCCCGCCCGATGACCCGCCGAGATCGGCTGCTGTTGGAGCTGGCGGGTACTGCGGCAGTCACAGGCAATCGATCGATGGCCTTGTCTGGCGCCATGATCGAACGGTTGGAGGCCGCTGCGGGCAAACGTACGGTCACCCCGCCCCACCTCGAACTGTCCGTGCAGGTTCAGGCCGACTCGACGCGAACTCTGGAACGCGGAGAGTTTCGTCTACGGGTGTCCACCGTCTCCCGGGCCGTCGGCTCGATGACGGGCCGGTTCTGGCATCTGTTCCCGCAAGCCGCCACGACGTATGCCCATCTGCCCACGCTTGAGCCCGGCGCGGAGCCGATCCAACTGTCCTTCCACGCCAGCCGTGTCTCGGCCGATCTGCTCACCCGTGCCCCACAGGTGCTGCCTCGGCTGATCAGCGTCGGGGAATTCCGCCACCGCGAGAAGGGGGTGCTGTTCCCATCCGATCTGGCAGTCGGCCTCCGCAGCGGCCGCCTCTACCTGGCCGAGGCCACCACCGGGACGCACGTGGAGGTGCTCGCTCCGACCGCCATCAACTTCTTGTGGAACAACTACACCCCTCCTCTGGCCCGGTTCCTCGCCGAGATCAGCCGGGCCGCAGCTCCGCAAGTGACGTGGTTCGACTGGGGCGCGGCCTGGACCCTTCCGTTCACCCCGGCGTTGCATCACCGGCGTTCCATCCTGGTGCCCGCACGATGGAAACTGCAGGCTCGGGAACTGCCCGCTCGCACCGCGACGCTGGATGAGTGGGCCGAGCATCTGCACGCCTGGATGGGCCGATTCCGCGTTCCGGACCGCGTGCTCCTGGCCGAGGATGACCAGCAGCTTCCGCTGGACCTGCGCCAAGACATGCATCTGGACCTGCTGCGCACCCACCTCGCCGCCAGTCCGACCGGCGTCGCGGTCCTGCACGACGCACCGCCACCGGATGCCGACGGCTGGATCGGCGGCCGAGCACACAGCCTCGTCGTCCCGCTGCGGGCACGCTCATGAAGGCGACGGCTGCTCTTCCCCGAACGCAGGACCTGTCCGAAGGCGCGCTCGGGATAGCGCTACTGCACATCGAGCGCGGTGACCTCGAATCCGCTCGATGCAGCCTCTCGCGGGCGGTTGCAGGCGGCGTCAGCGCCGGAGGCAACGCATCGCTGTTCCACGGCGCTCCGGCGCTGGAGTTCGTGCTCAGCCGTACGGGACGCGTCAACCGCGACGTCCGGACCGCCGTCGACCGCGTTGTGGCCGCCCGACTGGCCGCAGCGCGTCGGAGGCAGGCGTCCGGAGTGTTGCCGCATCTCGCAGAGTTCGACCTCATCCGGGGCTTGGCCGGGCTGGGCGCGCTGCTGCTCACCCGCGACGGCACCTCGCCGCTGCTGAACGAGGTACTGGATTACTTGGTCTCCCTACGCCGACCGATCCGTACCCAGGGCCGGGAACTGCCGGGGTGGTGGTCGGATGCCGGGCCTGCTGGCGAGCGATTGCCCGGCGGACACGGAAACAACGGTGTCGCCCACGGCATCGCCGGCCCCCTGGCGGTACTGTCCCTCGCTGCTCGGCACGGGGTTCACGTGCAGGGGCAATATGAGGCCATCGAGGTGTTCGCACGCTGGCTGGACAAGTTCGGCCGCTGCTACTGGATCACACGTGACCAGTTGTCCGACCCCGAGCCGCCCGAAACGCAAGTGGCTCGCCCGTCCTGGTGCTATGGCCAACTCGGGATCGCCCGCACCCAGCAGCTGGCCGCGGTCGCCCTGAACGACCCGGTCCGCCGACGTGCGGCAGAGGACACCGTTGTGCGCGTCCTCACCGACCGGCCCCACCTCGGCAAGATCACGGATGCCTCGCTGTGCCACGGCTGGGGCGGCCTACTGACCGTCGCCCGTGCCGTCGCCGACGACAGCCCCACTCCGGACCGATACACGACGCTGATCGAGAACCTGAAGGGGCACCTGGCCGCTGGCCTGGACCGGCTGTCCAAGTCCGGGTTCATGGAAGGCCGGGCCGGCGCGCAACTAGCACTGGACGGCACGAACACCACCGGCTGGACCAGGGCCCTGCTAATCACCTGATTTCATCCGCCGACCGATTCGATCCCACGACAAGGAGCATCCAGGAGCATGGACGTCGACGACGAGGACCTGCCGATCATTGCCGAGAAGGGCTGGTGGCATGCCAGCGTGTCATTTCCCGGTGGTGCCGGGGTGAGCCGACAGGCCGCTCAGGCGCTGACGTCCGCGCTGCACGATCAACGGTTCCATTTCCTGCGCAAGGACGGAGGGCTGCGGCTGCGCACCGAGCGCCCGGTCGCGGGCCTGCTGGATGGACTCGTAGCCGACGAGTTGGCCAGCGGCTGGGTCGGCGGCGTCTACGAGCCGGAGACTGAAGCGTTCGGCGGCCCCGAGGGCATGGATCTCGCCCATGATGTGTTCTGCGCGGACAGCCGTGCCGCCTTGGCCGAGACGGGGTGGCCAGGTGCCCGGGAACGCTGTGTCCTTCTGATCTCGGCCATGCACCGGGCGGCCGGCCTGGACCCCTTCGAGATCGGCGATGTCTGGGCGAAGCTGGGCTACCTGCGGCCGTCCGTCACCCCGCCCGCCGGTGCCTCGTATGAACAGGCAGTCGCGGCGATGCGGCGTTTGATGAACGCCGACGCCGCTCGGCGGCCGGATGCCGAGCACGGCTGGGTCGAGCGCGTCGCCGCGTTCGAGGAAGGCGGAGATCGGTTAAGGCGGCTGGCCGCCGATGGGCGGCTGACGAGGGGCCTGCGCGGGATCCTCGCCCATCACGCGATCTTCGCCTTCAACCGCGCAGGAGTTTCCGCCGAGGAGCAGGCCGCAATCGCTTGGCTGGGCCGCCGCGTCGCCTTTGGGGAGGCAATCGACGTGTCTACCCGCATGTCCACCGCCCCGGCCTCTAACCTCACCCCGATGGAGACCACCGTGGCCCCTTCCACCGACCCCGCCGAACTGCGTGAAGCGCTCGTGGCCCGTCTCATCGACGGCGGCCATCTGCGCACCCCCGAAGTCATCGCCGCCTTCCGGGACACCGAACGGCACCTGTTCCTCCCCGGCGTCGACCTTCAGGCCGCGTACGTCGACGACGCCGTGCCCATCAAACACGACGAGACGGGAAAGATGGTCTCCTGCATCTCCGCCCCCTCGATCGTCGCCATGCAACTGGAGCAGCTGAACGCCAAGCCCGGCCATAAGATTCTGGAAGCCGGGGCCGCCACCGGCTACAACGCACACCTGCTTGGCCGACTCGTGGCCCCCGGCGGTCACGTGTGGACCGTGGACATCGACCAGGACCTCGTGGACGGCGCCCAGAAGAACCTCGCGCGGGCCGGGGCCCCGAACGTGACCGCCGTACTGGCTGACGGTGCCGCCGGGCTTCCCGAGCATGCCCCCTTCGACCGCATCCAGTTCACCGTCGGCGCCGGCGATATCCCCCTGAGGATCCTCGACCAGCTCGCCCCGGGCGGACGCCTGGTCATCCCGATGCGGATTCGCGGCAGCATCTCGCGATCCTTCGCCTTCGAACGCGACGGCCGAACCTGGAAGGCCGTCTCGTGCGAGATGGCGACGTTCGTGCCCCTGCGCAAGGGTGTCTGTGACGACATCTACACCCTGGTGTCCATGGCCGGTGAGGGGGACGTGCGCCTGGAGACCTTCAGCGAGCAGGACGTGGACCGCGAGGCGATGCGCACCGTCCTGGACCAGCCGCAGGTCAAGGTCTACTCCGGTGTGGAGTTCCGCCAGGGGGACCCCTGGCAGTGGCTGTATCTGTACCTGGCATGCGTGCTCCCCAACGGCCTGTCGCGCATGCCCGGATCCCGGCCCGGCTTCACCCCGCACTTCGGCTGGGGCTCCATGGCCGCCCTCGACGGCGACACCCTGGCCTACCTGACCGTGCGCGAAGGCGAGGACGAGCAGGGCAGGTTCTGGGAGATCGGCGTCATCGGCCACGGCCCGCGCGCGGCCGAGCTCGCCGACCGGGTCGCCACCGAGATCGCCGAATGGGACCGCGGCTGGGGTAACAACGCCCCAGAACCCGGCTTCCGCATGGCCGTGGGCGATGCCCGCGACCAACTGACGGCCGCCGAATCGCGCTTCGTCATCGACAAGACCTACAGCCGTCTCCTGGTCGAGTGGCCACGCAGGAGCTGAGCCGATGATCCCCGCGATAGCCAGCCGTATTCCGCTGGTCCGCCGCCCTAAGGCTGCCGGGTTACCCCTGGCCGAACGCATCAGCCACCTCACCGAGCTGACCGTTGAGCCCGCCGATGCGAGCCACCGCGACTTGGTGGCCCGCGCCAGCGGGGTCCTCAACTATGCCGCGCTGATCGCCTCCGACGTCGGGATTCCCGATCTGGCCGCGCGGCTGTGCTGGAGACAGCACAAGGTCTTCGCTGAAGCCGAGAACCTCACCGGGGACATCGCCGTGATGGCGCTCATGCCGCTGGTGAACATTGCCCGGTTACTGATCCGCGAAGGCGACGGCGAAGGTGCGTATGACGTACTCACACGGTTGTACCGCGCTGCCCAGCGGCGCGGCACAACCGAGATCCGCAACCACAACGTCGATCTGTCGGTGTTGAGCGGCACGGAGGCCGATCACCGAAAGGTTTGCGAAGAGCTGTGGGTCACCATACTCATCGACGGCGCCAGGGCCCTGGCGCGGATCGGCCGCTGGACCGAGGCCGCAGAAGCCATGGCCGCGCATCGCGGCGTGGGAAATCGCCTCCTCGACGGCCGCCAAATCATGATCATGTCACTGCTGGAACGCGGCCTCTACCAGCAGGCTCGCGCCACGATCGAATCCACCGACCCCGCAGAACCGTGGGAGGACGTCATCGCGGCCTTTCTGCTCGTCTGCTGCCGGCCCTCTACATCACCAGCGCCACAACCGGAGCTGGAGCATGCCCAGCAGAAGGCACTCGCGCTGATCGCCCCGCCCGACCCCCCGACTGCGGCATTCCAGGTCCGAGTCGGACTGACCGCGCTCGACCTGGCCCGCGACCACACCAGTTCCTGCACCGCCCTACTGCAGGATGCCGTCGCCGACGTGGCCGTACTCGATGGCTACGCCGCCCGCGACGTCCTGAATCACCGCCCGGTGCGCTCCCGCCTGACAGAAGCACAAAGACAGAAACTCAACGACGTGCTCACCGCGTCAGGGCTCGGTGCCGGGATGCTCTCGCCTGCCCACATGCAAGCGGTCACTACTGCTGTGGATAAGGCCGAGACGGCGCTTCGCAGACTTCTGTGACCGGCTCACCGAAATGCCCTAACTATGCCGCGCCCTGACCGCTTCGCCGCGCACGCGCGGACGCTCCGAACCCGCTGATCCTCGCTCACGGTGTTCACGGCGGCCGGTTTCCGCGGGCCCGTCCGGTGGGCCATTGGGCCGATGGCGGGATGCCGCCGGTCTACTCAATCGGTTGGTCCTTCAGGAACGCCTCCATCTCGTCGAAGGAGACGGACGAGTGCGTACGGAAGGCCTTTTCGGCGGCGTCCGGGTCGCGGTTTCGGCAGGCATGGAGGAAGTGGCGGTGTTCATCCAGGCCGTCGAGGCGGCGTTCCTTGGAGCGGGTGAAGACCACTGACAGGACGCCGGGTGTGGCGGCGCGCAGGGAGAGTAGCATCTGGGTGAGGCGTGGGGAGCGGGCCGCGTCGTAGAGGTAGAGGTGGAAGGCGCGGTTGAGTTCGACGTATTTGCCGAGGTCGGGCTCCTGTTCCATCGCCTGCTGCATGCGTTCGGCGGTGGCGAGTTCCTCGTCGGTGATGCGTTCGGCGCATAGGCGTGCGGCGAGTCCTTCGAGGGTTTCGCGCAGGATGCGGATCTCGCGGAGTTCGTTGACGTCGATCGAGGTCACCGTGGCGACCCTGCGGGCGTTGAGTTTGATCAGGCCCTCGGCGGCCAGGTCGCGCATCGCCTCGCGTACCGGTGTGGGGCTGACGCCCAGCATGCTGGCGATCTCGGTCTGGACGATGCGCGAGCCCGGCTTCAGCGTCCCGTCGGCGATCGCCGAGCGCATCCAGTCGCGGACCCGTTCGTGCACCGTCCCCGAGATGCCCGCGAGAGACGCAGTCGTGCGTTCCCCCAACGCCACGGCGATGACCTCACTTCCCTGATCGGCACGACCACGCACGTCAGCGACATATGTGCATGTCGTCTCGATTCTACAGAAGAGAAGTGAACATCATCATTGGCGTAGATCACGTGGTTGCGTTGGATTTGGCGGTTGGGGGAGGGTCGGTCGCGGCGTCGGCGAGGGTCCAGCGTCTCAGCGCGGTCAGTCGCCAGCCGAGGAGGACCATGACGGCCGCGCAGATGACGCCGCCGGAGACCATGGCGAACGCGGGGCTGGTCGCGCTCGCCGTCGCGCCGGCGCGGGCGTCGCCCAGCAGTGGCCCGCCGGTCACCACGCCGATGTGGGTCGCGGAGAGCCGGCCGCGGAGGTGGTCGGGGACGCTCAGCTGCAGGACGGTCTGTCGGAAGACGGCGGAGATGACGTCGGCGACCCCGCCGAGCATCAGGAAGAACATCGACAACCAGAGCCAGTGCGAGAGGCCGAAGGCCGCGATCGCCAGCCCCCACACGATGATCGAGACGATCACCGCGCGGCCCTGGCGTTTGACCGTGGTGACCCATCCGGACGTCAGCGCGCCGATCAGCGCGCCGATGCCGGGTGCGGCGGCGAGCAGGCCGACCGTGACGGCGTCCCCGTTGAGCTGGTCGAGGGCGATGGCGGGGAAGAGGGCCCGGGGCATGCCGAAGAACATGGCGTTCAGGTCGGCGAGGAAGCAGCCCATGACGGCGGGCTTGCTCTTGAGGTAGGTCAGGCCCTCGACGATCGATTTGATGCCCGGCCGGGTCACGGCGTGCGCGGGGGGCATGGGCCGCATCCGGCTCACCACCGTGATCGCGATGATCAACGTCGCCACGTTCAGGCCGTACGTGGCCGATAGGCCGAGGAAGGCGATCACGACGCCGCCGACGGCGGGGCCCACGATCGCGCCCACCTGGGTGAGCGACTGGTTCAGCGCGAACGCCGAAGGGAGGATCTCCTTGCGGACGAGGGACGCGACCGAGGCGCTGCGGGTCGGGCTCTCCAGCGCCGACAGCCCGGCCGAGGCCGCCGTCAGCGCGAAGATGGCCCAGATCGGCGGGGAGTCGAGCAGGGCGGTCAGGGCGAGACCGCCGACGACGGCCGTGAGCAGGCATTCGGTGATGATCAGCAGCTTGCGGCGGTCGACGGCGTCCGCGATCGAGCCGCCGAAGAGCGAGCACACCAGCAGCGGGACGAGCTGGGCGAGGCTGACCAGGCCGACCATGAGCGTCGAGTCGGTCAGCACATACACCTGGTACGGCACCGCCACCCGGGTCATCTGGGTGCCGATGATGGCGACCGCGTGCCCGGTCCACAGCCGCCGATAGTCGGGCGACTCCCGCAGCGGCGTGGTGTCGACGACGAGGCGGCGGGCGACGCGGCCGAACGCGGAGCGTTTCCTGTCCTCTACCGTGGTCATGCGGTCAGCCGCACCTGAAGAACTCGCGCGGCACCGAGTGCAGCGATTCGAGCCCGGTCTTGGTGACCTTGAACATCTCGCCGTACTGGACGCCGGCGAGCGCGTCCGAAGTGACCACGTTCGGTTGGATGACCAGGCACATGCCCTCTCTGTACACGAACCCCTCGGGCTCGCCGCGGTAGGTCTGCCGGGTGCGCACGATGGCGGGCAACTGGGCGCACCCGTGCACCAGGTCGTCGTAGATGGTGAACCCGCGCCGCTCGGCGATCTCCGCCGCGTCGAGGATGTCCGGCACCGTCGAGCCGTCCTTGATCACGGCGCGGACGGCGTCGAAGACCTCGAGCGCGACGTCGTGGAGCGTGGCGTACAGCGGGGTCGGGTCGGCGCCGATCGTGTAGCTGCGCAGCACCTGGGCGGAGTATCCGGCGTAGTTCGTGCTGAGCTCGACGACGAGGGCGTCGCCGGCCTGCAGTTTCCGGTCGGAGTGGTGCTGGCACGGCACGCCGCCGCGCGGGTCCGACATCTGTGTGGCGATCATGAAGTGGATGCCGTTGACGCCGCCGTCCGCGAGGTAGGTGTCCTCGACGATCTTGGCGAGTTCGTGCTCGGTCATGCCGGGCTTCGCCTGCTCGGCGATCGCCATCGCGGACGCGTCGCACATGCGGGCCGAGACGGCCAGCCGTTCCAGCTCCTCGGCGCTCTTCACCTGGCGCTGGTCGGCGAGCTGGGCGCCGAAGTCCACCCATTCGACCCGCGGGAACGCCTCCGCGAGCCGGGCGCGGTCGCGCCAGGTGACGGGGCCGACGAGGCCGACCCGGCCGGACGAGACGCCGTGTTCCCGCAGCACCCCGATCAGGGTGGGCACGGTGTCCACCGACCCGGTGGGCGCGGAGCCGCCGAACCGGACGTCGGGAAAGCGCGCCATGCGCCGGGCCAGCGGCAGGTGGTTGGAGAGCTGGATCAGCATCGTCGGCTCGCCCGCCAGGGGGAAGACGACCCACGCCTCCCGGGTGGACAGCCAGTCGCTCAGGTAGAGCACGTTCGGGTCGCGGCCGCCGCGCCCGCAGACGACGATGAGCGCCAGGTCCAGGGCGTCCATGCGGGCCCGGATCTCGCGGTGGCGCCGCTCGAGCTCGGCGTCGGAGAAGCTCGGGTAGTCGCGGTCGCTGAGCGGCTCGACAGCTGTGGTGGTCATCGCATTTTTCCTTGTATGTGAGGGCGCGTGGGGGGCGTGGGGAGCGTGTGGGGGAGCGCGGGGCGCGGGTGGAGGGGCGTTCAGAGGCCGCCGTCGAGCCCCATCCGGGCGTTGAGGCGGTTGTAGCCGACGAGCCCGACGAGCAGGACCGCGAACGTGATGATGCCGAAGGCCGCCAGGTTGGCGAACTGTCCGTCGCCCGCCATGTCGAACATGACCACGGCCGCCGTACGCGTCTGCGGGCCGGCGAGGTAGAGCGTCGTCTGCAGTTCGCGGAAGCTCATCACCAGCGTGATCAGCGCGCCCGCGAGCAGGGCCGGCGACAGCAGCGGGACGACGACCGTCCAGATCGCGCGCAGGAAGCTCGCCCCGGCGACCTGCGCGGCCTCCTCCAGCTCGGAGCTGATCTGCAGCATCCGGGCGTTGATCAGCCTGCCGACCACCGCGATGATCAGCGTGATGTACGCGATCACGAGCGCCCAGTGCGTCGAGTAGATCGGCAGCGGCACGATGAGGAAGATCCACAGGAAGCTGACGCCGACGATGACGTTCGGCAGCGCCATCGGCACCGAGGTCAGCAGGTAGAGCAACCGGCCCCCGGCCAGCCGCCGCGCGGAGAACCACGCCGCGAGCGTGGACAGGGCGAGCACGCCGGCGGCGGCGAGAGCCCCGACGAGGAGGCTGATGAGGAAGCCCTGCACCATGTTCGGCGTCTGGACGGCGCTGATGTACGCGTCGAACGAGATCGAGGTGATCGCGTCCCAGCTCACCTGCTGGAAGTACGGGTGGACCGAGAGCCACAGGAGCATCAGCAGCGGGAGCAGGATCACCGGCGTGAGCACGAGGAACGTCAGGATCGCCACCGGGATGCGCCATCTGCCCAGGTCCATCCGTACCGAGGAGAAGTTCTTGCCGCTGATGACGGCGTAGCGCTCGCCGGCCTTGTTGAACCGGTCGTACCACCAGATCATGATCACGGCTCCCGCGAGCATGAACACCGCGTAGGTGGACACGAGCCCGACGTCGCTCGGCGGCGTGCTGGTGCGCAGGTAGATCTCCGACGCGTACGTGAAGATCTTCTCCTTCAGGCCGAGGAACCACGGGATCTCGAACGACTCCCACGCCCGCATCAGTGCCATGATCGCGACGGCCGCGATGCCCGGAGCCGCGAGCGGCAGCGAGATGTCCCGTACGGCCTGCCACTTGGCCGCCCCCGACACCTCGGCGGCTTCCTCAAGGGAGGAGTTCATCGACGAGAAGACGGTGACGACGAAGAGGTAGACCATCGGCACCATGGTGAGCCCGTTGACGAGGATGAGGCCCGCCATCGAGTAGACGTTGAACAGGGTGCCGTCCGCCCCGGTCAGGTTGCGCCAGGCCACGTTGAGCACGCCGATCTCCGGGCTGGCCAGGAACGTCCACGCGACCGGGATGAGGATGCCGGGGACCGCCATCTGCACGATCGTCAGCAGGCCGATGACCTGGCGGAACGGCGCGTTCGTACGGGCGACGACCCAGGCGAGGAAGGTGCCGAGCACCAGCGCGACCACCGTGCTCCCCAGCGCGAACTGGATCGTCGTCCAGGTGACCTGGAGCAGCCGGCCGGAGGCGAACGCCTGCTGGAAGTTCTCCAGGGTGAACTGGAGGGAGAAGAAGTCGGCGTCGGTGGGCCGGGCGTCCTTCACGCTGGTGTAGAGCAGGATGGCGATCGGCGCCGCCACCTGGGCCACCAGGATGAGCAGAACCAGGGCGTAGACCGCCCTGCGGGGGGACAGCGCCCCTCGCAGAGCGGTGACGAGGGCGTCCCGGCCGGCGGGCCGGGCCCCGTCTTCCACAAGGACGGCCATGCCGATCAGCCGGTGATGAAGATCGACTGGTGCTGCTGGACGCGAGTGTCGTAGTCACCGAAGTTGTCGGTGGTCTCGAAGAACAACTCGCTCTTCAGGATGCCCTCGGCGGAGGAGGGGATCGGGGCGCCCTCCCGGATCGGGATCTTCACGACGGCCTTGCTGACCTTGTTCTGCCAGTCATCGCTCATCAGCCACTCCATGTAGAGCCGGGTGGTGGCCGGGTGGGGGGCGTTCTTCATCGGGAAGTACATGTCCGGCTGGGCGATCGTCACGGGGGTGGTGACGATGCCGATCGGCGCGCCCTTGTCGATCATGTCGCGGACCTGGCGGGTCGCCGTCTGCGGGAGCGCGAGGTCGAACTCGCCGGCGGCGAGCTTCTCCAGGCCGTCCGGCCCGGTGTAGCTGACCGGGTCGTTCGCGGCGATCGCCTTCATCAGGTTGAGGCCCGGCTCCTCGCCCATCTGCGCCAGGACGCCGGCGAACCAGTCGAGCTGGTCGACGTTGATGCCGAATTTGCCCTTCCACTTCGGGTCGGTGAGGTCCTGCAGCGTCTTGGGGGCCTCGGCCTCCGGGACCTTGTTCTTGTTGTAGAGGATGTGGAAGGTGAAGAAGTCCCCGACCGAGCAGCCGCAGTCCGCGTAGGCGCGCTCCTTCGGCAGGTCGCCCTCGCCGCGCGGGTCGTAGGTCAGGCACAGCTTCTTGTCGCGGCACAGGGTGTTGTCTTCGAGCGGGCCGCCCTGGATGACGTCCGCGCTCGGTTGGCCCGCGGCGTTCTCGGTGATGACGCGTTCGATGAGCTCCAGCGTGCCGCCGGAGGTGTACTCCAGCTTCACCCACGGGTACTTCTCGATGAACAGGTTGATCATCTGTTCGGCGGAGGCGGCCGGCGCGCTGAAGTAGTACTTGATCACGCCGCCTTCGGCCTTGGACGCCTCCTCCAGGCCCTTCATGTACTCGGCGTACTCGGTGTCGGACATGCCGACCGTCGACGCCACGGCGAGCTTCTCGGGGAGCGCGGTCGCCTGGCCGGCCTCGGTGCCGCCGCCGCACGCGCTCAGCGCGAGCGCCACGGCCGCGAACGACGCGGCGACCCGGAGCATCGTGGTGGTGCGGCTCATGTGGCCGCCTCGGTCTCGGCGGAGGCCGCCTTGAGCTTGGCGGCGAGCTCGTCGAGGCCGAGGACCCAGCCCTGGCAGCGGGCGAGCTGCTGCAGCCCGAGCTCCTGCAGGTCCTCGCCGAACCACGTCGCGACGCACTCCCTGACCGTGATCACCTTGTACGCCTTGCAGCTCGCGTCGTACGCCGTGGACTGGATGTCCGCGTTCGTGTTCGCGCCGGCGAGGATCAGCGTGTCCACGCCGAGCGCCTTGGTGAGCCATTCGAGGTCGGTCTGGTAGAAGGCGCTGAGCGACTTCTTGGTCTTGATGATGAAATCGCCCTCGTCGACGGAGATCGCGAAGTCCGGTTTGAAGGTGCCGTCCTGCACGTCGACCGACTCGTCCGGCACCGGGCCGTACGGGCTGGGGGACTCGCCGACGGCCGCCCACGCCCTGGCCACCCGGGTGTTGGCGCGGGCCCGCGCCTCGACGGGGCGGAGCGCCGACAGCACGTGGATGACCGAGACGCCGGTCTCGCGGGCCAGGGTGAGCAGCCGCTCGGTGCTCGCGAGCAGGTCGTCGCGTACGCCGGGCGGGAACGGGGCGTCGGGGGTGAGGCGCCGCTTGGTCATCTCGACCGTCACGACCGCCGACTTCGCGGGGATGACGGGGACGGCGTCGTTGATGACGTGGAGGAATTCTTTTCTGTCGTAGACGTCGATGGTGGGTCCGGTGAGCATGGGCGATCCCTTCGACGGGGGATTCGGGGGGATCCGGCGGGGGCCGGTGCGGAAGGGGGGAGGCGGGATCTAGGCGTCGGCCATCGCGGGGGCCGGAGCGGTGGCCGCGGTGGTGGCCTCCTTGGCGGCCTTGGCGGCGGTGAGCCGTTCGACGGCCTCGGCGGAGGACATCGCGAAGCCGATGGTGCGGGGGTAGTTCTGCAGCGCGAACTCGTGCAGGTCCTTGCCGTGCGTGGAGCCGACGGCGTCGGTCACGATGATCGGCGTCCACAGCCGGTTGTAGGCGTCGAACGAGAAGTTGGAGACGCAGTTGTTGGTGTTGATGCCGACGACGAAGAACGTGTCGACGCCCAGGCAGCGGATCAGGTGCTCTACGTCGGTGGAAAGGAAGCTGCTGGTCATCTGGCGCTTGGTGTTGATGATGTAGTCCCCGGGCTTGGGGCCGAGGATCGGCATGACGTCCCACTCGAAGTAGCCCTCGGGGGCGTCCGGGTGGTACCCGGGGCGGGGCGGCAGGCCGTACGGGGTGCTGGGGCGGCCGGTGCCCTGGATGATCTTGGCCCGCGGCTGCATGCCGCGCTCGACGGGCCGCTGGTAGACCATGATGTGGATGATCGGCAGGCCGAGCTCCCGGCCGGCGTCGAGGAAGGCGGCGGCGTTGGGCAGGATGCGGTCGGCGACGTTCTGCGGGAACGAGGACCAGTCCTTGTCGATCTGACGCACGTGCATGTCGATCTGCACGATGGCGGTCTTCTCGAAGTCGATCTCTAGGGCGTCGTTCAGCTTCGACAGGGTCGCGCTGCGGTCGACGACCTTCACGGCGTGGCTCTTGGGGTGCACCTGGTTGTAGGTCATGGTTCTCCTGGCTGCTCCGCGCCGCTCACGCGGCGTCTTCTCCGGGTTCGCTGGGCTTGTTGTCGGCGGGGTGGAGGACGATGTCGTGCGGCTCGACGCGTACGTGGACGGGGGCGCCGGGCGGCATCCGGGCGGCGCCGTTCACGCGGGCCGTGACCTGGTGGCCGGAGTCGAGTTCGACGGTCAGCTCCGCGAACGGGCCGAGGAAGGCCGTCGATTTGACCGTGCCGGTGATGGCCCGGCCGGCAGAGTCCGGGGTGGGCTCGGACAGGTGGAAGTGCTCGGGGCGGATGGTGAGCACCACGTCGTCGTCGATCCGGGCCCGGTCCTCGCGTCGGCGGGTCACGCGCATCAGCCCGATGTCGGTGCGCACCAGCCAGTGGTCGCCGTCGTCGGCGACGATGGTCGCCCCGAGGGTGTGGCTCTCGCCGACGAAGTTCGCGGCGAAGACGTCGGCGGGGCGGGAGTACACCCGCGACGGCGCCCCCTCGTCCTTGACCTCGCCGCCTTCCAGGACCAGGATCCGGTCGGACACCGCCATCGCCTCCTCCTGGTCGTGCGTGACGTAGAGGACGGTGATCCCCAGGCGCTGCTGCAGGTCCCGGATCTCCTGGCGGACCTCCTTGCGCAGCTTCGCGTCGAGGTTGGAGAGCGGCTCGTCGAAGAGGATGAGGTCGGCGCGCGACACCAGCGCGCGGGCGACCGCCACGCGTTGCTGCTGACCGCCGCTGAGCTTGGTCGCCGGGCGGTGCGCCGCGTGCGCCAGGCCCAGCATGTCCAGGATCTCGCCGGTACGGGCGGCGATCTCCGCCTTGGGCAGCCTGCGCCGCCGCAGCGGGTACGCGACGTTGTCGAACACCGACATGTGGGGCCAGATCGCGTACGACTGGAACACCATGCCGATCTGCCGCTGCGCCGGCGTGAGGCAGATGCGTTCGGTGGATGAGTAGACGACGCGGCCGCCGATGGAGATCCGGCCGGAGGTCGGCGTCTCCAGCCCGGCGACCGATCGAAGGATCGTGGTCTTGCCGCAGCCGCTCGGGCCGAGCAAGGTGACGAGCTCGCCCTTGCCGACGTCGAAGCTCACACCCCGCACCGCGTGAACGTCGCCGTCGGCCGTCCGGTAGCGCTTGTGGAGATCGGTGATGGAGACCATCGGGACCGGCTCCGAGGCGTTCGGGGTCAGAACCTCATCGCGAGCGTCGGTCACCTCGACGAGTGGCGTACTCTGCGTAGCGGTCATCCTGAGTCCCTTTTCTATAGACTAGAGAAGAAGCTAGATTGACCGTGTTACGCCAATTTGTCCTCATACGTTGCGTTTCGGTTACCGGAGTGACCCTTGCGGCCGACGATGCAGGACTGGGTGAATGTGCCGGAACGCCCGATCCGAGGCGCCGGAGATCAGGAGCCGAACCCGTTGCGACATGGCCACGGGTCAGGCCCTCGGTTGGGCACGGTGTCCTCTCGCGGTGTCCTCCGCTGAGCGGGGAAGCCGGCCGACATGGGTTGGCTCAAAGCCGTCCGGTAGTGGCCGCGGATCTCGGGCGCCTGCTCCGGCCCGATCACCTCGACTCGGATATCGGGATGCTCCGTCGGCTCGGTTGAGGTCGCGGCGCAGCGGCGTCCACGGCTCGTCGGCGTGCCAGCCCTTCTCGAACAGCAGGTCTTGGAGCAGTGGGTACATCGACGCGTCGACATGTGCCTCCCGCGCGGTCAGCACGCCGCGCTCCGGCCTGGTCACATCCTCGACCAGTCGCTGCGCCAATTCCTCGTGCCGCCGAGCGGTCGGCGCGATCGCCGGCCGCAGAATGCGGTGTCATCGGCCCTCACGGTTACAGCGCCGTGGCCGCCGCTCGCCCCAGCGAGCGGCGAGCCCGAGCATCAGGTCGGCGACCGCTTATGCGGCGTTTCGATAGGCACGCTCCACGTCGCGGCGAACCCGTTCGATTTGCGCCTGGGAGACGTTGAGGTCACCGAACTGCCGGACCGCCTGGTAATAGACCCAGGCCAGACCGTCGCAGGTGGCCTTCGACAGTCCGGAGTACGCCGCGCATACCTGCCGCATGTCGAAATAGAAGGCGTCGTCGATACGCGGCTTGTTCGCCGGGAACCGGTCGACCGCCTTGTAGTTGCGGTAGCCGAAGTCATGCCGTCGGCACGACATGCGGAAGTCGAATCCGAGTGGCTGATCGGGGCTGCTTGAGCACAGATCGGTCGACCAGTCGAAGGCGTAGTCGGCCCACGCCCCCTGGTTCTGCCACGCCGCGACCCAGTTGGCCGCGCTCGCCGCCGTGGGCTGCGTGAACTCGGAAAGCGCGGACAGCTTCTGTTCCAGCGTCACCGCGTGGGCGGGCAGGGTGAGCCCGAAGAATGTGGCGAGAGAGAGTACGAGGGTGGCAAGGGACCGGCTGACCATTGATGTCTTCCTCTCGTCCGCGGGGGGAATCGTCGGATGCGGCGGGCGAACCGCTCATGCAAGAGGATGAGACTCGATCTCGCGGGCCAGCGTGGCAGCTACTGATCAAATTTGCCGTGAAATCTCATTGACAAATTGTCTTTACGAGACGTTGAGTATCTGTAATGGCCCGTTCGGTCGAAGGCGTACGGCGGGGCGTGGCACAACGACGGACGGGAAGCCCCCGACCGTACGGCGGCAATGTGGTGGCGGTCGGTGGATACCTCGTCAATACTGGCATTCAACTGATCAACGCCCGAACCCGACGCGCGGCGAAGGGATTCGCGATGCAGCCGGAACCGCGACCGCAGCACGAGCCGTATCGACCGGATTCGCCGCCGGCACCGCCGGGGCCGCCGAGCCGTAGTACCGGGATGGTCGTCGTCGGGCTGGTGCTGACGGTGCCGGCGCTGCTCGCCCTGTACCGGGGCTACATCGGGCCGACGTTCTGGACCGTGCGCAGCGGGTTCCAGGACGTGGACGTGCTAAGCGGCCGCATCCGGGACGTCGGCGGCAGGAACTACCAGGTGATCGGCGAGGACGTGCTCGACACGTTCGGGCGCGCGCTGCTGTTCGGCGTCGGCCCGCTGCTCGCGTTCCTCGTCGTCGCGCCGCTGCTGGCGCTCGCGGCGCATTGGGCCGGGCGGGCGGGACGCTGGGTGGTGCGGGTGGCGTTCGCCGTGCCGATGGTGCTGGGCCTGGCGCCGGCGACGCTCGCGGCGGGGTATTTCCTCGACCGGCTCAGACCGGAGGACAGCGCGCGTGAGGCGATCTCCAATCCGGCGACCGCGCCGGTGCTGCTCATCGGATTCGCCGGGGCCGCGACGTTCGGGTTGGTGTGCGGCCTCGGCGTCACGCTCTTCCTCGCGGCGCTGCGGCGGCGGGAGGCCGGTCCGCCGGTGTGGCCGGGGGCGCTGGTGGTGGCGGGGCTTGGCGTGATCGCGGTTCTGGCGGCCGTGCTGCAGACCTTCGTCTTCCCGTACGTTGTCACCGATGGCGGGCCGGGCCACGCGACCACGACGCCGATGCTGGCGATATTCGACTACGGCTTCCGCGACCTGCGGTTCGGGACCGCCGCCGCGGCGGCGACGGTCGTGCTCGTGCCGCTCGCGCTGCTCGGCGTCGCCGCCGCGGTCCTGGTCATCGTCAGCGGCCTGCGGGTGGAGTTCGATCCGGTGGCGCGGGACGACGGACCGCGCGGCGGGTCAGGCGGCAAGGGGGTCGTGCTCGCCCTCGTGGGCGCCGGGCTGGTCGTCGTGCCCTTCGTGGCGTGGATCGGGATCTGGCCGGCGCTGTCGCGAATCGTCGGCGGGTCCGGCGCGGAACAGGTGCCGGCGGAGTCGTTGGGCACGATCTTCGCCAACACCTGGCTTCCGACGCTGCTCTCCGCGACGGGAGGGGTCGTCGTCGCCGCGCTGGCCGGGTTCGCGATCGGCATGCTGCGGCCGTTCGGCCGGTACAGCGAGGCGCTGCTGCTGCCGTTCGCGCCGTGGCTGTTCGTCGGGATCGGGCCGCTGGCGATCGCCCACTGGTACGACGCGCAGCGGGCGGAGCAGTTGAACAGCTTCGCCGGGCTGATCCCGCCGGTCCCGGTCGTGATTCCGGCGCTGTTCGTGTTCACCCTGTTCTTCAAGGGGCAGGAGCGCCGGCTGCGGGAGGCGGGCGGCGCCGGCGGGCTCGGGCGTGCGGTGCTGCCGGTGCTGCCGATGGTGGCGGTCATCGGCGGGGTCACCTGGGTGGTGCAGGCGCAGGACCTGCTGTGGCCGCTGCTGGTCTCCAGCGATCCGGACAAGTACACCGGTCCGCTGGTGCTGGTGAACGTGATTCGGCAGTTCGTCGTCGCGGACGGGGGGCCGATCGGCGTCGCGTTCCCGATCTGGGCCGTGGTGATCGCCGGGGTGGCCCTCGCCGTGGCACAGGTGCTCTACGTCGATCGCCTCGCCATCCGCGCCGGGCGGTGACGGCCGGCGCTCAGAGAAGCGCTCAGAGGAAGCGCTCAGAGGAAGCGCTCAGAGGAAGACGGTGAACTCGTCGAGCCTGGGAGTGAGGTGCGGCGGCAGGTCGGCCAGGACGGACATCTCCTCCACGGAGACGAAGGCGCCGACCTCCTCGCGGGCGCGGACGACCTTGTCCGCCAGGTGACGGTTCATCCCGGGGAGCCCGGCCAGCGTGGCGGCGGTGGCGTGGTTGACGTCGACGAGGCCGCCGTCGTCGTACTCGCGCGGCGCGTCCGGGCGTCCCACGCCGAGCTCGCGGGCGAGGTCGGGGTCGCGGGCGGCCAGTTCGCGGGCCTCGCGGCGCAGGTCCGCCCGGCGCTGGGCGGCGGCGATCGCCTCCTGGTTGCGGTCGCGGCCCTGTGGCGCGAAGACCGTACGCCTGATGGCGAGCGCGTGCGCGGTGCCGACGAGCCACGAACCGACGAGGGCCGACTTGAAGACGACGTCCGCCGCGGTGCCCGTGGCGCTGCTCGCCGTGGCGAACATCGTCAGGACCAGCGCGGAGTACGCGCCCGTGGACGTCCACAGCGGCCATGACCGGCGTCGCCCGGCCGCGTACCCGAACACGAGCGGCGAGAGGAACCCCAGGCTCAGCAGGGGCAGCACCGCCCATATGAACGACAACGCGGTCGCCAGGGGAGAAGGGGAACGTTCCACGCGGTCGGCATCCGTCATGGACGAAGGATAGAACCTCGCCCCGCCCAGAGCCGATGGCCTGCGGGCGCAAGGCTCAAAGCATCTCAGGGCATCTCAGGGCATCGCGGCGGCGCGCGGGTCTGCGGCGTCGAGTTCGGTGTTGATGATGGCCTCGACCAGCACCTCGCCGATCGGCGTCAGTTCGACGCGTCCGCCCGGTTCGTCCATCCGCACCAGCCCCCGTACGGCCAGCGACTCGAACCGCCCCCGCCACGGCTCGGCGAACAGCGAGCCGCCGGGGAACCGCCGCCGATGCACCCCCTCGTCGAGCGGCCGCAGCGTGGACAACGCCATCTTGATCGCCCGCGCCTCCCGCGCCGGTCCGGAGAAGCCCGTCGCCGAGCCGAGCGGGACCCGCCCCGCCTCGACCTTCTCCACATAGCGCTTCCAGTTCACGTCGGTGATCGCCTCCGAGGCCCGGCAACTGGAGCTGCCGCCGAGCCCGATCGCCACCTCGGCCTCCTGCCGATCCTGGTCCACCATGATCGACTTCCACTTCTCCGGGCCGAGGCCGTCGCGGGCGAAGTACATCGTCGGATGCTCGGTGTAGCCGCCCGCCCGCAGCCCCTCGGTGAGGATCTCGCGCATCTGGTACTGCTCGCCGAGCGGCGGCCACCGGTGCCCGGCCCGCACCAGGCGGTCGCGGTAGTCGGGCAGTTGCCAGGCGGCGGGCTGCACGCCCGCGACCCCCGTCCGGGTGTCCGAATAGGACTTCAGATGCAGCTTCGTGCACACCACCGCCGTCGGCCGCTCGGTCAGCACGATCTCCAGGTCGCGCCGTACGCTGTCCACGGTCTGGTCGAGCAGGCCGTACATGAGGTCGATGCTCACCCAGTCGAAGCCGAACGCGTGCGCGTTGCGGATGAACTCCACGCACAGCTCCCCGGTGTGCTCCCGCCCGCACTGCCGCAGCACCTCGTCGTCGAACGACTGCACCCCGCTGGACAGCTTCGTGCAGCCCAGCTCGGCGAGCAGCTCCAGCTTGTCCGGTGCGAACGTGGTGGGGTCGCCCTCGAACCGGATCGTGGTGTCCGGCCCGAAGCCGAAGTTCTCCCGGTAGAAGTCGAGCAGCCGCCGGATGGCGTCCCTCGGCAGCAGCGACGGCGTGCCGCCGAACACGTTGAACTCGCCGACGGGGGCCGTGGCCAGCGAGGGCACCCGGGCCAGCCAGAGCCGCGCCTCCCGGATGTTCCAGTCCACCCACTGGTTCGCCTTCGCCTCGGTCACCTCGGGGGCGCCCTTGAGCAGCACGACCGGGTACTGGCAGAACCGGCACCGGTAGGCACACGTGGGAATGTACGACCAAAGGTGGATCGGCCCGGTGTCGGCGAGCTGGGCCTCAAGGTCGTCGAGGAACGACTCGGTCGGATAGCCGCTCTCGTTGCCCGGGAAGACGTGCGCGCCGAACGGATCCTCCACGACGTACTCCAGCAGGTGCCGGTTCTCCGGCGCGGCGAGCGCGTCGGCGACCGCGGGCGGCGGCGCGGAGGCGTCGATCTCGCGCAGCGACGCCAGCGCCTCCCGATAGCCCATCGCCATCTAGAAGACGCCCCCGTTGCCGAAGTAGTTGTGCGCCTCGCCGGACTCGCGGTCCTCGCAGTAGTACCGGACGAACTCGGCGAACCGGTCCGGCGGCACGTCCCGCAGGCAGTCCGGCAGCGGCGGCGGGTACCCGATGTCCTCCCCGACGGTGGCGCGCAGCCGGGCGAAGATCTCGTCGGCGAACTCGAAGTACAGCCGGTAGGAGGGGGTCTTGTACGAGTGGATCGGCGTGAAGTCGATCATGCGCATCTCGTCCTTGATCTCCGCGATGCGTCGGCCGAGCCGCTCGGCGAGGTCCGCGCCGAAGAACTCGATCACCGCGTCGTCCTGCAGCAGCGACGGGGTGAGCAGCACCGGCAGGATCGTGTTCTTCGGCGTGAAGTCCTTGATGGAGAACTCCCACGCCTGTACGGCCTCCGCCTCGGAGAGATCGCCCTCGCGCGCCGGCCGGGGATCGTCCACCCGGATGTCCCGCATCACGATGATCCCGTCCGACCCGTACGCCCGCCCGGCGATCACCTCGTCGATGGCGTGGTCCACCCGCCGCGGGTTGATCTCCACCCGCGACCTCGGCACGTACCGGATCTCCTCCCCGGACCCGCGTACCCGGATCCCGAAGTCCCAATCGTCGGACAGGTGGTTGACGAACGCGCCGTCCTTGAGCTGGTAGAAGATCTCGATTCCGCCGACCCTGTCGTAAACGTCCCGGTCGACCGCGAAGCCCTTGCCGTCCGGAAACCCGCCGAACAGCGCGAACGTCACCGCCCGGCAGCGCAGCGTCCGCGAGATCGCGTCCCACAGCCGGGGCCGCCCGGCGAAATGCTCGGGGTTGTAGTAGTAGTCGCACACCCCGATGGCCGCTTTGCCGGACTCCATCGCGTCGCACAGCTCGAACAGCCAGTCCGGATCCACCCGGCAGTCGGCGTCCGCCGACACCAGCAGGAACCGCTGCCCGCCCCCCGCCGCGTGCTCCTTGCTGCGCGCGCCGGCGAAGTCCATCCCGGCCTTGCGGGCGCAGGACACGCCCTGCTCGGGCTCGTGCACCACGTGCACGGCCAGCTCGGGATGCTCGGCGGCGAACCGGCGGGCGATGGCCACGGTGTCGTCGGTGGAGTTGTTGTCCACCAGCACGATCTCGTACTCGGCGTGGTCCATGCCGCGCTGGTGGTAGAGCGAGTCGAGCACGGCGGGCAGGTTCGCCGCCTCGTTGTACACGGGCAGCACCACGCTCGCCCGGACGCGCTCGCCCATCGGCGCGAGGAAGACCCGCTCAAGCAGGCGCTCGGCCTGCCCCTCCCGGAAGTGCCGCAGCCCCAGCGCGTAGTTGTGCTCCGCCATTTTCGCCCGTTTCGTCTCGTTCGTGAGCAGTTCGGCGACCTCGCCCACGAAGTCCGGCGTGGGCAGGTCCGCCTCGCGGATGTCCAGCACCGGCGCGCGGAAGCCCTTGTCGCCGTAGATGGTGTCGTAGAGCTCGTATCGGCTGGTCAGGTACGGCACGCGGGCGGCGATGGCCTCGCCGATCGGGTTGCCGTAGCTCTCGTAGTCGTAGGAGGTGAGGAAGGAGGCCACGGTCGCGTGGGCGAGCAGGTCGCGCACGCGGTAGCCGGGGCCGTCCGGGTCCGCGTCGTACGGCCGCAGCCGCCCCCCGAACACCACGCGATCGGCGACGCCGAGCTCGGCGGCGAGCGCGGTGAGCCGGGCGAACTCCGCGGGATCCTCGGCCGGATCCCCGGCCACGAACAGGTGGGCGTCCGGCAGCGCGGCGATCAGATGCAGGTCGCGGTCGATCCGCTTGGGCCGTACGATCCGGGTGAACCGGGCGATCAGCGGCACGTGCCGGGGAATGCCGTGATCGGCGCGGAAGGCGGCGTTGCGCGCGGTCACCTCGGCCGGCCGGTGGGTGAACGTGTTGGGCAGCACGCTGAGCTCGCGCAGGTGCGGGGCCCATTCGAGGATCCGCCGCCGGGCCTCCTCGTGCAGCGTGACGTAGTGGATGTGCGGCCCGTTGACCGGCATCGGCGTGTGCGGGTACGGGAACCGCCCGTACCTGCCGGTGCTCGGCTCGCTCTGCCACATCAGGTCGTGGTCCCGCCAGAACACGAAACGGCCTAGGCGGCGGCGGGTGCCGTACTCCTCGATGGCCTGGTAGAGCGCGGCGGTGTAGATGACGTTCTCGGGCAGCGTGCCGTTCTCGACGATCACGAAGGCGACGTCGTGCGCCTCCCAGGTGGCGAGGATCCGGTCGCGGAGGGCGGCGGTCAGCCGGTCCATCACCGGACGTAACCGGCTGTCGTCGCCGCGGCCGATCACCTCGGCGAGGATGTCCGAAACCAGTTCCGGTGTGTATCCGTCGATGCGCTGAATGTCATCTATTCTGCTCAGCTCAACCCATTCGGGAAGTAACTCGGCCTCGTTCTGATAGGGCCGGAAGAAGGCATTCTTGTCGGCCTTGATGTCGTAGCCCAGGTCCAGATGGACGCGAAGCCCGTGCGCGTGGAAAACCCGCGCGATCTTGACGAACTCGACGATCACCCCGGAGATGGGTGTGCCGTCGAAGGAGATCCCCCAGACAGACGCCATGAATTGGCCCCCGCTCCAACAAACGTCATTAACACCCTGTTACGGGTGAAGTTGATGTTACGGTCAAATCTCACAGTTACACAACGGGGGAGATGAGCTTTGAGGTCATCGGGGGTTGCGGTCGCCACGGCGTTCGTCGTCAACGGGACGCTGTACGGATCCTGGGCCGCCCGGGTGCCCGCGCTCGCCGACCAGGTCGGCGCGGACGTCGAGGGCGTCGGGCTGGCGTTGCTCGGGCCGGCCGTGGCGATGATCCTCACCGCGGGTCCGGCGGCCCGCGCGTGCGCCCGCTGGGGCGCGCGGCCGGTGCTCGCCGTCTGCCTGGCGGGGGCCTGCCTGCTGCTGCCGCTGCTCGGGCTGACCGGCTCGGCGTGGGCGCTCGGGCTGGCGCTGGCCGCGCTCGGCGGGCTGATGGGCGCGGTGGACGTGTCGATGAACATCGCCGCCGTCGCCGTGATCCGGGAGCTGAACCGGCCGTTGATGCCGGTGTTCCACGCGGGCTTCAGCTTCGGCGGCCTGGCGGGCTCGGCCGGGGCGGCGGGCGCGGCCGCGCTCGCGCTCGCCCCGGCGGCGCAGTTCACCGTGGTCGGCGTCGCCGCGCTCGCGGCGCTCGCGACGACGGCGCGGGCGATACCGGCGCAGGCCACCGAACGCGCGGAGCCCGCCGGATCGGCGAGACGGTCGCCGGCCGGATATCGGCAGGTGCTGTCCCGGGGCAGGCTGTGGCTGCTGGCGGCCGTGGCGTTGTGCGCGGCGGTCGCCGAAGGGGCGTGCGCGGAATGGTCGGCGTTGTTCCTGACCAACGAGCGGGCGGTCGGCGAGGCCGCCGCGGCGGCGGGCTATTCGGTGTTCGCGGTGGCGATCGCCGTGACCCGGCTCACCGGCGAGTGGGCGCAGCGGCGGTTCGGGCCGTACCGGTTGCTCGTGATGAGTGGCGGCCTGGCCGCCGCCGGGGTGCTCCTGGCCGCCGCGGTGCCGTCCGGCGTCGCCGGATATATCGGATTCGGGCTTGCCGGTGCCGGGCTGGCGTTCTGCTTCCCGCTGGCGATGGACCTCGCCGGCGCGGCGGGCCGGGAGCCCGGCGGCACCGGAGGCGACCGCGAACTCGGCTTCGTCACCACCGTCGCCTACGCCGGCCTGCTCGGCGGCCCCCCGATGATCGGCGCGGTGGCCGCGCTCGGCGGCCTCGCCGTGGCGATGGGCCTGGTCGGAGCGATCGCCCTGCTCATCGTGCCCGCCGCGCTCGCCTCCCGGCCCAAGCCGGCCGGGCGGCCCGCCGTGCTCGCGGCGGTGGAGAGGTCGTGACCCCGACGGCCCTTTTTCACGGGGGCGCGGCGGTAGCTCGTAGTGGCTGGTGGGACTCTCAGGCGGCCGGGAAACGTGAAACCCACCTACGCTGCCAGGGCGTCTCGACCGCCTTGGGATGGTAATTCGCCCGCGTCCAGGCGACGGCCCCCCGGGGATCCCACCCCGCCAGTACGGCCAGGCAGGCGATGACCGTCCCCGTACGCCCGATACCTCCGCCGCAGGCGACCTCCACCCGCCGCCCGGCGCGGGCGTGCCCGTGCAGCGCGCGCACCCGCTCGATGGCCTCATCCCGGTCCCGGGGCAGCAGGAAATCGGGCCATTCGATCCAGTCGTGCGGCCATGACAGCTCCGGATCCTGCCGCCGCCGTAGGCGACCGCCGCCCAGATAGAGGCCGTAGTCCGGCTCCCGGCCCTCCGGCGCGCCCCGACGCAGGCCACGGCCCCGCACCCACGACCCGTCGGGCAGCCGGATGGCGCCGGGAAGCGGGGATTCGGTCATGCGTCCATCCTGGCCGGTCTTTCCGCCTCGCGGCCGTGATTCGGCGCACAGGCGTACCGCCATGAGCGAAACCGGCTTCCCCCGGCGTCACATCATGTGGTCAAAAGACATATGCTGCGCGTCAGGCCAGTACGCGTCGAGCCAGGTGCAGTGAGGGAGAGTCGTTCGATGTACAAGCATTTCGCCCTTGAGGTCGTGGTGTGGGTGATCCCGGTCGTGGTCCTCTTGGCCATCGCCATGATGGTGACGGCGACCTGACCTTTCCCCCTTCTCCCTTTCACCCGGCCGACCTCTCGCCCGGCGGGCCGGCGGGGCGCGTGACCGCCGCGGCGCCCGGACTCACCCGTGCCCTGCCTGGAGTCCCCTCGCCGAGCCGCGCCGACGGCTCGGCGATCACGCCGGAGGATCCGAGCCGTCGGCGGTCCGATCAGCGAACCTTCGCACCCTGCCCGGAGGCTTCGGATACAACCCTCGGCGGAGTCCCGGGGGTGGCGTCCCGATGCCTGCCGCTGTCGGCGGCAGGGATGAGGTCGCAAAGGGTTCAGTAGTAGACGTAGCACTCGACTTCGGCCCTGCGGCGGCCGAGACCCTTGTCGACCGAGTCGGCGACGCAGGCGCGCTCGTCGCGGGTGAGTCGCAGCGTGCCGCACACGGTCACCCCGACGTAGCTGCGGCAGTCGAGCCCCGGATCGGCCCGCCCGATGCGGTAGCTCTCCTCGACCTCGGACTCGCAGTGCCGCCGCGACCACCCGCGCCCGGCGTACCGGCACTGGGCGATCAACGCCTCGTACTGTTTTCGGCTCACCTGCTCCTTGGGCTTTCGCGGGGGGCCGCCGTCGGCGGCCGAGGGGCCTGCGATTCCCCCCGCGAACAGCGCGACCGCTCCGCACACGAGCAACGTGATCTTGAGTTTCCGCATGTCATCCCCCTGTCCACGGTAACAGTCCGTCATTGGCGCGCTCTGTCCGGTGGTCGGCGGCGGCCCGGCACGCGAACCCGAAGTGGCGGTTACGGCCGGGATGAATCTACCAATTAGTACATTTTCGGCTAATGTGAAATCTTGTTTATTTCAGCCATCGACGTAATAATTCGGTCAACCGCGCTCCATCCACCGCACCACTGCCGGGCACCGCGAATCGCGGTGCCGAAGTGGGGGTAGCAAGTGACGACGAATCCTCCCGCCGAAGCGATCAGAAAAGTCCGCACCCTCCCCGCGTACACAATCCTCCCGCGGCTCGCGCGAAACCCCATGAGCGCGCTGAGAATGATCGGAAAAGCGGCCGGCGGCCGGGTCGTACGGCTCGACCTCGGGGTTTTCCATCCCTACGTCGCCCCGCACCCCGACCAGGTGCAGCGCATCCTCCTCGACAACGCGGCCAATTACCTGCGTGAAGGCATGATGTGGCGCCCGCTGCAGCGCCTCGCCGGTCACGGCATCGCCGGCGAGGGATCGTCCTGGGAGTTCAGCCGCCGGGTGCTCCAGACGGCGTTCTCCGGCCGGGCCGTCAGCGCCCTGCTGGACGTGATGTCCGCGACGATCGAGGAGGCCGTCGATCGGCTCGACAAACGCATCGGCCGCGACGAGCCCGTCGACGCCGAATTGGAAATGACGAGAATCGTGCAGCTCGCGATCATCCGCACGTTCTTCGGCAACCGGATCGGCGTTTCGGAGGCCGACCGGTTGGGCGAGGCGTTGAAAATCGCGACGGTCTCCTTCGGCCCGCGAATGCTGGCGCCGTTCGTGCCCTATTCCGTTCCCCTGCCGGGCGACCGAGCGTTCCATCGCGCCGTCCGCACCGTGGACGAGGTCATGATGCCGGTCGTACGCGAGGCGCGGCGGGCGCCGGCGGATCGCGACGACGTGGTCTCGCTGCTGATCCGGGCGCGCGACGCGAACGGCGAGCCGCTCGGCGACCGGCGGGTGCGCGACGACCTGGTGGGCATGTTCGTGGGGGCCTCGGAGTCGACGGCGATCGCGCTGACCTGGCTCTGGGTGGCGCTCGACCGCCATCCGGAGGTCGCCGCCAGGCTGTACGCGGAGATCGACGAGGTCGTCGGCACGCGACCGCCCGGCCGTGAGCACGTGCCGCGCCTGGCCTACACCAAGGCGGTGCTCGACGAGGTCCTGCGCTTCTACTCGGTCGGCTGGATCGTCCCCCGCAGGCTGGCGGCCGACGACGTGCTCGACGGCGTACGCGTCCCCGCGGGCTCCACCGTGCTCGTCAGCCCCTACCTCACCCACCACCTGGAGGAGATCTGGGAGCGGCCGCACGAGTTCGACCCGGACCGGTTCTCGCCCGAACGGGCCGCACGGCGGCACCGGTTCGCCTACCTGGCCTTCGGCCTCGGCCGCCACCAGTGCCTGGGCAGCCACCTGTTCAGCGTCGAATGCCGCCTCATCGTGGCCGCCCTGCTCCGCCGCTTCCGCCCCGTGCTGCGCACCCCGCAGCCGGTGGAACCCAAGGTGAGGCTCACCGTGAAACCACGTCGGCGGGTCGAACTCGTGCTTCGGCCGACCGGAACATAGGGCGGATTCCGTGGGCATGGAGAACGGCACGGCGGACGCGATCGCCGTGGCCGCCGAGCACGGCAGGATCTGCGCGGTGGCGATGGACTGCCAGCTCGATCTGTGGTCCTGCGCGCGGCGCCACCCGGACCTGTTTCCGCCCGACCCGTTCGACGCGCGCCTGTTCAGCGCGATCGCGCTGGTCAACGCCTTCGGCTCGCCCGGTTGTACGCCGGACGAGTTGGCGATCGCGACCCGGACCACCCTGTGGGTCTTCGCCGCCGACTGGCGCGTGGATCACGCCGCCACATCGGCCGACGAGATCGGCGAGATCGTGCGGGCCTGCCTGGCGGTGGCCGACGGCGGATCCGGGTCCGGCCCGCTCGCCGCGTTCCTCGCCGAGATCCGCGACGAACTGGCGACGTCCGCCCCCTTCGCGACCCTCGGGCACGTCTGGCGGGACGAACTGGAGCGGTACCTGACGGCCGCGGCCCGCGAGTGGCGGTGGAAGACCGCGCGCGACACCGGCCCGACCTTCGCGGAATACCTCGACAACTCCGACAACATCGCCTCCACCTGGGTGAACGTCTCCCACTGGCTGTTCACCTGCGGCCCGCGGGCCCTCGACCGGCTGCCCGACCTGGTGGCCGCCAGCCGCGAGGTGCAGCGGGTGCTGCGGCTCCTCAACGATTTGGCCTCGTACGAACGCGACCTGCGCTGGGGCGACCTCAACGCGCTGCTGCTCGGCGTGGACCGCGCCGAGGTGGGCGCACGCGTCGCCGCCCTCGTCGCCGACTGCGCGAAGGCGTTCGAGCCGCTGCGGGCCGCCTGCCCGCAGGAGGTCGCCTACCTGGAACGGCAGCTCGGCTACAGCACCGGCTTCTACGGCATGACCGACTATTGGGGCAAAAGTGACGGATAACGCCGGCGTCGCGTCCACGTCCGCGGGCCTCTCGTCCCCTCCCGCCGCCCTCGACGCCGCGGTGAAGGCCCAGGCGCTCGTGGACGATCTCGTCAACGTGCCGTGGGGCCGCACGTCGCCGTCGATCTACGAGACCGGCCGGCTGGTCGCCCTGGCCCCGTGGCTGCGCGGCCACGCCGACCGTCTGCGGTTCCTCACGAGCACCCAGCGGCCGGACGGAGGGTGGGGCGGACCCGGCGGATACGCCCTGGTCCCCACCCTGAGCGCGACCGAGGCGGTGCTCTCGGCGCTCTCGGCGCTCTCGCAACTCCCGGCGCTGCGAAGCCCCCCACACGGTGAGGCCGTGGACATCGACGGCCTGTCGCAGGCGGCAGGGCGGGGACTGGCCAGGCTGTTCGCCTGGCTGCGCGACGGCCCGGCCCCGCCGCTGCCCGACACCCCGGCCATCGAGCTGATCGTGCCCGCCCTGGTAGAGGAGATCAACGGGCACCTGGCCGCCCTCGCCGACGCGCCGCCGCCCGGCCTGGACGCCTGGCGCGGCGCGCGGCTGCCGCCGCCCCGCGGCATGGACGACGGGCTGCTCGGCGCCGTGCGCGCCCGGCTCGCGGCGGGCGACGGCGTACCGGGGAAGCTCCTGCACGCCCTGGAGGTCGGCGGGCGGGAGGCGGCGGGCGCGCCGGGGGTGTGCCCGGTGGAGCCGGGCACGATCGGGGCGTCGCCCGCCCATGGGGGCCGCCGGGGTGGCCCGGTAGAAGGGCTGGGCCACCGGCGCCCGCCAG